>NZ_BNCL01000004.1 GCF_014656455.1 Paracoccus aerius
AGCGTCGTCTTGCCGTGGTCAACGTGACCAATCGTGCCAATGTTGACGTGCGGTTTCGTCCGTTCAAACTTTGCCTTTGCCATGATGGCCTCCTGATCGCGGGGCATGGCGAAGACGGCCCCGAATTGACGTGCGCCGCGATGTATAAGCCGGCTTGGGAAAAATCAAGGGCGCCCGCGCGTGCTGGGCCTGGGCTGCCGGGACCGCCCTGTCCGTTGTGTGAAGGAACCATTCCGGGCACAGTTCTGTTCGAGGGCGACCGGGGTGGCCCTTGTGTCTTCACCCACCCCGCAGTGGAGGATGTATTCGATGAGCCTGATGAAAACCCTGGGCCGTGTCGCGGCCGGAGTCATTCTTGCCAAGGGCCTTGGCACCGCCATGCAGCAGCGCCAGCAGGGCCGCCCCGGCGGACAGATCCCGCAACGCCGCAGCGGCCAGGGCGGGCTTCTGGGCGATCTTTTCGGCAACAACACCGGGCCCGGCCAGGGCGGCAACCTGGGTGACATGCTGGGCCAGGTGCTGGGCGGCGGCCGGCCGGGCAGCGGGTCGCGCTATGGCGGGCCTCAGTCGCGCGGCGCGCAGGGCGGGCTTGGCGGCATTCTGGACAACCTGACCAACAAGGCCCGCACCGGCGGCAGTGCCGGCGGTTCGGGCGGCCTGGGCGACCTGCTGAACCAGCTTGGCGGCGGAAGCAAGACCCGCAGCGCCGGCGCCGGCGGGGGCTTGGGCGACCTGCTGGGCGGGCTTTTGGGGGGCGCTGCCGCGGGCGGTGTCGCAGGCAGCCTGGCGCGCAAGGATTCCCAGCCCACCAACGACGCCAGCTTCGGCGAATTGTTCAACGACGCCGTCATCAACAAAGGCGAGCCCGAGGTCGCCCCGACCCCCGAACAGAACGCGGTCGCGGGCCTGATGCTGCGCGCGATGATCCAGGCCGCCAAATCCGACGGAACCATCGACGAGGAGGAAAAGCAGCGCCTTCTGGGCAAGCTGGGCGACGAACTGGACGAGGAAGAGCGCGCGTTCATCCGCGAACAGATGGCCGCCCCCGTGGACCCCGAGGCCCTGGCCCGCGAGGTGCCCAAGGGGCTTGAATCCCAGGTCTACCTGATGTCGCTTCTGGCCATCGACCTGGATCACGAGGACGAGGCCCGCTATCTGGACCGGCTGGCCCGCGCGATGAACCTCGACCGCCCCACGGTCAACGAGATCCATGCCGAGGTCGGTGCGACCAAGCTTTACAACTGATCCGCCAAAATGGCCCCCGCGGGGGCCGTTTTCGCAAATGCGTGATCGCCCAATGGCCCGATTGATCCAGCGGATTGATTCTGCCAGTCTTTTCCTGAAGCCTTTTCACCCAAGCCAGTGCCTTTTCAGGAGCCAGCCGATGCCTGCAATCAAAGCCCTTGCCCTTGCCGCCGCCCTGTCCCTTCCAGCCCTTGCCCTTGCGCAATCCGCCGAGGAGGCAGCCGAGGACGCCGTCGAGGCCCGGCACGGCTACATGACCATGCTGGGGATCAACATGGGCCAGCTGGCCGGCATGGCCAAGGGCGAGATCGCCTATGACGAGGCCGGGGCCAGCCGCGCCGCCGCCAACATCGTGGCGCTGACCCAATATGACGGGCCGGCGCTGTTCGTCGAGGGAACGTCCTCGGCGGACATGGACGATTCCGACGCGCTGCCCGCGATCTGGGAAAACCCCGACGACTTCGGCGCCAAGTTCGCCGCCCTGACCGAAGCGGCGGCAGGCAGCCCCGAGGCCGTGGCCGGCGGGCAGGAAAGCATCGGCCCCGTGCTGCAAAAGCTGGGCGGCGCCTGCAAGGCCTGCCACGACGACTATCGCCAGGCAGACTGATGCAGGACGGCGCGGCGCGGCGCGAAAGGGTCTGGGACCCGGCGCTGCGCATCTTCCACTGGTCGCTGGCGATCCTTGTGATCGCCAACTGGCTTTTGGGCAAGCTCGGCCCCGCCGACATGACGCTGCATTTCTGGCTGGGCTACGCGGTGATCGCGCTGCTGGCCTTCCGGCTGGTCTGGGGCTTTGTCGGCCCCCCCTCGGCCCGGTTCAGCCGCTTCCTGCGCGGACCGCGCGCCGTGGCCGCCTATGTCCCCGAGATGATGCGCCGCCGTCCCAGCCGTTGGCCCGGCCACAGCCCCGTCGGCGCTTTGGCGGTGGTGGCGATGCTGGCGGTGCTGATCCTGCAGGTGACGACCGGGCTTTTCGCCGATCCCGACGATTACATCAATGTCGGCCCCCTGGCTTCGCAGGTCAGTTCCGACACCTCGCGCATGGCACTGCGGTGGCATCACCGGGGCGCCGACCTGATCCTGATCCTGGTCCTGCTGCACTGGGCCGTGATCCTGTTCTATCGCCTGTGGAAGCGCGAGGATCTGGTCCGGCCGATGATCACGGGCTGGAAGCTGGTGCGCCGCCGCTAAGGGGGAACCCTTGCCGCCGGGGCTGGTTGGACAGGGCAACCGAAAGGAACCCCATGTCCACCGACCAGCCCTTCCGCAGCGGCGCGATCGCCGATCCCAGCCTTGCCAAACCCGACTTCCCCAAGCAGGAACAGGCCTTTCCCGGCCTTGCCAGCCGGATGGATCCCCTGCCCGACCATGGCGAGACCAGCTATCGCGGCAGCGGCCGCTTGTCGGGCAAGCGCGCCCTGATCACCGGCGGCGACAGCGGCATCGGCGCCGCCGCGGCCATTGCCTTCGCCCGCGAAGGGGCCGATGTCGCGATCAACTACCTGCCGCAGGAACAGGAGGACGCCGACAAGGTCCTGGCCCTCATAAAGGCCGAGGGGCGCAAGGCCATTTCCATTCCCGGTGATCTGAGGGACGAGGATTTCTGTAAGTCCCTGGTCGGTCAGGCGGTCGAGGGTCTTGGCGGGCTGGACATCCTGGTCAACAACGCCGGCCACCAGCAGTTCTGCGAAAAGCTGGAGGATCTGACCACCGAAGCTTTCGACGCGACGATGAAGACGAATGTCTATGCGCCCTTCTGGGTCACCCGCGCGGCCCTGCCGCACCTGGAGCCGGGGGCCTCGATCATCATCACCTCGTCGGTGCAGGCCTTCTCTCCGTCGGATATTCTGTTCGACTATGCCCAGAGCAAGGCCGCCAATGTCGCCTTCGCGCAGTCCCTGGCCAAGCAGCTTGCACCGCGCGGCATCCGCGTGAACGCCGTCTGCCCCGGCCCTTATTGGACCGCCCTGCAGGTCTCGGGTGGGCAACCCACCCAGAAGGCGGCAGAGCACGGCAAAAACCAGCCCCTCTGCCGCCCCGGCCAGCCCGTCGAGATAGCGCCGATCTATGTCCTGCTGGCCTCGGACGAGGCAAGCTACATCACCGGCGAATACTTCGGGTCGGTCGGCGGCAGCGGCCTTTAAGAAAAAATTCTTGCCTCCGGCAGGGATATTTTAACCAGAACGAAAGAATTTCCGGGGCATAACCGGATCACGGTACAGGCGGGGACGCCGATGACCGTCCAGAGTGAAAGCCCCCTGCCGGGCCGCATCATGCCGGCGCAGCAGGGGGCCGCCCCATCATTCTGGTTCCAAATATCCTGGGGAGCCCTTCGCATGCGAAGGACGGGGCGAAGCCCCCGGGAAAAAAATTGCGTCGAAGGGCGGCAGCCCTTCGTCAGTTGAACTTGTTGTCCCGCGGGAAACCACGCGGAGCCATGCTTCCGGCGCTTGCGCGCTTGCCCAGCCAGGCGGTCAGGTCAGGCTCGGTGCGGGTGCGACCGCCGCTTTCCTGCCAGCGAAGCCCGTCCGCCAAGGCGATGAAGGCCGCGTCCGACAGCGTGTCATCGGCCACCAGCCCGCCGCCGCTGCGGTATTTCTGCAGCTTGACGCCCTTGCCGCGCGACATTTCGGGCAGGTCGGACAGCGGGAAGACCAGCATCTTGCGGTTCGTGCCGACCACGGCGACATGATCGCCGCTGACCGGGCGGCACAACAAGGCGTCGCCGTTCAGGACCTGCTTGCCGGTCTTGGTCTGCGCCAGGATGTCGCCCGCCCCGACGACGAACCCGTCCCCCGACCTCGATGCGACCAGGTATCGCTGGTCCTCGCGCCAGGGGAACATGGCGATCACCTCGGCCTCGTTGGGCAGGTCGATCATCAGGCGCAGCGGCTCTCCCATCCCGCGGCCGCCGGGCAGGCTGTTGGCGGGCAGCGTATAGAAGCGACCGTTCGAGGCGAAGATCATCAGCTTGTCGGTCGTCTCGGCATGGATGGCGAAACCGGGGCCGTCGCCGTCCTTGAACTTGACCTCGGCGTCCAGCGGCTGGTGGCCCTTCATGGCGCGGATCCAGCCCATCCTGGACAGGATCACCGTCAGTGGCTCGCGCTCGATCATGGACTCCATGTCCAGGGGCGCGATCTCGTGAGCCTCGGCGATCTGGGTGCGGCGCTGACCCTGGGGCTTGGACTTGCCGAACAGGTTGCGCACCTCCTTCAACTCGGCCGCGATCCGCGCCCATTGCACGCCCTCGTCGGCCAGCATGGCCTGAAGGCCCTGCCGTTCCTCTTGCAGGGCATCGCGTTCGGCGCGCAGCTCGATTTCTTCCAGCTTGCGCAAGGCGCGCAGGCGCATGTTCAGGATTGCCTCGACCTGCACCTCGGTCAGGGCGAATTCGGCAATCATCACGGCCTTGGGATCGTCCTCGTTGCGGATGATCTCGATCACGCGGTCCAGGTTCAGATAGGCGACCAGATAGCCTTCCAGCACCTCGAGCCGTGAGGCGATCTTGTCCAGCCGGAAGGTCGCGCGCCGCACCAGAACGTCGCGGCGATGGTCCAGGAACGCACGCAGCACCTCCTTGAGCGAGCAGACCTTGGGCACGCGGCCGTCGATCAGCACGTTCATGTTCATGTTGAAGCGGATTTCCAGGTCGCTCACGCGGAACAGCGCGCCCATCAGCTGTTCGGGATCGACCGTGCGGGCCTTGGGCTCCAACACGATGCGGATGTCCTCGGCGGATTCGTCGCGCACGTCGGCCAGGATCGGGATCTTGCGGGTCTGGATCAGTTCGGCAAGCCGCTCGATCAGCTTGGACTTCTGGACCTGGTAGGGGATCTCGGTCACGACGACCTGCCATTGGCCGCGGCCCAGATCCTCGACCGCCCAGCGGGCGCGGACCCGGAAGGCGCCGCGGCCGGTGCGATAGATTTCCGAAATGGTGTCGCGGTTTTCCACGATGACGCCGCCCGTCGGGAAATCTGGCCCTTGCAGGATGCCCGCCAGCGTGTCGTCGCGGGCGTCCGGCGTCTTGATCAGATGCAGGCAGGCGTCCACCACCTCGTGCAGGTTGTGGGGCGGGATGTTCGTGGCCATGCCGACGGCGATGCCCGATGCGCCATTGGCCAGCAGGTTCGGGAAGGCCGCGGGCAGCACCACCGGTTCGGTCAGGGTGCCGTCGTAGTTCGGACGGAAATCGACCGCATTCTCGGCCAGCCCGTCCATCAGGCTTTCCGATGTCGCAGCCAGCCGCGCCTCGGTATAGCGGGCGGCGGCGGGGTTGTCGCCGTCGATATTGCCGAAGTTGCCCTGCCCGTTCACCAGCGGATAGCGCATGGCGAAATCCTGGGCCAGCCGCGCCATCGCGTCATAGATCGCGGCATCCCCATGCGGGTGATAGTTGCCCATCACGTCGCCGGTGATCTTGGCCGACTTGCGGAACGCCCCGCTGGACGCCAGCCGCAATTCGCGCATCGCGTAAAGGATGCGGCGGTGCACCGGCTTCAGCCCGTCGCGCGCATCGGGCAGCGCCCGGTGCATGATGGTGGACAAGGCATAGGTCAGATACCGCTCGCCGATGGCACGGCTGAGGGGTTCGGACTGGGTGTTGTCTTCGGGGTCGACGGGGGGTTCGGGGGGCAGGCTGGACATGCCGCATCAGATAGGACGCGGCAGCCGCGCGGTCCAGCGGGAATCGCGGAACGCCTTTGCGCGGTTGGCGTTGCGCTGCATCATAGGTTAACAAGATCCGAAGGGTCGCAGGGGGGCACCGATGATCAGACTGGGCGCGCTGATTCTGGCGACCTTGGCCGCGCTGTTCGTGATCCTGTCCGCCTTGGGTGACGGAAACCTGCGCGCCGACCGCCAGCCCGCGCCGGACGAACGCATGGCCCCGCTAGGCCCGGTCCCCGAACCCGTCGCGCCCGCCGAGATCACCCCCGTCGTGGTCGAGGCCGAAAGCCAGACCCCCCAGCAGGTGCAGCGCTTCCCAGGCCCCGCCCTGCGCCCCTCGCCCGAATATGCGGGCGAAACCCCCGTGGCGACGGCGCTTCCGGACGGGCCGGTGCTTTACGTGACTGGCGACCGGGTCAACATGCGGGCCGGGCCTTCGACAGGCGACCGGGTCGTATCCTCTCTGGTGCGGGGAACGGCGGTGCAGCCACTGGGACCGACCGATGCGGAATGGGTCAATATCCGCGACGCCGATGGCCGTGTCGGCTATGTCGCCGGCCGGTTCCTGTCCCAGACGGCCCCATGAGCCGACGCGTCCTGATCACCGGCTGCTCGTCCGGCATCGGGCTGGATGCCGCGCGGCGGATGCAGTCGCTGGGCTGGCAGGTCGTCGCCACCTGCCGCAAGCCGGAAGACATCGCCGCCCGCCGCGCCGAAGGGATCGAGTGCCACCACCTCGAACTGGCCGACGAGAACAGCGTCGCGCGACTGGTCGACCAGGTGCTGGCGGGCGGTCCGCTGGACGCGCTTGTCAACAATGCGGCCTTTGCCCTGCCCGGCGCGGTCGAGGACATGCCCCGCGGCGCGCTCCGCGCGATCTTCGAGACGAACCTGTTCGGCACCCATGACCTGACCGTCCGGCTGATCCCGCATTTCCGCCAGAACGGCGGGCGGATCGTCAACATCAGCTCGGTCCTGGGGCTGATCGGCATCCGCTGGCGCGGCCCCTATGTCGCGACCAAGTTCGCGATGGAGGGCCTGACCGACGTGCTGCGCCTGGAAATGGTGGGCACGCCCATTAAGGTCATCCTGGTCGAGCCCGGCCCCATCGCCAGCCGCATCCGTGCGAATGCCATCCCGCATTTCGAACGCTGGGTGGACTGGCGGAACAGCGCCCGCGCCGACGAATACCGCGCCAGCCTGCTGAAGCGGCTTTACGAACCTGCCGCGAAGAAGGACCGCTTCGAACTCCATCCATCCGCCGTCAGCGACCGGATCGTCCATGCCCTGACATCGTCCCGCCCCCGGCCCCGCTATTACGTCACGACGCCGACCTGGATTTCGGGCACGGCCCGGCGGGTTCTGCCGACGCGCGCTCTGGACTGGTTCGCGCGCCACGGCTAGGGTCCGGGCCAATGAAAGGCGGTGGACATGACTGACGACCCCCTCTTCTACGTGATCGTGGCGGCGATGCTGGCGGTGCTGGCGATCCTGGCCACGGGCATCGGCGGCTTCGCCAAGGGCGGCGAATTCAACCGCAAGAACGGCAACCGGATGATGCGGTGGCGTCTGATCGCCCAGGCGGTGGCAGTGGCGCTGATCATGCTGTTCGTCTGGCTGGGCGGCCGCTGATGGTCGTCCTGAACCGCATCTATACCCGCACCGGCGACAAGGGCGACACCGCCCTGTCGGACGGCACGCGCGTCGCCAAGCACGACCCGCGCGTCGAGGCCTATGGCACGGTGGACGAACTGAACGCGACGCTGGGCCTTTGCCGCCTTCACGCGACCGGAGACTTGGCCGGACGCATCGGCGTGATCCAGAACGACCTGTTCGACCTGGGCGCGGATCTGGCGCGGCCGAACATGGCTGCGGACGACCAGGCCGGGTATCCGGTCCTGCGGATCATCGACGCCCAGGTGACCCGCCTTGAGGCCGAGATCGACGCGATGAACGCCCACCTGAACCCGCTGCGCAGCTTCATCCTGCCGGGGGGATCGGTCCTGTCCGCGCATCTGCACCTGTCGCGCACGGTGGCCCGCCGGGCCGAACGCCGCGCGACCGATCTTGCCACCGGCGGCGACGTGAATGCTGCGGCCGTGCGCTATCTGAACCGCCTGTCGGACTGGCTGTTCGTCGCGGCCCGCATTGCCAACAATGGCGGGGCGGACGACATCCTGTGGGTGCCGGGGGCCAGCCGCTAGGCTTGACCCGCCGCGCCGGATGCTGGCGCAAACGCTGCGTCGGGGGACGCTTTTGTGTTGTGCATCGCGGCGATCCGCCGGTAACACTGCCCCCGACAATCATGCCCAAGGGGGAGCGCAACCCATGAAGATCCTTGTGCCCGTGAAGCGGGTGATTGACTACAACGTGAAGGCCCGGGTGAAGGCCGACGGGTCGGGCGTCGACCTGGCCAATGTGAAGATGTCGATGAACCCCTTCGACGAGATCGCGGTCGAGGAAGCCATCCGGCTGAAGGAAAAGGGCGCGGCCGAGGAGGTCGTGGTTGTCTCGATCGGCGTCAAGCAGGCGGGCGAGACGCTGCGCACGGCGCTTGCGATGGGCGCGGACCGGGCGATCCTGGTCGTGGCAGCCGATGACGTGCACCAGGACATCGAACCCCTGGCAGTGGCCAAGATCCTCAAGGCCGTGGTCGATGCCGAACAGCCCCGCCTGGTGATCGCGGGCAAGCAGGCGATCGACAACGACATGAACGCGACCGGGCAGATGCTGGCGGCGCTTCTGGGCTGGGGCCAGGCCACCTTCGCCAGCAAGGTCGAGATCGAGGGCGATGCGGCCACGGTCACGCGCGAGGTGGACGGCGGCCTGCAGACGATCAGCGTGGCGCTGCCCGCGATCGTGACCGCCGACCTGCGCCTGAACGAGCCGCGCTATGCCAGCCTTCCCAACATCATGAAGGCCAAGAAAAAGCCGCTCGAGGAAAAATCCGCGGCCGATTACGGCGTTGACGTGACGCCGCGCCTCGAGGTGGTCTCGACGCGCGAACCCGAAGGCCGCAGCGCCGGCATCAAGGTCGGTTCCGTCGATGAACTGGTGGGCAAGCTGAAAGAAGCGGGGGTGATCTGATGGCTGTTCTTCTTCTGGGCGAAGTGACAAGTGGCGTGCTGAACCGTGATGCCACCGCCAAGGCCGTGAACGCGGTCGCCTCGCTGGGCGACGTGACGGTGCTTTGTGCCGGCGCAAGCGCGCGCGACGCCGCTGCCGAGGCCGCGACCATCGCTGGCGTGGCCCGCGTGCTGGTGGCCGAGGATGCCCGCTATGGCCACCGCCTTGCCGAACCGACCGCGGCGCTGCTGGCGAACTTGGCCTCCGACTATGACCACATCGCGGCACCTGCCACAACCGATGCCAAGAACGTCATGCCGCGCGTGGCCGCGCTTCTGGACGTGATGGTGATCCCCGAAGTGTCCAAGGTCGTGGATGCAGACACGTTCGAGCGCCCGGTTTATGCCGGCAACGCCATCCAGACCGTCCGGTCGCGCGACACAAAGAAGGTCATGACCATCCGCACTGCCAGCTTCGACGCGGCGGGTTCGGGCGGCAATGCCCCCGTCAGCGATGCGACCCTGGCCGATGACCCGGCGCTGTCCTCGTGGATCGGCGACGAGGTTGCGGCATCGGACCGTCCCGAACTGACTTCGGCGGGCCGTGTCGTCTCGGGCGGGCGTGGCGTGGGTTCCAAGGACAGCTTCGCCATTATCGAAGCCCTGGCCGACAAGCTGGGCGCCGCGGTGGGTGCATCGCGCGCGGCCGTCGACTCTGGCTATGCGCCGAACGATTGGCAGGTCGGCCAGACCGGCAAGGTCGTCGCCCCGGAACTCTACGTGGCCGTCGGCATCTCGGGCGCCATCCAGCATCTGGCGGGCATGAAGGACAGCAAGGTCATCGTCGCCATCAACAAGGACGAGGAAGCCCCCATCTTCCAGATCGCCGACTATGGCCTGGTGGGGGATCTGTTCACGACCGTGCCGGAACTGACCGAGAAGCTGTAAGGCTTCTTCGTTGACGAAAGCCCCCGCAGGGGGTCCGGGGGACGCCAGATCCCCCGGCGTCCAACCGCCCCCGCCCGGGGCGGTTTTGCGTTGCAGCACCGCCGCCCCCGCCCTATCGTCCCGCCAACACAAAATGCGAGGCGGCAATGACGGTTCAATCGGTTGGGATCATCGGGGCGGGTCAAATGGGCAACGGGATCGCCCATGTCTTTGCGCTTGCCGGATTCGATGTCCTGATGACCGATATCGGCCAGGAAGCCCTGGACAAGGCTCTTGCGCTGATCGACCGCAACCTTGAACGCCAGGTCAGCCGCGACAAGATCAGCGCCGAGGCCAAGAAGGCCGCCATCGGCCGGATCGGCACCACCCTGCGGCTGGCTGATCTGGGCCAGTGCGACCTGGTGATCGAGGCCGCGACCGAGCGCGAGACCGTCAAGCAGGCAATCTTCGAGGATCTGGTCCCGCATCTGAAGCCTTCGACGATCCTGACATCGAACACCTCCTCGATCTCGATCACCCGGCTGGCCTCGCGCACGGACCGGCCCGAAAAGTTCATGGGCTTCCACTTCATGAACCCGGTCCCGGTCATGCAACTGGTCGAGCTGATCCGGGGCATCGCCACCGACCAGCCGACCTATGACACCCTGCACGAGGTGGTGGAAAAGCTGGGCAAGACCGCGGCGAGCGCCGAGGATTTCCCGGCCTTCATCGTCAACCGCATCCTGATGCCGATGATCAACGAGGCGGTCTACACGCTGTACGAAGGCGTGGGCAACGTGAAGTCGATCGACGAATCCATGAAGCTGGGCGCGAACCACCCGATGGGACCGCTGGAGCTTGCCGACTTCATCGGGCTGGACACCTGCCTGGCGATCATGAACGTCCTCCACGACGGATTGGCCGACACCAAGTACCGTCCCTGCCCCCTGCTGACCAAGTATGTCGAGGCAGGCTGGCTGGGCCGCAAGACCGGGCGCGGCTTTTATGACTATCGCGGAGAGACGCCGGTTCCGACACGCTGACGCGCGACCCATGTCGCATTCAGGCGCGACGGCGGCCGGAATCCGTTCTTGATTGAACGGATAACCAAGAACCACAGCCAAGAACCACAGGAGGTAAACCATGAAGGCCCTGACCATGACGGCCGCGCTGATGCTGGCCACCACGCTGCCCGCCTTTGCGGATGATGCAGGCACCTGCGGCACGGTGCGCTATTCCGATCCGGGTTGGACCGACATCACCGCGACGAACGGCGTCGCTGCCCTCCTGCTCGAGGCGCTTGGCTATACGCCCGATATCGCCACCCTGTCGGTGCCCGTCGGATACGAAGCGCTCAAGAACGGCCAGACCGACGTGTTCCTAGGCAACTGGATGCCCGCGCAGCAGAAGTTCCGCGACGACCTGGATGCGGCCGGCACGATCCAGGAACTGGTGCAGAACCTGGAAGGCGCGAAATTCACGCTGGCCGTGAACAAGGCGGGCGCGGATGCGGGCGTGGCCGATTTCGCCGATCTGGACGCGCAGAAGGACGCTTTCGGCGGCAAGATCTATGGGATCGAGCCGGGGGCGCCCGCGAACCAGTCGATCCAGGCGATGATCGAAAACGACGACTTCGGCTTGGGCGATTGGGAACTGGTCGAATCCGGAGAACAGGCGATGCTGGCCCAGGTTACCCGCAGCGGCGATACGCCGGTCGTATTCCTGGCATGGGCGCCCCATCCCATGAACGAGGCGATCGAGATCACCTATCTGTCCGGAGGCGATGCGCAGTTCGGCCCGAATTACGGCGGCGCGACGGTTCATACGCTGGCGCGCACGGAATGGGTCGAAGCCTGCCCGAATGCGGCCAAGCTGTTCAGCCAGCTGGTCTTCGACGTGCCGATGGAAAACGTCCTGATGGGCAAGATCCTGGATGACGGCATGGACGCCAAGGAAGCCGCCCGCGAATGGCTGGCCGAAAATCCCACGGCGGCGGACAAGTGGCTGGACGGCGTGACCACGCTGGATGGCCAGCCGGGTGCGGATGCCGTCAAGGCAGCTATCGCCGGGTAAGATCTTGAAGCCGAATATCCTGATCCTGATGGTGGACCAGCTGTCGGGGGTTCTTTTCCCCGACGGCCCGGCCCCTTTCCTGCACACGCCGAACCTGCGTCGTTTGGCCGAACGGTCGACGCGCTTTGCCAACACCTATACCGGCAGCCCGCTGTGCGCGCCGGCACGGGCCAGCTTCATGTCGGGACAATTGCCGCGCCGGACTCGGGTTTATGACAATGCGGCGGAATTCGCGTCCGATATCCCCACCTATGCCCACCACCTGCGCCGGGGGGGATACCAGACCAGCCTGTCGGGCAAGATGCATTTCGTCGGCCCCGACCAGTTGCACGGGTTCGAGGAACGGCTGACCACTGACATCTATCCCGCCGATTTCGGCTGGACCCCGGATTACCGCAAACCGGGCGAGCGGATCGACTGGTGGTATCACAACCTGGGTTCCGTCACCGGCGCAGGCGTGGCCGAGATCACCAACCAGTACGAATATGACGACGAGGTCGCCTATCACGCCTGCCGCAAGCTTTACGACCTGTCGCGGGGCAAGGACGACCGGCCCTGGTGCCTGACGGTCAGCTTTACCCATCCGCACGACCCCTTCGTGGCGCGGCGAAAATACTGGGACCTTTACGATGGCGTCCCGGAACTGGAGCCGCCCTCAGCCATCCCCTATGACGACATGGACCCGCATTCGCAGCGTCTGATGGACGCCTGCGACTGGCGCGCGCTCGAGATCACGCCCGACCATGTCCGGCGTGCCAGGCAGGGATATTTCGCCAACATCACCTATGTAGACGAGAAGATCGGCGAGATCCTGGACGTGCTGGACCGCACCCGCCAGGACGCGATCGTCCTGTTTTTGTCCGATCACGGCGAAATGCTGGGCGAACGGGGCATGTGGTTCAAGATGAACTTCTTCGAAGGCTCAAGCCGCGTGCCGCTGATGATCGCGGCCCCCGGCATGGCGCCGGGGCGGGTCGACCAGCCGGTCAGCACCATCGACGTGCTGCCGACGCTCTGCGACCTGGCAGGGCTGCCGATGGACGAGATCGCGCCATGGACCGACGGGCGGTCGCTGGTGCAGGGCGCAGCGCGTGGTCCGGTGCCAATGGAGTACGCGGCCGAGGGCAGCCTGTCGCCCATGGTCGCGATCCGCGACGGACGGTGGAAATACATCGCCTGCAACACCGACCCCGAGCTGCTGTTCGACCTGGAAACCGACCCGCAGGAACGGATCAACGTCGCGGGTGATCCCGGTCATTCAGGGCCTCTGGCCCATCTTCGCGCTTTGGCGATGCAGCGATGGGATCTGGACGCCTATGATGCCGAGGTTCGGCAATCGCAGGCACGCCGCTGGATCGTCTATGAAGCGCTGCGCAACGGGGCCTATTACCCCTGGGACCACCAGCCGCTGCAGCTTGCCTCGGAACGCTACATGCGCAACCACATGGACCTGAACGTGCTGGAGGAAAGCCAGCGGTTCCCGCGCGGGCAATAAGGAAAGGGCCGGTCATCCCGGCCCTTCTTCGTCATGCGCTCTGGGAAGCCTCGGGCTTGTCGCCGCGGTTCTGCATGAACTGGTCGAACTCGGCCTTGTCCTTCGCCTCGCGCAGCTTTTGCAGGAAGTCCACGAATTCGCGGTGCTCATCCTCCAGCCGCTTCAGCGTTTCCTCGCGATAGGCGTCGAAGGCGCTGTTGCCGGTGCTGGGTGCGTAATAGCGGACGTCCGAGGCGCGGTTCTTGCAGCTGAACATGCGTTTGCTCCAGATCATATAGCCAAGAAGGGCCAGGCCCAGCGGCCAGAAGAAGACAAAGCCCAGCACCATCGCGATGATCCAGGCAGGGCGGCCGCGTGCATCCAGCCAGTCGCGGGCGCGGGTCAGCGGTCCCGCCACGCGAGAGGGCATCGGATAGGCGGGCATTCGATAGGACGCGGTCTGCATTCTGAGGGAACCTCCCATGTTAATGTTAATCACATTTACATAGATGGGCGGCGCGAAGTCCGCGTCAAGCGGTCCAGGGGAAATTATTCGCCGATCAGGCCAAGCCCGCGCAGATAGATGATCGCGCCGCTTTCCAGCATCTCGGACGGGCCGACAGGGCTGCGCCCGCCGGGCTTGCCGCGCAGGAACAGTTCCACCACGCCATGGCTGAGCGCCCAGATATGGTTTGCGACCATCCGCGCGGGCGGACGCCGTTCGGGGGGCAGGCGCTTGGCCATGATCTCGGCCGCGTCGATCAGCACCCGCTGCGCCCCTTCCGATGCGGCCAGCAGATCGGCGTTGCCCGCGATCGATAGGCCGGATTCGAACATCGCCATGTAATAGCCCGGCCGCTCGACCGCAAAATCCAGATAGGCTTGGCCCATGCGCATGAAGGCGGTCAGTGGGCGGGGCGTGCCGTTGTCGAAGGCGCGCTCCAGCCGCTCACCGAAATCGACGAATCCTTGCCGCGCCACTTCTTCCAGCAAGTCGTCGCGCCCCTTGAAGTGGCGATAGGGGGCGGCGGGGGATACGCCTGCCCGGCGCGCGGCCTCGGACAGGGTGAAGGCCAGGGGGCCGGTTTCCTGGATCAGCACGGCAGTCGCCTCGACCAGGGCCTGGCGCAGATTACCGTGGTGATAAGTCTTGCGGTCGGGCACCTACATGCCTTCGCCGAAGTAATCCGACACAAGGGCTTCAAGCGCATCGGCCAGGGCGGCGGCTTCCGGGCCGGATGTGGTCACGGTGATGCGGCTGCCCCGCGGCGCGGTCAGCATCAGCAACCCCATGATCGAGTCCCCCGACACGGACATGCCGTCCTTTTCCACCTGCGCCTGTGCGTCAAAGCGCTCGACCAGATCGACGAACTTGGCGCTGGCCCGGGCATGAAGGCCCTTTTCGTTGATGATCGCCAGGTGGCGCGTGATCTGCTCCGTCATCCGAAGCGAGAGCCCGTATCGAAGGCCGCCTCGACCGGGACGTTATACGAGTTGATGTATTTGCGCCCGGCCTCCTTGGCGAAGGCCACGGCGTCCGGCACGGGGAGGTGCCTCGATTTCGCCAGCTTGACCAGCATCGGCAGGTTGGCGCCGTAAAGGATGGTCCGGTCGCGCATGGCGCAGGCCGGCAAGGACAGGTTCGAGGGCGAGCCACCGAACAGATCCGTCACGACCACGACGCCATCGCCGTTGTCCACCGAATTGGCGGCAGCCTGGATTTCAGCCGTCTTGGCAGCCCGGTCGTGATCGTCCTCGATCGCGACGGCTGCAATGCCGCTTTGCGGACCCACCACATGTTCAACGGCCAGCAGGTATTCCCTGGCCAAGCCGCCATGCGCCACGATCACGATTCCAATCAACGCGTTCCACCACGTTCAACAGCGCGCAGCCGGCCCGTCTCCTGGAAGATGCTTTCGGCATCCCCCAGGGAAGACGGCGCCGGAATGCGACGTTCAAGTTCCCTGTGCCTTATTGACACCGGCCAGCCCGCCTTCGCAAGCGTGGCGGCCACCTTTTCAGCCAAAGTGACGGAACGATGTTGTCCGCCAGTGCATCCAAAACCGACCGCGAGATGGGATTTTCCTTCCTCGAGATGGGCGGGAAGCAGAAACAGGATCATCTCGGAGACGCGATCCAGGAACTCTGCAAAGCGCGGATCGTCCGCGACATAGTCCTGCACCGCCTGGTCCCGGCCCGTCAAAGGGCGCAGCGAGGCTTCCCAGTGCGGGTTCGCCAGGAAGCGGCAGTCGAACATCATGTCGATGCCCCGCGGCACGCCGCGCTTGTAACTGAAGGAATGCAGCGACACGCTGAGCCTGCCGTCGGGTCGGATGTCGAACCACCGCGTCAGTTCTGCCTTCAGGTCGTGGGGCGACAGTTCCGACGTGTCCACCAGCACGTCGGCCCGCACCCGGATGGGCTGCAGCAGGTCGATCTCGGCCATCACGCCCGCTGCGGGGGCAGCATCCGGCGACAAGGGGTGGCGGCGCCGGGTTTCGTTGAACCGGCGCTCCAGCACCTCGGGGGCGCAGTCGAGGAACAGAACCTCGGGGGCGTAGCGCGGATCCCGGGTCAGCTTATCGATCAGCTCGATCACGTTGCTAGCGGAAAAGTCGCGATTGCGCACGTCAAGGCCAAGCGCCAAGGGCTGCGGCCGGGCCGGGCCGTCCAGCAGGCGCGGGATCAGCGACAGGGGCAGGTTGTCGATCGCCTCGAACCCCAGATCCTCCAGCACGTTGATCGCGGTGGACCGCCCCGCGCCGGATGGCCCGGTGACCAGGACCAGCCGCTGCGCCCCTTCGGAAGGGGCGGCGTCAAGGTTGGTTGGGGTGGGATCGTCGGCCAAGGCGACCATCTTTCCTGCCTGAATGGGATGCGGATCATCCGTCATGCGACGCGGCCACCGATCAGAAGCTGCCGCAGCGCAGCATAAAGATGCGGGCGATAAGGTCCTGTGACAAGGGGCAAGGCCACGCCCAGAACATCATAGCTTCGCGACTGTGGCAGGCGTTCATCAGCCCCCGCCCCCAGGTCGACCACCTGAACGACCCGGGCGGGACCGGCGGGCTTGGCGCCAAGGATGCCGATGCCGCGCGCCTCGATCCGGGCCAGAAGCGGGGGCGGGCAACTGGCGATGATGCGGTCGCCGTCGCGCCGCAACTCTGTGCGGTCATCCGCGACAAGATCCGCCCCCACTGCCATCAACTGCAGCGCGAGGCTGGACTTCCCCGCCCCCGACGGACCCAGGATCATCAACCCGGCTTTTCCGAACGCGATCGTGGTGGCGTGAAGCTGCATTTCGAATCACCTCCTTGATCCGATCATCCGCGGATTTCGCTAACATCCGGTTGCCCTTCATGGCCCAGTCATCATGTTGGCGATAACATTACCTGTTTACGCTAACTGTTCGCGCCAACTTCTTTTTCGCCTCTTTTAGCGTGTTATAGCCCCTTCATACTGCGTCACGATCGTGTCGCAAGCCAATGACCAAGGAGCGTCGATACCATGGCCACCCGCGTAAACCCCAATTGCAAACTTGAGGATCAGGGAATCGAGGGCCTCGGCCGGGTTTACTACAACCTCCTCGAGCCGGCGCTGATGACCGAGGCGGTTGCCCGCGGCGAAGGCAAGCTGGGCCTGGGCGGGACGTTCCTGGTTTCCACCGGCGCACATACGGGGCGGTCGCCCAAGGACAAGTTCGTGGTCCGCACGCTCGAGGTCGAAGACACGATCTGGTGGGAAAACAACAAGCCCATGTCGCCGGAGGCCTTTGATCGCCTGCACGCCGACATGCTGGCCCATATGAAGGGCCGCGACTATTTCGTGCAGGATCTGTTCGGCGGCGCGGATGCCGACAACCGCCTGGACGTGCGCGTCGTGACGGAACTGGCCTGGCACGGGCTGTTTATCCGCCACCTGCTGCGCCGGCCCGATGCCAGCGAACTGGCAAGCTTCGCGCCCGAATTCACCATCATCAACTGCCCCAGCTTCAAGGCCGATCCCGAACGCCACGGCTGCCGCAGCGAAACGGTGATCGCGCTGAACTTCGCCAAGAAGCTGATCCTGATCGGCAACACCGCCTATGCGGGCGAGAACAAGAAATCGGTGTTCACGCTGCTGAACTATCTGCTGCCGGAAAAGGGCATCATGCCGATGCATTGTTCGGCCAACCACGCCATCGGCAATCCCGACGACAGCGCCGTCTTCTTCGGCCTGTCGGGCACCGGCAAGACCACGCTCTCGGCCGATCCCTCGCGCGTGCTGATCGGCGATGACGAACATGGCTGGTCGGACAAGGGCATCTTCAACTTCGAAGGCGGCTGCTACGCCAAGACCATCAACCTGTCGCCCAAGGCCGAGCCCGAGATCTATGCCACCTGCTCTCGCTTCGGCACGGTGATCGAGAACATGGTCTTCGACGCCGACACGCTGGAGCTGGATTTCGAAGACAACTCGATCACCGACAACATGCGCTGCGCCTATCCGCTGGAGGCCATCGGCAACGCGTCCCCCACCAGCCTGGGCGGACATCCGAAAAACGTGATCATGCTGACCTGCGACGCTTATGGCGTGCTGCCGCCCATCGCGCGGCTGACGCCTGCGCAGGCCATGTATCACTTCCTGTCGGGCTTCACGTCCAAGACGCCGGGAACCGAGGTCGGCGTGGTCGAGCCGGTGCCGACCTTCTCGACCTGCTTTGGCGCGCCCTTCATGCCCCGCCGTCCCGAGGTTTATGGCAAGCTCTTGCAGGACAAGATCGCCCAGCACGGCGCAAGCTGCTGGCTGGTCAATACCGGCTGGACGGGCGGTGCCTTCGGCACAGGCAAGCGGATGCCCATCGCGGCGACCCGCGCCCTGCTGGCGGCCGCGCTGGACGGCAGCCTGAACGACGTGCAGTTCCGCAAGGATCCGAACTTCGGCTTCGAGGTTCCCGTGTCGGTGCCGGGCGTCGAGGACAAGCTGCTGGATCCGCGCCAGACTTGGGCCGACCCGGCTGCCTATGACAAGCAGGCGGCCAAGCTGGTGCAGATGTTCAGCGACAACTTCGCGCAGTACCTGGGTGCCATCGACGACGAGGTTCGGGCGGCAGCCATCGGCTGAGATTGCTCATCCGAAATCCAAAGGCCGCGCAGATAGCGCGGCCTTTTTCTTTCTGGGGCGTAGGGTGCGTGCTTGCACGCACCGACTGCGCAAGGACCGTGGTGCGTTCAAGCACGCACCCTTCGGGATCACCCGATCCGGCCGCCACCCTGCTTGGTGATGGCCACGACCGACGGGCGCACCGGCATAGCATCGTCGAAATCAGGCCAGCGGGTCGACAGGTCCTCATAATAGGACGGGCGGCCGTGACCTTCCCAATCATCGCCGCCATCGGCAGGATGCTGGACGGCCACGAAGAAGGTGGTCATGTCGGCGGTGATGCAGGGACCGCAAAGCTCTCCACCGACCGGGACGCGATAGAACAGGCGCGAGGTGCCGCGGGCAGTGCCCTCGGTGTCCACCGCCCACAGCCCGTCCGTCCGGCCCGTGTCGGACATCGAGTTGCCGTCGGTCGACACCCACAGCCGCCCGTCCGTGTCGATGGCCGCGTTGTCCGGCATCCCGAACCAGCCATTCGCGGTGGTCTCGGTCGAGAAGGTGGCGCCCACTTCGGCAATGCTGGGATCGCCGCATTTCACCAGGATCTCCCAGGTGCCTTCCGTCGCGGTGAAGTCGCCGTCCTGTTCGATGATCTCGATGATGTGGCCGAAGGCGTTGTCCACGCGCGGGTTGGCGGCGTTGGCTTCCTCGCGCCGGGTGTTGTTGGTCAGCATGACATAGGCACGGCCCGTGACGGGGTTCGGCTGGATGTCCTCGGGGCGGTCCATCGGCGTCGCTTCCAGCAGGTCGGCGGCGCGGCGGGTCTCGATCAGCACGTCGGCCTGGCTGGCAAAACCGTTCTCGGCCGTCAGCGGGCCTTCGCCATGCACCAGCGGCAGCCATTCGACCCGGCCATCGTCGTGGAAGCGCGCGACATACAGCGTGCCCTCGTCCAGCAGGTCCATGTTGGCGGCGCGGTCGTCGGGGTTGTAGGTGCCCGCGGTCACGAACTTGTAGACGTAATCGAAGCGTTCATCGTCGCCCAGGTAGAAGACGACGCGGCCGTCCTTGGCCACGACGCTTTCCGCGCCTTCGTGCTTGAAGCGGCCGAGCGCCGTGCGTTTCTTGGGCGTCGAGGCCGGGTCCATCACGTCCACCTCGACGATCCAGCCAAAGCGGTTTGCCTCGTTGGGGTCTTTCGAGACATCGAAGCGGTTGTGGAAATTGCCCCAGGCATAGGTCGATTCCGGGATGCCCAGACGGTCGTAATTCGCGGCCTCGGCATGGCCTTCGGGAAGCGTGCCGGTGAAATAGCCGTGGATGTTCTCCTCGGCCATGATGTAGGTGCCCCAGGGGGTCACGCCGCCCGCGCAGTTGTTGATCGTGCCCAGGACCTGGCGCCCCGTCGGGTCGGCCACGGTCTGCAGGCGCACATGGCCCGCCGCCGGGCCGGTCAGTTCCATCGGGGTCTTGGCGGTGATGCGGCGGTTCAGCGCCCCGTCCAGCACCGGCTGCCACTTGCCGTCAACCTTGCGGATCTCGATGATCGTGCCACCATGGGCCGCCATCTCGATGTTGACGCGGGCCTCGTCGGCCTCGGACACCTCGATCTCGCCGTCCTTGATGGTGACGATGCCGGGGAACATCAGGTGTTCGTTGGTGTATTCGTGGTTCACGACCAGCAGGCCGCGATCATCGGCGCCGTCCAGCGGGATGAAGCCCACGAAGTCGTTGTTATAACCGAACTGGCGTTCCTGCGCGGCCTCGGACTGGTTCAGGGGATCGAAGTCCGGCGCGTCGGCGAAGACCTTGTCGCCCCACCGCAGCAGCACGTCCGCGTCATAGCCTTGGGCGACGTGGTGGTCGGCGTCCACGCCTGCGCTGACTTCCGGGAAGTCGAAGGCCGAGGCAGAGGTCTGCGCCTGCGCATCGGTCGCCGACAGCAGCGCGATCGGGCTGACCGTGGCCGAGATCGCCGTCACCGCCATCGAGCCCTTCAGGAAACCCCGGCGCGAGAAGCGGGCCGCGATGATCTCGCCCATGGTGCGGTTGGCAGTGGGATTAAGGCCGGGGCCGTCGGCCTCTTCCAGCTTGCTGGTGCGAAAGATGTTGCGGGTCTGCTGGTCACGCATCGCGCTCTCCTGGCTGGTCGTTGGGGCCGTTGATGGCCTGTCGGGGAGCGATTAGGGGTGCGGTGCGACAGTGATGCGTCAGCCGTGTGAAGGTTTTTCAAAACCGGCTGGAAAGGCGAAACGCCCGCCGGGGGGCGGGCGTTGGGGCCATTGGCCTAGACGCCCAGGCACCACCGCATCACGGCCTTCTGGGCATGGAGCCGGTTCTCGGCCTCGTCCCAGATGACGGAATGAGGGCCGTCCATCACCGCGCTTGTCACCTCGTCCTCGCGGTGGGCGGGCAGGCAATGCATGAACAGGCTGTCGGGCTTGGCACGCGCCATCAGCGCCTCGTTCACCTGATAGCCACGCAACTGGTTGTGGCGGCGTTCCTTGGCCGATTGCGGGTCGTGCATCGACACCCAGGTATCGGCCATGACCAGGTCCGCGCCCTCGACCGCCTGGGCGGGGTCGCGCACGATCTCGGCCCGGACGCCCTGGGCGCGGGCGAATTCCAGGGCATCGCGTTCGGGGTCGAGCGGCGGGGGGCCGCTGAAGGTGAAGTCATAGCCGAACTGGCCCGCGCCATGGATCACGCTGGCGCAGACATTGTTGCCGTCGCCGACCCAGACCACCTTGCGGCCCGCAATGGGACCGCGATGTTCCTCGAAGGTCATCACGTCGGCCATGATCTGGCAGGGATGGGTGCGGTTGGTCAGGCCGTTGATGACCGGGACGGTGGCATGTTCGGCCATTTCCAGAAGGGTCGCTTCCTCGAAGGTGCGGATCATGATGAGATCCACATAGCGCGACAGCACGCGGGCCGTGTCGGCGATGGTCTCGCCATGACCCAGTTGCATTTCGCTGCCCGACAGGACCATCGTCTGCCCGCCCATCTGGCGCACGCCCACGTCGAAGCTGACGCGCGTGCGGGTCGAGGGTTTTTCGAAGATCAGCGCGACCATGCGGCCGGCCAGCGGCTGTTCGTCGTCGGGCGTTCCCTTGGGGCGGTTGTTGCGGGCGGTCTTCATGGCGAGGGCCTGGTCGATGATCGACCGCAGGTCGGCCTTGTCGGTGGTGTGGATGTCCAGAAAATGCTTCATCTTTGTGGCTTTCGCGATTTGGGCAAGGAAGCCCGCTTGGCGTGACCGGGTCAAGAGGGGGCGCTGCCCCCACGCGCGTGCCGCGCGTTCCCCCGGGATATTTGAGCAACGAAGAAGCGGTTATCGTCGACGCGTCAGCAGGCGGCAGGGATGGTCCCCGCCGCCGGTGCCGTCTCTGGAGGTGTGGTTACGCAAGGCTCGCTGCCGCGCGGTCGAGCCGGGACACAGCCTCGGCGATCTCGTCATCGGTGATGTTCAGGGGCGGCAGCAGGCGCAGGGTGTTGTCGGCGGCGGGCACGGTCAGCAGGTGCTGGGCGTATCCCGCCTTGACCACATCCGTGGGCGCGACCTTGCATTTCAGGCCCAGCATCAGGCCCTGGCCACGCACGGCTTCGAAAACGTTCGGGTGGGCGGCGACAAGGCCTTCCAGCTTCTGGCGGAACAGGGCGGCCTTGCGGTTCACTTCGGCCAGGAAGGCGTCGGTCGCGACAATCTCCATCACCCGCGCGCCTACGGCGCAGGCCAAGGGGTTGCCGCCGTAGGTCGAGCCATGGGTGCCCGCAACCATGCCTGCGGCGGCCTTTTCGGTGGCAAGGACGGCACCCAGCGGGAAGCCGCCGCCGATGCCCTTGGCGACCATCATGATGTCGGGCGCGATCCCTGCATATTCGTGGGCGAACAGGCGGCCGGTGCGACCCATGCCGCATTGCACCTCGTCCAGAACCAGCAGCGCACCGTGCTGGTCACACAGCGCCCGGATCTCACGCAGGTCGGCGTCCGGCAGCGGGCGGATGCCGCCTTCGCCTTGCACGGGCTCCAGCATCACCGCCGCCGTCCTGTCGCTGATGGTGGCCTTCAGCGCGTCCAGATCGCCCCAGGGCAGCGTGCGGAAGCCGGGCATCAGCGGGCCGAAGCCCTTGACCATCTTCTCGGCCCCCGAGGCAGCGATGGCGCCGGTGGACCGTCCGTGGAAGGCGCCCTCGAAGGTCAGGATCTCGATCCGGTCCTGGCCTTGGTCGTGCCAGTACTTGCGGACCATCTTGATCGCCAGTTCGGCGGCCTCGGTTCCGGAATTGGTGATGAAGGCGGTGTCGGCGAAGGTATGTTCGACCAGCAGGTCGGCCAGCCGTTCCTGCTGGGGGATCTGGTACAGGTTCGAGACATGCCAGATCCTGCCTGCCTGTTCGGTCAGCGCGGCCACCAGATCCGGATTCGCGTGGCCCAGCACGTTCACCGCGATCCCTGATCCAAGGTCAAGATATCGGCTGCCGTCCGTGGCGATGGCCCAGGCCCCTTCGCCCTTTTCAAAGGCGATGGGCGCGCGGTTATAGGTCGGCAGGACGTGCGAAATCATTGGGGACTCCCCGATTGGCAGGACGGATTGTGAAGGCAGGCGGGATCGGACGGTGACTTGGCGTCAACGTCGGGGACGGGCGAAGATGGCGGTCCGCGTGATCATGGCTTCGGCCATAGCGCCGATCAGGCTCGCGCGCAATCACGCTTTCATCCGATAGCCGGATTTCAGCCAGCGCCAGGCCAGCCACAGGATCAGGCCGACGACGACGGTGCAGATCACCAGACCGCGCCAGACCGACGCGTCGCTGACGCCGGTCACGCCATAACGCGCGCCGTCGATCAGGTAGAAGACCGGGTTCCAGTGGGACAGCGTGCGGAAGGGTTCGGGCAGGGCCTGAACGGAATAGAAGGTGCCCGACAGGAAGGACAGGGGCGTGATGACGAAATTGCTGATCGCAGCCATCTGGTCGAACTTCTGCGCGAGGATCCCCGCCAGGATGCCCAGGCCGCCCAGCATCAACGCGGCCAGCAGGATGAAGGCCAGCGCCCAAAGCGGATGCGCCACCCCCTGCCCCGTGACCAGCACCATGCCGGTGCCGATCACCAGGCCCACCAATCCGGCGCGCGCGACGGAACCGGCCAGGTAACCGGTCAGCAGTTCCCCCGCCGACAAGGGCGGCATCAGCGTGTCCACGATGTTGCCCTGCACCTTGGCCGAGGTGATCGAGCTGGACGTATTGGCGAAGGCGTTCTGGATCACCGTCATCATCAGGATCCCCGGCCCCAGGAAGACCAGATAGGGCAGGCCCATCACCTGCCCCCGCCCCTGCCCCATCGCAAGGGCGAAGATCAGCACGAACAGCGCCGCCGTCATCAGCGGCGCAAAGATCGTCTGCTGCCAGACGGCCATGAAGCGCATCACTTCGCGCGTGGCAAGGGTACGCAGGCCCAGCCAGTTGACGCGGCCGAAGCGGCGGACCCCCATGGCGGGCTGTTCACCGGCAGGGCGGTGGGTGAAGATCGGCTGGCTCATCCGGCGGTCCTTGAATTTCTGCGCATCGGCGGCTAAATCTCGGCATCCCGTTTCTGACGGGGCCAATCGCAGGTTTCAAGATGGGGCGGCGCGGATCGCGCGCCCGGAAAGGCAGCCATGTCCTGGACGGATGAACGCGTCGAGACGCTGAAGCGCATGTGGGCCGAAGGCCAGTCCGCCAGTGCCATCGCCAAGGAACTGGGCGGCGTGACGCGCAATGCGGTCATCGGCAAGGTCCACCGCCTTGGCCTGTCCAATCGCAGCGACGAACCCGAGCCCGCACCGGCGCCCGCACCGGAACCCGTGGCCGAGAAGAAGGCGGATCGCAAACCCGCCCCCACCGCCCAAGCCCCGCGCCCCGAGCCGCAGCCTGAACCGGCCGCCCCCGCGCGCGAGGAGACTGCCGAGGAAGAACCCGTGTCCCAACCCGTCTTCACCCCCGTCCCGCGCCGCCCGATCGTGCCGGCGGGCCAGCCCCTGCCGCCGCAGCCCTCGGCCAACGAGATCAGCCCGGAAACCCTGGCCTCGGTCCGCGAGGTCGAAAAGCGTGCCCGCAAGCTGACCCTGATGGAGCTGACCGAGCGCACCTGCAAATGGCCGATCGGCGATCCGGCGACGGACAAGTTCTGGTTCTGCGGCCTGCCCAGCCAGCCCGGCAAGCCTTACTGCGAGGCCCATGTCAGCGTGGCCTTCCAGCCGATGAGCTCGCGCCGCGACCGGCGGCGTTAAGCGGCACGAGACAGGGTAGCGGATGATGCGCCTGGCCTGCCTGATCCTTGCCTGCGCTGCCTTGGCTGGTCCGGGGCAGGCGCAGACGACACTGACCTTGCCCCTTGGCGGCGCCACGCTGGCCGAAGTGACCTATCTCTGCGACCGGGGCGCCCTGATCGAAGTCGACTACCTGAACGCCGGGGACAACAGGCTGGCCCTGCTGCCCATCGAAGGCGAGCAGCGCATCTTCGTCAATGTCCTGGCGGCATCGGGCGCGCGCTACGTCTCGGGCGAATACGAATGGTGGTCCAAGGGCCGCAGCGCCACCCTGACGAACGCCATGGATCCCGCGGCCTCGCAATCCTGCATCCAGACCGACTAGACGCTTCCGGTCCGGCCTTCCACCCAGGCCCGCAAGATCGCCTGGGCAACGGCGCCCTTGCGCGCGGGGCGGAGGCGCGGGTGCTGCCCGGCCAGGGCCTGCCAGATTTCGGCCTTGCTGGCCCAGAGCGCGTCTTCCAGTTCCCGCGGGTCGAGCGTGATTGCAGTTGATTCGGCCCGCGCCACGCAGCCGATCATCAGCGAGGCCGGGAACGGCCAGGGCTGAGAGGTCAGGTAGCGCACTGCCCCCACCTGCACCGAGGTTTCCTCGGCCACTTCGCGGCGGACTGCTTCCTCGATCGTTTCGCCCGGCTCGACAAAGCCCGCCAGCAGCGAATACATTCCTTCGTCCCAGCCGGGTTGGCGCCCCAGCAGCACGCGGTCGCCGTCAAGGACCAGCATGATGACCACGGGATCGGTGCGCGGAAAATGGGGCCGCTTGCAGGCGGGGCAGTCGAATCGCCAGCCGGCATGGGCCATGACGTTCCTGGCCCCGCAGTTGGAACAGAAGCCGTGGCTGCGGCGCCATTCGAAGATGCCCTTGGCTGGGGCGGCAATGGCCGCGTCACGGTGATCCAGTTCGCCCAGCACCGCGCGCAGGTCGGCAAAGCCCTGCGTTGCGGGAAGGTTCAGGACCGCCGACGGATCGCCGTCGGGGGGCGCGACGGCTGAAACATCGACCGCGAAATGCGCGGCACCCGCATCGTCCAGCCCCAGGAACAGCGCGCTGTCCGTATGGCTAGCGACCATCGGATCATCCGCCTTTAGCCAGACCAGCCTGGGGCCGGCAGCCGTCCTGTCGAACAGTGGCTTGCCTTGCCAGAACGGCAGGATGCGGCTGGCAGGATCGGCCAGGAGGCGGGCCATCGCATCGGCATCGCCGCGCAGGCGATCGGCCCTGTCCAGATAGCTGCCGCCAAAGGTGATTTCGGATTCGTCGATCATGGCCGCGACGCTGCACCGCCCGGCGCGAAGGGGCAAGACCCTGCGGCCCAAGATGTCTGGGCACGGCGAAATGCTGGCCTTCCCGCGCGTGCCTAGATAGATACGGGGCCGATCAGATTCACAGGAACCGGAATGGCCCGCCACCTCATCACCTCCGCCCTGCCCTATATCAACGGCATCAAGCACCTGGGCAATCTTGTCGGGTCGCAACTGCCCGCCGATCTTTACGCCCGCTTCCTGCGCGCGCGGGGGCACGAGGTGATGTTCATCTGCGCCACCGACGAACATGGCACGCCCGCCGAACTGGCCGCCGCCAAGACGGGTGAACCCGTGGCCGAATACTGCGCGCGGATGCATGGGGTGCAGGCGGAACTGGCGCGGGGCTTCGGTCTGTCCTTCGACCATTACGGCCGGTCCTCCAGCCCGCAGAACCACGCGCTGACCCAGCATTTCGCGGGCAAGCTGGCCGAGAACGGCTATATTGCCGAAGTCAGCGAAAAGCAGGTCTATTCCGTCGATGACGGCCGCTTCCTGCCCGACCGCTATATCGAGGGCACCTGCCCCAATTGCGGTTACGACAAGGCCCGCGGCGACCAGTGCGAGAATTGCACCAAGCAGCTTGATCCGACCGACCTGATCGACCCACGCAGCGCGATCAGCGGCAGCACCAACCTTGAGGTGCGGGAAACCAAGCACCTGTATCTGCGCCAGTCGGCGTTGAAGGGGCAGATCAGCGACTGGATCGACAGCAAGACCGACTGGCCGATCCTGACGACCTCGATCGCGCGCAAATGGCTGGACGATGGCGAGGGGTTGCAGGACCGCGGCATCACCCGCGACCTGCACTGGGGCGTGCCCGTGCGACGCGGCGACCAGCCTTGGCCGGGGATGGAGGGCAAGGTCTTCTATGTCTGGTTCGACGCCCCCATCGAATACATCGCCGCCACCGCCGAATGGGCCGACGCGCATGGCATGACGGATGCCGACTGGCGCCGCTGGTGGCGCCGCGACGAAGGGGCGGATGACGTGACCTATACCCAGTTCATGGGCAAGGATAACGTCCCCTTCCATACCCTGTCCTTTCCAGCCACCCTGATCGGATCGGGCGAGCCTTGGCGGATGGTCGATTACATCAAGTCCTTCAACTACCTGACCTATGACGGCGGGCAGTTCAGCACCTCGCAGGGGCGCGGCGTCTTCATGGACCATGCGCTGGAAATCCTGCCCGCCGACTACTGGCGGTGGTGGCTTCTGTCCCATGCGCCGGAATCCGGCGACAGCGAGTTCACCTGGGAAAACTTTCAGCAATCCGTGAACAAGGATCTGGCCGACGTTCTGGGCAATTTCGTCAGCCGCATCACCAAGTTCTGCCGGTCAAAGTTCGGCGAGACGATCCCCGAGGGCGGCGAATACGGTGCCGAGGAAAACGCGCTTATCGACGCAGTGACGACCCGCGTCCGCGCCTATGAAGGGTTCATGGCCGCGATGGAGGTGCGCAAGTCCGCGTCCGAGCTGCGCGCGATCTGGGTTCTGGGCAACGAATACCTGCAAGGGGCCGCGCCCTGGACCACGCACAAGACCGATCCGGAAAAGGCCGCGATGCAGGTACGCCTTGGCCTGAACCTGATCCGGCTTTATGCCGTCCTGTCCGCGCCCTTCATTCCCTTCGCGTCCCGCGCGATGCTGGAGGCGATGGGAACCGGCGACGATACCTGGCCCGAGGACGTGGCAGCCGCGCTGTCCGCCCTGCCTGCGGGCCATGCCTTCACCGTGCCAGAGGTGCTGTTCGCCAAGATCACCGACGACCAGCGGGCCGAATGGGCCGATCGCTTCAAGGGCGTGCGGACCTGATCTGCGAGCCTGTGGCCCCAGGGTCACAGGCCGCCGCCCCGGGCGTCCGCTGGGTTGAGCATGCCCTTCTGCACGATTAACCCGACTGAATTACCCAGGAATGCAAGACGGCAAGCCCAGGCGACATCTATCCAAAGCCTGGGGTTCCCACATGACCGCTTTCCGCCTGCGCCTTCCGGCGCTGCTTTTGTCCGCCGCTGCCCTTGCCGCCCCCGCCGCCGCCCAAGACAGCACCCCCTTCGCCCTTGACGAAATCGTCGTTACCGCCTCGGGGTTCGAGCAGAACATCGCCGAGGCCCCTGCAAGCATCTCGGTCATCTCGGGCGCGGAACTGGGGCGGCGCAATGTCACCAGCTTGTCGGACGCCCTGCGTGGGGTGCAGGGCGTGGCCACCACCGGCATTGCCAACGAACAGGATATTACCATCCGCGGGTTGGGCGGCCAGTACACGCTGATCCTGGTGGACGGCAAACGCCAAGGCACGCGCGAATCGCGGACCAATGGCAGCGCCGGGATCGAGCAAAGCTGGATCCCGCCCGTCGCCGCCATCGACCGGATCGAGATCGTGCGCGGGCCGATGTCGTCGCTTTACGGGTCCGACGCGATGGGCGGCGTCATCAACGTCATCACCAAACCCGTGGCGGACCGCTGGACCGGCTCGGTCACGGCCGAGGCGACGGTGCCGCAGGACGGCGACGATGCAGGGTCGCGGCAGTTGTCCTTCTATGCCAGCGGCCCTGTCATTGCCGACCGGCTTGGCCTCCAGATCTGGGGTCGTCGCTTCGACCGGTCCGAGGCGCGCGTGGTGGACGGCCTGCGGGATCGCGATCTGGCCGACCTGTCCGCGCGGCTCAGCTGGACGCCGCACCCGGATCATGTCCTTCACCTGGAAGGCGGGCGGACCCGCATCGAGGACCTGGGCCGCGTCGGACGCAGCATCGCGCCTGTCGATTTCCGCGGCACGCCGCAGAACGACAGCCTGCAGGAAAACACCCGCGACCGGACGGCCCTGTCCTATGCCGGGCAATGGGGCAATATCGCGGCCGACCTGTCCGTCCTGCGCGAGGTCGGGCAGCGCACCACGTCGTCCGGCAATGGCGCGCTTGTGGCAGGCGACCGTGCGCCCGAGGTCACGAACACCGTTTATGACGCCAAGTTCACCGCGCCCCTGGAATGGCAGGGCAGCCATACCCTGGTCTTCGGCGGCCAGTTGAACCGCACCGGCTTGCGCGACCAGAACCCCGGCCTTGGCGACGGGCGCAGCTATTCCTTCTCGACGGCGCAGCGGGCCGTTTTCCTCGAGGATGAATGGCGCATCCGCGACGACTTTGCACTGACCCTGGGGACGCGCCTGAACGACCATGACGAATACGGCAGCAATGCCACGCCGCGCGTTTATGCCGTCTGGAACGCGACGCCGGTCCTGACGATCAAGGGCGGCCTGTCCACCGGCTTCCGCGCGCCTGACCTGCGGTCGGTCGTGCCGGGATATTTCTATACCACCGAACGCGGCGCCGGGGTCGTCGTCTCCAATCCAGGGCTGGAGCCCGAGGAAAGCACCAATTATGAACTGGCCGCGCTTTACACGGCGCCCGAATGGAAACTGGGCGCGACACTGTTCCGCACCGATTTCCGCGACAAGATCGAAAACGCCAAGACCGACCGGCAGGTGTCGGTAGGGGGCGCGACCTATAACCGGTGGGAATGGTACAATGTCGGCGAGGCGCGGTTGCAGGGCGTCGAACTGACCGGCGAATGGGATCCCATCTCCAGCCTGACGCTGCGCGCCAGCTACAGCTTCATCGACAGCGAACAGCAGACTGGCGATTTTGCGGGCCTGCCCCTGACCCGGACGCCCCGCCACCAAGCCAGCCTGACCGCAGACTGGGCGACCCCGGTCGAGGGGTTGGGCGCCTGGGGCACGGTGAGCTATCACGGCAAGGAAATCGCCGCCGGCGCGCGCATCGGCACGAATGGCCGGCCCATTGCCTTTGATGACGCAGGCACCGCTATTGCCTATGAATACGGATCCCACCTGACCGTCGATCTGGGCATGGACTACCAGGTCAACGACCGCGTCACTCTGAACGGAGCGATCTACAACATCCTGGACCGCGACATCACCATGGCCGCCAACAACACCGAAGGCGAAGGCCGCCGCCTGTGGCTGGGCCTGACCTCGGCGTTCTGACGGCAAGGCAGCCGGCGGTGGACTTTTCCCCGCCGGCTGCGTTTACCTCGGGCCTGACACTGAGTTCGAGGATTTCATGACCCATTGCATCCTGATCGGCGCGCCCGTCGACCAAGGCCAACGCCGCCCCGGCTGCCTGATGGGACCGGCCGCCTATCGCGTGGCCGGGCTGCCCGGCACCCTGATGGCCCTGGGCCACACTGTCGAGGATATCGGCGACGTCCTGCCCGGCCCCGCGCCTGACGCCACCTGCGCCAACCCCGCCGTTCACCACCTGCCCGAGATGATCGCCTGGACCCATGCGCTGCGCGAGGCCATGGCCGAAGCCCTGCCCCGCGGCCTGCCGGTCGTGATGGGCGGCGATCATGCACTGGCGCTTGGCAGCGTGGCAGGCGCCGCGATCCATGCCATGCGAGAAGGCAGGCCGCTGTTCGTGCTGTGGCTGGATGCCCATAGCGACATCCATACGGTACAGACCACCACCTCGGGGAACCTGCATGGCACGCCCATCGCCTATGCCCTGGGCCTGCCGGGCTTCGATCCCTTTCCGCCCTTCCCCCATCCTGTGCCGGGCCAGAACATCTGCATGTTCGGCATCCGCAGCGTCGATCCGGCGGAACATGCCGCGATGCTGGCCATCGACATCACCGTGAACGACATGCGCGTGCTGGACGAACAGGGCATCGTGGCCCCTCTTCGCGCCTTCCTGGATCGGGTGGCTGCGGCGGGCGGACTGCTGCATGTCTCGCTTGACGTGGATTTCCTGGACCCGTCCATCGCGCCCGCCGTCGGCACAACCGTCCCCGGCGGCACCACCTTCCGAGAGGCGCATCTGGTCATGGAACTGCTGCACGAATCGGGGCTGGTCACCTCGCTCGACCTGGTCGAGCTGAACCCGTTCCTGGACAATCGCGGCCGCACCGCCAAGCTGATGGTGGACCTGGTGGGCAGCCTGATGGGCCGCAAGGTCTTCGACCGCCCGACCCGCAGCTTCTAGGGCGCGGTCGCCGGAACCCTTGCCAACCGCCGCCCCGCCCGTTAGCCAATCACGGCGCGGGCGTGGCGGAATGGTAGACGCATGGGACTTAAACTCCCTGGGGCGCAAGCCTGTGCGGGTTCAAGTCCCGCCGCCCGCACCATCTTTCCAGACCGGGAAATGCGAACGGCCAGCCCCAAGGGACTGGCCGTTTCTGATCCAACCTGGTGCCGGTGAAGGGACTCGAACCCCCGACCCCATCATTACGAATGACGTGCTCTACCAGCTGAGCTACACCGGCATCTGGTTGTGCCGCGCCGGATAGCAGCTTCCGCGCGGGGGGAAAAGGGGGCGCGGCATTTTTTCTGCGCGCGCCCGCATCAGGGGCTTCAGGGCCTGGTCTTGCCCTCGGTCCAGTCGGCATCCTCGGGCGGCAGCACGTCGGGGCGAACCAGCACGGGCTCGGGCGTCTCGGCCCTGTCGAAGGGCCGTTCCGGGGCGGGTTTGGCCGGGGCGGGACGTTCCGACGCAGGCTTGACCGGTTCCGGTTCCTCGATCGCCATGTGCTTTACCTCGACCTTGACCGGCGCGGGGCTGGCCTCGGGCGTGGTGATGGTGCTGACCGGCTCGATCGTCACATAGTCGCTTTCGCGCGGCACCATGCCCGGCGCCACATGCGCGACCTCGCGCAGGCGCGTCTTTGGCGTGGTCGGCTTGGGCTGCGCGGCAGGGGGCGGCGTCACGTCGGAAGCCGGTGCGGGATCGGCCATCTCGGGCTGGGCCGCGGGGGCTTGCTGCTTGGGCGCACCGACCAGAAGCGGCAGCATTTCCGCACCAGGGGTGGCGGATGCGGCGGTAGACCGGGTTTCCGGTTCCCGCCAGGTCAGCGTGTCGAAACCGCCGCAACTGTCGCAGGTGGGCGACCAGGCGGCCATCACGTTGTGGCACTTGTCGCAAACCCATTGCGGCCCGCGCGACGCCGTCAGTGCCCGCGTCAGATATCCGCGCACGACGCTGTCGTCGGCCCCCTCGCCCCGCTCGATCGCGGCCATGATCGACAGGGTCCGCACGGTCGGATGCTTTTCCGCCAGATCGCCAAGGGCGCGGCGGGCGCCGGGAAAATCCTCGGCCGTCAGCAGCAGTTCGGCCCGCAGCAGGCGCGATTCCTCGTGGTCGGGGTTCTTGCCGATCAGCCTTTCGAACCGCGTCAGGCGGGCCGAGGACGATTCGTCCGGCACGATTTCGGCATAGGTTGCCGCCACATCGGGATGGGGCCGCACCGACCAGGTCTTTTCCAAGACGCGCGAAGCGTTGCGATAATCCTTTTGCGCGATATAGCTGCGCGCCGCCAGCACCGCCGCCGGGATCAGGTCGGGCGAGGCCTTGTTGGCCGAGATCGCCGCCTCGCGGGCGCTGATGGAATTGCCGTGGGCCAGAACCTCGCTGGCTTCCTGCAGGGCCAGGACGGCGTCGCGGCGCAGATGCACGTCCTTGGGCAGGTCGCCTTGCCGGCGCTTGTCCTTCAGCAACTGCCGCGCGCCCTTCCAGTCATGCTCGCGCATTTCCAGATCCAGCAGCGTGTCCTGCAACTCGCGATGCTTGGGCTTCAGCGCATAGGCCTTTTGCGCCAGCAGAAGCGCGGTCGCGGTGTCGCCCTCGTCGATCTTCTGGCGCATCAGCCCGCGGATGCCGACAAAGCGGGTGCGGTCGTCCTCTAGCAGGGTGCGATACACCGCACCCGCCCGCGCCCTGTCGCCCGCCACCTCGGCGGCCTGCGCGGACAGGAGGTTGGTGATATGCGGCATGTTCAAGTATTTCTCGGCCTTGGCGGCCTTGTCCTGCGCCAGCTTGCCTTCGCCCGACGCGACGGCCAGCATTCCCTCGCCCAGGGCGGCATAGCCCTTGCGTTCGCGGGACCGGGCGAAATAGCGGTCGATGGCGGTCTCGTCACCGGCGATGAAGCGGATGAAGGCCAGGAACAGGCCCAGGGCCTTGAAGACCAGCCAGGCCAGGACCATCAGGATCAGCAGGGCGACCACGGCCTTGACGGGCGTCAGCGCGTATTCGGTTCCGGCGTATTCGATGCGCAGCATCTGGCCGGTTTCCGAAAGCTGCACCGCGCCAAGGGCAATGACCAGGACGACCGCGAAAAAGAACAGGATTTTCAACAAGGACAGCAGCATTGCCCGGACCTCAGTTTGAAGGGGCGGACAGGTCGGACAAGGCCGCCTGAGCATCGCGATAGGCCGTGGCCCCGGCCAGCCAGTCGGCCATGGCGGGGGCGGCTTTGGCTTCTTCCGGCAGGGCCTCGATTTCCGTCAGGGCGTCGGCGATCCGGCCTTCCTCGACCGCGCCGTCCGCCCGCGACAGGATCGCATCGGGATCGGACCCTTCGCGCGCCTCGACCGAACGCGCGCCGGTCTGGGCGCGCAGGAAGTTCGTCAAAAGGTTGCCATTGCCTGCCGCGCTGTCCTGGCGCAGCGACGTGCGCAGGGCTGCCCGCGCGGCTTCGGGGAAATCGGCCTGGAGGCTGTCAAGGCTGGGAACCTCGCGCGTCAGTGCCTCGGGCGCCTGAAGCCCGGCGCCTTCCAGCGTCTGGCGGGCCTCGTCGGGGTTAACGCCCTGGTCCAGCGCCGATTGCAGCGCCGCGACGGCCGCCACGGCCTCGGCCCGGCGGGTGCTTTCGGCGGCGGCTTCCTGCAACTGCTGGGCCTCGGCCTGCGCTGCGTTGATCTGGGCCTGGGCGGCCTGGGCGGCGGTCTGGATCTGCTGTTCCAATGCCCCGGCCTGGTCGGCCAGCGTCTGGATGCGCGCAGCCATGTCGGGATCGATCTGCGGGCGGGCGGCCAATTCCTCGACCCGCGCGGCCTGCTGTTCGACCTGCTGGCGCAGGGCGGCCAGATCTTCTTGGGACGGACCGGCGGGGGCGGGCTGCTGGGCCCCCTGCTCGGCCTGCGCGGCCAACTCGGCGCGCAGGGCGTCGATCTGCTCGGCGGTCGCGCTTTGGGCAGCGGCGACGGCATCGCTGCGAATCGCGGCAACATCCACCTCGGGGGCTGCTGCGGGCGCCGCTGCGGGCGCGGGCTGTTCCGGCAGCCAGCCCGCGGGAAGGTTCGGCAGCGCCCAGATCGTCGCGGCCGAACCCAGGCCCGCCGCCACCACGCCGCCGAGGACCACGGGCCAGAAGCCGGTCTTCTGCACCGTCACCTTCTGGGCGGGCGCCGAGGACGGGGCAGATCCCGACGACGTGGACGCCATCGAAGAAGCCGATCCCGACGAAGCCGAACCCGATGACGGAACCGAAGTCGGCTTCTCGCTTGCCGGGCCTGGATTGGCATCAGCCTTTGTCCCGGCGATCTTTGCCTTTTCGACCTTGGCATCCGCCGGAACCTGATCCTGCGCCGGCTTCCGCTCGGCGGCGGGACTCTGCCCGGTCTTGTCGCCCAGCAATGTCGAATCGATGGACTTGATCTCGCCCCCAAGGGCCGCAGCCTTCTTGCCGTCACCCGACCCGATATCGGTCGCGCTGATCACGGCGGGCGCGGCGGCGTCCTTTTTCGGCATCAGGGGCGTGTCGTCCTGCGGGGTTGCGGATGTGCTGGTGTTCTTGGTCTTGTCTGGCTTTTTCACGTTTGGTCCCCGTCTCGCGGCGGCAGGGTGGCCGCGCCTTGGCCTGCAGCCTAATCAGGCAAGGGCCGCTTCTCAACCCGCCCTGCGCATCATTGTTCCGCCAGCGGCAGGCGGCGGATGGCCGCAGCCATTGCCTCGATGTCGGGCGTTGCGGCGACCGCCTGTTCTGCGAAGGGGCCGTCCCAGGCCGCTCGCGCCGCCTCGCTGATCGCCACGATCGTCATGGGCGACCGCGCGGCCCTTGCCGCTGCCGCGACCAGCCGGGCGCTGCGAGGCGAGAACAGCGGAACGACCATGGGGTTTGCGCCCGCCAGCAGGCCCTGTGCCTCGGCCGTCAGGGGCTGGGCTTGCTGGTCATAGACGACCACGCCCGGCACCGGCAGGATCTTCGCCAGATGCCGGCCATGCGGATGGACCAGCGGCACGGGCGTAGCCTTGATCAGCGGCAGCAGGCTTTCGGCAAATCCATTGCCTTCCCGAACCGCGAACCCCGCCTGCCGCGCCACCGATCCCGTATGCCCGCCCACGCAGATCGCGAGCCGTCCCCGCCCCGGCCCGGCAGAGGCCACCGCATGGGCCGAGGTGAAGACCAGCCCCGGCGCCTCCCGCAGCAGGGCCGCGTCGTGTTCCACCGCCACGATCCGCAGGATGGGCGATATCACGGCCTGCCATTCGGGCAGCAGCGCGGCAAAGCGCTGCGAATCCGCCGGGGGACGGGTCAGCAGCAGGACGGGCCGCGGGTCGGGGGACATTGGCAAATCTCGGCTCGGGTGCTAGGGCCTTCAGGCGTAAGCGCCATTCCCCCGCCCGGCAAGAGCATGGACGACACCCAGATTTTCCTTGGCATCGAGAGCAGTTGCGACGACACCGCCGCCGCGCTTGTGACGGGCGGCCGGCGGATCCTGGCCTCGGTGGTCCAGGGCCAGACGGCGCTTCATGCCGATTTCGGCGGTGTGGTGCCGGAAATTGCCGCCCGCGCCCATGCGGAACGGCTGGATCTGGTCGTCGAACAGGCGCTGTCGCAGGCGGGGGTCGCGCTGCGCGATGTCACGGCGGTCGCGGTCACGGCGGGGCCGGGCCTGATCGGCGGGGTCATGGCGGGCGTGATGTGCGCCAAGGGCATCGCCGCCGGGGCGGGCCTGCCGCTGATCGGGGTGAATCACCTGGCGGGCCACGCGCTGACGCCGCGCCTGACCGACGGAATCGGCTTTCCCTATCTGATGCTGCTGGTGTCCGGTGGGCATTGCCAGTTCCTGCGCGTTGACGGGCCGCAGGATTTCACCCGCCTCGGCGGCACCATCGACGACGCCCCGGGCGAGGCTTTCGACAAGCTGGCCAAGCTTCTGGCCCTGCCCCAGCCCGGCGGCCCCTCGGTCGAGGCCGAGGCCGCCAATGGCGATCCCGACCGCTTTGCCCTGCCCCGCCCGCTTCTGGACCGGCCGGGCTGCGACATGTCCTTCTCGGGCCTGAAGACCGCTGCCCTGCGCCTGCGCGACCAGTTGATCGCGGATCAGGGCGGGCTGCGGCAAGGCGACCGTGCCGATCTTTGCGCCGCCTTCCAGGGGGCCGTGGCCGAAGTCCTGGCCGAGAAATCCCGCCGCGCCCTGGCCGCAAGCCCCGCCCCCGTCCTGGCCGTGGCGGGCGGGGTCGCCGCCAACCGAACGATCCGCGCGGCTCTGGAACGGGTGGCCCGGGACGCAGGCGCGCGCTTCCTGGCCCCACCCCTGGCGCTGTGCACCGACAACGGCGCGATGATCGCATGGGCGGGGGCGGAACGCTTTGCCATGGGCCAGTGCGATGGCATGGACCTGGCCGCCCGGCCCCGCTGGCCGCTGGACCGCAGCGCCGCGCCGATGCTGGGCGGCGGCAAGAAGGGGGCCAAGGCATGAGCATCGCGATCCTGGGCGCGGGCGCCTTCGGCACCGCGCTGGCGGTGGCGCTGTCCGCGAATGGCCCAGTGACGCTTTGGGCGCGGGACACAAGCTGGGGCCGCGACAATCCCCGACTGCCCGGCGTGACGCTGCCCCAAGGGGTGCACGTCACCGACGACCTGCCCGCTGCGACAGCTGCCGACACGCTGTTGCTGGCCCTGCCCGCACAAGCCTTGGGCGGCTTTCTGGCTGACCATGGGGCGCTGCTGGACAGCAAGCACCTGGTCAGCACCGCCAAAGGCATCGACCTGTCCCGGCTGACCGGGCCGTCCACGCTGCTTACACAGGCTTGCCCCCGCGCCACCGTCGCCGTCCTCACCGGCCCCTCCTTCGCCGCCGATATCGCCCGCGGCCTGCCCACCGCCCTGACCCTGGCCTGCGCCGACGCAGAGGCAGGCCGCGCGCTGCAGCACGACCTCTCCACCCCCGTCCTGCGGCTATACCGGACCACCGACGTGACGGGCGCGGAACTGGGCGGCGCGCTGAAGAACGTCATCGCCATCGCGGCAGGCGTCGTCATCGGGGCGGGCCTGGGCGACAGCGCCCGCGCCGCCATCATCACCCGTGGCTTTGCCGAGATGACCCGCCTTTCCGCCCGCCTGGGCGCACGCCCGGAAACCCTTACCGGACTTTCGGGTCTGGGCGACCTGACCCTGACCTGCACGTCCCAGCAGTCGCGCAACTTCCGCTATGGCCAGGCGCTTGGCGCCCGGCAGCCCTTCGACGCCGCCACGACCGTGGAAGGCGCAGCCACCGCCCGCGCCGTCGCGGCCCTGGCCGGCAAGATCGGCTGCGACATGCCCATCGCCGCCATGGTCGCCCGCCTGGCCGAGGGCCGCATGACCGTGGACGACGCGGCCCAGCACCTGATGACTCGACCCCTGAAGGAGGAATGATGCCCCTGTTCGCCCTGATCTGCCGCGACAAGCCTGGCGCCCTTGAAACCCGCATGGCCAACCGTGAGGCTCACCTTGCCTATGTGCGCGACACAGGCGTGGTCCTGTTCGGCGGCCCGATGCTGACCGAGGGCGAGATGCGCGGCTCGCTTCTGGTGCTGGAAGCCGACAGCCTGGATGCCGCCCGGGCATGGGCCGCCCGCGACCCCTACGCCTTGGCGGGCTTGTTCGAATCGGTCGAGATCACCGAATGGAAGAAGGTCGTCGGCTGATGGCATACTGGCTGTTCAAGTCCGAACCGGACGTCTTCAGCTGGGACGACCTTGTCGCGCGCGGCGAACGGGGCGAGGAATGGGACGGAGTCCGCAATTATCAGGCCCGCAACTTCATGCGCGCGATGAAGCTGGGCGACCGGGGCCTGTTCTACCATTCCAACATCGGCAAAGAGGCCGTGGGCATCGTCGAGGTCATCGCCGAGGCCCATCCCGACAGCAAAGCCGACGATCCGAAATGGGAATGCGTCGACATCAAGGCGGTAAAACCCCTGCCCAAGGCCATCTCGCTGGACCAGGCCAAGCAGGAACCGGCGCTGAAGGACATGGTGCTGGTCAACAACTCGCGCCTGTCCGTGCAACCGGTGACCGACGCGGAATGGGACGCGATCATGCGCCTTTCCGGGGTCTAGGGGGCGGCTTCCTCATTGCCCAGACAATCAACCGACCCCGCAGCTTTGCGCGCCGCCGCGGGGCCGTGCAGGCTTCGCGGCTTTCGCTTGCCGCGCTGCCGCGCTAGGGTCCGCGCGCAAGTCAATCAGGGGAAACACCATGAGCCAACGCCTGCATCTTGTCTTCGGCGGCGAACTGACCGACCCGCAGGGCACCCAGTTCCGCAACACCGACAACATCCACATCGTCGGCATCTTCCCGAACTACCAGGCCGCCTATGACGCCTGGAAGGCCGAGGCCCAGCGGACCGTGGACAGCGCCCATACCCGCTATTTCATCGCCCACCTGCACCGCCTGCGGGACGAGGAAGCCGCCGCCGGCCCGACCGAGGAACTGCAGGTCAAGGGCTGACGGCCGGGCCGGGGCAGGCGGAACATGGCCTGGGCGGGAACCGGGATCGGACGGCTGGGCCTGTGGTGGCAGGCGCGCCGGGCGGGCGTGCCGGATGGCGCGGCCCCGCCCGATATTCCGCCGGGCGGCGGCCCGCTGCTGCTGGTCCAGGTTTCCCCCGATGCCCGCGCGGCCTTTGCCCAGGTGCAGCGCCGCCTGATGCGCAAGAGGCCCGACCTGCGGATCCTCGATGCGGGCGATCCCGGCCCCGCTGTGGCCGAGGCGCTGATGGGGGCGGATCCCGCCGCACTGCTGCTTCTGGGTTCGGACCTGCCCCCGGCGCTGATCCTGGCCGCCGCCCGCCGCAGCCTGCCGATCATCCTGGCCGAGGCCCGCTTTGCCCCTGAGGATACCGGCTGGACCCTGCGTGCAAGCGCCAGGCGCGAACTGGTGCGCCAGATCCGCGCGATCCTGGTCACCGATCCGGCCAGCCAGGCCATCGCCCTGCGCATGGGCGCGGACCGCAGGCGCGTCACCATGACCGGTCCCGTCGCCGAAATCCGCGACCCCCTGCCCTGTTCCGAAGCCGAGCGCAGCGTGATGGCCCAGCTTCTGCGCGGTCGCCATGCATGGCTTGCGGCCTCGGTGCCGCCTGACGAGGAAGAGGCCGTGCTGACGGCCCATCTGGCGGCCCTTGCCCAGTCCCACCGTGCCCTGCTGTTCCTGGCCCCTCGCGATCCCGACCGCATCGACCCCCTGGCCCATGTCATCGAGGCCAGCGGCCTGATCGTCGCCCGCCGTTCTCTGGACGAGGATCCGACCGAGGACGTGCAGGTCATGCTGACGGACGGCCCGACCGAGATGGGACTGTGGTATCGTCTGGCCCCCGTTACCTATCTGGGCGGCACCCTGGGGGGCGATGATGCCGCCGCGCGACATCCCTTCGAACCCGCGGCCCTGGGATCGGCCATCGTCCACGGCCCCCATACCGCCCGCTTTGCGACCGAGTGGCAGCAGCTTGGCGGCGCGGGCGCGGCGCGGCAGGTATCAGGCGCCGAGGAACTGGCCAATGCCATCGCGGAACTGTCCCAGCCGGACCTGATCGCGACACTTGCCAGCAACGCCTGGACCGTCAGCACCGGCGGGGCCGACGTGACTATGCGCATCTGCGCCCCCGTTCTGGACGCCATTGCAAAGGCCACGACATGAAACGCGCCCCCGCTTTCTGGTATCAGCGCCCGCCCACCCTCCGCGCGCGCCTGCTGTCGCCCCTGGGCGCGGCCTATGCCCGGGCGACCGCCCGGCGGCTGGCGCAGGGGACGCGGGCGCGGATCGGCCTGCCGGTGATCTGCGTGGGCAACCTGAACGCGGGCGGCACCGGCAAGACCCCCACGGTGATCCACCTGCAGCAGACGCTTCTGGCGCGGGGCATTGCGGCGCATGTCGTATCGCGCGGCTATGGCGGCAGCGCGACCGGGCCTCTGCGGGTCGAGGAATCGCGCCACGATGCCGCCCTGACCGGGGACGAGCCGCTGCTGATGGCGGCTTTCGGTCCCGTCTGGGTCGCCAAGGACCGGCTGGCGGGCGCGCGGGCAGCCGTGGCGGATGGCGCGCAGGCGATCATCCTGGACGACGGCTTCCAGGATCCGTCGCTGGAACATGACCTGTCGCTGGTCGTGGTCGATGCGGCCAAGGGCTTCGGCAACGGGTTCTGCATCCCTGCCGGGCCGCTGCGAGAGCCTGTGGCCATCGGCCTTGCCCGCGCGGACCTTCTGCTGTCCATTGGTCCGGCGGATGCGCAGGCTCGTTTCACCACCCCGCCCGACGCCCCGCCACATCTGCGCGGAGAGCTCCGCCCCCTCCAGATGGGCATGGACTGGCAGGGCCACCGCGTCCTGGCCTTCGCGGGCATCGGCCATCCGGAGAAATTCTTTGCGACCCTGGCCGCGCTTGGCGCCGATCTGGTGCGGGGCGAGGCCTTGGAGGATCACCAGCCCTTCACGCCCGCGCTGCTGACCCGGCTGGAAACGGAATCGCGGCTGACGGGGGCGCAGCTTGTCACCACTGAAAAGGACGCGGCCCGCCTGCCGCGATCCTTCCGGTCCAAGGTCATGACCCTGCCGGTGCGGTTGTCGATCGCGGACCCGGCGCCGCTGGATGCGGCGTTGGACCGCCTGTTTCCGCGGGCCTGATCTTTGCAATCGGGCGCGCAATCCCGATATAGGGCTGGCAGGGCCGTTCCGGCCCAAAGGGGAAAGCACGGGCATGTCGCAAAAGGCCATCCAAAGGCTCAGCTTCTATCTGCTGATTCTGGTGACGCTTTATGCCTCGTTCGGGGCGGGGTAAGGGCATGTCGAAACGCTTTGGCGGGCGCTATTCGCCCGGTCTGGGTCCGCAGGACGACAACCGCAACCCGGCGCCGACGCCGCAGATCCGCCACCGGCTGGCGGGTCGCCCGAAATACGTGACCTTCGCCGCGCTCCCCTTCCTGTTCGGCGCCTTCTTTCAGGATCCGACCGGAATGGCGGGCAGCCTGGCCGCCTTCGGCGTCATCGCCAGTGCCATGTGGATGACCGGCGAGGGGCTGGCCGCCGAGGCCGCCTATCAGGTCCGCCGCGTCGCCCGCCGCCCCGCCATCCCGCGCAAGCTGTTCGGCAGCGTGATGACGGGCCTGGGCCTGGGCCTGGGTGCCGCAGGGCCAGAAAACCTGGCCGGCGCGGGCGTGATCGGGGCGACTGGCATGGTGCTGCACTGGCTGGCTTTCGGGGCCGATCCGATGCGCGACAAGGGCATTCAGGCCGGCGGCGACTTCCAGCAGGACCGCGCCCAGAAGATGATCGACGAGGCCCAGACCAGCCTTGCCCAGATGCAGGACGCGATCCGGTCCCTGGGCGACCGCTGGCTGGAAGCGCGCGTGGACCGTTTTGCCGCCACGGTAGAGGCGCTGTTCGACCGGGTGCGCAGCAATCCGGGCGACCTGTCCGCGGCGCGGCGCTACCTGGGCGTCTACCTGACCGGCGCGCGCGATGCGACGATCAAGTTCGCGGATCTTTACCGCCAGACCCGCGACCCGTCGGTGCGAACGTCTTATGAAACCTTCCTTGATGACCTGGAAAAAGATTTCAGCGCCAAGTCCCGGCGTCTTCTGGAAGGCGACAGGACCGATCTGGACATCGAGATCTCGGTCCTGCGCGAACGCCTCGCGCGCGAGGGGGTCCGCGCATCCGAACCCCTGCCGCTGGAGCCGCCCCGGACCGAAACCGCGCGCTTCATCGATGAACTGCTGACGCCCGAACGGGACAAGGCGCGTCGCTGATCCATGCCGCGCTTTGCGTTGAAGATCGAATATGACGGCCGTCCCTTTGCCGGATGGCAGGCCCAGGCCGACCAGCCCTCGGTCCAGGGCGCGGTGGAATCCGCGCTTGGCAAGCTGGACGCAGGCTTTGCGACGGGCGCCCGGATCGCGGCGGCGGGACGGACCGACGCGGGCGTTCATGCCACGGCCCAGGTCGCCCATGCCAATCTGCACCGCGATTGGGATCCCTTCCGCCTGGCCGAGGCGCTGAACTTTCACCTCAAGCCCGCGCCCGTGGCCGTGCTGGCCGCCGCGCGGGTGCCGGACGACTTTCACGCCCGCTTTTCAGCCACCGAGCGGCGCTACCTGTTCCGCCTGCAAGCCCGCCGCGCGCCGGCGACCCACGATCGCGGGCTGGTCTGGCAGGTGCTGCACCCGCTGGATGCGGCGGCGATGCGGGAAGGCGCGGCCCATCTGCTGGGGCTGCATGACTTCACGACCTTCCGGTCCTCGATCTGCCAGGCGGCAAGCCCGGTGAAGACGCTGGACGAGATCCGCATCGACGAGGTCGAGATTCCGCATGGCCGCGAATACCGCTTTCACCTGCGGGCGCGGTCCTTCCTGCACAACCAGGTCCGGTCGATCGTCGGCACGCTGGAACGCGTGGGCGCGGGATCATGGCCGCCCGCCCGGGTGGCCGAGGTGCTGCAGGCCCGCGACCGCGCGGCCTGCGGACCGGTCTGCCCGCCGCACGGGCTTTACCTGTGCGGCGTGGGCTATCCGCAGGATCCGTTCGCGGACTAGGTCCGGCCCCGCCGCCGCGGGCGTTCGTCACGGTATCCGAACACGATCTTCAGCGTGTTCCACATGATCCACAGATCCAGCCGGATGTCGCGGTGGCGCTGATAGATCAGGTCGATCTTCAGCTTCGCGGGCAGGCAGCGGCGGTAATAGGCCATCTCGGTCGCCTCGGCGCTTGTGCAGCGGGCAAGGATGCGATCCTCGTGGCGGTGATAGATCAGGGTCGCCAGCCCGGTCACGCCCGGCCGGCTTTTTAGGACCTGCGAATAGACGGCGGGGAAACGTTCCACATATTCGCGCAGGGGCGGACGCGGACCCACAAAGCTCATGTCGCCGCGCAGGATGTTGAAAAGCTGCGGCAGCTCGTCCAGGCGGCTGCGGCGCAGGAACCGGCCCAAGGGCGTGATGCGCCAATGCTTGTGCGCTCCGGTTGCCCCCGAATCCTTGTCCTCGCCGATCATGGTGCGGAACTTCAGCTGGGTGAAGGGCTGACCCGGCGCCCGCATCCGTTCCGCGAAATAGAGGATCGGCCGGCCCTGCTGGATCAGAAGAAGGACCGCGACGATGCCCATGACGACCGACAGCGGAATCAGCAGGACAAGGGCAAGTGTCAGGTCGAACAATCGCTTGCGTCGGGGCGCCGGGTTCGCTGCCGAACCCTGCGCATCGCCTGCAAACCATGCCATCTTTGGCATGGCGACGCGTGCCGATCCGGTCCTGTCCCAGTCATGGTGGATCGTCACGATGCCTGCCCTGCAACAATTCGTTCATCAAGCCGGGTAGCACAAGGGCGGATGCAGGGAAACCGGGCAGGCGCGATTCCGGCCGAATGACTTGCGCGACCATTGCAAAGGGGCCACTGTCTGCCGGAACCGAGGCCACCCAAAGGCGGATGATGCGCAAGTTTCTTGTCATGCTGGACGACAGCCGGGAATGTCTGAACGCGATGCGTTTCGCGGCCATGCGTGCCTCCAATTCCGGGGGCGCGGTGACCGTTCTTGCGGTGATCCCCCCGGATGAAATCCAGCACGGCTTCGGCGTGGCCGAGGTGATGCGCGCCGAGGCCTATGAGCGCATCGAGGCGCATTTCGAGGTTTTCGCCAAGTGGATGAGAATGCGTCCAAAAGTCGAGCCGGAACTGGTCATCCGAGAAGGAGACCCGGCCGAGCAGCTGATGGCCTATCTGAACGAGGACCCCGAGATCGGCATCGTCGCCATGGGCATCAGCGCGGACAAGTCGGCGCAGAATCCACTGCTGTCTCGCCTGCTGCGCGATGCGGCCAGCTTGCCCTGCCCGATCACCGTTGTTCCCGCCGACATCTCGAAGGAGCGGCTTGAGGCGATCACCTGACCGCCGCCCGGCTTGACCCGGCTGCCCCCCATCGCCATATCCATTCCAAAGGAGCCTTGGCAAATGTTCATCCAGACCGAAACCACACCGAACCCTGCGACGTTGAAGTTCCTTCCCGGCGAGATCGTGCTGGACAACGGCACGGCCGACTTTCCCTCGACCGACACGGCGGCCAAGTCGCCGCTGGCCCGCCGCATCTTTGCCGTGGGCGGCGTGACGGGCGTCTTCCTGGGCCGCGACTTCGTGACCGTGACCAAGGCCGACGACCAGCCCTGGGACCATCTCAAGCCGTCGATCCTGGGTGCCATCATGGAGCATTACCAGTCGGGCGCGCCGGCCATCGAGGGCACGGCGGAGAACGCAGGCCATGCCAGTCATGACGGCCCCGATGGGGAAATCGTCACCCAGATCAAGGAACTGCTGGACACGCGCGTCCGCCCGGCGGTGGCCCAGGACGGCGGCGACATCACCTTCCACGGCTTTGACCGGGGCGTGGTCTACCTGCACATGCAGGGGGCCTGCGCGGGCTGCCCGTCCTCGACACTGACGCTGAAGATGGGGATCGAGAACCTGCTGCGCCACTATATCCCCGAGGTGGTCGAGGTCCGGCCCGTTGCCTGATCCCCTGGCCCTTGGCTTCGACACATCGGCCGCGCATTGCGCGGCCGCTTTGCTGCGGGGCGACCGCATCCTTGGCCATATCTCCGAGGAGATGACCAAGGGCCAGGCCGAACGCCTGTTTCCGCTGCTGGAAGGCTTGCTGGCCGGTGCGGGCCTGACTTGGCGCGACCTCGGCGTGATCGGCGTGGGCATCGGGCCGGGCAACTTCACCGGCATCCGCATCGCGGTCGCCGCGGCCCGCGGGCTGGCCCTGTCGCTGGGCATCCCGGCGGTCGGCGTCACCGCGACCGAGGCCGCGTCCCTGGACCTGCCCCGTCCGTGCCGCATCGTTCTGCCGCTTCGGGCGGATCAGGTCGCGTGGCAGGACTTTGGCCAGGGCGCAGGGGACCACCCCCAGCAATCTGCGGCCGATGCATTGCCGCCCGGTCCCACTCCGGCACTGCCACGGGTGCCCCCCGCCGTGGCCATCGCCCGGATCGCCCTGGCCCGGCGCGCCGATCCGGGGCCGCGCCCCGCGCCCTTCTACCTGCGCCCTGCCGATGCGGCACCGGCACGCGACGCCGCCCCGCTGATCCTGCCGTGACGACCGACGGACTTGCCGCGCTGCACGCCCGCTGCTTCAACCGCCCCCGCCCCTGGCGGGCGGCCGAATTCGCGGCCCTGCTGGACAGCCCCCGCGTCTTCCTGCTGACCCGCCCCTCGGGCTTCCTGATGGGCCGCCTTGTGGCCGACGAGGCCGAGTTGCTGACCCTTGCCGTGGACCCGGCTGCCCGCCGCCAAGGCACCGGCCGCGCCCTGCTGCGCGATTTCGCCGCAACGTCATGTCAAGGCGGCGCGGGGCGCGCTTTCCTTGAAGTGGCGGCCGACAATGCCGCCGCGCGGGCATTGTATTGCGGCGAAGGCTGGCAAGAATCGGGGCGCAGGCGGCGTTATTATGGTCCCGATCTTGACGCCATCGTCATGACCTTGGTCCTGGAACCCGGCCAAGAAGGCGGTTGACCGGCAAGGGGCGATGCGCCCTAATCGGGCCATCACGCGGGCGGCTTGAATCGCCCGCAACAACAGGATGAGGTTTCCTTATGTCCCTGACGAAATCGCTGCTTGCGGGCGTGGCGCTGACGGCACTTGCGGGCGGTGCGGCCCTGGCGGAACCGGCGCTGATTTTCGACCTTGGCGGCAAGTTCGACAAATCCTTCAACGAAGCCGCCTTCATGGGCGCGCAACGCTGGGCCGAGGAAACCGGCGGCACCTACAAGGAACTGGAAATGCAGTCCGAGGCGCAGCGCGAACAGGCGCTGCGGCGGCTTGCCGAAACCGGCGCCAATCCCATCGTCATGACCGGCTTCGCCTTTGGCGACGTGCTGAACCAGGTGGCCCCCGATTACCCCGACACCCAGTTCGCCATCATCGACATGGTGGTGGAACAGCCCAACGTGCAATCCATCGTCTTCACCGAGGAACAGGGCAGCTATCTGGCCGGGATTATGGCCGCGCAGGCCTCTCAGTCCGGCACCGTGGGCTTCATCGGCGGCATGGACATTCCACTGATCCACAAGTTCGAATGCGGCTTCGCGCAGGGCTTCAAGGCCGCCAAGCCCGACGGCACGGTGCTGATCAACTATACCGGCACGACGCCTGCCGCCTGGAACGACCCGGTCAAGGGCGGCGAACTGGCCCGCGCCCAGATCAGCCAGGGGGCCGACGTGATCTATGCCGCGGCCGGCGGCACGGGCATCGGCGTGCTGCAAACGGCGGCGGACGAAGGCATCCTGTCCATCGGCGTGGACAGCAACCAGAACCACCTGCATCCGGGCAAGGTCCTGACCTCGATGGTCAAGCGCGTCGACAACGCGGTCTATGACGCCTTCAAGAACGGCGTGGAGCCGGGCGTCAAGGTTCTGGATCTGCAGGCCGAGGGCGTGGATGTCGCCATCGACGAAAACAACCAGCAGCTGGTCACGCCGGAAATGCAGGCCGCCGTCGATGACGCCCGCGCCAAGATCGCCAGCGGAGAAATCGCGGTCCACGACTACATGACCGACAACACCTGCCCGGTCCAGTAATGGCATCCGACATGCAGACAGGGGGGCGGCTGGCAACGGCCGCCCCTGCGGCGATTGAACTGCGCGGCATCTCGAAGTCCTTCGGGCCGGTGCAGGCCAACCGCGACATCCACCTGCGCGTGGAAAGGGGCACGATCCACGGCATCATCGGTGAAAACGGCGCCGGCAAGTCCACGCTGATGTCGATCCTCTATGGCTTCTACAAGCCCGACAGCGGCGAGGTTCTGGTCAACGGCCGGCCCCTGACCATCACCGACAGCCAGACCGCGATCCGCGCGGGCATCGGCATGGTCTTCCAGCATTTCAAGCTGGTCCAGAACTTCACCGTTCTGGAAAACATCATCCTTGGGGCCGAGGAAGGCCGCCTGCTGCGCCCGTCCCTGTCCAAGGCGCGCGGCGTGCTGAAGCGGCTGGCCCAGGAATATGAACTGAACGTCGACCCCGATACCCGGATCGAAGACCTTTCGGTCGGCCACCAGCAGCGGGTCGAGATCCTCAAGGCGCTGTATCGCCAGGCCGACATCCTGATCCTGGACGAGCCGACCGGCGTGCTGACCCCGGCCGAGGCCGACCACCTGTTCCGGATCTTGGAGGGCCTGCGGGCCGAGGGCAAGACGATCATCCTGATCACCCACAAGCTGCGCGAGATCATGGAGATCACCGACACGGTATCGGTCATGCGGCGCGGTGAGATGGTGGCATCGGTCCGGACCGGGGAAACCAGCCCCGAGGAACTGGCCGAGTTGATGGTCGGCCGCAAGGTGCTGCTGAACGTGCAAAAGGCCCCGGCCCGGCCCGCGCAGCCGGTTCTGGAAATCCGCAACCTGCGCATGGTGGACGATGCGGGCGTGGAACGCCTGCGCGGCATAGACCTGGACATCCGCGCGGGCGAGATCCTGGGGATTGCGGGCGTTTCGGGCAATGGCCAGACGCAGCTTCTGGAAATCCTGGGCGGCTATCCCCCGAAAGGCAGCACCGTATCGGGCGAGGTTCGCGTGAACGGCGGACCCCTGCCCTTGGCTGGCGCTGCCTGCAATGCCGCAGAACGCCGTCGCCAGGGGCTGGGCCATATCCCCGAGGATCGGCAGGCCGAAGGTCTGATCATGGATTTCGCCGCCTGGGAGAACGTGGCCTTCGGATACCACGACGCACCGGAATACGGGCGCGGCCCGCTGATGGACCGCGACGCGATCCGCCGCGATGCCGAGGGCAAGATCGCCCGCTTCGACGTCCGCCCGCCCAGTTGCGACCTGGCCGCGCGCGACTTTTCCGGCGGCAACCAGCAGAAGATCGTCGTGGCCCGAGAGATCGAGCGGAATCCCGACCTGCTTCTGATCGGCCAGCCCACGCGCGGCGTTGACATCGGCGCGATCGAGTTCATCCACAAGCGCATCGTGGAACTGCGCGACGCGGGCAAGGCGATCCTGCTGGTTTCCGTGGAACTGGACGAGATCATGTCGCTGTCGGACCGCATCGCGGTGATGTTCGACGGCCGCATCATGGGCGAGCGCCTGCCCAATGAGGCGACCACCGGCGACCTGGGCCTGCTGATGGCAGGGGTGGATCCAGCGACTGCGCCGCCCGACACCATGCCGCCCGCCCACGAACACGTCGAAGACCTGCCCCGAGAAGCTTGAATGATCCCGACACGACTGGCCTGCCTTCTTCCCGCCCTGCTGCTGTCCGCCGCCTGCAGCAGCGTGCCCATGCCCCGGATGCCCAAGATGGACGTCTGGCCCGACGGCGACGCGCCCGATCGCTTGGTCATGGCCGCCGAGGCCCGCGCCCAGACCCGTGCCCGCAACCCGGACGGAAGCTGGGCCGTGGACGACCCGATCGCCGGGTCCGACTATGAGACCGAGTTCCCGGGCAACTGCGTCACGGCCGCCCAAGGCACCGCCTGCGCCGACCACGCCCCGGTCGAGGCACCCGCCGCCGAGGGCACCGCGCCCCAGGTCACCGGCCGCGTGGCCATCGCCTTCGCGGCCCTGTCAGACGGCAGCCGCTGCACCGGCGAGGCCCGCCAGGGCCAGACCCGGTCCGAGGAGAACCTTCTGGCCGTGCGCGGCTATCCTGGCGCGGGCGGCAATGTCCCTCGCGCCAGCAGCCTTGGCCGCATGGCGGGCAATGGCGATGCGATCACCTGGGACCAGATCGCCGATCCGCGCGCCTTCCTGGCGCTGTGTTCCGGCATGAAAGGCTGAGCGGATGGAAAAGATGCCGAAATGGGCTGATGTGCTGCTGACGCCGCTGATCTCGCTGGTGTTGGCGATGGCGATTTCGGCGCTTGTGATCCTGGCCATCGGCGAAAGCCCGGTCGAGGCGCTGACGACGATGATAGACGGCGCCCTGGGCTCCAGCTACGGCTGGGGCTTCACGCTGTATTACGCGACGAACTTCATCTTCACCGGCCTTGCCGTGATGGTCGCCTATCACGCGAGCCTGTTCAATATCGGCGGTGAAGGCCAAGCGGCGATGGGGGGATTGGGCGTGGCCCTGGTGCTGCTCTCGGTGCCGCTGCCGCATTGGGCGCTTGCGCTGCCTGCCGGGATGGCCGGGGCGGCCCTGTTCGGCGCGGCCTGGGCGCTGATCCCCGCCTGGCTTCAGGCCAAGCGCGGCAGCCATATCGTGATCACCACGATCATGTTCAACTTCATCGCCGCCGCCGCGCTGAACTATATCCTGGTCAACCTGATGCGCCCGGTGGGCAGCATGGACCCGGCCTCGGCCCGTTTTCCCGAAGCGACGCACCTGCCCAAGCTGTCGGACATGGCGCTGGCATTCGGCATCGAATGGGGCAAGAACACGCCCGTCAACATCAGCTTCTTCGTGGCCATCGCGGCCTGCCTGCTGGTCTGGCTGCTGATCTGGCGCAGCCGCCTGGGCTTCGAGATCCGGGCCTTCGGCAAGTCCGAACCCGCCGCCCTTTATGCGGGCATCAACCCCGTGCGCATCACCGTGATCGCCATGCTGATTTCCGGCGGGCTGGCCGGCATGATGGCCATCAACAACGTCATGGGCGAGGCCGAGCGGCTGGTCCTGAACGCGGTAGAAGGCGCGGGCTTCATCGGCATCGCCGTGGCTCTGATGGGCCGAAACCATCCGCTGGGCGTGTTCCTGGCCGCGCTGCTGTTCGGCTTCCTGTATCAAGGGGGCGGTGAACTGGCGCTCTGGACCTCGATCCCGCGCGAGCTGATCATCGTGATCCAGGCGCTTGTGATCCTGTTTACCGGGGCGCTGGACAACATGGTGCGGATGCCGCTGGAACGGATGTTCCTGGCCATTCGCAAAAGGGGCGCGTGATGGATCTGAACACCGTCCTGCAAATCCTGGACAGCGCCGTGCGGCTGATGACGCCCTTGCTGCTGGCCTGCCTCGCCGGGCTTTATTCCGAACGCGCCGGGGTCTTCGACATCGGGCTGGAAGGCAAGATGCTGATGGCGGCCTTTTCCGCCGCCACGGTGGCCGCGCTGACCGGCAATGTCTGGCTGGGCCTTTGCGCGGGGCTGCTGGGGGCGCTGATGCTGTCGGCGATCCACGGCATCGCCTCGATCACCTTCCGGGGCAACCAGCTGATCTCGGGCGTGGCGATCAACTTCCTGGCCTCGGGGCTGACAGTGCTTCTGGGCCAGAAGATCTTCGGCCTGGGCGGACGCACGCCCAACCTGACCCCAGGGGCCGAGCTTGAGGCGCAGGTCACCCCCTTCCGCACCTGGCTGACCGACGTGGCAGGGGCCGACTTGGCCACCTGGCTGACCGCCACCCCGCGCCTGTCCGGCATCACCCTGCCCTTTGCCGAAAGCCTGCGCCCCGTCCCCGTCCTGGGTCCGCTTTATGCCGAGGTCGTCTCGGGCCACACGATCCTGGTTTATGTGGCTTTCCTGATGGTGCCGCTGACCTGGTGGATCCTGTATCGCACCCGCTTCGGCCTGCGGCTGCGGGCCGTGGGCGAAAACCCGGCTTCGGTCGATACGGCAGGCGTGTCGGTCACGCGGCTGCGCTTTGCCGCCGTCGCCATCGCGGGCCTGCTTTGCGGCCTGGCAGGCGCCTATCTGGCGACCGGCCTTTCGGCGGGCTTCGTCAAGGAGATGACCGCCGGGCGGGGCTTCATCGCCCTGGCCGCGCTGATCTTCGCCAAGTGGCGTCCTTGGGGGGCGCTTGGCGCCACCTTCCTGTTCGGCCTTCTGGAGGCAATCGCCAACCGCTATCCGAACCTGGACCTGGGCATCGTCACCGTGCCGTCGATGTTCATGAACGCGCTGCCCTATATCCTGACCGTCATCATCCTGGCGGGCTTCGTCGGCCGCGCCATCCCGCCCCGCGCCGGAGGAGAGCCCTATGTCAAAGAGCGTTGAGCTTGCCCGCCTGATCCGCGACCGCGCGGGGGACCAGCCGCCGGAATACGGGCTGATCCTGGGTTCGGGCCTGGGGCATCTGGCGGGGACGGTCGATGGTGTGGCGATCCCCTATGACGACTTGCCGGGCTTTCCCCATGCGGGCGTTTCGGGCCATGTGCCGCAACTGGTGATCGGCCAGCTAGAAGGCCGTCGCGTGGCCGTCTTCGGCGGCCGGTCGCATTACTACGAATCGGGCCGCGCCGACGCGATGCGGCTGCCGCTGGAAACCTTGGCCGCGCTTGGCACGACCCGGCTGATCCTGACCAACGCGGCCGGGTCGCTGCGCCACGACATCCCGCCCGGCGAACTGATGCTGCTGGACGACCACATCGCGTTTGCCGGAACCAATCCCCTGATCGGTGAACCGACCGACGCCCGCTTCGTGCCCCTGACCGATGCCCATGACACCGACATGCGCGCCGCCCTCGCCGAATGTGCGCGGGCCGAGGGGATCGACCTGGCCTCCGGCGTCTATTGCTGGTTTTCCGGCCCCAGCTTCGAAACCCCTGCCGAAATCCGCGCCGCCAGGATCCTCGGTGCCGATGCCGTGGGCATGTCCACCGTCCCCGAAATCATCCTGGCCCGCTTCCTGGGGCTGCGCTGCGCCGCCATCTCGGTCATCACGAACATGGGCGCGGGGCTTTCCGACGAATCGATCAGCCATGACCACACCAAGGCGATGGCTCCTCTTGGCGCGGCCAAACTGGAACGCATCCTGCGCCGCTTCCTGCGCGACGGCTGAGCTTCTTCTTTATCCAAATATCCCCGCCGGAGGCTCCTGCCCCCGGCACCCGCGCCGCAGGTTCAGGACAGGCGCGACAGGGCCGCCTCGACCCTGGCCGCCGCCGCGTCCAGATCGCGAAGATCGTCCAGGGCCACCACCGCGCGTTCACGCTCGGCATATCGCAGCCGATGCTTCAGATAGCGGAGATCATAATGGTCGCGTAGCAGCCCCTCGGCCAGTCCGCGCCAGTCGCCCGCCGCCACGGCTGCCCGCCACCCACCGATCCGGTCGCCGGGATGCAACGGCGACAGCGCGTCAACGATTGCCCTCACCCGTGCGGGATCATCCACCATGTCGGCATAGCCGGCGGCGGTATAGGCCGCACGCGCGCCCACCGGCACCTCCAGCCGCAGCCGGGGCGCGGCGCAGATCGCCTGCCACATCGTCTTCGGGACGGTGAGAGCGCCGATGCGGCTGCTTTCGGCCTCGACCAGCACGGGGCGGGCGGGATCCAGGGCTTCCAGGGCCAGGGCCAGCCGGCTTTCGAACAGCTTCTGGCTGGGCTGGCCGCCGGCCCGGCCCCCGAACAGGCTGCCGCGATGATTAGCCAAGCCCTCCAGGTCGATCACCTGCCAGCCACGCCGGGCCAGCCGCGCCAGAATCGCCGTCTTGGCGCTGCCGGTATTGCCGTCCAGAACGATGACCGGGGCGGGAACGGGCCGGTTCTGCACCCGGTCCACCACAAGCCCCCGCCAGGCCTTGTAGCCGCCGTCGACGCGGTCCACGCGCCAGCCGATCTGCGCCAGGATGGTGGCAAAGCTGCCCGAGCGCTGCCCGCCGCGCCAGCAATAGACCAGCCCGCGCCAGCTTCCGTCCCGGTCGGCCAGCGGCCCGGCAATGTGGCGGGCGGCATTCGCCGCAACCAGGGCGCCGCCGATCTTGCGGGCGTCAAAGGGGGAAACCTGCTTGTAGATCGTGCCCACCCGCGCCCGTTCGGCATCGTTCAGCACGGGCAGGTTGATCGCGCCGGGCAGGTGATCCTCGGCATATTCGGCCGGGGATCGCACGTCTATGATGTCATCGAACCCCGCAAGCGCGGGATCCGACAGGCCCGTCAGCGTCAGCGCCAACTCAATAGACGTAGACCGGCGTCCCGACGGGCACCTGGTCATACAGCGCCATCACCGCCTCGTTGCGCATCCGCAGGCAGCCGTTCGACACGGCCCGCCCGATGGACCCCGGCTCGGTCGTGCCGTGGATGCGGATCGCGGTGTCCTGGCCCTTGTCGTTGTACAGATACAGCGCCCGCGCCCCCAGCGGGTTCTGCGGGCCGCCGGGCATCCCGTTCGCCCATTTGGCATATTGCTGCGGCTTGCGCTTGATCATGTCCTGCGTGGGCGTCCAGGACGGCCATTCGACCTTCCGACCTACGGTGGCGCGGCCCTTCCAGACCAATTCCGCCGTGCCCACGGCCACGCCATAGCGGATGGCGCGGCCCGGGGCGATCACGTGGTAAAGGAAGAAGTCCTTGCTGACGACGACGATGCTGCCGACCTCGAAATCGTCGCGGATCGCGACTTCGGTCGGGGCATAGGGGTCGCGCGCTGCTTCCTGCGAGAAGGCCAGCGAGGGGGCGAAATAGGCGGCGGCCATCAAGGGCACGGCCAGCGACATCAGCTCACGGCGGTTCATGGTGATCCTGTCAATCTCGTGTTCTTCTGCTTTGATCCCGCCCATAACAAGGGACGGCCCTCTGTTGCAACTCACGAGGACGTATCGCGTTCAGTTTGGCCTTGACCAAGGGATGCGCAGGCCACATCTGCAGGACATGGATCGCGCCCTGTCCCCCTGCTGCCAGGATGCCCGCCGCGCACTGCGGCGTCCGGCGCATCTGTGCCGCGGCCGGGGCGACCGCGCCTGCCGCTGCCACCAGGACGCCCGTCCGGCGGCGGCCCGTCCGATCCGCGCCCTGCGGATCGACCCCCGCGCCCTGATCACGGCGCAACTGCCCCGGCAGGCCCCCCTGCGTCCTCAGGCGCCGCCCCGTTTCCTGAACCCGTCCTGCACCCCTTGCACGATTTCAGGAAGCCATCATGACCGCCTCATCCACTGACCTGCCCCGATCGGGCCATGCGCCCGATCTGATCACCACCCGCCTGTCCATCGAAGGCATGAGCTGCGCCGCCTGCTCGGGCCGCGTTGGCCGGATGCTGTCGGCCCGGCCCGGCGTCGCGGACGCACAGGTGAACCTGCTGGCTGGTTCCGCGAGCATCCGCCACGATCCGTCCCTGTCGCCCGCCGATCTGGCTGCGGCGGTGACCAAGCTGGGATACCCCGCAACCGTCCCCCAGGATGCCGCCCCGCACGCCCATCAGGACGAAACCCTTGGCCTCAGGCGCGACTTCCTTCTGGCCCTTGCCCTGACCCTGCCCGTCTTCGTGGCGGAAATGGGGGGGCACCTGATCCCCTCTTTCCACCACTGGCTGCACGGCGCCCTGGGCCCGGGGCCATTGAACTGGGCGCAGATGATCCTGACAGCGCTTGTCCTGGCGTTGCCCGGGCGGCGCTTCTTTGCCACCGGCATCCCGGCCCTTCTGCGCGGCGGACCCGAGATGAACAGCCTTGTCGCGCTTGGATCAGGGGCGGCGTTCCTTTACTCGGCCGTCGTGGTGCTGCTGCCCGACCTGATCCCGCCCGCCTCGCGCCATGTCTATTTCGAGGCCGCCGCGGTTATCGTCGCGCTGATCCTGATGGGCCGCTGGCTGGAAGCGCGGGCCAAGGGCCAGGCAGGCGCGGCGATCCGCGCGCTGATCGAATTGGCGCCGGACCAAGCGACTGTCCTGCGCGACGGCAGACAAGTCCGAACACCGGTCGCGGATCTGCATCCCGGCGACCTGGTCCTGCTGGTGCCGGGTGAACGCGTGGCGGTCGACGGCACCGTGACCGAGGGCCAGGGGCATGTCGACGAATCCATGCTGACGGGCGAGCCGGTCCCCGCCCCCAAGGCGCCCGGCGATCCGGTGACCGGCGGCACCGTCAACGGCACCACCGCCCTGACCTATCGCGTCACCGCCACCGGATCCGACACGACCCTGTCGCGGATCGTGCGGATGGTGGAAGGCGCGCAGAACGCCCGCCTGCCTGTGCAGGCCCTGGTCGACCGCATCACCCGCGTCTTCGTGCCGGTGGTGATCGGGCTTGCCCTGCTGGCCTTCCTGATCTGGCTGGCCTTCGGTCCCGACCTGGCCCACGCCGTCGTGGCCGGGGTTGCGGTGCTGATCATCGCCTGCCCCTGCGCAATGGGCCTTGCGGTCCCGGTGTCGATCATGGTGGGCACGGGCAGGGGCGCGCAGCTTGGCGTCCTGTTCCGCCGGGGCGAGGCCTTGCAGCGCCTGTCCAAGGCACGGCTGGTGGGCTTTGACAAGACCGGCACCCTGACGCGCGGTCGCCCCGAACTGACCGCGATCCAGACCGACGGGATGCCAAAGGACGAGGCCCTGCGCCTTGCCGCTGCCGCCGAGGCGCGGTCCGAACATCCCCTGGGCGCAGCCATCGTCGCCGGAGCGGCGGCGCGCGGCCTGAACCTGCCCCCGGCTGCCGAGGTGCAGGCCACCGCCGGGCGCGGCCTGACAGCCGTTGTCGAAGGGCATCGCCTTCTGATCGGCAACCGTGCTGCATTGACCGAGGCCGGGATCCAGCCTGCACCCACGCTTGAACAAGCCGCCGCTGCCATGGCGGACGGGGGCGCCACGCCCGTCCACCTGGCCCTGGACGGCCGCCATGCCGCCACCTTCGCGCTCGAGGATCGGATCCGTGACGAGGCAGCCCCCACCGTCGACGCCCTGCACCGGATGGGCCTGGTGACGGTGATGTTGTCGGGCGATGTTCCCGCGACTGCACGGGCCGTGGGCCAGCGACTGGGTATCGACGATGTGCGCGCAGGCCTGATGCCCGGCGACAAGCTGACAGCCATCGGCGCGATGGGACCGGGATCGGTCTTTGTGGGCGACGGGATCAATGATGCGCCAGCGCTAGCTGCGGCGGAAACCGGCATCGCGATCGGCACGGGCACCAGCATCGCCATCGAAGCGGCTGACCTGGTGCTCATGTCGGGCGACCTGTCGGGGGTGGCGCGCGCCATTCGGCTGTCGCGCGCGGTGATGCGCAACATCCGCCAGAACCTGTTCTGGGCCTTCGCCTATAACACTGCGCTGATCCCCGTCGCGATGGGCGTGCTGGTGCCCTTCGGCGGCCCGCAGCTATCGCCCATGCTGGGGGCCGGGGCGATGGCGCTGTCCTCGGTCTGCGTTGTGGGCAATGCCTTGCGGCTGCGGACAGTCAGGTAAGCGGAACGCCGCGGGCGTCAGCCGATGCCCGCGGCCTTCGCGTCAGTGGCCCATGTGGCTGTGCGGTTCGTCAGGCGCGCGGTCGTTGTCGACCGTGGCCTCGACCGGCAGGGTGCCGCAATCGCCGAAGTCCAGCGTCAGCGCGACGGTGTCGCCATCCGCCAGCGGCGACTGCAACCCCATCAGCATCACATGGTCGCCACCACGTACGAGGCCATGTTCGCCCCCCGCCGGCACAGCGATGCCGCCTTCGATCCTGGACATCTTCATCACGCCGGCTTCCTCGGCATGGGTATGCAGTTCCGCCCGCTCGGCCGCCTCGGTCGAGGCGGCGGTCAGGATGCATTCGGTGGTGCCCCGGTTCTCGATCACCATGAAAACGGCCCCCGCCTTGGGATTGGCGCTGCGGGCATAGGCATCGCGGACCGCCAACCCGTCCTGGGCAAGGGCTGCTGCGGGAAAAAGGGCCGCGACGGCGGCCAGGGTCATGCGGATCATCGGTATTGTCCTTCGTGTCAAACAGGTTTCGCTTCGGAAATCTGTCGGAACGGAGGATCGCGCGCCGCAGGAAGAGGCGCCTGCCGACCCGGCGCGTGACGGGCCAAGACAGGCCAGACCAACGCAACAGGATCGCGCGACAGCGACGGGCTAACCAAGGGGACTTGCAAGGCAGCCAGCAAGGACAGCGCCATGTCGGGACAGACTTGCGTCCGTGGCGGACCATCCGGATGATCGACAACCACCACGCCATGCCCCGTGCACAGCACCACCTGGCCGGCACGCGCTATCGTGCCGCGTGCCGCGCCCAGACCAATTCCGGTCAGGACAAGGCACAGGATTAGCGCAAGATGGCCCGGGCGTCGCATGACGCGACCATCACCGAAGCGGGTCATGAAGGCAACCTGCATGCAAAAGCCCCGCCGTAAGGAACGACGGGGCAAATTGCCGCAGAAGGCAGAACCGATCAGGCCTGGGCTTCGGCCTTGGCCAGTTCGCGCTTGATCTTCAGGGCGCGGTCTGACAGTTCGGCATCCTTGGCTTTCGCCAGGAAGGCGTCCAAGCCGCCGCGGTGGTCGACCGAACGCAGTGCCGCGGCCGAGATGCGCAGCGAATAGCCGCGGTTCAGCTTTTCCGACAGCAGCGTGACCTCGTTCAGGTTCGGCAGGAACCGGCGACGGGTCTTGTTGTTGGCGTGGCTGACATTGTTGCCGGTCATCGGGCCTTTGCCGGTCAGTTCGCAGACGCGCGACATGGTGTTGATCCTTCGTCTTTGCTATGCGGGCGGTCCCGGCGGGGGTTCCGACCCAAAGTGAAAGGGCGCCGCGAGGCAGCGCCCGGAATTCCGTTTGCGCGTCCCTAATGGAAGCGGAACGGCTCGTCAACCGGGAATCACTAGCACCCTTCTTCATCTTGGCCTGAAATATCCCACAGGGGGTCCGGGGGACGTGAAGTCCCCCGGCCGTCGCGGGATGCAGATCACATGTAGCGCCGCTCGGCCGCGATCAGCTTCTCCTTGCGCCACAGTCCCCCTGCATAGCCGGTCAGGGTGCCGTCTGCACCGATCACCCGGTGGCAGGGCACCACCAGGGCGATGCGGTTCGTGGCATTGGCCCGTGCCACCGCCCGCATCGCGGTGGGTCGCCCGATGGCGGCTGCCAACTGGGCATAGCTCCGGGTCTGCCCGGCAGGGATGTCCTGCAAGGCGCGCCAGACGATCTGTTGGAAGGGCGTGCCATGCAAGACCACCGGCACGTCCAACCGTGGCCCCTGACCGGCGAAATAGGCGGCCAGTTGCGCTTCCGTCAGATCATGAACCGCCGTGCGACCCAGCCCCACCCGGCCGCCGACATGGGCCGACAACCGCCGCAGCCCCTGGGGAAGGGCCTTGCGGTCGATGAATTCCAGCAGGTGCAGCGCGCGGTCATCCGCAATGGCGATCATGCCGCCCAGCGGCGTGTCGATCCAGTCGGCCAGCAGGTCCGTGCCCTGCCGCAGGACGTGCGGCGCATGGCCGAACAGCCGCGCAAAGGCCGCCCGGAAGCCCGAGGCCGAATCGAATCCCGCGTCCAGTTGCGCCTCGATCATCTGCGATCCTTTCGCCAGGCTGGCCAAGGCCCCGCGCATCCGCGCCGCGCGGGCCATGTCCAGGAAGCTTTGCCCGAAATGCCGCTTGAAGGCCCGCCGCACGGTCGATGGATCGTGCCCGAGCGCCAGAAGATCAGCCTCGGACCAACGATGATCGGGGCGTTCCTCCAGCCGCGCCAACAGGTCGCGGACCAGCGGATCGCCCTCGGCCGTCGCGCCCAAGGGATGGCAGCGGCGGCAGGGGCGAAAGCCCGCAGCCTGGGCGGCATCGGCCGAGGCGAACCAGCGGCAATTTCCCGGCAGGGGCTTTCTGGCCGGGCAGGTCAGCCGGCAGAAGATGCCGGTGGTCGTCACGCCCACCAGGGCGCGGCCTTCCCAGGCAGGATCGCGCGCCAGCAGGGCTGCATAAAGTGTGTCGTCGTCGGGCAGATCAAGCATGTCACTCACCTTGTCCATGCCACCAACCCTAGCCGATTCGCGCGCCCTGCGGGCCGCAAAATCGGGCGTCTAATCCTGCCGCGCCAGCCAGTCCAGCATGTCGCGCGCGGCCTCGGCCGGGGCTAGGACGCCCCGGGCCACGGCATCGCCAAGCCCGGCCAGCCGGTCGCGGGCGGCGGACGTTTCCAGCCGCGCCAGCAGGCCCGCGCGCACGTCGGCCAGGAACCAGTGCCGCGCCTGTTCGGCCCGGTTGGCCGCGAAATGACCCTGTTCGCGCCGCCAGGTTGTCAGAGCCTGCATCTCGTCCCACGCATTTTTCAGGCCGTCGCCGGTCACGGCGGATACCGGCAGAGCCTTGGGGAATCCCTGCGGATCCTGCGGGCGCTTGCGCAGCAGCCGCAGCGCGCCCGCGTAATCGGCCACCGTGCGCCGGGCGGTGCCCAGCAACTCGCCATCGGCCTTGTTGACCAGGATCAGGTCGGCCATCTCCATGATGCCGCGCTTGACGCCCTGCAATTCGTCGCCGCCTGCCGGGGCCAGCAGCAGGACGAACAGGTCGCACATCTCGGCGACAAGGGTTTCGGACTGGCCGACGCCGACCGTCTCGATCAGCACCACGTCGTAACCCGCCGCCTCGCAAAGCCGGATCGCCTCGCGCGTGCGGCGCGCCACGCCGCCAAGCTGGGCGTTCGAGGGCGTGGGGCGTATGAAGGCCATGGGGTTGCGCGACAGCGTCTCCATCCGCGTCTTGTCGCCCAGGATCGACCCGCCCGACCGGGTCGAGGACGGATCGACCGCCAGCACAGCAACGCGCAACCCCTGGTCTGTCAGCATCGTCCCGAAGGCCTCGATGAAGGTGGACTTGCCGACGCCGGGCGTGCCGGACAGCCCGATCCGTAGCGCCTGGCCGTCGGGCAGGTCCGCCAAAAGCGCCACCGCACGGGCGCGGTGATCGGGACGCGTCGATTCGATCAGCGTGATCGCCCGCGACAGGGCGCGCCGGTCCTTGGCGACCAGGGGTTCCAGAAGCTCGTCCATGGTCAAGGGATAGGGGGCGGAGATGCGATTGCCAAGCCACCGCCGCCACCCGATAATGCCGCCATGATCCGTTTCCTTGCCATCCTTGCCCTGATGACGCTGCCCGCCGCCGCCGACCCCCTGCGCCTGCTGATGGTCGAGAAGGTCGGCTGCGTCTATTGCGAGGCCTGGGACCGCAATATCGGGCCGGGCTATGCCGCATCCGATGCCGGTCGCGCCGCCCCGCTGATGCGGGTGGACATCCATGGCCCCTATCCCGACGGGCTGGCCTTGGCGCGGCGCCCCTTTGTCACACCGACCTTCATCCTGCTGGACGGCGGGTCCGAGGTGGGGCGGCTGGAAGGTCACATGACCGCCGCGCAGTTCTGGCCTGCCCTGAACGCCCTGCTGGACCAGGCCCGCTGACCGGGCTTTCCCAAGCCCACCGCATCGGCTAGTCACCGGGCAACTGTTCCAGTCCAGGTGACGACCATGCATGACATCCGTGCCATCCGGGAAAACCCCGCAGCCTTTGACGCCGCCCTGTCGCGCCGCGGTCTTGCCGCCATGTCAGACCGCATCCTGTCGCTGGACGCCAACCGCCGCGCCCGCATCGTCGCGGCGGAAACCGCCCAGGCAGACCAGAACCGCGCCAGCAAGGACGTGGGCGCCGCCAAGGCGCGCGGCGACGATGCCGAGTTCGAGCGGCTGCGCACCATGATCGCCGAGAAGAAGGCCGACGTGACCAAGATGCAGGCCGAGGCATCCTTGCTTGACGGTCGGCTGCGCGAATTGCTGATGGAGATCCCGAACCTGCCGCTGGACAGCGTCCCGGAAGGCCGCGACGAAAGCGACAACGTCGAATTGCGCCGCTGGGGAAGCCCGCGTGCCTTCGACTTCGCCCCGGTCGAGCATTACGAGATCGCGGGCGTCAAGCCGGGCATGGACTTCGAGACCGCGGCCAAGCTGTCGGGCAGCCGCTTCGTCGTGCTGAAGGGCGGGGTGGCGCGCATCCACCGGGCCCTGGCGCAGTTCATGCTGGACCTGCATGTCACCAAGCACGACCTTCAGGAAACCTGGGCCCCGGTCCTGGTGCTGGAGGAGATGATGGTCGGCACCGGCCAGTTGCCCAAGTTCGGCGAGGACAGCTATCTGACGCGAGAGGGTTACTGGCTGATCCCCACGTCCGAGGTGACGCTGACCAATACCGTGAACGGCGATCTGGTCGATCATGCAAGCCTGCCCCGCCGCATGGTCGCGCATTCGCAGTGCTTCCGGTCCGAAGCCGGCAGCGCGGGCCGCGACACCACCGGGATGCTGCGCCAGCACCAGTTCGAGAAGGTCGAGATGGTCTCCATCACCGACGCCGACACGGGCGTGGCCGAACACGACCGCATGACCCGCTGCGCCGAGGCCGTGCTGGAAGCCCTTGATCTGCCCTACCGCACCATCGTGCTTTGCACCGGCGACATGGGCTTCGGGGCGCGGATCACCCATGACCTGGAGGTCTGGCTGCCCGGCCAGGACAAGTATCGAGAGATCAGCAGCGTCAGCTATTGCGGCGATTTCCAGGCGCGGCGGATGAACGCGCGCTATCGGTCGGACAAGACCGGCAAGCCGGAATTCGTCCACACGCTGAACGGATCGGGCCTGGCCGTGGGACGGACGCTGATCGCGGTGCTGGAAAACGGGCAACAGGCCGACGGTTCGGTGCTGCTTCCGCAGGCATTGCACCCCTATCTGGGCGGCGCGACGGTGCTGGGGGCGGACGGCCGGCTGGGCTGAGGCGAAAACCTGTCCGCATTGCGGCATCTTTGCCGAAACTGCGGCGCCGACAGAGGCGTTGGCAGTCATGGCGCGCGCGGCGGACATCCTTTATCTTGGATCGGTGACGATCTTCATCGCCAGCAGCCTGACGCTGGCGACGCTGGGGCGGCCTGCCGTCCAGATCGTCGCCGCAGATTTCTCGCAGGGGCCCAGCCGGGACGCCTTCGGGATCGGCGGAACGGTTCCCGTCGCCACATTGCCGCAGCTTTACATCCAGCCGCAGAACCCGCTGATGTGGGCGCTGCTTCTGACGCTTTGGGCGCTGCTGCTTCTGGACGGGATCGGCCAGTACCTCGAGCCTTCGGATGAAGGGCCATATCCAGCCTGGCGCCCGCTTAGCCTGGCCCTGCTGGGCGGCGCGATCTGGCCCTGGCTGGTAGGCGTGCACAAGCCGCTGGCCACGCTGGGGGCGCTGCTGATGCTGACGGCGGCGCTGTCGGGCGCGATCCGCGCGCGGGGTCAGCGCAGGCCCGCGCCGGCCTTCCTTGCCGGCTGGGGAGTGGCGCTTGGCACGGGAACGGTGGCGACCCTGATCGGCGCCCCCTTGTTGCTGACGACCCCGCAGACCGCGATCCTGGCGATCCTGCCTGGGTCGGTGATCGGGATGATCGCCCAGGAACGGCTGCAACGGTCCCTGGCATTCTCCATCGCGATCATCTGGGCCTTCTGCGCTGTCGCAATCACCACCATGGCCAGCAGCCCGGGCGTCGCCCTGGCCGCGATCATCGGCATCTCGGGCATGGGGGTCGTGCTGGTGCGGGCCGCGACTTAGCTGCCCTTGGGCTTTTGCCGGTTCTTGTGCTTGGACAGCGCGCCCGATTGGCTGATCTTGTTGGCCTTTTCCTTGAAGGGGTTGTCGGCCCCCTGGTCGCGGAAGAACAGCCGGATCGGCGTGCCGGGCATGTCGAAGTCCTGACGAAGCCCGTTCACCAGATAGCGCTGATAGCTGTCGGGCAGCTTGTCGGTATGGGTCGCCTTGACCACGAAGGCCGGCGGCCGGGTCTTGACCTGCGTCATGTAGCGCAGCCGGATCCGTCGCCCGCCCGGCGCGGGGGGCGGGTGGCTTTCGGTCATCGCGCCCAGCCACTGGTTCAGCCGCGCGGTGGAAATGCGGCGGTTCCAGACCTCGTGCGCCTTCAGGATGGCGGCATGCAGCCGGTCCAGCCCCTTGCCGGTACGCGCGGACACGGTAACCAGCGGCGCACCCTTCAACTGCGGCAGCAGCTTTTCAAAGTTCGCACGCAGCTCGTTCAGCTTGTGCGGCTTGTCGTCTTCCAGATCCCACTTGTTCGCAGCCACCACGACGGCGCGGCCTTCGGTTTCCGCGAAATCGGCAATGCGCAGATCCTGCTGCTCGAACGGGATGGCCACGTCCAGCAGGACCACCACCACCTCGGCAAAGCGGACGGCGCGCAGGCCGTCGGCCACGGAAAGTTTTTCCACCTTGTCCGTCACCTTGGCGCGCTTGCGCATTCCCGCCGTGTCGAAGATGCGCATGGGCGTGCCCATGAAGGTCGTCGCCACGCTGATCGAATCGCGGGTGATGCCGGCCTCGGGTCCGGTCAGCAACCGGTCCTCGCCGATGATCTTGTTGATCAACGTGGACTTGCCCGCATTGGGCCGCCCGATCACGGCCAGTTGCAAGGGACGCGCGGCAGACGGACGCCAATCCTCGGCCCCTGCCCCGCTTTCGGCATCCTCGTCCGAGATGTCGATGTCGGTTTCCGCCGCCACGGGCGACGGGCGCTCGGCCTCGATCCGGTCGGACAGCGGGACCAGGGCGCGATACAGGTCGTCCATCCCTTCGCCATGTTCGGCGCTGATGCGCAAGGGTTCGCCCAGGCCCAGGCCATAGGCTTCCATCGCGCCGGCCTCGCCCGCGCGGCCCTCGGCCTTGTTGGCGGCGACAATCACGTGTTTCGCGCGCTTGCGCAGGATGTCGGCAAAGTATTCGTCGGCGGCCGTGACGCCCACGCGGGCGTCGATCACGAACAGGCAGATGTCGGCCTCGTCCACGGCCCGTTCGGTCAGGCGGCGCATCCGGCCCTGCAGACTGTCATCCTCGGCCATTTCCAGGCCGGCGCTGTCGATCACGACGAAGCGCAGGTCGCCCAGACGGGCCGCACCTTCGCGCAGGTCGCGGGTGACGCCCGGCTGGTCGTCGACCAGGGCCAGCTTCTTGCCGACGAGGCGGTTGAACAGGGTCGATTTGCCGACATTGGGCCGACCGACGATGGCGAGTGTGAATGTCATCTGAATGCGTGCAACTGGCCGTTGCGCGAGACGACGTAGATCGTCTGGCCGGCAACGGCGGGGGCGGTGGCGGCACCACCGGGGATTTGGGCCTGGCCCACAAGGGCGCCGGAATTGGGGTCGAACACCCGCATCACCCCGTCCGAGGAGACGACGAACAGGCGTCCGCCCGCCAGCACCGGGCCGAAATGCGCGTGGATGCGGTCCTGCCTGCGGACACGCTGGGTTGTGTAATAGGGAAGCTGGACACGCCAGATCGAACCGCCGGTCGCGGCGTCCAGGCGGATCAGTTCGGCTTGGTCATTGACGGCGAAGACCGACCCGCCCGCCACGACGACAGGGCTGTTGGCCCCGTCACGCGCAGACCAGGCCTCGATCCCGCTGTCCAGTTCGACCGCGTTGATGCGCCCCGACGATGTGCCGCCATAGACGGTATTGCCCGCAATCACCGGATCGCCGGTCACGTCGCGAATATTGGCGATGGCGCGGCCGATCCGCATCCCGCCGATCTGCGCCGTCCACAAGGTCGCGCCGGTTTCCCGGTCCGCCGCCAGAAGCTGCCCGGATGCGAAGGGGAAGATCACCGTGTTGCCTTGGATCGCCGGGACCGAGACGCCCATCACCCCCGCGGTCGAGGGCGTGCCCGAGGTCTGCCACAGCACCTTGCCGTCTGCGGCGCGCACCGCCCAGCCGATGTCGTTGCGGCCCAGGACATAGACCACGCCGTTCTGCACGGCAGGTCCGCCGCCGATCGGCGCGTCGACCCGCTGCCGCCACAGCACCCGGCCGGATGCCGCATCAAGCGCGACCAACTCGCCAAAGCCGCTGGTCGCATAAACCCGCCCGGCTTCATAAGCGAGGCCGCCGCCCGACACGCTGTCGCGCGTTTCAAGCGCGGGCGCGATGTCGCTGGTCCAGGCGGTGGCGCCGCCGGTGGTGGTGGCCGTCACACGCGTGCGGCTGTCCAGCGTGAAGACCAGACCGCCGCCCACCACCGGATCGGCGCTGATGCGGTGGCGCTTGCCGCTGCCATCGCCGATATTCGCCGTCCAGATGCGGGTCGTGCCCTGCCCCAGGGCCAGATGGCCCGGCTGGTGGGCTGCATTGCCCGCGCGGTGGGTCCATTCGGCATTCGTCACCGGCGCGGCAAGCCGCAGCGCGGTCGAGGTGACGGGAGCGGGGCCTTCGATCGCCGGACCGTCGGGCGAGGTCACGGCCAGCGGGTCCAGCCGCTGCCCCGGCAGGATCGTGTCCCGCTCGCCGCAGGCTTGCAGGCCAAGCGTGGCCGCCAGGGCCAGGGTCAGTCGCAGCGTGGCGGTCATTCCTCGCCTCTCCCTCGTGTGTCTGTCATTGGCCGGCGGTCAGCCGGCGGGCATGTTTTCGGACGGTTCCGGCTCGACGCCAAGCGCGATCATCATCTCGGACAGGCGCAGGCGCAAGGCCTGGGACAGGCCGTCCTTTTCCTGAATCTGGCGGATCAGGTTCACCGCGTCATCGGTCCGACCGGCCCCGATCAGGGCGATGGCCTTCTGTTCCAGGGCCAGCAGTTCGAACGGCGCGCCTGCGCGGGACAGGCGCGACAGGATCTCGTCGCGCTGCGCGGGATCCATCGTTTCGCCCTGCAGCATCACCAGCTTCAGTTCGGCCAGGTCGTGCAGCACCGTGCCCGCGGCCTGGTCGCCTGCAACGTCACGCAGCGCTTGGGCCGCGGCCTCGTCACCGTCCGCCTCGGACCACTCCGAGGCTGCCAGCAGCGCGCCCAGGATGCGCCGGGATTCGGCGCCCTGCGGATCGACGTCCATGATCGCCTGGGGATCGCCCGTGGCTTCCGCCGCCAGGATCGCATCGCCCCAGGCACGGGCCTGCGCCTGGTCGCGCGCCTGGCTGTATTCGCGCCAGATGACGCCCGCGACAATGCCCAGGATGACCAGCCCCGCGACCCAGCCCCAGCGGCGGAACAGCCGGAACAGCCGCTCGCGGCGCAGATCGTCGAAAACCTCGTCGATGAAATTGTCGTTCTGGTTGGCCATGCCTGCCTTCCGCCCCGCCTTCCGCAGTCTCTTGCGCCCTGTCTTATACCGTGGCGGACCGGAAAGCCAATGCCGCGCTTGGCCGCAACAAGAAAGGCCCGGCGCGATGGCCGGGCCCTGTGCCTGCTGGCGACGGGATCACATGCGCGAGGCGACGTTTTCCCAGTTCACGAGGTTGTTGAGGAAGTTCTCCAGGTATTTCGGACGCGCGTTGCGGAAGTCGATGTAATAGCTGTGTTCCCACACGTCGCAGCCCAGCAGCGCGGTCTGGCCGTGGCACAGCGGGTTCACGCCGTTTTCGGTCTTGGTGACTTCCAGCCCGCCTTCGGCATTCTTGACCAGCCAGACCCAGCCCGAGCCGAACTGGCCCACGCCGCCTTCGGTGAACTTCTTCTTGAAGTCGTCGACCGAGCCGAAGGAGTCAGTGATCGCCCGTTCCAGTTCCGACGGCATGGCGCCCGGATTGGGTGCCATCATCTCCCAGAACTGGGCATGGTTCCAATGCTGGCTGGCATTGTTGAAGATGCCGTTCTGCGCGACCGCGCCCTTCTGGTAGGTTCCCTTGACGATATCCTCCAGCGACTTGCCGTCCCATTCGGTGCCCGCGACCAGCTCGTTCAGCTTGTCGACATAGGCCTTGTGGTGCTTGTCGTGGTGGTATTCCAGCGTCTCCTTGGACATGCCGCCTTCGGCCAGTGCGTCATGCGCGTAGGGAAGATCGGGAAGCGTGAAGGCCATTTTTCTGTCCTTTCAGAAGGGATTGAACATCGGTCGGACGCACAGTCCGGGATTCGCCCGACCAACGCAAGGGGGGCGGGCAGGTTCCTGCTGCCAAGGCAGGGGCGGAATGACAAAGGCCGGGGGCGGATGCCCCCGGACCTTGCCGGTTCTGCGGCACGTCAGGCGTGCAAGCGGGTCCCGATCAGTTCGCCGGGGCCGGAGTGGCCGGAGCCGGGGGCGTGCCCGGATCGGCAGGCTCGGCCGGCTCGACCTCGACCGCATCGTCGACGGCGGGATCGGCAGGCGCAGTCGTGCCCGCGGGTGCGGTGGTTGTCGCCGAGGTATCCGTGGTGGCGTCGGTCGCCGTGTCGTCCCCCGACATGAAGAAGAACAGCAGCGCCACCACAACGACGATGGCACCGATAATGATATACATGCGATTGCTGTTGGGCTCGGCCATTCTCGTCCCTTTCGGTTCAACATTCCATACCCGGACAATGAAGGCGGATGCCTTCCGGTTCCCGCCCATCCCGCGATGTCGGCGGCGCGTCGTCGATGCGACACACCCGCCCTGTCCACCGGCAGGGGCGCTTGCGACAGGCTGACGCTTTCCGCGCGCACCAAATCCCCCTAGAAGGTGGGGCGAACAAAGGGGGTCGAATGTTCTGGATCATCTGCGCCGCACTGACGGCTGCCGTGGGCCTGGCCATCATGGCCCCGCTGATGCGCGCCCGCGCAACTGCCGCCCAGCCTGCCGCGGCCTTCGACCTGCGCGTTTACCGCGACCAGTTGCGCGAGGTCGATCGCGATCTTGAACGCGGCGTGATCTCGGCCGAGGACGCGGCCCGGCTGCGGACCGAGATCGGCCGCAAGGTGCTCGAGGCGGATCGCCGCCTGTCCCAGGCCGCGCCCGAGGGAAAGGACGGGCGCGGCCTTCTGGCCCTTGGCGTGCTGGCCCTGCTGTTCATGGCGGCGGTGACGCTTTACCTGCGCGAAGGCCAGCCCGGCCGGGGCGACCTGCCCATCGCGCAGCGCATCGCCCAGTCCGAACAGGCCTATGCCAGCCGCCCCAGCCAGGCCGAGGCCGAGGCAAGGGCCCCGGCCCCCGCCCCTGCCGAGATCCCGGATGATTTCGCGGCCCTGATCCAGCAATTGCGCGAGGCCGTGGCCCGCAATCCCGACGATCCGCAAGGGCTGGCGCTTCTGGCCCAGAACGAACTGCGCGTCGGCAACCCCGCCGCCGCCCGCGAGGCCCAGCAGCGCCTGGTGGACCTGCGCGGCGAGGACGCCCCGCCCGAGGATCTGGTGCGCCTTTCGGCCCTGATGGTCGAGGCTGCAGGCGGCCTCATCACCCGCGAGGCCGAGGAGGTCCTGGCCCGCGCGCTTGGCAAAGATCCCTCCAACCCCCAGGCCCGCTACATGCTGGGCTTGCTGCAGTTGCAGAACGATCGCCCCGACCGCGCCTTCCCGATCTGGCGCCGCCTGCTTGAGGAAGGGCCCGAGGACGCGCCCTGGATCCCGCCGATCCGCAACGCCATCAGCGACCTGGCCTGGCTGGCGGGTCAACCCGACTACGTTCCCCCGGCCCCCATGCCCGGTCCGGACGCCGATGCCCTTGCCGCCGCCGAAGACCTGACGCCCCAGCAGCGGCAAGAAATGATTGCCGCAATGGTGGCGCAACTGGAAGGCAGGCTGGCCCAGCAGGGCGGCACGCCAGAGGAATGGGCAAGGCTCATCTCGTCCCTTGTGGTGATCGGCAACGCGGACCACGCCCGCGACATCTGGGCCGAGGCGCAGACCCGCTTCGCCGCCCAGCCCGAGGCCCTGGAAACCGTGCGCCGCGCCGCGGCCGAATCGGGATTGGCAGAATGATCCATCCAGAGATTGCGGATTTCGCTGCGGACCTGCCGCCCTTTGGGGCCATTGCCGGACTGGACTTGGGCACCAAGACCATCGGCGTCGCAGTCAGCGACGGGATGCGGCAGGTGGCCTCTCCGCTGACGGTGATCCGGCGGCAGAAGTTCACCCTGGACGCGGCCGACCTGCTGGCGATCGTCAGGGACCGTGCCCTGGTCGGCCTGGTGATGGGCCTGCCGCGCAACATGGACGGCAGCGAAGGCCCGCGGGCCCAGTCCACCCGCGCCTTCGCCCGCAACCTGGAACGGCTGACCCCCCTGCCCATCACCTTCTGGGACGAACGCCTGTCCACGGTGGCAGCCGAACGCGCGCTGCTGGAAGCCGACACTTCCCGCAAGCGGAGGGCCGAGGTGATCGACCAGGTCGCGGCGGGCTATATCCTGCAAGGCGCGCTCGACCGGCTGCGGTATCTGCGGGGATGATCGAAAGCCCCTGCATCAAGGTCTGCGTGATCGACCCCGCCAGCCGGCTCTGCACCGGCTGCTGGCGGACCCTGGACGAGATCGCCGCCTGGTCCAGCCTGTCGACCGAGGCCCGGCGGCGGATCATGGCCGACCTGCCCGCACGCAAGCCCCGGCAGCCCTGACGTCTTCTGTGTCCCACTATCCCCGGGGGAGGCGCGGAACGCGCGGGGGGGCCAGGCGGCCCCTGCCCGCTTGCCGCCCGAACGGCCATCTGCGATAGAAACGCGACCCCGATCAAAAGGCCGCACATGAGTTTTCGCGCCCGCCACCTGCTTGGCATCGACCACCTGTCCCCGCCCGAGATCGTCACGCTTCTGGACCTGGCCGAGGATTACGTCGCCCTGAACCGCCGCACGGTCAAGCATTCCGATGCCCTGGCGGGGATGACCCAGATCAACATGTTCTTCGAGAACTCGACCCGCACCCAGGCCAGCTTCGAACTGGCGGGCAAGCGGTTGGGGGCGGATGTGATGAACATGTCGGTGGCCCAGTCGTCCGTGAAGAAGGGCGAGACGCTGATCGACACGGCGCTGACCCTGAACGCGATGCAGCCCGACCTGCTGGTGGTGCGGCACCCGAACAGCGGCGCGGTCAACCTGCTGGCCGAAAAGGTGAACTGCGCCGTCATCAACGCGGGCGACGGGCGGCACGAACACCCCACCCAGGCGCTGCTGGACGCGCTGACCATCCGCCGCGCCAAGGGGCGCCTGCACCGCCTGACCATCGCGATCTGCGGCGACATCGCCAACAGCCGCGTGGCCCGGTCGAACCTGCTTCTGCTGGGCAAGATGGAAAACCGCCTGCGCCTGATCGGCCCTGCGACCCTGATGCCCGCCGGGGCCGGAGAGATGGGCGTGGAACTCTTCGAAGACATGCGCGAGGGACTGCGCGGCGCCGATGTGGTGATGATGCTGCGGCTTCAGAAGGAACGCATGGATGGCGGCTTCATCCCGTCGGAACGCGAATACTTCCACCGCTTCGGCCTGGATGCCGACAAACTCGCCTGCGCCGCGCCAGACGCCATCGTCATGCATCCCGGCCCGATGAACCGCGGGGTCGAGATCGACGGCACCATCGCCGACGACATCAACCGATCCGTGATCCAGGACCAGGTGGAAATGGGCGTGGCGGTGCGCATGGCCGCGCTTGACCTGCTGGCGCGGAACCTTCGCGCCGAACGGGGCCGCGCTGCGGCGGGGGTGATGGTATGACCGCGATCTTGTTCACCAACGCCCGCCTGATCGACCCCGAGGCGCAGACGGACGCCCCCGGCAGCCTGCTGGTCCGCGACGGCGTGATCGAAGGCATCGACGCGGACGCCCCTGAAGGCGCCGCCGTCATCGACTGCAACGGCCGCGCGCTTGCCCCCGGCATCATCGACTGGGGCGTCAAGATCGGCGAGCCGGGCGAGCGTCACAAGGAATCCTTTCGCAGCGCGGGCCTTGCGGCGGCGGCGGGGGGCGTCACCACCATTGTCGCGCGTCCCGACACGATGCCGCCCATCGACACGCCGGAATCCTTGGAATTCGTCACCCGCCGCGCGGCGGACGCGCCGGTCAACATCCGCCACATGGCCAGCCTGACCAAGGCCCGCGACGGGCGCGAGATGGTCGAGATCGGCTTTCTGACCGATGCCGGCGCGGTGGCCTTCAGCGACGGCGTGCGGCAGGTCGCGGACACGCGGCTGCTGTCGCGCTGCATGACCTATGCCCGCGGCCTTGGGGCGCTGATCGTGGGCCATCCGCAGGACGCGGGCCTGTCGCGCGGGGCTGCGGCCACGGGCGGCAAGTTCGCCTCGATCTACGGCCTCCCCGCCGTGTCGCCCATGGCCGAGGTGATCGGGCTGGACCGAGACCTTGCCCTGGTTCAGATGACCGGCTGCCGATGGCACGCAGACCAGATCACCACGGCGCGAGCCCTGCCCTCGCTGCAGCGCGCGCGGGATGCGGGGCTGGATGTGACGGCCGGGATCTCGATCCACCACCTGACGCTGAACGAATACGATGTGGGCGATTACCGCACCTTCTTCCGCTTCACCCCGCCCCTGCGGTCCGAGGACGACCGTCTGGCCATGGTCGAGGCCGTGGCCGAAGGCGTGATCGACGTGATCGCCAGCTTCCACACGCCGCAGGACGAGGAATCCAAGCGCCTGCCTTTCGAGGCCGCGGCCCCTGGCGCGGTGGGCCTGCAGACGCTGCTGCCGGCTGCGATGCGACTGTATCACCAGGGCGGGCTGAGCCTGCCGCAGTTGTGGCGGGCGATGTCGCTGAACCCGGCGCGTCGGCTGGGCCTGCCGGGCGGGCGGCTGTCGCCGGGCGCGCCTGCCGATCTGGTCCTGTTCGATCCCGACGCGCCTTTCGTGCTGGACCGGTTCACCCTGCTGTCGAAATCGAAGAACACCCCCTTCGACGGCGCCCGGATGGAGGGCCGCGTCCTTGGCACCTGGGTCGCCGGACGCCGCGTTTTCGGAGGCAAGGCATGACCCTGATCCTGTGGACCATCTTCGGTTATCTTCTGGGGTCGATCCCCTTTGGTCTGGTGATCGCCCGCGCCCTGGGCCTGGGCGACCTGCGCAAGATCGGGTCGGGCAATATCGGCGCGACCAACGTCCTGCGCACCGGCAACAAGCCCGCCGCCCTTGCGACGCTGCTGCTGGATTCCGGCAAGGGCGCCATCGCCGTGCTGGTCGCGCGGCATTTCGGCGGGGACGCTGCGGCGGTGCTGGCGGGGGGCGCGGCCTTCCTGGGTCATTGCTTCCCGGTCTGGCTGGGCTTCAAGGGCGGCAAGGGCGTCGCGACCTTCCTGGGCACGTTGATCGCGCTGCATTGGCCGCTGGGCCTGATCGCCTGCGCGATCTGGCTGCTGACGGCCGCCGTCAGCCGGATCAGCAGCCTGTCCGCCCTTCTTGCGGCGGCGCTGTCGCCGGTCTTTGCCTGGGGCCTGGGCCGGGGCGACCTGATCGCCGTCAGCCTGTTCATGGCAGTCCTTATCTTCATCCGCCACAGCGCCAATATCACCCGCCTGATGGACGGGTCCGAGCCGCGGATTGGCCGAAAGACCTAGCGTTCGGCAACCAGCGTCCGGCCAGCGGGGCGGGACGGACGGGCGGGTGCGGGTTCCGGCTGTGGTTGCGGCTCGGCCGCGACCTCGCGCAGGGGCGAAGGGGTGAACACCCGCGCCGGCGCGGCCAGGGGCGAGACTCCGCCTTGGCCCACGATGCGGCGCAGCGCCTCGGCCCCGCGCCGGGCCGATATGGCGACCGAGACAAGCGCCAGGCAGCAACCCGACAGCAGGATCAGCAGCACGATTCCCAGCAGCCCCAGGAAAACCGGCAGCGGGGGGATACCCTCGGCCTGGCCGACCTGGGTAACGATCGCCCCCACCAGGGCCAGGACGCCGATCACAAAGACCGCGCCGACGATCCGCTGCACCCACACCATCACATCTGCCTTCATGGCCTGCCCCTTCTTGTTTTCCCTGCCCTGCCACCGGCTGCCGCGTGGATCAAGCCCGACCGGCTTCATTTTGTCGTGCGCCGCGCGGATCCCCTTGGCGCAATCGATTTTTATTAAAATAAAACAAAACCGTCGCAGAAGCGTTAACCTTTCTGGGGACTGTCTGCGGGCAGCGCGCCGGTCGGCGTCGCGGCGATCTCGGTGTAACGATCAGGAACACGTTCATGAAGATGCAACTTGCCGCCCTTGCGGCCCTTTCGGCATTCGCCCTGTCCCCCGCGGCCCATGCCGCCACCACCTGGAACACCCTGACCGGCGAGGCGCCGATCGTGGTCGCCCATCGCGGCGCCAGCGGCTATCTGCCCGAGGAAACGCTGGGCAGCTATGAACTCGCCATCAAGATGGGCGCGGATTACATCGAACCCGATGTCCAGATGACCAAGGACGGCCACCTGGTGGCCATGCACGACACCACGCTGAACCGCACCACCAATGTGGCAACCCTGTTCGCGCCCCGCAACGGCCGTTACAATGTCGGCGACTTCACCCTGGCGGAAATCAAGCAACTGACCGTCAAGCCGACCGGCGCGCTGTCGCAGCCCGATTCGACCTATCTGGGCTTTACCCCCACCATGCCCGATCCCTACAAGGTTCCCACGCTGGACGAGGTGCTGGGCTTCCTGAAGAACTACAACACCGCAAACGGAACATCGGTCGGCATCTATCCCGAGGCCAAGGCTCCCTTCGATTCCGTGAAGGAACAGAAGATCATCGCCTCGTTGAAGGACAACGGCTTCACCACGGCGGCGGACAAGGTGATCCTGCAATCCTTCGCCTATCAGTCGGTGGCGAACCTGACCGATCTTCTGGACATGAACGACATGGAGGCCGAGGTTGCGCAGCTGGGTTCGGTCCGCCTGCAGAACGGTGTCTATGGCGTGAACGGCAGCGACGGCTTCTGGTCGCTGGACCAGATTGCAAGCGTGGCGACGGGCGTGGGCGTCAGCTATACCGGCATCACCGAGGACTTCATCAAGGCCGCCCATAACCTGGGCCTCAAGGTGCACGCCTATACCTTCCGCCCGCTGAAGGAAGACGAGGCTTTTGCGATGATCCAGCCGATGCTGGATTGGGGCCTGGACGGCTTCTTCACCGACTATACCGACCTGGGCCGCACCGTGGTCGATGCCAATGCGCCCGCACCCGTGCCGCTGCCCGCTGCCGCGCCGCTGTTGCTGGCGGGCATCGGTGGCCTGGCCCTGCTGCGTCGCCGCCGGAAAGCCGCCTGACCTGAATGGGGCGCTGCCACGGCGGCGCCCCTTGCCTGCCTTGGCCAAGGCACCGGTGATCTATTATCTTTTGTTTATTCCTTGCGACATGGTGCACACTGGGGCGCAGATGGTTTCCAGCCCCGGTGATTCGTCATGTGCCTGGCCTGCTATGAACCCGATCCCCAGACCGGCAGGATTCATTTCTGCCACTGCGGCAGCCCCCAGACCCTTGCGATCATGCGGCGGATCGAGGCGGACATTTCCCGCCGCCAGATGATGGGCGGCATGGCCGCCGTGATGGGCATGTTCTCAGGCTTCGGCCTTGCGCCCCACCCGACACGGGCACAGATCCCTGCCCGGCCCGTGCTGCTGACCAACCTGCGCCTTTTCGACGGCGAGACGCTGTCCCTGCGCCAGGGCGTAGAAGTCCTGGTGGACGGGGATCGCATCGCAGGGCTGCCCGTGCCGGGCCAGGGGCCGGCCGAGGCGCAGCGCATCGATTGCGGCGGGCGCACCGTGATCCCGGGCCTGATCGACACCCATTGGCACACGACGTTGGCATCCGTCAGCCAGATTGTCGCCATGACGCAGGATCCCGGCCTTCTGCACCTGATCGCGGGGCAGGAAGCCGGCGCGACCCTGATGCGCGGTTTCACCACAGTGCGCGACGTGGGCGGCCCGGCCTTCGGGCTGAAGGCCGCCATCGACCGGTCGGTCGTGACGGGGCCGCGCATCTTCCCGGCCGGGGCGATCATTTCCCAGACTTCGGGGCATGGCGATTTCCGCTTCCAGAACAGCCTGCCCATGATGCCCGGCGATCCGGCCGATCATGCAAGCCGGCAAGGCATGTCGGCGCTTGCCGATGGCGTGCCGGAGGTTCTGCGCCGCACCCGCGAGCAGTTGATGAAGGGCGCCAGCCAGATCAAGATCACCGCGGGCGGCGGGGTCGCGTCGCAATACGACCCGCTGGAGTCGCTGCAGTTCACCGAAGCCGAGATGCGCGCGGCGGTCGATGCCGCCACCGACTGGGGCACCTATGTCTGCGCCCATGTCTACACGCCGCCGGGCATCCGGCGTTGCATCGCGGCCGGGGTCAAGTCCATCGAGCATGGGCAGCTTGCCGACGAGGACACTGTTCGCATGATGGCCGACACCGACACATGGTGGTCGATCCAGCCGTTCCTGGCGGACGAGGACGCGAACCAGTATGCCGACCCCAAGGCCGTCGCCGCCCAGCGGCAGGTGGCCGAAGGCACGGCCCGCGCCTTTGAATGGGCCGACAAGCACCGGGTCAACTGGGCCTTCGGCAGCGACATCCTTTACCGCGGGGGCGAAAGCCAGGGGCGGCAACTTGCCAAGCTGGCGCGCTTCATGTCGCCACTTTCGGCGCTGCACCGCGCCACCGGCGCGGCAGGCAGGCTGCTGGCGCTGTCGGGTGCGCGGGCGCCCTATGACGGGCGGCTTGGGGTGATCGCCGAAGGTGCGCTGGCGGATCTTCTGGTGATCGACGGCGATCCCGAACAGCGGCTTGACTGGCTGGACGACAGGGCAAGCCTGCGGCTGATCATGAAGGGCGGCAGGATCTTCAAGAACGAACTGTCGGAGGATGCGATATGACCAAGGCCCTTGCCGTCCTAGCCGCTGTCCTGGCCTGCACCGCCCCACCCCCTGCCCCGGCCCAGGAATGGCGCGCCCAGGTGACGCCCTATGTCTGGGCCACGGGGCTGGGCGGCGACATCACGCCTTTCACCGGCGCGCCCACATTGTCCTTCGAGAAAAGCTTTTCCGACGTGCTGGAGGATCTGGACGCGGCCTTCTTCCTGTCGGCCTATGCCCGCAGGGACCGCTTCGTCCTTCTGGGGGATCTCAGCTATGCGGCCAGTTCGAAGTCGGGGCTGGTCCCGCGCGGCCTGCCCGCCGAGGCTGAATTGCGCCAGCGTTCCCTGACCGTCGCGGCGGGCTGGCGGGCCATCGACAGCGGCGGCCTTGCCCTCGACGTCCTGGGCGGCCTGCGCGCCTGGACCATCAAGGCCGAGATATCGGTCGCGGGGGGCGCGATCAGCCGGTCGGGGGACAAGGATTTCGTCGACCCGGTCGTGGCGCTGCGGGCCAATTACGCGCTTGCCCCCAGATGGTCCGCTATCGCCTATATCGACCATGGCGTCACCGGGATCGGCTCCGACAAGACCACGCAGGTCCTGGCGACCGTCAATTACCAGATGGCGGAACGGGCCTATCTTTCCTTGGGCTACCGGCGGCTGGACGTGGACTACCGCAGCGGCGGGACGCGGGTGGATGCCACGATGGCAGGCCCGCTTCTGGGCCTGACCTGGCGGTTCTGATCGTGCCTAGTAGGAATATTCGCGATAGATCGGCGTCAGATCGCCGCCCCATTCGCCGTGGTATTTTTCAAGCAGTTCGTCTGCCAGGACGGTCCCGCTGTCCACGCTTTCCTTCAGCGCGTTGAGGAAGTGCGTCTCGTCCGGGACAAGGCCGCCCGCGCCGGGACGGGCGCGGTTGTTCAGACCCTGTTCGGCGATCGCCAGAACCTCACGCGCCAGATCCTGCATGTGGACGCCGTTCACGCTGGCCTGCAGGCCGCGGAGCCCGGCGTCGCGGCGCAGGCCTTCGCGGGTCTCGTCGTCCCAGTCCTTGACCAGATCCCAGGCGGCATCAAGCGCGCCTTGGTCATAGATCAGCCCCACCCACAGCGCGGGCAGTGCGCAAAGCCTGCGCCAGGGTCCGCCATCGGCGCCGCGCATCTCGATGTATTTCTTGACCCGTGCTTCCGGGAAGACGGTGGTCATGTGGTCGGCCCAGTCCGACAGGGTAGGCACCTCGCCCGGAAGGGCCGGCAGGCGGCCGTCCAGGAAGTCGCGGAACGACTGGCCCAAGGCGTCGATATACTTGCCGTCGCGATACACGAAATACATCGGCACGTTCAGGACGTAATCCACCCAGGCATCATAGCCGAAGCCGTCCTTGAAGACGAAGGGCAGCATCCCGGTGCGGGCATTGTCCAGGTTCTGCCAGATATGGGCACGCCAGCTTTTCCAGCCATTGGGCTTGCCATCGAGGAAGGGCGAATTGGCAAACAGCGCGTTCGCGACCGGCTGCAATGACAGCGCGACCCGCATCTTCTGGACCATGTCGGCTTCGCTGCCGAAGTCCAGGTTCACCTGCACGGTGCAAGTGCGATACATCATCTGCTTGCCCAGGGTGCCTACCCGGTCCATGTAGTCGGTCATCAGCCGATAGCGCCCCTTGGGCATCATCGGCATGTCGTCCTGTCCCCAGATCGGGGCCGCACCTAGGCCGATGAAGCCCGCGCCAATGCGGTCGGCGATTTCCTTCACCTCGGCCAGGTGCTGGTTCACCTCGTCGCAGGTCTGGTGGATGGTTTCCAGGGGCGCGCCCGACAATTCAAGCTGCCCGCCCGGTTCAAGGCTGATATTGGCGCCGTCGCGTTCCAGGCCGATCAGCTTGTCCTGCTCCATCACCGGGTTCCAGCCGAAGCGTTCCTGCAGGCCCGACAGCATGGCGTGGACGGAACAGGCGCCCTCGTATGGCAAGGGCATCAGGCTGTTCTTGTCATAGCCGAACTTCTCGTGCTCGGTCCCGATGCGCCAGGCGTCGCGCGGCTTTTCCCCGCTGGCGATATAGGCGGCCAACTGGTCACGGCTTTCGATCGGGCCTCCGCCCTGTTGTGGTATCGACATGAGGAGAGGCCTTTCGAGCGTGTTTGCCGGTCACAGGTGGCAAGCGGCGATGCCCAAGTCAACCCGCCTCAACCCGGTCTCCGCCAAACGGTGCGCACTGCGTCATGCTGGTCAGCGACATGGGCCAAGGCGGCCGAGACCGCGCCCATGTCGAGGCCCGGCAGAGCCGTGAAGGCATGGGCCAGGGCGTCGGAGCCGGCCGCATCGACGGGCACCAGCAAAGCCTCGCCCGTTGCACTGCGCAAGCGCCAGTGGCCCTGGCCCTTCAGGCGCAACAGCCGGATCTCGACCAGGTCGCGCAATGCGATCTCTCCGCCCAGGACGGCGGCGCCGTAATAGCGGACGGCGCCCTCATCGACCTCGACCACGCCGGGGGCGGCGATGCCGCGGCGGAAGGGCAGCCTGCGGATCGCGCCGATCAGCAGCGACAGGCCGACCAGAAGCACAAGCGCCCCGACTGCGGCGAAGAACCAGCCGCCGCGCAGGGCCAGCCAGAGGCCTCCCAGCAGGATCAGGGTTGCGACGATGGCCTCGGACCGTCGGGCGGCCCAGGCGCGCAGGTCGGGCCGGATCATGGGTGGGGGGCCGCGCATGGGCATTCGGTCAGCAAAGAAGCTACCATCGCGACAACGCATCTTCGTCGCTGGCCTTGGCATCGACCCAGCGGGCCGCACCGTCACGGCCTATCTCGCGCTTCCAGAAGGGGGCGCGGGATTTCAGCCAGTCCATCAGGTAATCGGCAGCCTGGAAGGCTGCATGGCGGTGGCGGGCGGCCGTGGCGACCATCATGATCGGTTCACCCACCGGCAGCCGCCCGTGGCGGTGGACGATGCGCCAGTCGGTCAAGGCGAAGCGTTCGGCGGCCTGCCTGCCGTAATCGGACAGGGCCCGTTCCGTCATGCCGGGGTAATGCTCGATCTCCAACGCGGCCATGGCGCCCGTGTCGTCGCGCACGATGCCCGTGAAGGTGACGATGGCCCCCGCGCCCGCGCCAAAGCCCGCCAGTTCGGCTGCCAGGTCGAAGGGGGCGGAATGGACGCGGGCCGACACGGGATCAGCCGCCGGTCATGGGCGGGAAGAAGGCGACCTCTCGGGCATCCGCGATGGGGCTGTCCAGATCGGCAAGCTGCTGGTCCACGGCGCAGCGCACGGCGGCAAGGTCGGCGAAGGCCGCCGCGTGCCAGTCGTCCCGCGCGGCCAGATCGGCAATCAGGTCCCGGACGGTCGTTGCCGCGGTCTCGATCCGCTCGCGCGGCTGGCCGATGCGTTCGCGCAGCCAGGCGAAATACAGCACGTCAAGCGTCATGGCCCGGTTCCCGCAGGTAAGGGCGCGACTTCACGAAGTAATCCCAGCCGGTCCAGGCGGTCAGGATCGCCGCGATCCAGATCAGCAGCAAGCCCATCTGCGTCGCCAGATCCGCCCAGGAGGACGAGAAGGGCAGCCGCGATTCCCCCACCAGCGGCGGGCGGCCATGTTCGACATAGGCCAGCCCCGTGCCCAGGAACAGGACCGAGATGGCCACCATCTGCGTGGTCGTCTTCCATTTCGCCAGCTTCGTGACCTTCAGAAGACGGGCATTGGCGCCCAGGAATTCTCGCAGGCCGGACACGAAGACCTCGCGGAACAGGATCAGCGTGGCGGGCAGGATCAGCCAGGGGTTCATGCCGGAATAGCCGGTGATGACGACGATCGCGATCACCACCATGGCCTTGTCGGCGATGGGGTCCATGGCCGTGCCGAAGCGGCTTTCCTGCTGCCAGCTTCGCGCCAGATAGCCGTCGAACCAGTCGGTCACGGCCGCCAGAAGAAACAGCGACAGCGCCGCCCAGTCCGCGAAGGGCCGGCTGAAATAAAGGAACATCAACGGCACGGCGGGCGCCGCGATCAGCCGAAGCAGGGTCAGGATATTGGGGATGGTCCAACGCATAAGGGCAAGCTAGTCCGTGGCGCGGGACTTTGAAAGGGGCGGCGCACCGAAATGCGCCGCGCCCCGGATTGCGACGCCGCTCAGCCGATCGCGCCCTCGAACAGGGGATAGGCGCGGCCCGCGATGGTCAGGTGGACGGCCTTGATGCGCTGTTCGCCAAAGCGGCGGGTGCGATGGCCGATGACGCGGATCGGATCGCCGGGCATGGCGACGGCCTTGGTCAGGCCAAGGGCGGCATTGCGGGCGCGGCCGGCCAGTTCCACCGTCCAGTTGCGGCCTTCCGCGTCGCTGACGCACAGCACCGGATCGCTGCCGTTGCTGTAGTTGTCGGTCACGGTCCCGGTCAGTTCCATCAGATGCGGCTTGAATTCATCCCCCCGAGCAGCTTTGGGCAGGCCGGCAGGCATGAACCGCGGGACAACGATGCCGGGTTCGGGCAAACGGGTCATGAGAGCCTCTTTCCTCAGGTTGAGAGAGGCAACCATAGCGCGATCACGGCACGACCTTGCGGTGCGGTTTTACCACATCTCGCAGTTGTTAAACCCAGGGTTTGGCTGCAAGGGCGGCAAGCTATTGAACCGGCAGGAATTTCAGCTCCTGGGTCATCCAGCTGGGGATGGATCTTCCACCAGGGTGGCGCAGTTTAGGAAGGGCTTCCGTAGCCGCCGCCCCGGTCAGCCCCTGGCGTTGAAATGGTCATAGACCTTTTGCGCCATGGCGGCCGAAATCCCCTCGACCGCCTGCAAATCCGCCAGCCCGGCGCGGCTGACGGCCTTGGCGCTGCCGAAATGGGCCAGCAGCGCACGCTTGCGCGAGGCGCCGATGCCCGCGATCTCGTCCAGCGGATTGGCCATCACCGACTTGGCGCGTTTGGCGCGATGGGTGCCGATCGCCCAGCGATGCGCCTCGTCCCGCAGACGCTGGATGAAATACAGGACCGGGTCGTTCATCCGCAGCGCAAAGGGTGCGCGGCCGGGGCGGTAGAATTCTTCCTTGCCCTGGTCACGGTCGATGCCCTTGGCGACGCCGACAATGGGAATGTCCTCGACCCCCAGGTCGGCCAGAATACCATCCACCACCGACACCTGCCCCGCACCGCCGTCGATCAGAAGCAGATCGGGCCAGGATTCGGTCTGGCGGTCGGGGTCTTCCTTCAGCAGCCGCACGAAGCGACGCGACAGCACCTCTTTCATCATGCCGAAGTCGTCGCCCGGCGTGATCTCGGTCCCCTTGATGTTGAACTTGCGGTATTGGCTTTTGATATAGCCTTCGGGCCCGGCCACGATCATGCCGCCCACGGCATTGGTGCCCATGATGTGGCTGTTGTCGTAGACCTCGATCCTGCGGGGGGCTGCGGGCAGGTCGAAGGCCTCGCCCACCCCTTCCAGCAGGCGCAGTTGCGTGGCGCTTTCGGACATGCGGCGGGCCAGGCTTTCACGGGCATTGCGCAGCGCGTTTTCCACCAGCTCGAACTTCTCGCCCCGCTGCGGGACGCCGATGACGACCCGGCGGGCGGCGCGTTCCGACAGCACGGCTTGCGTCAGATCAGGCTCGTCCGGTGCATGCGAGAGCAGGATCATCCGGGGCGGCGGCTTGTCGTCGTAGAATTGCAGAAGGAAGGCCTGCATCACCTCGGCAGGCGACTCCACCCCGCCAAGTCGAGGATAGAAGTCGCGGTTGCCCCAGCTCTGGTTGCCGCGGATGAAGAAGACCTGCACGCAGGCCTGTCCGCCTTCCATGTGCAGCGCGACGATGTCGGCCTCGGCCACGCGCTTGGGGTTGATGGCCTGGACGGATTGCACGGCGGTCAGCGCCTTGATGCGGTCGCGAAGGGCGGCCGCGCGTTCGTATTCCATGTTCTCGGCCGCCTCGGCCATGTCGCGGGCAAGGTTCGCCTGGATGACGGTGGTCTTGCCCTGCAGGAATCGTTCGGCGTCGGCCACAAGCGCGCCATAATCCTGTTCGGAAATCCGGCCCACGCAGGGCGCACTGCACCGCTTGATCTGGAAAAGCAGGCAAGGACGCGTGCGCGATTCGAAGGTGGCGTCCGTGCAGTTGCGCAGCAGGAACACCCGCTGCAACTGCGTCAGCGTGCGGTTCACCGCCCCCGCACTGGCGAAGGGACCGTAATAGTCGCCCTTTTCCGACTTGGCCCCGCGATGCTTCTTGATCTGCGGATAGGCGTGGGACTTGGCCACCAGGATGTTCGGGAAGGACTTGTCGTCGCGCAGCAGCACGTTGTAGCGCGGCTTCAACTGCTTGATCAGGTTCTGTTCCAGCAGCAGCGCCTCGGTTTCGGTGCGCGTGGTCAGGAACATCATGCTGGCGGTTTCGCGGATCATCCGCGCGATCCGGGCCGAATGTCCCGACGGCCGGGCATAATTCGACACCCGCGCCTTCAGGTCGCGCGCCTTGCCGACATACAGAACCGCCCCCTGCGCATCCAGCATCCGATAGACGCCGGGACTGCGGTCAAGCTGGCGCAGATAGTCCTGGATCAGCGCATGGCCGGTCTTGGTGGCTGGCTGGGGGGCGGTTTCCTGGGTCATGATCTTCTAGAAAGTGATTCCCGTGCCGGGCTGCAAGTTGCTAGGCGCGATGGCAAGTGCAAAGCTGTCCACCGCCTTTGTGGATAACTCTGTGAGAGTCCTGTGAGGCAGGCCCCTCCAATCCAGCAATCGTTACAAAACCGTGACTTTGCCTATAAATTGTGCAGCTTTCCAGCCTATTGATTTTACTGGGAAAATATTTATCCCGCTGCCCGACTTGTGAAAGCTGCGCAGTTTCAGTCAGTTGCTTCGCGAATCTGTCCTGCGCGGGGACAAACGGGCGTCCTAGCCGCGCGGCTTGCGCCGGGACGGCGGGATCCCCAGCACGCGCCGGACTGCCCTGCGAAAGGCCGGCCCGCGCAGCAGCGCCATCGCCACCATCACCAGCAGGAACAGGATGACGATCCGGACGCTCATCCCCCCGCACCAAAACGGGCGAAGGCGGCGCGTTCCTGGGCCGCGTCAAAGACGGTGCCGGCGGAAAGCCCCAGCCTGCGGAACAGCGACTGACGCGGGGCATGGACGACAAAGCGTGTCTTGTCGCCGAACAGCGCCTTCATGCGGGGCACCAGATGGCCGATGCCGTCGGCAAGGCCCAATTCGACGGACTGGCGGCCCGCCCAGAACTCGCCGGTGAACAGGTCGCGATCCGGGACCAGCCGGGATCCGCGACGGGCGGTGACATGGTCCTTGAAGGCCTGATGGATCGGCTCCAGCACATTGTGCAGACGCTCGACATCCTCGGGGCGTTCGGGGCGGAAGGAATCAAGCGTGGATTTCGACCGGCCCGCCGTATGCACCCGCCGTTCGATCCCCCAGCGGGCGATCAGATCCTGGAACCCGAACCCGGCCGAGATCACGCCGATCGACCCAAGGATCGAACTGTCATCCGCCCAGATCTGATCGCCCGCACAGGCCAGCCAATAGCCGCCTGACGCCGCGACGTCCTCGACAAAGGCATGGACGGGGATCTTCGTCTCGTCCGCCAGGCGACGGATGCGGGCGGCGATCAGCGACGACTGGACGGGCGATCCGCCGGGCGAGTTGATGGACAGCGCCACCGCCACCGGCTTGCCCTTGCGAAAGGCGCGTTCGATCACGGGGGCAAGGGCGGCATCGGACAGCGCGCCGCCGCGCCCGGCCATGCCGATGGCACCGTGCAGGCGCACCACCGACACGCGGGGGCCCTTGCTCATCAGACGGTCAACATAAGGAATACGCATGACCGCAGACTTAGTCATGCGCCCACCTTGCCACAAGCGTCATGCATGACGGATCGTGTCACCCGGCAGAAAGGTGGGCGTCAGCGCGACGATCCGGTCTTCGGGGATGATGTCCTTGCCCGCCACCAGCCGCGCCGCGCGCCGCCCGATGTCGACGCGGCGCGCATCTGTCGTGGCCAGCCGCACCGGCAGCCCGTCCAGCAGGTCGACGCCGTTGAAGCCGGCAAGCCCGATGCGGCCAGGGATGTCATAGCCCTTGTCCAGGCAATGAAGCAGCCCCCCTGCCCCGATCATGTCGTTCGAGAAATAGAGGAAATCCAGGTCCGGTGCGCGGGTCAGGATCCGCTCGGTCAATTCGCGACCCTTCAGCAGGGACGACCCGCCCTGATAGTATTCGCGCGCCTCCAGCGGCACGCCAGCCTCGGACAGGCCTTCCTCGAAGCCTGCCAGGCGCTTCCGGGCGCGGTGATCCTCGGGCATGTGTGTGCCGACGAAGCCGATGCGGCGATAGCCGGCAGCAAGGATCCGCGCGGCCATCTCGCGCCCAGCGCGGCGGTGCGAGATGCCGACGATCGTGTCGATCCCGGGTCCGTCCACGTCCATGATCTCGACCACCGGAATGCCCGAGTTTTCCAGCATCGCGCGGGACGCCTTGCTGTGCTCAAGCCCGGCCAGGATCACCCCCGACGGGCGCCAGGACAGCATGTCGTAAAGCACCATCTCCTCGCGCGCGGGGGAATAATTGGTGACGCCGATCACGGGTTGCAGGCCGGTGTCGTCCAGTTCCGCCGAGACCCCGCCCAGCACGTCGGGAAAGACCAGGTTCGACAGCGACGGGATCACGACCGCGACCAGGTTCACCCGCTGGCTTGCCAGCCCGCCGGCGATCTTGTTGGGCACATAGCCCAGCATCTTCGCCGCCGTCAGCACCTTCTCGCGCGTCGCGGCCGATACGTCCCCCCGGTTTCGCAGGACCCGGCTGACCGTCATCTCGGATACGCCGGATGCTTCGGAAACATCCCGCAGGGTCAACGGGCGGCGGGGTCTTGGGACGTTCATCATGCACCGGCATTCAGGTCTTTGCCCGATGTTAGCGCCCGCCCGGCCCCGCGGCAACCTTGCCAAATCGTCCGGCAGCAGTCAAAAGGACTGTGGCGGCCCCGTGGCTCAACTGGATAGAGCAGCCCCCTCCTAAGGGGCAGGTTACAGGTTCAAGTCCTGTCGGGGTCACCAAAGATCCTAGCATTTGCGGCGTCTTGCCAACCCACGGGGCCAGCATGATCAGGCAGCGTGCAGAAATTTACGCGAACAAACCGGCTCGTTCCGCAAGGCTTCCGTTCAAATCCCGCACAGGATGTTTCCGAACTGTTCTGCAGAAGAAGGGCGAGGTAAATCGGTGCCGACCCCAAAGAACTGCCTTTTAGACAGAAGCCATGACAGCAATTAGCATCAGGAAAATGACGCGAGAAGCCTCACCGCGGGCCAGTCCATCCGAGATATTATGGGAAAGAGCCTAAAGGCCGCCCTCTGCCGGGTCCGCGAAAGGATCTGGCTCGATGTGGGTGCGCGCGCTGATCGCGTCGATCATCTGACCGATCCAGTTAAACCAGCCTTGGACAACGATGACGACGCCAGCCAAACCGCCGCCCACTTCCTTGATGAATTCAGCGAGGTCCATCAGGTGGCGCCTCATGAATAATCAGCCGATCATTTATCATGTCGGTCCTATCGAACTGTTACGGAATGTCTTTCGTCCGTCGATTGCGAAATCATCGGCAGTTTCACCGAGACTTACGGCGGCGTGAGCTACAAATATCCGCTCATCAGCGCAGGACGCGTTGATTCGCCACGGTAGTTGCAGGGGTTTTTATGAGTATCAGGGTGTTGATGGCTGCGGCTACCGTGGCAGTAGGGGTTGGGCAAGCAGAGGCGGCGACGGTTCTCGACGTCGAATTTACTATCACTAAAGCGGTTATCGAGTATTCCCCATCCGAAGGTCCGGATGAAGGCTTTGATGATATTCATCTTGACGAATTTTGGGGTGTAAAGGTCGGCGAGACCGTCAATGCTGTCTTCACATACACAGAGGAATGGGTCGGCGAACGCAAATCCCTGAACGCGTCGTTTTCAATTGCCGATCAACTGCTCTTTAGAGGCACTCTGTCGCAGGGAATGCCGTGGCAAATGGCTTGGTTCGGGATCTCGGGACATACTCCTAGCCCAGAATTTTTCGCTCTTGAGTGGGACGGCAAAGGCTTGGGAAGCTTGGAATATACTCATGATTTCAGACCTTGGTTTCCGACTGTAGAAGCCACCTGGTCTGTTGCTAGCCCCGCTCCCGTTCCGCTTCCCGCGACTGCCGCGCTTCTTCCCCTCGGGCTCGGCGCCCTGGCGATGATGAGACGGCGCCGGAAATCCACCTAAGCTTCGCAATCCTAAAGTCAGTTATCTTGAAAGGCATTGCAATGATTCGGCAGCATTTTCTAGCAGGCGTTGTGGGGCTGAAGGTGGCGGTGGCTGCGGCTGTTCTGATGGTCGGCGTGGGCCAGGCAGAGGCGGCGACGGGCAAATGCGATTACTCAGGTCACTACGATCCGCCAGTTTACGGCACAAAGGTGACGTATAACTTCGATGTGTTCGTCAAGCAGGGCTTCACGGACAGAGAAGACAACCCGATTGATGCCTATGGACCGTATTCTAAGGACATTGGCGTCCCGATGCAGGCCAAGATCACTTACCTGCCCGAAGACTACTGCGCCGACATAACATTGTCTTCGCAAGGACAGGCTTGGGAAACGGATTACTCATCTTGGATGTTTGGCTTCTTTGCATCAGGTTGGGCCTCTGATGGCGCACGTTTTGCGTTTTCTTTGGATTACTTTGAGCCGGATGACTTCTTGGACCTAGAATGGAGAACGGGCGACAGCTATGCATGGCTCCTGCTCAGCATCGAGAATGTTCGCGTAGCCCCTGTTCCCCTTCCAGCCACCGCTGCGCTGCTTCCGGTCGGCCTTGGAGCCCTCGCCATGATAAGGAGGCGCCGCCGCCTCGGCTAACTATCTGCTTCTTTCCAGCCGATAGCCGATGCCATGAACGGTCACGACAGTTTCGTCGGGCGGCATCGCCTGGCGAAGCTTGGCGATCGCACCAGCAAGGTTGCTGCGGCTTGGCGGGCTGGTTGGATCAAACGCTATGGCCTGCGCCAGAGCATCGAAGGTCAGGACGCGCCCGGCGGCACGCTAAAGGGCAAGGTAGGCCTTGGCTGGGCCAGGCTGTACGCCGAGGCGATCGACTGCCGCCACCAGGTCCTCGGGCGTGCCGATCGTCACACCCGTGCAAACTTATGCCGCTTATGGGCACAGATATGCTCCGAATCGAAATTTGGACATCGGCAACCTAATGAATAGAAAAGATAATTCATAGAGATCTTCAATAAATTACTTTCTGATGTGCAAACTTATGCCTCGTTTTCACATATCCATCTGCGGTTCCTGCTGGTCTGACGGCAGGAATGCGGCTGCGGCAGACGCTTAGCGCCCCAGTTTCGGGGCGCGGAAGATGCGGGTCTTGGCGAAGACGTCCTCAAGCCGGTTCAAGCGATCCTGGACCTGATCGGCGCAATGGCCCTGGACCCGGCCCAGAAGAGCCTCGACCAGCAGCAGGATCGTGACAGTGGAATCCCAGGCGGCGGGCATGTCGATCCGGCATGGCAGCGTGTGGTGCGCGTGCCCGGCCGCGGGCGACAGCCAATGATCGGTCACCAGCACCACCTGCGCGCCCTGCTGCGCCGCCAGTTCGGCCATGTGCACGGCATTGGCTTCATAGCGGCGAATGTCGAAGATCACCACCACGTCGCCCGCCCGCAGGTCCAGCAGCGCCTGCTGCCAGTCGGTCAAGTGGTCCGAGACATAGGTGACGCCCGGACGGATCACCCGCAGCAGGGTCGCCATGTAATCCGCATGGGCATGGGTCAGCCGCCCGCCCATGACCGCGACATGACGCGCCGGATCGGCCAGCAGCGCCGCCGCCGCGTCGAACTCTCCTGTCGCGATCTGGTCCAGCGTGGCGTGGATGTTCGCGATCGCCTGTGCGGCAAAGGACTGCATGGGGTGGAGGCGCGGTTCGTGGTCGGGCAGCACCAGGGGCGCGGCCAGCAGGCGCCCGACCTCGGTCCGCAGGGCGGCCTGGTATTCGGCATAGCCCTTGAAGCCCAGCTTTTGCACCAGCCGCACGATGGTCGGCGCCGAGACCTCGGCCGCGCTTGCCAGCATGGTGATCGACCCCAAGGCCGACATCGGGAAATGCGACAGGATATGGGTCGCCGCCTGCCGTTCGGCGCGGGTCAGCGACGCAAGGCTGGCGCGCATCCGCTGTTCGATGGTCACGACGCCCCTCCTCGTTCTGGAATGATCCTATCAGAAGCAAACGAAAAGAAAAATTCTTGACAGAATGCAAGGACCGGGAGGACGCTGAACCAAAAACAGGGAGAAGAATCGTGGCCTTGCCGCCATTTCAGCGCGTTTCCGCGCCCGATGACCTGTTGCCGCAAGGGGGCTGCTGATGTCGCCCCTGGCGCTTGGCTTCGTGCGCGTGGTCGAGGGGGTCAACCGCCGCGTCGGGCGCATGGCGCTTTATCTGCTGTTCGTGCTGGCGGGCGTTCTGGCCTGGTCGGTCATTGCCAAGGCCTTCTTCCGGCCCGCCTTGTGGACGCAGGAAATGGCGCAGTTCACGATGATCGCCTATGTCGTCCTTGGCGGGGCCTATTCGCTGATGGGGGGCGCCCATGTGCGCATGGACCTGCTCTATTCCCGCTGGTCCGCCCGGACGCGCGCGGCGGTGGATTGCGTGACGGTCTTTGCCCTGATCGTGTTTCTTGGTGTGATCCTGTGGGGCGGGATCGAAAGCACGATCTATGCCCTTGAGATCGGCGAACGGTCGCGCACCGTCTGGCGGCCCTATATGGCGCCGATCAAGATCGTGATCTGCCTGGGCACCTTCCTGATGCTGCTGCAATCGCTGGCCTTCCTGATCCGCGACATCGCCACCCTGCGCGGCACCCCAATCCCCGAGGCGCAGAGCTGATGTCATACGAGCTGATCGCGATCTCGATGTTCCTGGGCATGATGGCCCTGCTGATGACCGGCCAAAGGGTCTTTGCCGGCATCGGCTTCATAGCCGTCATTGCAGCCATCGCGCTGTGGGGGGACCGGGGCGGGCACGACCTGGCCTTCACCAGTGCCATCAAGCTGATGAACTGGTTTCCGATGCTGACGCTGCCGATGTTCGTCTGGATGGGCTTCGTCATGTCGGAAACGCGCATGGCGGACGACCTTTACCGGATGTTCCATGTCTGGTTCGGCCCTGTGCCGGGCGGCCTTGCCGTGGGAACCATCCTGCTGATGGTGCTGGTGTCTGCCATGAACGGGCTGTCGGTCGCGGGCCTGGCCATCGGCGCGACCATCGCCCTGCCGGAAATGCTGCGGCGCGGTTATGACAAGGTAATGGTCACGGGCATCATCCAGGGCGGATCGTCCCTGGGCATCCTGGTGCCCCCGTCAATCGTGCTGGTGCTTTACGCGATGATCGCGCGCCAGCCGGTCGGGCACCTGTGGCTGGCCGGCGTCTTTCCCGGCCTGCTGATGGCGGGGCTGTTCATCGTCTATGTCCTGATCCGCTGCGGGATGAACCCGCGCCTTGCCCCGCGCCTGTCGTCCGACGAATTGGCCCAGATCACCTGGGGCGAAAGGCTGCGCCTGCTGCGCGCAGGCATCACACCGCTGGTCATCTTCGGCGCGATGATGGGGCCGTTTGTCACCGGCTATGTCAGCCTTGTCGAATCCTCAGTCATCGGGGCGGTCATTGCCTCGCTGGTGGCGGTCATCAAGGGGCGGTGGACGCGGACCATCTGGGAAACCTGCCTGCGCGGCACGCTGAACGTGACCTGCATGTTCATGTGGATCCTGCTGGCGGCGCTTGCCTTCGGCGCGGTCTTCGACGGGCTTGGCGCGGTCCGCGCGATCGAGGCATTCTTCCTCGAGGATCTGGGCCTGACGCGGTGGCAGGTCATCATCCTGATGCAGGTGTCCTTCCTGCTGCTGGGAATGTTCCTAGACGACACCGCCATGCTGGTGATCGTCGCGCCCTTGTATATCCCGCTGGTGCGCGCGCTTGAGTTCGACCTGATCTGGTACGGCATCCTCTACACGATCACCTGCCAGATCGCCTATATCACGCCGCCCTTCGGCTATAACCTGTTCCTGATGCGGGCGCTTGCCCCGGACCAAGTGACGCTGGGCGACATCTACCGATCCATCGTGCCCATCGTCGCCATCATGATCCTGACGCTGGCGATCATCATGGCCTTCCCGCAGATCGCGCTGTGGCTGCCGGGGCAGGTCTACGGACAATGACAGAGGGCGGTGAACCGCCCCGTTTCCCAACACACCGGAGGTTCAGATGACGACAAGACGCAAGTTTCTGACGACCGCCCCGCTGGCCGCGGGGGCCGCCGCCCTTGCCGCGCCCGCCGTCCATGCGCAGGGCGCGCCGATCCGCTGGCGGATGCAGACCTATGCAGGGGCCGCCCTGGGCGAACATGTGGTCAAGCCGGCTATTGACCGCTTCAACGCCATCGCCGACGGCCAGATGCAGATCGAGCTGTTCTATGCCGACCAGCTTGTTCCCACGTCGGAACTGTTCCGCGCCATGCAGAACGGCACCATCGACGCGGTGCAATCGGACGACGATTCCATGCAGTCGCCGACCGAGGTGACGGTCTTCGGCGGCTATTTCCCCTTTGCCAGCCGCTACAGCCTGGATGTGCCGGTGCTGTTCAACCAGTATGGCCTGAAGGAAATCTGGGACCAGGAATACGCGGCGGTGGGCGTCAAGCACATCTCGGCCGGGGCTTGGGATCCGTGCCATTTCGCCACCAAGGAGCCGATCAACAGCCTGGCCGACCTGGAAGGCAAGCGGGTCTTCACCTTCCCGACTGCGGGCCGCTTCCTGGCGCAGTTTGGCGTCGTGCCCATGCAGCTTCCGTGGGAGGATATCCAGGTGGCCCTGCAGACAGGCGAGTTGGACGGCATCGCCTGGTCCGGCATCACCGAGGATTACACCGTCGGCTGGGCGGACGTGACCAACTACTTCCTGACCAACAATATCTCGGGCGCCTGGATCGGGCATTTCTTCGCCAATGCGGACCGCTGGGCCGAGGTGCCCGACCGGCTGAAGATGCTGATGGAGGTCTGCTTCGAGCAGTCCCATTACTATCGCCAGTGGTGGTATTGGGGCGGCGAGGCGGACCTGCGCGTGAACGGGCCCAAGCTGCAACTGACCTCGATCCCCGACGAGGAATGGGCCACGGTCGAGGAACGCGCCCGCGCCTTCTGGGACGAGATCGCCGCCGAATCCGAGACCAAGGCCCGCGTGGTCGAGATCTTCAAAAGGTACAACGACGTGATGGCCAAGGCGGGCCGGCCCTATCGCTATAGCTGACGCCGCCTGCCGCCGGGCGCCCATGCCCGGCGGCGTGATCCCTGGGATTGGACGATCATGCCTGCAAACCTGACACTCGACAGTCTGAAGACGGCCTTCGACGCCGGAGAGATCGACACCGTCCTGGTGGTCTTTCCCGACATGCAGGGCCGCCTGATGGGCAAGCGTTTCCACGCCGGCTTCTTCCTGGACGGGGGCCACAAGGAAACCCATTGCTGCAACTATCTGCTGGCCCTGGACATGGAGATGAACACGGTGCCCGGCTATCGCAGCGCGGGATGGGATCAGGGCTATGGCGATTACGTCATGCGCCCGGATCTTTCGACGCTGCGCCGCCTGCCCTGGCTGCCGGGCACCGCCATGGTCATCTGCGACCTACTGGACCACCACACGCATGACGAGGTCGCGGTGTCCCCCCGCGCCATCCTGAAGCGCCAGATCACCCGCGCCCGCGACATGGGCTTCGAGCCGATGATGGCGACCGAGCTTGAGTTCTACCTGTTCGACAACAGCTATGAAAGCCTGCGCGGCGGCATCGCCGGGCTGGTTCCGTCCTCGGGCTACAACGAGGATTACCACATCTTCCAGACCACCCGAGAGGAAGACGTGATGCGCGCCGTGCGCAACCACCTGTATGGCGCGGGCATCCCCATCGAGAGCACCAAGGGCGAGGCCGACGCGGGCCAGATCGAGGTGAACTATCGCTATTCAGACGCGCTCGACACGGCCGACAACCACACGATCATCAAGCAGGGCGTCAAGGAGATCGCCTGGTCGCGCGGCAAGTCCGTGACTTTCATGGCGAAGTACGACACGGCCAAGGCCGGGTCGGCCGCCCATGTGCATCAGTCGCTGTTCCGGGGCGGCCAGTCCGCCTTCCACGACCCGGAAGGCGATCACGGCATGTCGGCCGCGATGAAGCATTTCCTGGCGGGTCAATTGGCCGGGGCCGACCAGATGATGGTCTTCCTGGCACCCTATGTGAACAGCTACAAGCGGTTCTGCGCGGGGCTGTTCGCGCCCACCAAGGCCGTCTGGTCCTGCGACAACCGCACTGCCGCCTTCCGCGTCTGCGGCGAGGGTACGGGGGGCGTCCGCGTCGAATGCCGCATCCCCGGCGCCGACGCCAACCCCTATCTGGCCTGTGCCGCGCTGCTGGCCGCAGGCCTTGACGGGATCGAGCGCAAGCTGGAGCTTGGCCCCGAGATGCGTGGGGACCTTTATCAGGCGCAGGATGTGCGCGAGGTTCCCAAAACCCTGCGCGAGGCCGCCGAACGGCTGAAGACATCGGATCTTTACAGGCGCGCCTTTGGGGATGATGTGGTCGATCACTATCACCACGCCGCGGAATGGGAGATCGCCGAGACCGACCGCGTCGTCACCGACCACGACCTGCGCCGATTGCTGGAACGCGCCTGACAGGACCGACCATGAAAGACATCAACCTGATTTCCCCCATCGACGGATCGGTGCTGGTCCGGCGCACACCGCTGGACCGTGACGCCGCCCAGGCCACTGTTGCCCGCGCGCGTGCCGCCCAGGCCGAATGGGCCGCCCGCCCGCTGGACGACCGCATCGCCTTGGTCAAGGCGGGCGTGGCCGCCCTGACCGCGGTGAAGGACGACATCGCCACCGAACTCGCCCGGCAGATGGGCCGCCCCGTCCGCTTCGGCGCGGGCGAGATGGGCGGCGTGAACGCCCGCACCGACTACATGGCCCAGATCGCCGCCGAGACGCTGGCCCCGAAGGTGATCGAGGACAGCGACAGCTTCCGCCGCGTCCTGGCGCGCGAACCGCTGGGCGTGGTCTTCGTGATCGCGCCCTGGAACTATCCCTATCTGACGGCGATCAACACGGTCGTCCCGGCCCTGATCGCGGGCAATGCCGTGGTCCTGAAGCACGCAAGCCAGACCCTGCTGGCGGGCGAAAGGCTGGCCCAAGCCTTCCACGCGGGTGGCGTGCCGCAGGATGTGTTCCAGAATGTCGTCCTGGATCATGCGACCACCGAAAGCCTGATCGCCGCGCGGGCCTTCGACTTCGTGAACTTCACCGGTTCGGTCGCCGGGGGTCGCGCCATTGAGCGGGCGGCGGCGGGCACCTTTACCTCGCTGGGGCTGGAGCTGGGCGGTAAGGATCCGGGCTATGTCCGCGCCGATGCCGATCTGGACGCGGCGGTCGAGGGGCTGATGGACGGTGCGATGTTCAATTCCGGCCAGTGCTGCTGCGGGATCGAGCGGATCTATGTCCATGACAGCCTGTATGATGCCTTCGTCGAAAAAGCGGTGACGTGGACGAAGGCCTTGACGCTGGGCGATCCGCTGGACCCTGCTACCACGCTTGGCCCCATGGCCCATGCCCGCTTCGCGCAGACCGTCCGCGACCAGGTGGCCGAGGCGGTGGCGCAGGGCGCCCGCGCGCTGATCGACCCCTCGGCCTTCCCACAGGACGACGGTGGCGCCTATCTGGCCCCCCAAGTGCTGGTGGATGTCGATCATTCCATGCGCGTGATGGTCGAGGAAAGCTTCGGCCCGGTCGTGGGCATCATGCGCGTGTCCGGCGACGACCAGGCGGTGCGGCTGATGAACGACAGCCCCTATGGCCTGACCGCCAGCATCTGGACGCGCGACGACGATGCCGCAGCCGCCGTCGGCGCGCGGATCCAGACGGGCACCGTCTTCATGAACCGCGCCGACTACCTTGACCCGGCGCTCTGCTGGACCGGATGCAAGGACACCGGGCGCGGCGGCAGCCTGTCCTATCTGGGTTACCTTGCCGTGACCCGGCCGAAATCCTATCACCTGAAAAGGGCGTGACATGAGCCTTGATGTCCCCAACCGCAACTGGTCCTATCCGACCGCCATCAAGTTCGGCGCGGGCCGGATCGCCGAACTGGCCGACCATGCCAGGGCGGCGGGCATCACCCGTCCGCTGCTTGTCACCGACAAGGCCTTGGCCTCGCTGCCCATCACCGCAGGCGCCCTGGATGTCCTGGATCGTGCCGGGCTTGGCCGGGCGGTCTTTTCCGACGTTGACCCAAACCCGACCGAGGCGAACATGCTGGCAGGCATTGCCGCATACAAGGCGGGCGGGCATGACGGGGTGATCTGCTTCGGCGGCGGCTCGGCGCTGGACCTGGGCAAGATGATCGCGCTGATGGCCGGGCAGCGCCCCGGCCTGTCCGTCTGGGATCTGGAGGACGTGGACGACTGGTACACCCGCGCCGATGCGGGTGCCATTGCCCCCGTCGTGGCCGTGCCGACCACGGCGGGCACGGGCAGCGAGGTGGGCCGGGCGGGCGTGCTGACCAATTCCGAAACCCATCGCAAGAAGATCATCTTCCATCCCCGGCTGATGCCCACGGTCACGATATGCGATCCCGAACTGACGGTCGGGATGCCCGCCTTCGTCACCGCCGGGACCGGCATGGACGCCCTGGCCCATTGCCTTGAGGCCTATTCGTCGCCCCATTACCACCCGATGAGCCAGGGCATCGCGCTGGAAGGAATGCGGCTGGTCTTCGAAAACCTGCCGATGGTCTATCGCGACCCCGGCAACCTGACGGCCCGCGCCCAAATGATGAGCGCGGCATTGATGGGCGCGGTGGCCTTCCAGAAGGGGCTGGGTGCAATCCATTCGCTGTCCCACCCGGTCGGCGCCGTCTATGGCACCCATCACGGCACCACCAATGCCGTGGTGATGCCCGCCGTGCTGGATTTCAACCGCCCGGCTATCGAGGATCGGATCAAGGCCGCAGCCGCCTATGTGGGCATTGCCGGCGGCTTTGACGGCTTCCGCCAACGGATCGTGGCGCTGTCTTCGGAACTGGGCATCCCAAGCGGCCTTGCCGCAATGGGGGTTCAGGCCGACCGGTTGGATGAACTGACCGTCATGGCCCTGGAAGACCCCTCATGCGGCGGCAACCCGGTCGCCATGACGCCCCAGAACACCCGCGCCCTGTTCGAGGCTGCAATGTGACCTTTGGGGCCAGTTGCGGCGATCACTGACGCTCGCGGCTGCCACCGGCAGCCGCACAAGCGATGTTTCGATCCTTCGGAAAACCGGCAAAGTCCATCAGACGAAAGTCGTATGATTCCTTGCTGGCCCAGTCGCGGCCGGAGGATCGCGCCGACTGATATGCCTCCCTATGGACAAGCCAATGAAGGGGACTTGGCCGAAAGGGACGGGCGGCAGGGCATGGCCCTGCCCATTCGTCTGATGGCTGCCCCTCGCGGATGATTGCCGGGGCGGCGTGACCTCTGACACCTTTTCTTCGAGACGCGGATTGCAAGGGTCCGGCCCTGATGGCCGATGGCCCCGGGGCTGCAGACAGGACGCAAATCCCTTGTCTGTCCCCTGCGCGTTTCGTGGAGGGGGCTATGACGAACCCAGACAAAAGGCTGCCGACGACGGTTCTGTCCGGGTTCCTTGGGGCGGGCAAGACGACGCTTGTCAACCGCATCCTCCGCAACCGCCAGAACCTGCGCGTGGCCGTTCTGGTGAACGACCTGGCCGAGGTCAACATCGACGCCGACCTGATCCGGGCGGGGCGCGCGAAGCTGAACCAGACGCAGGAAACGCTGGTGGAACTGTCGAACGGCTGCATCTGCTGCACGCTTCGCGCCGACCTGCTGGTCGAGGTCCGGCGCCTGGCGGAAGCGGGCCGCTTCGACTATCTGCTGATCGAGGCGACCGGCATTTCCGAGCCCCTTCCGGTGGCGGCGACATTCGAGTTCTGCAACGACCAGGGCAGCCTCGCCGAAGTCGCTCGCTTGGACGCGATGATAACCGTCGTCGATGCGGCAAGCCTTCTGGCTGATTTCGACAGCCGCGACTTCCTGCGCGACCGCGGCGAGTTCCGCGACGAAAACGACGCGCGCACCCTGGTCGAACTGCTTGTCGACCAGATCGAGTTCGCAGATCTGATCGTCCTGAACAAGATCGACCTTGCGGGACCGCGCCAGACGGCGGCCGCGCGACGCATCATCCGGGCGCTGAACCCCGAGGCCCGGCTGATCGAGACCAGCTTCGCCGATGTCGATCCGGCCCGTGTTCTGGACACCGGCCTGTTCAGCCCGGCACGCGCGCGCAGCCACCCGATGTGGTTCAAGGAGCTGAACGGTTTCCAGGACCATGTCCCGGAAACGGAAGAATACGGGATCACCTCGTTCTGCTATCGCGCCCGCGTTCCCTTCGACTGGGGCCGCATCAGCCAGGCCCTTTGCGGACCGTCCGGCCTTCTGGGGGGCGTCATGCGCGCCAAGGGGCATTTCTGGACCGCCAACGCGCCCGAGGCGGTGCGGACCTTCAGCCTGGCCGGCCGCCTGAGCGAGATCGGGCATGGGGGACGCTGGTGGGCCGCCACGCCCCGCAGGCACTGGCCGACCGACCCCGCTGCCGTTGCGCGGATCGCCAGGCATTGGCAGGCGCCCTTCGGCGACCGCCGGCAAGAGCTTGTCTTCATCGGCACGCAAGCCATGAACCGCGAGGCGATCACCCGCGCCCTGGATGAATGTCAGGCCAAGGGCGGCCCGGTCCTTCGGCGGCGGATGATAAACCCCTCGGCCCACCCGGCCGCAGGGCTGTTTGCGGCCCCGTGAACGTCATGGGGACGCGGCACCAGATGTGGAGGATGCCTTCGTGGCCGACAATGTGATTGTCCTCGAGAACCAGCGGACCGACGGGGTCATGTCCCAGTCCTATTGGGACGTTCCGCATTCAAAGCAGATCGAGGGCTTCGCGACCCAGATCAGCGTCAATGTCGGGGATACGGTCGATTTCAAGATCAACGTCAACGGCAATGCCGGAAGCGACTACAATGTCGAGATCTTCCGGCTTGGCTATTACGGCGGCGAAGGCGCCCGGAAGGTATCCGGATGGACCAATGACAGCGCGACCGTCCAGCCGGAAGCCGACTATGACCCGACGCTTGGCCTGGTCGACGCCGGCAACTGGAGCGTCACGGACAGCTGGGACGTTCCCGAGGACGCCGTATCGGGCGTCTATCTGGCCCGGTTGCAGCGCCTGGACGCAGACGGCAACCCGATCGAAGGCGCGGTGAACCAGATCCCCTTCATCATCCGCGACGATGACCGGGAAGCCGATATCGTCCTGCAGACATCGGACACGACATGGCACGCCTATAACGGCTGGTTCGGCAACAACGGCAAGATCGGGGCGAACCTTTACGGCGATGCCAGCGGCACGATCGACCACCCGGACATTCCCGGGGAACGGACAGGCGGGTTCGAGGACCGGGCCTATGCCGTCAGCTACAACCGCCCCTTCATCACCCGCGGCATCGAAGGCGAACAGGGCGGACCCTTGTCCGGTGCCCAGGACTATCTGTTCGGGGCCGACTATGCCGCGATCCACTGGCTGGAAAAGAACGGCTACGACATCTCCTACATCTCGGGCGTGGATACCGACCGGATGGGGGCGGATTACCTGACCAAGTACCAGGCCTTCATCTCGGTCGGGCATGACGAATACTGGTCGGGCGGACAGCGCGAGAATGTCGAGGCGGCCCGGGAAGCCGGGGTGAACCTGCTGTTCTGGGGCGGCAACGACATCTACTGGAAGACCCGCTGGGAAACCTCCGAGGTGGACGGGGTCGAGTATCGGACCCTGGTCTGCTACAAGGAAACCTGGGCCAATACCAATCCCAATGCCGGTCCCGCCGACTACGTCAACCTGGACCCGGCCGACATTTGGACGGGCACCTGGCGCGACATCCGGTTCCAGGCCAATCCGCTTGCGGGTTATCCAGCGCCGAATGACGGAATCTCGGGCCAGCCCCATACCTGCAACTGCGCCGAGAACGCGCTGTCCGGGCAGCTTTTCGGTCCCGACGGAACCGGCGAGTTCGGCGGCGCCCTGGATGTTCCTGCGCAATTCGCGCCCTTGCGCGTGTGGCGCGACACAAGCATCGCCGACGGGGGCGCCCTCGGCATCGCGCCGGGCCTTATCGGCTATGAATGGAATACCTCGCCCGACGATCCGCGGCGGCCTGCGGGGCTTATCCATCTTTCGGAAAGCACGATCGACTGGAACGGCATCCTCGTGGACCAGGGAAACGCCACCGCGCCGGGCACCGCCACGCATAACCTGTCGTTGTATCGTGCCGAAAGCGGTGCCTTGGTGTTCGGTGCGGGGACGGTCTTCTGGACCTGGGCGCTGAGCGACAAGCACGACGGCTCGCCCTATGACGCGTCGATCGAAAACGCGGATCTTCAGCAATTCGTCATCAACCTGTTCGCCGATATGGGGATCCAGCCGGGTGTCGCGGACCTGGTGCTGGCCTCGCAGGGACTGGTCCGCGCGGCGGCCTCGGAAGATGAGGTTGCGGCCACGGCAACGATCAACGACCTGCCCGACACGGTTCCGGAATTCGGCATCGTCACCATTTCGGGGACGGCAACCGACAATGACGGAAACGCGGCCACGGACGACGGCGTGGTGGCCCTGGTCGAATTGTCCTTCGACGGCGGCAAGACCTGGAACGTCGCCACGGGAACGACGAACTGGACCTACAGTTGGCTGGCGACGGGCCAGCAGACCTATGACATCCGCGTCCGCGCCATCGATGACAGCCTGAACCTGCCCACTGCCTCGACCCTGGATCGCCAGATCGTCGAGGTCGTCGAGCCGGAAACCCCCGACAGCATCAGCCTGTTCATTCCCTGGACGACGCCCAATAGCCAGTTCTACCAGGAAAGCGGGACGATCCACCTGGGCACGCGCTTCTCGGCTACCCAGGCGGGGCAGATCACCGAATTGCGCTATTGGCGCGATCCGCTGGACTCAGGCGATACCGACATCCGGACGGGCCGGCTGTGGAACGCGGACGGCACGCTTCTGGGGGTGGTCCAGTTTACGTCGGCCCCCGGCGAAAGCGGATGGCAGGTTGCGGAACTTAGCATCCCGGTCAACCTGATCGCCGGACTGGAATACATCGTCTCGTACGAAACCCAGAACAACTATGTCGCCACCCAGGGCTTTTTCACCAACCCGCATGACGGCCCCTTCGGCTATCTGATGGCTGCCGGGGGTGCGAACGGAGTCTTCGGCTATGGCGCGGGCAATATCATGCCCACGCGCAGCTACCTTTCGTCGAACTACTGGGTGGATGTGGGCTTCAGCCCGACCACCCCGACCGGAGGCGCGCCGGTGTTCAGCGGCCCTGCCTCGTTCAGCATCGCGGAAAACACGCTTCTTGCGGCGATGATCGCGGCGACCGACCCCGACGCAGATACGGTCACCTATTCGATCGGGGGCGGCAAGGACGCGAACAGGTTCTCGATCAATGCCGCGACCGGCGCGCTGATCTTCGACTTTGCGCCCGATTACGACAACCCGGCCGATTTCGATGGCGACAATGTCTACGAGGTCATCATCCGGGCCCATGACGGCAACAGCGGACCTGTGACCCAGGCCATCACAATCGCGGTCACCGACGAAACGACCGAGATCCCGCACTCGACCCTGTTCGGTGCGGGCGAGGCGCCGACCTATGTCGAGACGGGTGACAGCACCAGCTATGAACTGGGCACGATCCTGCAGGCAAGGCAGTGGGGTCAGGTCGCTGCCTTGCGATACTGGCGCGGAACGGCGGATGCGGGTGATACCGATGCCCGGACGCTGAACCTGTGGACTGCGGGGGGCGTGCTTCTGGCCTCGGCCACAGTGGTCTCGGCGGCGGGCGACGACGGCTGGCAAACGGCGATCCTCGATGCGCCGGTGACGCTGGATCCCAGGGATCGCTATGTCGTCTCTTATGGCACCACGCAGAACTATGCCGCAACGCCGAACTATTTCTCATCGGCCCAGACGGGCCCGGACGGGGTGCTCTCCTCTCCGGTGAATGGCGGGGTGTTCGGGCATGGCCGGACCGGCATCTTCCCGACGGTCAGTTGGCAGGGGACGAACTATTGGGTGGATGCCGTCTTCGTGCCCATGCCCCAGTCCAACGAGGCGCCCACTTTCGTGACGGTAGATACGTCGTTCTCGATCACCGAGAACCGGCTGGACGTGGCGACCTTCTCTGCCTTCGATCCGGACGGCGATACCCTGGTCTTTGCCATCAGCGGCGGCGAGGACGCAGGACTGCTGCGCATGAACGCCACAACCGGCGCCCTGACCTTTGCCGATCTGCCGGATTTCGAGAACCCCTTGGACGCGGATGGCGACGGGATCTATGAACTGCAGATCTCGGTGTCGGACGGGACCAGCCCGGCGATCCTTCGGGACATCACGGTCACCGTCACCGACCAGGATCCGGAAACCGTCGCCTTTTCGCTGTTCAACGCCTCGCAGAGCCCTGACCAGATCGTCACCAACGATCCGACCGCATATGAACTGGGCGTCAGGTTCATTTCCAGCATAGGCGGCGACCTGACCGAGCTTCGCTACTGGCGCGGCAATGCCGACGCTTTCGACACCGACATCCGCACGCTGAACCTGTGGGACCAGAACGGAGTGCTTTTGACAAGCGTGACTGTGCAATCGAACCCGGGTGCAACGGGATGGCAATCCGGCATTCTTGATTCCGCGGTCGAATTGACACCCGGCGCGCTTTATGTGGCATCCTATGGGACCACCCAGAATTACGCATTCACGTCGAATTACTTTGCCGATGATCGGACGGATTCCAGTGGAATGCTGACCGCGCCGTCTGCCGGCGGAAACGGTGTTTTCCGCGCAGGATCGACAGGCCTGTTTCCAAATGCAACCTATAATGCTTCAAACTATTGGGTCGATATTGTCATAGAACCGACTTTCGATATCTAAATGTAATGGAAAAGCGGCCAATTCTCTGCTGAAAGTTATTCTGCAATAAAACTACGAAGCAAATTATTCCGCAGGCTGGGCTGCATTCCGTAAAACACGGGCGGGATTTCCCGCGACCACCGCGCCGGGGGCCACATCGCGCACGACGACCGAGCCCATGCCCACCACCGCACCCTCGCCGATGCTGACGCCATCGCGGATGCAGGCGCCGCTGCCGATATAGCAGTCCGGCCCGACGGTCACGCCGCCTGCCATGATGACGCCCGCGCCGACTATCGAGTAGTCGCCGATGCGGACGTCGTGGTGGATGATCGCACGGGGCATCACCAGGACATGGTGCCCCAGCAAGGCATTCGACGTCAGCAGCGCACCATCATAGAGGACGACCCCCTGCCCCAGCTCCGCCATTGCCGAAACCTTGGCGGACTGGTGGATGAAGCGGGCGAATCGCTTTTGCGGCAGACCCGTCCTCTTGATGATGTCCTTGCGCGCCCTGATGCTGCGCACCGACCCCACCAGGCAGAGAAAGCTGGCGCCCGGATATTTTCTCGCTCCGGTAAAATCGACAATTCGGATTCCCCTGAAAAGTGTGCCTTTCAACTGCGGGCCTTCATCCAGAATGGCGGGCACTACCGCAACGGCAGTCAGGGCTTCAAAGATCTCTACCAGATTGCCGCTCAGGCCTATTGGGATGATTGACGGGCGCATGGTTAAACTCCGTATGTCTATATAATTTCGGACCAGATCTTATCCGCCGTCAACGCAAGCCGTTAACTTTTCCGCGATCCTGAGTTTGTCCGATTGTCCATTATGCCGTGGCCGATCGCCAAAGTTTCCCAATCCTTCCGGGATTTGGGAATCCTGATCGCCTGCAGGGCGGTTAAACATCGGACGTGTGAGTGGTGAAAGTTTTTCATGGGAGACTATCGTGGCCAACACGCTGACGAGGGCTTTTGACAATACCGCCAAGGGCGGTCCTGCGACCGCCGCCCTGAAGATCGCGCCTGCCCCTGGCTGGACGATCAGCATGATCTCGCAACATGCCATCGAACTCGAGATGCTGTCGTCGCTGCTTGGCAGCGTTTTCGCCGATGCGGAAATCCGCAGCTATCAATCGCCCGAGGAATGGCGAAGGGCAGTCCATGATCCTTACGGCAACGAGACCGTGATCTACCACATCGGCGATGGCCGTCTGGCCGACAAGGCGGTCAAGGACGCGCTGCGTGCCTTCATCGCGCAGGCGGGAGACAGGCGCGTTGTCGTGATGTCCCGCGACAGCGACCTGATGGCGACCTGCGATGCGGTGGAATGCGGTGCATCGGGCTATATCCCGCCAAGCGTGGGCGTGGACGAACTGATCGCCGCTCTGCGTGGATCGTCCTCGAAAAGCGTGGTCCTGCCCCGCAAGAGCGTCGAGGCCCTCTGCGCGGCGCTGAGCGAGGCGCTGCAACAGCGGCCCGGGCTTGAAACCTATTTCACCGAGCGCCAGCTTTGCGTGGCCAAGGCCCTGCGGAAGGGTTCGGCAAACAAGATCATCGCGCATGAACTTGGCCTGTGCGAAAGCACCGTCAAGGTTCACATCCGCAGCATCATGCGCAAGCTGAACGCGACCAACCGGACCCAGGCGGCCGCCCGGCTGAACGACCTGGCGAACGGTGTCGGAGAACTGGAGCTGCATCCCGATCATTGACTGGCCCCGGCGGTCACGCACGAAGACCTCGTGGCTGCCGGCGCAGACGCGCGACCAACCGCATCACCTCGGTCGACAGGGGGCTTTGCATCGCAACCACGGCGGCGGCCCAGCAAGGCAAGGTCGCCAGCCCCGCCGCGACAAGGCCAAACAGAGTGGGACCTGTCGTTGCAAGCATCAGCAGGCTTGGCGCCATGGCCGCGATGGACAGGACGGCACTGCGGCCCATGCCCTGCAGAAGCGCGGCCCAGTCGAACTCCAGCCGGCGGCGGACGACCCAGAGCGTCATGACGGCCTGCATCGGGTTCAGCAGAAGCAGGCTAAGCGCCACTGCCGTCATGCCGTTCAGCGCAGCCACGCCGATGATCCCGACGGTCAAGGGAAAAAGGACAAGCTGAAGCACCGCATTGTCACGGACGGCCCCGGTCGCCACAAGGGCGGGAAAGGTCATGGGCACCGGGAACAGCGCCATCCCCGCAATGGCCACGATCCTCAGAAGCGGGATCACGTCCAGCCACTGCGGCCCAAGCAGCAGATGCACCAGCGGATCGGCCAGCAGCGCCAGGCAGGCCAGCAACGGCCATTGCACGGACGAGATCATCTCGAGCGCGGTGAGATATCCCTTGGCCAGCGGCGTGGACTGCCGCGCCTGGCGGGAAAACTCGGCGAAGATGACCGGCTGCACCGCGCCGATGATCATCCGGTCGGGCAATTGCGTCAGGGCAAGCGCCCGATAGAAATGCCCAAGCGCATCAAGCCCCATCAGCCGTCCCAGCAACAGCCGCGGCACCTGTTCCGACATCAGGCCGACAAGGGTGACCATGCTGGTCCAGCCCCCGAAGGCCAGGATCTGACGCCAATGTGCCAGCGATGGACGGAAGCTGTCCCATTGCGGCCGTACCAGCATGGCCCCGCCCGCACTGACACAGGCCGCAGCGACGGATCCCCAGCTGAGCGACTGCGGCCCCAGCCCCCCCGCCGCCAGGGCAACCGTGACAACGGCCCCGGCGCTGCCGGACGCGATCCCGATGGCTGCAAGCTGCCCGAAGGCCATGTCCCGGCGCAGCAGGGCGATGCGGATCGCGCTGACCGGGGCAAAGACAAAGCCCAGCGACGCGATCCGTATCAGCGGCGCCAGGTCCGGGGTGCCGTAAAGCCTTGCCGCAGGCTCGGCCAGCACCCACAATCCCGTGCCAAGCAAGGCGGACAGCATCGTAACAAGCGTAAAGGCGCCGCGCAGGAAATCGGGCGTCAGCCGGTGTTCCCGGACAATGCAGCTTGTGACCCCGAAATCGCGGAAGGTTTCGACAAGGATCACGCCCGCGCTTGCCACAAGGAAAAGGCCCACCTCGGCCGGCGTCAGCAGGCGCGAGACAAGCACCATCAGCAGCACCGCAAGCAGCGCGGCATAACCTTTCTCAAAGAACGCGAAGACCAGGGAACGGCGCAATCACAACACCCACATTGGCGGAATCAAGGTCGCGATTCGTGGCGCGTTCGACTGCCATGAATCCGTAGGGCCATGCGCCGTGCCAGCCGGCGCCCGGAGGGGGGCAGCAGCTTGCGCCCCAATGCATCGCGAAGCGCGATCAGATAGCCAAAGCCCGGCGCGGGCGGCAGGCGCGGGCGCAGAGTGCCCACCGGCATGATCCGCAACAGCCGGTCCAAAGCCACCAGGGACCGCTGCCCGACCCTGACCGGATGCCGCCCGGAACCTTCGCCGCGCCGGGCCATGAATGCGGCGAGCTCCCGGTCGATGGCCTGGGTCATCGCGGGGGTGGTCGGATGGATGCTGCCCGATCCGATGCTTGCACCGACGACGGCCCGGTCGTCGTCGCTTGCCACCTGGTCAAGGACGCCCTTGACGCGGGCCAGACCGGCATGGCCTGCGGAAGGATAGCGATACCGCAGGGCAATGGCCTCGGCCTCTCGCCCGGATGCCATCAGCGCAAGAAGGCACAGCGCCCATTCCGCCGGGTCCGGCCGCGACGCACCATATTCGGTGATCGTCACGCGGATCAGGGCCGAAAGCCTGCGGAATGCCTCGTCGGGCCGGTTCTCGGCAAGATCGCAAAGCGCCAGGCCAAGCTTCGCCTCGGGAAGATAGGGCACATAGGCCAGGGCGGCCTCGAACTGCTGGCGGGCACGGGCAAGTTCGTTCTTCGCCAGGTGACCATGCGCCTTCTGCAGGGCCAGCCGGTCAAGGCCCGTTGCGGGCAGATGCCCATGATGGCGCGCCGATGCGACCGCAACCGCCTTCAACGGCGCAAAGGGCCCCGGCTGGACGATCCGCTGCCCGGATCCAAGCGTCTGGTGCAGGTCGAACCAGTCGCGGATCTGGCGGCGGTGATGCAGGGTATGGCGACCGGCGACCAGCGTATGACCGGCGCGGGTGATCCGCAGCATCCGCTCGGGATCGGCCATCAGCGCGTCGATCTTTTCGACCACGTCCGAAGGCGTCGCGAAGACGCAGTTCTCGCCGTCGCGGAAGCCCGCCGCCTCCAGCACGGGGGTGCGTTCGGTCACCAGAAGGCAGCCCGCCCCCGGGATCTCAAGGTGCTTGCGGACAAGCTCGTGGCCCATCGTGCCGCAACTGGGCGATACCCAGCTTGCACTCAGCGCATCGGCATAGGCCTGCCCCGCCAGCAGGCGCCGCGCCCCGGCGTCCTCGTAGCGGAAGGCCGGGGTGATCAGGCTGGGATAATGCTGCGCCAGCGTCTGGTAAACGGCGCTGCGCCAGGGATAGAGCGGTCCGCTTTGCCCCGTCAGCATGACGGGAATGACCTTTGCCTGGCCGCGAAACCGGAACATGTCGGGGTCGATGAAATTGGGCCAGACGAAGATCCGGTCGGCCTGATCGGGCATATAGGCCGGGGTGGCGGTGCCGATCGCGAAGGCCGTCTCGACCCCCCAGTCGTCCATGTCCGCCCAGAACCCCGCGCGGCGGTCGCACCACGGATCGCCATTATGCAGGCCCAGCCGGGGAATCCCGGGATGGGCCCTGGTATTGTCGATGCGGATGCGCCGCGAGCCGTGGCTGCGATAGCCTGCCTCGAACAGAACCAGATCCGGCTGATGGCGGTCGCAAACCTGGTCGAAGTCGCAGTCGTGCGAAATCACGGTCACGTCGAAGAACTGCGCCAGGCACTTGACATGCAGGTTCATCTGCAAGGTCAGAAAGCCCGAGGCCGCCTTGTTCGGGGCATGGTCCCACTGGAAGAACAGCAGGCGGGGCCTGGGCGAAAGGCTGTTCATGGCAGGCCGAACTGTCCAAGGCCGTTGACGTGATCGCCTGCGGGAACAGGCGTTGCCGCAGCGGCCGGAACGATGATCGCCTCCTTTGGCCGTGGCTCCGCGACCTGCCGATCCCTGCCGCGGGACAGCAGGTTCTCGAAATAGGCGATTGTATGCGAGAGGCCCTCCCGCAGCTGGATCCGGGGCGTCCAGCCCAGATACTGGGTGGCCCTGGAGATGTCGGGCTTGCGCTGGACAGGATCATCCGTCGGCAAGGGCCGATGGTCGATCCGCGACGGCGATCCGGTCAGTTCGATCACCAGATCGGCCAGTTCGCGAATGGTGAATTCGGCCGGGTTGCCCAGGTTCATCGGCATGGGCGCATCGCTTGGCGCGTTCATCAGCAGCCGGAAGCCTGCGATCAGGTCATCGACATAGCAGAAGGAACGGGTCTGGGTTCCGGCGCCATAGATCGTGATCGGCTCGCCCCTCAGGGCCTGCACGATGAAATTGGACACCACCCGCCCGTCATGGCTGCTCATCCTGGGGCCATAGGTGTTGAAGATGCGGGCCATCCGGATGTCCAGGCCAAGATGCCGCTTGTAGTCGAAGAACAGCGTTTCGGCGCAACGCTTGCCTTCGTCATAGCAGGAACGGGGACCGATGGTGTTGACATTGCCCCAATAGGATTCGGGCTGGGGATGGACCAGCGGGTCGCCATAGATTTCGCTGGTCGAGGCCTGGAAGATGCGCGACTTGGTCCGCCGCGCCAGCCCCAGCATGTGGATGGCGCCCAGGACATTGGTCTTCACCGTCTTGACCGGATCGGTCTGATAGTGGATCGGCGAGGCTGGCGAAGCCAGGTTCCAGATTTCGTCCACCTCGACATAAAGCGGGACCGTCACGTCGTGGCGCATGACCTCGAAGCGCGGATTGTCCTGGAGATGCAGGATGTTCCGGCGCGATCCGGTCTGGAAGTTGTCGACGCATAGAACGTCGTGCCCGTCGTTCAGCAAGCTTTCGCACAGGAACGATCCCAGGAACCCCGAGCCTCCGGTGACCAATATGCGTTTGGATGCAGGCATCTTTATCCTCGGCTCTTGTTGTGGTCGGTGATGATCGGCGGCCGGGCAAGGCCTAGAAGGCCCCGCCCCGCCCAAGCACGGCGCTGAAGGTTCGCAGGAAGATCGACAGGTCGCCCCAAAGGCTGCGGCCCGAGATGTAGAAGTCGTCCAGTTGCTGCTGCACGCCCAGGTCCGCGTCCCCGCGTTCCGATATCTGCCACAGCCCGGTCAGGCCGGGGGTGACCGTGGCCCTTCTGGCGCGGAAATCGGCAGGCATCGCGGACAGATGGTAATCGGGAAAGGGCCGCGGTCCGACCAGGCTCATCTCGCCGCGAAGGATGTTCAGCAGTTGCGGCAATTCGTCGAGGCTGCTGGTGCGAAGGAACGGCCCGATGACCGGCAGAACCCGGGGATCGTGGCGCAGCTTGAAGTGGGTTTCCCATTCCTCGCGGATCGCGGGATCCGTCTCGATCAGGCGGGCCAGCATCCGGTCGGCGTCAAGATACATGGTCCGCAGCTTCAGCATCGCGAAGGGGCGTCCGTCACGCCCGTCGCGGTGCTGGACATGGAAGGCTGGTCCGGGATCGACCATCCGGACCGCCAGGGCGGCCAGGGCCACGATGGGCAGCGCCACGATGCCGACGGGAATGACGACGGCCAGGTCGATCCCGCGCTTGATCCATCGCGATATTCCGTCCCGACGGGCCAGCGTGATCTGGGTGCCGATCGCGCCGTCCTGCCAGGCAGGATGGATGCCTGTCATTGTCGTGCGCGGCAGATCATGGACCAGGACGACCTGGGAATAGGTCCGGGCAAGCCGTTCAAGCTGTTCCGGGCTTGGTGCCGCCGCATCGGCCCACAGGACCTTGACGGCCCGGCTGTCGGGATCAGGGTCAAGGCCCGTGTCGGGATTGGCGTGAAGCCAGCTTCGCAAGCCCGCGACCCTTGCCGGATCGCCGGCAAGGTGAACCGCCTCGCCCCAGTGGCCCGACCGCCGGAGGATCGTCCGAAGGATGCGACCGCAGACGGCTTGGGCGATGGCAAGGGCAAGAAAGGCCAGAACAAAGCGCGTGATCTCGTCCGTGTGAGGGTCGGCAAGGACCAGGGCGCTGATCAGGGCGATGCAAAGGCTGGCAAACCAGGCCTGGACCGCCTTGCGCAGCCGCGCTTCGGGGTGAAGGCCGAAGCCGGGCAGCGACCCGAAGGCCCAAAGGCAGGCCAGGAACGCGCCGCCAGCCAACAGGATCATCCGGCCCTCGGTGCCTGCCCCCGCTGCAAATGCGGAAGCGGCTGCGCCGCTGGTCAGCGCGACGATGCAGAGTGAGCGCGCAACCGCACTGCGGTCGCGGCGGGTTCGGTGAACGCGCATGTCGTGGAACACGGCGTTCGACATGGTCTTGACATCTGGCAGGGCTGTCATCGGATGGGGTGCCTGACTGGAAACGGATACGGGCAACAGGAAACTTGTGAAAGACAGGGCGCGGGTCGGACCGGCATCTGCCTATGCCCACCGTGGCGGGAGGTCCGTTCTCTGCAAAGCTGGCTTTATGGTCGTCCAAATCGCAAAAGGAGTACGAGAAGCGCGCGTCCAGGCTGATTCCAACCACCGTTAGGTCAGGGTCAGATCGCCGTTGCGACAATGCAGGCCGGTTCCGGCACCGGATGCCGCAAGGCCGCATGGCGGCACGAGATGCTGATGACCGAGGCCGAATAAAGCAGCCACAACAGGTCGTTCTGCTTCAGGAAGATGCTTTCCGACAGGTTGAGGATCAGCGAAATGCAGACGATCAGCACCGGCAGGATCCAGCCTTCGCCCGGGGCCATGCTGCACAGGGTGACGCCCTGGGCAACGGCACGGAAGGTCAGCGCGATCAACAGCAGCAGTCCGACCGAGCCAAGGCCCAGCATGGTTTCCCGATAGCCGTTATGGGCATTGGGCGCCTGCCAGCCCTGCGATTCCCAGATGCTCCAGACCGCCGGATTGCCCTCGGTCCAGAAGACACCATAGCCATGCCCCAGAAGCGGGTGGCGCGAAATCTCGGCGTCGATCATGCTCCACAGCGGCACCCTGCCCGTCAGGGTCGGATCCTTCCCAAGCGCCTCGAGCAGGGGACCGAATCCGACCGCCAGCAAAAGGGCAAGAAGCGGGATCAGCAGGATCAGCCCCAGCACCACGGCCAGCCGCGTCCTGCCCTGCAACCGGGCCACCAGAAGCACTACGCGGGACACGACCACCGCGGCGAAGGCGGCAAACAGGCTGGTGACCGAGGTCGACAACAGCAGGGCGGCCAGGCCCGCGACCAGCAGCAAAAGCCCCGTCCTGCGCATCCGGGCCGAGACATCAAGCCGCGCCGCAATCCCAAGAACCACCGTCAGGCAGGCCACCCAGCCCAGCACGTTCTTGTGCAGGAAAACGCCGCGCAGCGCCCCGTCCTCGGGCATCAGCGCCCGGCCCGGCAGAACAGCCATCGCAACCAGGCTGAGAAAGGTCGCCCCGCCCAGGACCCAGGCCAGGACGACAAGCTGCTGCCGGGGGGTGAAGCGCGTGGCAAAGACAAAGGCCACCGCCATCGACAGGGTCAGCGCCACGGCACGGCGAAGGGTGATCGATGGACCGATGGACCAAAGGATCGAGGCCAGCGGCAGCAGGATCAGGGTCATCAGCAGGACATTGTGCTGCACGCCCCGCAGGACCGCAGCGGGGCGCAGGGCCACCAGCCCCAGGCCGATGACATAGCTGGGCGCCGCGATCATGCGCAGCTTGGCGCGGGCAGCCTCGGTCAGGCTGCCGTCGGCTTGCGACAGCAAAAGGGGAAACACCGCACCGGACAAAAGCAGCATGGCCACGAAGATGCCAAGCAGTTCGATGCGACGCAGAAGCCGGGCATAGGATTTGGTTTGGGGCACCGTCAGGCCCTCGTGCAGCCACCACGCCATTCCACACGGTTGCCCGCCCGACGGAAACGCAGCCTTTTGACGAACCCGATACCCTTCCGGGGAAGAAGACGGGATCGGTCTCGCCGGATGGACCATGCAAGGCGGCCCGCTTGTGCGAAAGGATCCGTTCCGCCGCCCCGCCTCTCGCCCGATCCTTACCCCATGGGTCCAACGCAGGAGCGATGTGGTGCGGAGCTTTTCTGGATCGGCGGGGACAAGGCGGACATACCGCGCCGCGCTGTTCGCGCTGTGCCTGGGATGTTGCCCGATGGCGGCTATGGCCCAGGTTCAGCCGGGCGACACCCTGCGCGTCGAGGTCTTCGACGCCCCCGAGTTTTCGCGCGAAGGCATGGTGGGGCAGGATGGGGCCATCGCCCTGCCCCTGGTGGGGCGGATCGCGGTGGCGGGCATGGACCTCGAGGCTGCGGGCCGGGCAATCGAGGGGGCGCTGAAATCCCAAGGGTTGCTGACCACGCCCCGGCTGATCGTCGAGATTGCGGTGCATCGCCCCGTCTATGTTGGCGGCAGCGTCCGCGAACCCGGGATGATCGCCTTTGTCCCCGGCCTGACGGCGCGGCAGGCGATCATCGCGGCCGGCGGGATGGGCACGCCGGGCGATACCGATGCCGAGAAGGCCCTGTCCTCGGTCGCGCGTCGGGAAGCCGTGGTCTTCGAACTGTCGCAGCTTACCGAACGCATTGCCCGGCTAGAAGCCGAGATTGGCGACGGCACCGGCAATGCACAGGACATCGGGGCGGAGGCCGCCTTTCTGCAGGACCGGCTGGATCGCCGGGAACAGCGCGAACTGCATACCAACCAGCTGCTGACCCTGATCAAGTTCGAAATCGACACGCTGGATCGCCAGTCGGTGCTTCACGAGGCAGAAGCCGCCCTGCAGCAATCCGACATCGAAGATGCCCGGTCCCTGGTCCAGCGCGGCCTGGCGCCCAGGACCCGGCTTCAGGAACTGCTTCGCCAGATGTCCGAACTGAACCGCGACCAGCTTGAAAACCGGGCCTATCACGCCCGCGCCCAGCAGGGTGCCGAGACCGCCCGCTATGCGCTTGCCGATGCCATCGCAGCCGAGCGCGAGGCGGCGCGGACCGACCTGGCGGCCGCCAAGGCCTCGCGCGCCTATCTTCTGGCGGAATTGAAGGAACTGGACCTGCAGATCCTGCCCCTGCGCATGAACCTGCAAGGATCCCGCGCGGCCAGCCCCCAGGCCCGGATCCAGGTTCACAGATCCTCGGGCGGCGAGACCCGGATGATCGAGCCTTCGCTGGATGCCCCGCTGGAGCCGGGCGATGTCCTGGAGGTCAGCCTGGTCCTTTCCGATCCCATGACCATCGAGCCCGGCCAATGACGGTTCATCCGCAGATCAGCGTTGTCATCAACAACTACAACTACGGCCGCTACCTGCCCGACGCCATCGATTCAGCCCTTGCCCAACGCGATGTGCAGGCCGAAGTCGTTGTTGTCGACGACGGCTCTACCGACGATTCCCGGCATGTCATCAGCGCCTATGGCGACCGGATCCGTGCGGTGTTCCAGAAGAATGGCGGGCAGGCTGCCGCCCTGAACGCCGGCGTCGCGACGGCCACCGCCCCGCTGCTGGCCTTTCTGGACGCGGATGACTGGTGGCAGCCCGGCAAGCTTGCCGCCGTTGTCGCCGCCTTTGGTCGTGCGCCGGATGCCGGCCTTGTCTATCACCGCCTGCAGCCCACCCACCTGGACGGAAGCAAGGCCTTCGCCGCGATCCCGCGGTCGCTGTGCCGGGGCGACCTGTCGCGGATGCTTGTGGCAAGCGGCGGATGCTGGCCCTTTCCGATGACCTCGTCCCTCAGCGTCAGGCGGTCGGTATGGGACCGGGCGGGCAACATTCCGGCCGGCTTCCGCATCTCGGCGGATGCCTGGATCACGGGCGTGCTGCCCTTCCTGGCACCCGTGGTGGCGCTTCCCGACGCCTTGGGCGCTTACCGCATCCATGACAATGCCTGGTACCGCAGCAGCCCGGACGATGCGATGCTGGCCCGGCGCATTTCCCATTGGGAAGAAACCGTCCGGGTCACCAACATCTTCCTGGCTGCCCAGGGCCGCCCCGAGCGACTGGATGTCGCGGATCATTTCGAACGTGCCATGGCGCTGGCGCGGCTGGATCATCCCAAGGCACCCGGCCGGCTTGCCCTGTTCATGCACGCCCTGCGCGACGCAGGAGAGCCGCATCCGCTGAGGCGTTTGCGCACGGCGCTGCGCATCATGGCTGCCGCCCGTGGCGCAGCGGGACAGGCCGAGGTGGGCACATCATGAGGGTCACCCTGATTTCGTCCGAGCCGGTGGATTACACCATCGCCTTCGCCAATGGCCTTGCGCCCCATGCCTCGGTGCAGGCCATCCTTCCGGTCTCGCGCTATGATCGGTTGCGCCAATGGTTCGATCACCGGGTCCAGCTTCACCTTGTGGACTGGCCCCGCACCCGCAGCCCGCTCAATCCCTTTTTCCTTGCAGGGCTGACGCGCAGGATCGGCCGCACATGCCCAGACGTCGTTCATCTTCTCAGCAACACGACGCTGTGGCTGAACGCCGCCGCGCCCTTCTGGCCCTGGCCCCTGGTGACGACGGTGCATGACGTGACGGTGCATCCGGGTGACCGGGACACGGCGCGCCTGCCGTCCTGGGCGTCGGGGATGATGGCAAGGCAGTCGGACCATCTGGTCGTTCATGGCGAACAGCTGCGCCAGGCGGCAGCGACGCAGTTTCGCAAGGATCCGCATCGGGTCCATGTCCTGCCCCATCCTGCGATCGACCGCTATGCCCGGCTGGCGGCCCGGCTGGGCCTGTCCAGAAACGCCCCGACCGGGCAGTTCACGGTGCTGCTTTTCGGCCGGATCTATGCCTACAAGGGCCTGCAAACCTTGCTGCGGGCCGAACGGCTGCTGCGGGACAAGCTGCCGGGCCTGCGCATCGTCATTGCCGGGCGCGGCGACGACCCCTGGTCCCTGGCGTCCGAGATGGGCGACACCAGCCGCTACGACATCCGTCGCGGCTTTGTCGAGGACCACGCGGTCGCACAACTGTTCACCGATGCGGACCTGGTGGTCCTGCCCTATGACGAAGCCTCGCAAAGCGGCGTGCTGCATCTTGCGGGATCCTTCGCCAAACCCGTCGTCGTCACCGATGTCGGGGAACTGGCTGCCACCGTCAATCCGGTCGGAATGGGCATTGTCGTCCCGCCCAAGGATCCCGCCGCACTGGCCGATGCCCTGCTGCGCCTGGCGCGCGATCCCGACCTGCGCCTTGCCATGGGCGCGCGCGCCCATGACTGGAGCGTGGGGCCGAACTCTCCCTGCACCATCGGCGCACATGCAATGACCATCTACAACGATTCGGTCATCCCTTCGGCTCAACCCTGGCCGAAAGGAGGCATCGCGTGACCTCGCATCGCAGTTGCCCCAAATCGGCATCAGCGTCGTGATGGAGGGGCATGGTTCCAGCCCGAAGTTTCCAGCAATGTCGTTCCATCAACCACACCACCGCCAGAAGATTCCCGTTATCCGCCACCACGTCGCGGGCGGCACGGAACATGGCGGCGGCATCGGCCGGCTGGTCAGCTATGTCCTTGCGACGGATGGGGGGCGCCTTCGCCACAGCGTCTGCGACACGCGCGGCAGCAAATGGCGCCCCTTGGGTTCCAGCTTCAGGCTTGTCGCGGCGATGATGGCGATGGCCTTGTCCGCGTCCGCCACCGTCCAGCATCTGCATATCGCGGGCCGGGGCAGCACGCTGCGCAAGCTGATCCTGGGATGCTGGGCCAACATGCTGGGCCGACCCTATGTCCTGCACCTGCATGACTACGATTACGCCGCCGACCTGGATCGCCGTCCGGCGTGGCAGCAAAGGGCGATCGGGCGGCTTTTCACAAGGGCGGCCCAGGTCATCGTGCTGGGCCAGCGCGACGCGGCAACCGTGACCTGCAGGCTGGGGGTCGATCCCTCGCGGGTGGTGGTCCTGCGCAACTGCGTTCCCGATCCCGGCCGGCGGCAACGCCAGGGCTCTGCCGGAACACGCATCCTGTTCCTCGGCCGCCTCAGCGCGCGCAAGGGCGTGCCGGAACTGGTCGAGGCCCTGGCCCGGCCCGAGCTGCGGGACAAGCCCTGGACTGCGGTGCTGGCCGGCGACGGCGAAGTGGACGAAACGCGCCGGGCCCTCGCCCGGCTGGGCCTGTCGGACAAGGTGCGCCTTCCCGGCTGGGTCGACGCCGCGGCGGCACAGAAGCTGCGCGACGAGTCCGACATCCTTGTGCTGCCTTCCCATGCCGAAGGCTTCGCGATGTCCGTCCTTGAAGGTCTGGCGCAGGGCATGGCGGTCGTCACCACCCGCGTCGGTGCCCATGACGAGGTGCTGGAGGACGAGGTGAACTGCCTGCTTGTTCCACCCGGCGACGTGACGGCCCTGGCCGCGGCGCTGCGGCGCCTGATCGACGACGAAGGCCTGCGCAGCCGCCTGGGGCAGGCAGCCCGCCGGCTTTATGAAACCGACTTCAGCATGACCAGATACCTGCACCGGCTCGAAGCACTGGATGCCAAGGCCATTCCTCAACCCCCCTTGTTCGGGAAGCTGCCATGACCGGGATCGTCAAGCTGCCCTTCCCCCAGCCCGTCGAGATGGGCGCGCCATCGCAGATGCCCGAGGCCGACGGCACGGATGTCTGGCTTGCGGCATGGCGGATGATCCGCCGCCGCCTGTGGCTGATCGCATCCCTCGTGACCCTGATCTGCCTGCTGGCGCTTCCGGCGATCCTGGCCTTGCCCAAGCTGTACCATGCCGAATCCAGGGTGATGGTCACGGCCTCTCCCGCCCTTGCCCTGGCCGCCGAGGACGGCCGCGCCGTCCCGCCGCCCACGCTGGATACCGAGATCGAGCGGATGCTTTCCAACGAGGTGATCGACCAGGTCATCGCGGACCTGAAGATCGCCACCTTGCCCGAGTTCGATCCCGAGCCGGGCGCTCCCGCCCTGCTGCAGCGTCTGGACGCAATGGCCGTTGCCTGGGGCATCAGGCCCGCCCGCCCTGCAGCCGAGACGGTGCAAGGCGGAGGCCCCGCCGAGGAGGTTGCGCTGCGCCAGCGTTTCCGCGACAGGCTGACGGTGGCGCGCCAGGGTTCCGGCACCGTTGTCACCATCGGCTTCACGTCGCGCGATCCCCGGCTTGCCCAGGATGTTCCGACGGCCCTGCTGGATGCCTATCGCAGCCAGTCCCGCTTGCGGCATCAAGAGGACGTCCGGCAGGCCGGTCTTTGGATGAGTGCCGGGATCGAGGCGGGCCGCGCCCGCATGGCGGAAGATCGCGCCGCGTTGGACGACTTCATGGAAAACTCCGGCCTGGCCGAGGAAGAGGCCGAGATACAGCGCCGGCTGGCGCTGATCGAGACGCGCCAAAGCGATCTGGAACAAGAGCGGTTCTTGACCCGCGCCGAGATGCAGTCGGTCGCGGCAGCCATAGCGGATCGGGGGCTGAGCGCCACCGACGAACCCGAACCCCTGCAGCGCCTGCGGTGGGAACTGGCCCAGGAACGCCGCGAGATGAACAGGCTGAGCCAGATCTATGGGGATCGGTCGACGCAGGTCACCGAGAAGGTCCAGCGCGTCACCGCGATCGAGACGATGATCGGCGATGAATTGCAGGCCCGCCTTCAGGTTCTGCGGCAGCGGGCCGAGGTCCAGGATGGCCAGGCCCGCCAGTTGGCCCAGGACGCTGACGGGGTGCGGATGGACCTGGCGGCGGCGCGGACGGCGGCCCCGGTCGCGCAATCCCTGACAGAGACGCTGCAGCGCCAGCAGCAGGCCCTGTCGCGGATGGAAGATCGCTACGACGCGCTGATGGCGCAGGGCAACGTCGTGCCGGTGGTGCTGGATGTCCTGCATCCCTCGACGCTGCTAAAGGGGACGGTCGGCCCGTCGCGCAAGCTTTTGCTGGCCGCCACCGCCGTCGGTGGCCTGTTCCTTGCCCTGTTCGCCGCGGCAGTGGTCGAGATGCGCGACACGACGGTAAGGGGCCACGAACAGCTGGCACTGGCGACGCGGCACGTGCCGGTCGGCCTGTGGCCGCGCTTTGCCCAGCCGGAACGCCAGGGTCTGCCTGCGGCAATTGCAAAGCGCCAGTCGAACCGGGGCACGGACAGGCTGCGGGATGCGATCCTGATGCTGGAATGTGCGAATGGAGGACGCTTTCCCAAGATCCTGACCGTCACCGCGCCGGATCCCGGGGACATGGCGGATCCCGTCGCCGAATGGCTGGCCCTGGAGCTGGCCGCACAGGGTCGCAAGGTCCGGCTGGTCAAGGCCAGGGGCGGCGAGGCACCGGGGACGACCCCAGCAGCCCCCCTGTTGCTGGGCGCCGCATCCGCCTCCGAGCCAGAACGCGTCCTGCTGTCCGACCCCGCCTGGCGCGACGAAGGCGATGGCCTTGCGCTTCCGCGCAGGCTGGTCCAGCAGGCGCAGCGCGAGGACGTGCTGACCATCATCGATGCGCCCCCGATCCTGTCCGGCAGCGGGCTGCGCACGGCCCGCGAGGGCGGGGAAGTCCTGCTGGTGCTGCGTTGGGGTCATAGCCGCCGCAAGGCCGCCGAACTTGCCTCGGCCCTTCTGGCGCGCATCGGCGCGACCCAGGTCCATACCCTCATCACCAATGTCGATCAGCGCCGCCACCGCCTTTACGGCTTCCAGGACCGGCTGAGCCTGTCGTCGCAGGCCCGCAGCTGAGACCTGCCCCAACCATCCACCATCCGCTACAGAAAAGGGAGAGATTGATTGTGAAACGCGCCCTCATCACCGGGATCACCGGGCAGGATGGATCCTATCTGGCCGAGTTCTTGCTGTCGAAAGGCTACGAGGTCCATGGGATCAAGCGCCGGGCATCACAGTTCAACACCCAGCGGATCGACCACATCTACGAAGATCCGCACGAGCCGCGGGTCCGGCTTCGGCTGCATCATGGCGACCTGTCGGATGCTTCAAACCTGACGCGGATCGTGGGCGAGGTGCAGCCCGACGAAATCTATAACCTGGGCGCGCAAAGCCATGTCGGCGTCAGCTTCGAGGCGCCAGAATATTCGGGCGACATCGACGCGCTTGGCACCCTTCGCCTTCTCGAGGCGATCCGCCTGCTGGGGCTTCAGGATCGGACGCGGTTCTACCAGGCCTCGAGTTCAGAACTGTTCGGCCTGGTCCAGGAAACCCCGCAGCGCGAAACAACGCCCTTCTATCCGCGCAGCCCCTATGCGGTCGCCAAGCTTTACAGCTATTGGATCACCGTGAACTATCGCGAGGCGCATGGCCTGTTTGCCTGCAACGGCATCCTGTTCAACCACGAAAGCCCCCGGCGCGGGGAAACCTTTGTCACGCGCAAGATCACCCGCGGCTTGGCCCGCGTCGCGCAGGGGCTGGAACCATGCCTTTACCTGGGGAACCTGGATGCCCTGCGCGACTGGGGTCACGCCCGCGACTATGTCCGCGCGCAATGGATGATGTTGCAGCAGGACGCGCCCGAGGATTTCGTCATCGCCACGGGCCAGCAGAACTCGGTCCGCGAGTTCCTGGTCTGGACCGCGACCGAGCTGGGCATCACCCTGGCCTTCGAAGGCTCCGGCGTCGATGAGACTGCGCGGGTCGTCGCTGTGTCGGGCAATGCCGCGCCGGCGCTTCGGCCGGGCCAGGTCATCATGCGGATCGATCCCCGATTCTTCCGTCCCGCCGAGGTCGAGACCCTGCTGGGCGATGCCAGCCGCGCGCGGACGCGATTGGGATGGCGTCCCGAGACCACCGCCCGAGAGATGTGCGCCGAAATGGTCGCAGCCGACCTTCTGGATGCGCGCCAGCAGGTCCGGCTGAGGCAGGACGACATGCCCGCTGCCGTTGCCGCTGGTCTTTAGCCCCACACGGAGAAGCACATGACACGGATCTTTGTTGCAGGGCATCGCGGGATGGTCGGAAGCGCCATCCTGCGGGCTCTGGAAAAGCGTCGCGCCGACGGCCAGCCGATCACCTTGCTGACCCGCGACAGGGCGCAACTGGATCTTTCGGACCAACGCCAGGTGGGGGCATTCCTGCGCGAGGCGCAGCCTGACGTGGTCATTCTTGCGGCTGCAAAGGTCGGCGGGATCCATGCCAATGCCACCTACCCGGCCCAGTTCCTCCAGCAGAACCTTGCCATTGCGACAACGGTGATCCACGCGGCGCATCAGGCCGGGGTCCAGCGGATCCTGCAACTGGGATCATCCTGCATCTATCCCAGGGACACGCACCAGCCCATTGCCGAGCATCAGCTTCTGACCGGCCCGCTGGAGCCCACGAACGAGGCCTATGCCATTGCCAAGATCGCGGCGATCAAGCTGTGCGAAAGCTACAACCGCGAATACGGCCGCGACTACCGGTCGCTCATGCCCTGCAACCTTTACGGGCCGGGCGACAACTTCCATCCCGACAATGCCCATGTCATGCCCGCCCTGATGCTGCGCTGCCACGAAGCAAGGATCCGCCAGGATCCGCAGCTGACCGTTTGGGGCACCGGCCTGCCCCGGCGCGAATTCCTGCATGTGGACGACCTGGCGCGTGCGGCGCTGTTCGTCCTGGACCTGCCCGTCTCGGCCTATCGGGCCCATGTCCAGCCGACTGTGTCCCATGTGAACGTCGGCAGCGGCCGCGACATCACGATCCACGACCTGGCGCACATGATCGCGGATGTCACGGGCTACAAGGGCGCGATCCGCATGGATCCGTCCCGCCCCGACGGCACGATGCGCAAGCTGCTGGACATCTCTCGCATCACCGCGATGGGATGGAAGCCCCGCATATCGCTGCAGGACGGGCTGGCCGACACCTACCGCTGGTTCACCGACAACCACGCGCTGATCCGAAGCTAGCACGACCACAGACGATGATCCGACCTTAAGCCCGAGGTGCAGAATGCAGCCCCATCACAAGACCGGCCGACAGGACGAGACCCAGACGATCAACCTGTTGGGGGTGCGGGTTTCCGCCCTGGACCTGCCAATGGCGGTCGAGCGGATCGAAGCCGCCGTCCGCGACAGGCAGCGCGGCTTCGTGTGCATCTGCGGCGCGCACGGGCTTGTCGATTCCCAGTCCGACGCTGTTTTGAAAGACGCCTACAACAAGGCGACGCTTGTCACCCCGGACGGAATGCCCCTTGTCTGGGAACTGCGGCGGCGCGGCTATGGCTGGGCCGGGCGCGTCTATGGGCCGGACCTGATGCTTGAACTGTTCGGGCGCGGGATGCGGCACTATCTTTATGGCGCGACCGAGGACACGTTGCAGCGGCTGACCAGGCGCCTGAAGGCACGCTTTCCCGATGCGCAGATCGTCGGCCACCATGCCCCGCCCTTCCGCCCCCTGACCCCGGATGAGGAGAAGGACGTGGCGGCAAGGATCAACGAGGCCCGGCCCGACATCGTCTGGGTTGGGATCGGCGCGCCAAAGCAGGAACGGTGGATGGCCCAGATGCGCGGCCGCCTTGAAGCGCCGATGCTGATCGGCGTCGGCGCGGCATTCGACTTTCACGCCGGCCTGCAGAAGCAGGCACCGGGATGGATGCAGCGGTCGGGCCTGGAATGGGCCTACCGCCTTCTGTCCGAGCCCCGGCGCCTTTGGCGGCGCTATTGCCGGGTGGTGCCGGGATATCTGTACCTGCTTGCGCTGCAGCGCAGCGGATTGCGAAGGTTTCCCGTCGACGCGACGGCCGGCACCAGGCATTAGGTGGCGCGGATCAGCATTCAGCCCCCGGTGGAAAGCCCTTTGTCATCAGCATCATGGTGCCGAGCAGACAAAATGGCGGCGAACTTGCAGAACAGGCAATGTTTGGCCTTTCGCAGCCCTGCTAAACTATTCCGTTCAGATACAATGTCTTGAAAACATTCCGGTTGGGTCATGTGGAAGCTGTGGATAACACTCGCCGCCGGCATGATGACCGTCTGGCAGATTCCCGCTTGGGGTGATCAGCATGATCCGGCCCATGCCAAAACAAGGATTTGCCGCGAACTGCCTTCATGGTCGGGGACCGTCAGCCGAAATCCGCTCGGCAGCCTGTTGCCGCAGTGCAAAAACCTAAGCCTTTACGGGGATGCGCCAGCAGCGGCAGGCATCCTAAAAGCTTCAGGACAACCCGGAGCCTCCGGGGACGCATCCAGAAGTAAAGGCAAAGAACCCATGGCAACCTATTTTGTCGCTACGAACGGTAGCGATGGCGCAACTGGCAGCGCTTCCCAGCCCTTCCGCACGATCCAGCACGCGCTTGACGCGAGGCTTGCACCAGGCGACGAAATCGTCGTCCGCGCGGGAACCTATAACGAGGCCCTGCACATCAACACGGGCGGGTCGGCCGCCGGTAACGTCACACTGCGCGCCGAGACGCCGGGAAGCGTGACGATCAATCCGCCGTCCAGCGGCTGGAACGGCATCAGCATCAACGACGACTATGTCACGGTGCAGGGCTTCAAGATCAACAACGCCCGGGGCGACGGGATCGAGGCGAACGGCGTCCACCACATCAACGTGCTGGACAACGTCATCCAGGGCAGCGGCGAATCCGGCATCCAGTTCAACCAGTCCGAGTTCATCCGCGTCGAAGGCAACACGACCTTTGACAATGCCTCGGACGGCTGGTTCTCGGGGATCTCGATCTACCAGAACCGCAACATCACCGGCGACACGACGACCGGCGGGTTCCGGACCATCATCCGCGACAACACCTCCTATGGCAACGTCACGAAATCCGGCCAGCATACCGACGGCAACGGGATCATCATCGACGATTTCCAAAGCACCCAGACCGGCGGCCATCCCAGCTATACCTATCCGACACTTGTGGAAAACAACCTGGTCTACCTCAACGGCGGCAAGGGCATCCAGGTCACCTGGAGCGACAATGTCACCGTTCGCGGCAACACGGCCTGGCACAACAACCAGGACAACCAGAACACCGGCACCTGGCGCGGCGAGATCAGCAACTCGCAGTCCAGCGACAACACCTTCGTGAACAACATCGCGGTCGCCGATCCGTCGGTGAACAGGAACAACACCGCGATCGACAACACGTCCTACGGCGGCTACACGAATGACGGCGTGGTCTGGGCCAACAACCTGACCTATGCCGGGACGAACGGCGCGGCATCGGTGCGCACCGACGGCGGCAACAAGGGCCTGTCGGCTGCGGATGGCAACAAGCTTGGCGTGGCGCCGGGCTTTGTCGATGCCGCCAACGGGGACTTCCAGTTGACCAAGGGCTCGGCCGCCATCGACGCGGGCACCTCGGCCTTCGGCCTGGCCCAGCACGATCTGGACGGCGCGGTTCGGGTCAAGGGGACGGTTGACATCGGCGCATTCGAGGCGGGCAGCGGTTCGGCCGAGCCGCAGCCGCAGCCCCAGCCCCAACCTCAGCCCCAGCCCCAGCAGCCTGAGGACGAGCAGAAGCCGTCGCCCGCTCCTGCGCCGCAACCGCAACCGCAACCGCAGCCGCAGCCTGTCGAGCCAAAGCCCGGCCAGGGCAACGACGTGCAAGGACTGTGGGACGACGCCGACACCGCCAAGGTTCGGGCCGATGCCGACAACCGGGCGGTCGAACTGGGGATGAAGTTCACCGCCGACGCCCCCGTCGAGGTCGAAGGCCTGCGGGTCTACATCGCCTCTGAGGCTGCCAACGTGAAATCCGTCAGCCTCTGGTCCGAGGATGGCGATCTGATCGCAAAGGCAAGGGTCAGCGACGTCGAGGGCAAGGGTTGGCAAGAGGTCAGCTTTGACAAGCCCGTCGTGCTGGAGGAAGGCGAAGACTATGTGGCTTCGTATTTCACCAGCAACGGTCGCTATGCAGCCACGTCGAACTATTTCACCGCGGATCGGGATCTGGGCCCGGTATCGGTCGAGGCGAACGCAGGCGTCTATTCCTATTCCGACCGCGGGGGCTTCCCGCAGCAAAGCTTCAAGGGCAGCAACTACTGGGTTGACCTGATGCTGAAGGATGCGGACCAAGCCGCCGCGCAGCAGGACGAGTTCGTCTTTGCCGCCAAAGACAATCAGGATGCGTCCGGCGCGAACCAGGCCGATGACCTGGCCGACCTGGCCCAGGTCGCCGATGCGGATCTTGCGAAGCAGGCACAGGTGGATCACCATCAGTGGGACGCAAGCGCAGCCGACCACGACGGCTTCGACTGGGCCGAGTTCCAGCAGAACTGGCAGGCGACGCTGGACCATGCGGCCTGACAGGCACGCATCAACCCCTGCACACGGGAAGGGCGCCCCGCGCCCTTCTTCTTTTGCGGCATGGCCGGGAATGCCGGCCGCCCCGGCCTGTCTCAGACGGTCTTTGCGCCGATCTGCGTCACCCTTGACCCCCACCTCCATCCATTGTCGGCAAGCTCGCCCTCGCCGCTGTCGCTGGACAGCTTGGCCTCGTCGAACAGCCTTGCCAGATCCCTCACGCGCAGCGTGTCCGGTGTCAGCAAGGCAATGGCGCCGTGTTCGTCAAGCTGGTGCATGACGCGGCTGAGCGTTTCGACCGTCATGTCCAGAAGCGACGCAAGATCACGGCGGGTCAGCAGGATCTGGATATGCTTGTCTTCCGCCGGGCCAGGCTCGCAACAGATCTGGGCAAGAATCCAATAGGCAATGCGCTGCAAGGCGTTGCGCCCCCGCAGCGACAGCGCCGAGAACTGGGCTTCGCGCAACTGTCCCGCAAGCGTGTCCGACAGGCCCAGCAATTGGGTGTTGTCGGAACCACCTGACCGCAGGACGGAATCGGGCGTCAGCCAGCAGATCCCCGCATGGGTCGCTGCCCCCCAGGAAAAGGCGCTCTGGCCCAGCCAGGGATCGCCGACCAACTGGCCTTCATGCAGGATCTGCACGATATAGCTGTCACCATTGCCGCTAGTCATCGACACCTTGACCAGCCCCGATACGATAAGGCCGATCCTGCTGTCGGCATCCCCCTGGGCGATGATCTCGGTCCCGCGCGCATATCGGGCAACGGTTCCGCGTTCGAATGATCCATTGGCTGCGGCAGGTTCCGCCGGGTCGCGGTCGTCATGCCGAAGGGGCGAACGTCCCGAGGGTTGACGCCGCGGCCTGAACGCGTCAGCGGCATCGGGCTTCATCCTGGGTTCCTCCTCTGCTGTCCGTCCGAACCGGAGATCTGCCAAAGAGTGCTTCTTGATCCTGCCTCACCGGTGGAAAAAAACCAAATGTCCATTAGGATAGGGCAGATGCCCGGATGGGGCCCTGGCACGGGCCAGGCGGCAACCGCCTGCAACCCGCACCGCGGCTGCGGTCAGGAATGGGACTGGACCGGCTCTCGGGACAGGACGTCTGCCCGGGGGCGGCTGCCGTGGAACTGCGCAGCCAGGCCATCGTCCAGGGCCGCCAGAACCTCATCCTGTTCGTCGTCGGTCATCTGCGCGTAAAGCGGCAGCAGGATCGTCTGGTCGCGGGCCTGTTCCGACCGCGGCAGGGCAAACCGGCGGGGCAGGTCCATCTGCGCCTCTTCCTGGTGCATGTTCATGATCCCGCGCCGCGTGGCGACGCCCCGGTCAAGCATCGACTGCATCAACTGCCGCTGGTCCAGCCCCGGCGCCAGAGCCACTGCATAGCTTTGCCAGTTCGACGATGCCCAGTCCGGCTCTGCAGGCCGCGTGACCCCGGACATCGCCTCCAGTGCCTGGTGGTAACGATCAGCCAGCCTGCGGCGTTGGGCGATGATCTGGGGCAGCCGGGCCAGCTGTTCGATCCCGATGGCGGCCTGGATGTCCGTCATGCGGTAATTGTAGCCCCGGACCGGGTAATCCTCGAAGATCACGCTGGCGCTGGCGTGGCGCTGGCGGTCTGAAACCGACATGCCATGCTGGCGCCACAAGCGGAACTTGGCGTCCAGGTCGGCACGGGCGGTGGTCAGCATCCCCCCCTCGCCCGTGGTCAGGACCTTGCGCGGATGGAACGAGAAGCAGGCCACGTCGCCGATCGGATAGCCGATCTGCCGCCAGGCACCGTCCATCCTGATCTGTGATCCTGCCGCGCAGGCGGCATCCTCGACCACGGCCAGGCCATGCGCGCGTGCAATCCGCATGATGGCGGGCATGTCGCAGGGCATTCCGATCTGGTGGACGCAGAGGATGGCCCGGCTGCGCGGCGTCACGGCAGCGGCGATGAGGGCGGGATCCATGTTGTAGCCGCCGGCCTCGATATCGATGAAGACGGGGGTCGCACCGCATTGCCGGATCGTATTGGCGCCCGCGATGAAGGAATGCGACACGGTTATGACTTCGTCGCCCGGCCCCACATCGACGGCCAGAAGCGCCAGATGCAAGGCGGTGGTGCAATTCGACACGGCACAGGCATGGGGGGCGCCGGTCAAGCGGGAAAAGGCGGCCTCGAACTCGGCCACCTTCGGCCCCTGGCTGACCCAGCCGGACAGGACGGCATCATAGGCGGCGTTGGCCTCGGCCTCTCCCAACAAGGGCTTCGCGATCGGGATCATTCCGCCACCGCCAGGTCAAGGGCGCCTTGCGCGCGCCACCAGTCGATCAGTTCTGCCAGCCCCTCGGCCAGGCCGATCCGGGCGCGGAAGCCCAGGTCGTCGGCCGCCGCCTGGCAATCGGCAAGGCGCCGGGGCACGGGGTTCACCGCACGTTCGGGCATGTGGACCGGCACCAGATCGGGCCGTCCCATCTGGGACGCCACAAGACGCGCCAGTTGAAGAAGCGAGGTCTCGGTCTGCGAGCCGACATTGTAGACCCGGTCCGTCGCCGTGCTTTCCGCAGCCAGGATATTGGCCCGCGCCACGTCGCGGACATGGATCATGTCCAGGGTCTGCAAGCCGTCGCCGAACACAAGCGGCGGCTGTCCCTGGGCGACGCGTTCCATCCACCGGACCAGCACCTCGGTATAGCGTCCATGCAGGTCCATGCGGGGGCCGTAGACATTGAAATAGCGCAGGGCGACATAGTTCAGCCCATACATGTCGTTGAACGACCGCAGAAGCCCTTCACCCATGGTCTTCGCCGCGCCATACAGCGTCCTGTTCGCATAGGGCGGGTCGCTTTCGGGCGTCGGGAAATGCGGCGCAAGCCCATAGATCGAGGCTGACGAGGCCATGACGAGCTTTCCGACCTTGTAGCGCACGCAATCCTGCAACAGGTCATAGGTCGCCTGGACCATCACCTCCATCGCCTCGTCAGGCTCGGCGGCGCAATGCGTGATCCGCAAGGCGGCCTGGTGGAAGACGACTTCGGATTCGGCCACCAGCGACTGCATCAAGGCGCGGTCCCGGATATCGCCCGACACAAGGCGGACCCGTCCCGTCTGCATGGCCGCGGCCAGGTTTTCTGGCCGGCCGCGCACCATGTTGTCGATCACCACGACCTGCGCCGCCCCGGCCTCGACCAATTGGTCCACCAGGTGAGAGCCGACAAAGCCGCTGCCGCCGGTCACAAGCACATTGGCACCGGCAAGGATCGTCTGGTTGCTCATGATGCCATCTCCATAGGCGGGTTGGTGGTTTCCAGCCGCTCGGCGCAGGCATTCACGGCGTCGATGACGCGGCCGATCTCGGGTCCGGTCAGTTCGGGATAGATGGGCAGGGACAGCGTGGTGCGGGCATAGCGCTCGGCCACGGGGAAGCTGCCGGGTCCGGCCGCTAGGTCGGCATAGGCGGGCTGCAGGTGGACGGGCCGAAGATAATGGATGTTCGTGGCGATGCCCGCATCCGACAGGGCCTGGCGCAGGGCATCCCGCTGGGGATGGCACAGGGCATAGACATGGCGCACATGGTCCGCCGGTCCCGCAGGCGAAGGCCGTTCCACCGCACCCGCCAACCCCTCGTCATAGGCCTGCGCCACCCGACGGCGGGCCGCGTTCCAGCCGTCCAGATAGCGCAGCTTGACGTCTAGGACCGCACCCTGAACGGCATCCATCCGCAGGTTGTATCCGCGCAGCTCGTGGACCGAACGCTCGCGCTGCCCCCAGTCGCGCAGCATCCGCAGCCGCTCGGCCAGGGCATCGTCGCTGGTGGTGATCGCCCCACCCTCGCCCGCGGCGCCGAGGTTCTTGCCAGGATAGAAGCTGAAACAGCCCATCGCGCCAAAGGCGCCGGCGCGGACCCCGTCGCGTTCGGCCCCATGGGCCTGGCAGGCATCCTCGATCACGCACAGCCCGTGCTTTTCTGCAATGGCGCCGATTGCCGCCATGTCGGCAAGGCGACCGTGGAAATGGACCGGGACGACGGCGCGGGTGCGCGGGGTGATCGCCTTTTCCAGCTTCTCGGGATCCATGGTCAGGGTGCGGGGATCCACGTCGACAAGAACCGGCGTCGCCCCGCAATAGGCAATGGCAGCCACCGTCGCGACAAAGGTGGTGGGCACCGTGATTACCTCGTCGCCCAGCTTGATGCCGGCCGCCAGCAGGGCCAGTTGCAGCGCCGCCGTTCCGCTGCTGACGGCGATCACATGCCGGGCGCCGCAATAGTCGGCAAAGCTCCGTTCGAACCGTTCGACCTGCTCGCCCAGGACATATTGCCCGCTGCGCAGGGTGGCCAGGACGGCGCCCTCAAGCTCGTCCTTGATGTCGCCATATTGCCGCCGCAGGTCCAGAAACGGGATCATGATGCCACCTTCAAGTTCACAAGATCGATCGGATGACCGCGCAGCTCGGTCGAACGGGTAGCCGCGGCCAGCATCTCGACGATGCGCAGGCCGGCCAGCCCGTCCGTCGCCGGCGCGCTGCCCTGCTGGATGCAGTCCGCAAAGATTTCTACCTCGGTCAGCAGCGCCTCCTTGGAGGACAGCGCCGGGGCGTACATGTCGCCGATGCGATAGGACACCAGATGTTCGTAAGGGCCGCTGCCGCAGCTGGCGCCCCGGTCATAGACCCGCAGCTTTTCGCTGGTCTGCATGTCGTCATACAGGACCATCTTGCGGCTTCCCCCGATCAGGGTCTGCCTGATCTTGACCGGCGCCAGCCAGTTGACGTTCAGATGCGCCAGTGCCCCGTTGCCATAGTGGATGTTCAACTGCGCCATGTTGTCCGGGCGACCGGCCAGGAAGCCCGCGGAACTGGCCGAGATGGCGACCGGCCGCTGGTCCAGAAGGTGATCCAGGATCGCCAGGTCATGCACGGCCAGATCCCAGATAACGTTCACGTCGCGCTGGAACAGCCCCAGGTTCACCCGCGTCGAATCATAGTAGTAGATGGCGCCCAGCACATCCTCGCGCACCAGACGGGAAATCGCCTGCACGGCCGGGGTATAGACAAAGGTGTGATCCACCATCAGCGTCAGCCCCCGCCGCGCCGCCTCGTCGACCAGATGCCGCGCTTGGTCGACATCATCGGTCATCGGCTTTTCGACCAGGACGTGCTTGCCCGCCCTCAGCGCCGCAAGGGCCAAGGCGTAATGGGTCTGGACCGGCGTCGCGATCATGACCGCATCCACCGCTGGATCGCGCAGCAGTTCCTGCAGATCCGTCGTCAGTCTGGCTGCAGGGTGGCGCAACGCCGCGCGGGCCAGTGCATCGGGCGACTGGTCCGCGATCATCGCGACCTGGGCCACCCCGCTTTCCGCGACGGCGCGCGCGAGGTTCGGCCCCCAGTATCCATAGCCGATGACACCAACATGGATCATGTCCTTGCCTCCAGGGATTCGGTCCGCTTTGCGGCGGATCCGCCACGGGAAATGATCCGCGCCGGCACTCCGGCCACCATGGCGTGGTCCGGCACGTCCCGGGTGACGACGGAACCCGCCCCGACGGTGGCGCCGATGCCGATGGTGATCCCCGGCAGGATCGTCGCATTCGATCCGATATTGGCGCCATGCCTGACGCGGGTGCCTTCGCAGACCCAGTCACCGCCGCCCTTGAGGCTTCCATCGGGATTGACCGCCGAGGGATAGCGGTCGTTGGTGAACATGACCCCGTGGCCGACGAAGACGCCGTCCTCCAGCGTCACGCCTTCGCACAGGAAGCTGTGCGAGGATATCTTGCAGCGCGCGCCGACCGAACAGCCCGCCTGTATCTCGACAAAGGTTCCGATCCGAGTTTCCTCGCCGACGCTGCAGCCATACAGGTTCACGAGATCGGGGTGGTGAATCACCGCGCCGCTGCCGATTGTGCAATCTTTTATCGCCAAGGAAACTCTCCGCTCTGCTGCGGCAGAATCTGGTGACCCATGCCTTCCCGAAGAATTGCTGCGAAGTCAGGGACGGAAAACTGTCCGAATGGGCATTGCGCATCATCCGAATGCATCGCGGCCCGCGAACCATCTGGCCATTTTGATCCGGCAGGCAGGGCAACGAGGGATGGCCAGGCCCCGGATGACCTTCCTCACCTATGGCGGGCCTTGCGGCGACCGCCTTATGATCCCTTTACCGCCCGGCCATGCGCGGCAATTCTGCATCAAGGCAATGCAACCGACGGAGGGGATCATGCCGCAGAATGATGTCGTGATCGTGGGCGGGGGCATCCTGGGCCTGACGACCGCCTGGAGCCTGCGGAACGCGAACCCCGACCTCCGCATCACCCTTCTGGAAAAGGAAAAGGGCCCGGGCCTTCACCAGTCGGGCCACAATTCCGGGGTGATCCATGCCGGGATCTACTATGCGCCGGGAAGCCTGAAGGCCACGCTTTGCAAGCAAGGGGCCGCGAGGACAAAGCTGTTCTGCGAACAGCACGGCATCCCCTTCGACACCTGCGGCAAGCTGGTCGTCGCCACGGAACCGCATGAACTGCCCGCACTGGAAAACCTTGGCGAAAGATCGCGGGCCAACGGCCTGGCCACGACCCTGATCGGAGGCGACGAACTGACCGAGATGGAGCCCAACATCGTCGGGCTTCGCGCGCTTTTCAGCCCCGCCAGCGGCATCGTCAGCTATGCCCGGATCTGCGCGACGCTTCGCGATCTTCTGGCCGCGCAAGGGGTCGATTTCCGCTTCGGCGCCTTTGTCACGAACCTGGACGAACGTCCCGACGAGGTGGTCGTCGAAACCTCGGTCGGGGATTTCTCGGCCAGCTCGGCCGTCGCCTGCGCGGGGCTTCAGGCGGACCGCATCGCGGCCATGTCAGGCCTGGCCGATGATTTCAGGATCATCCCCTTCAGGGGCGAATACTACCGCCTGGCCCCCCATCTGGACCAGGTTGTCCGCCACCTGATCTATCCGGTTCCCGAACCCTCGCTGCCGTTCCTGGGGGTTCACCTGACCCGGATGATCGGCGGCTATGTCACGGTCGGCCCCAATGCCGTCTTCTCGCTGGGCCGTGAAACCTATGAGCGCAGTTGGCCGGGTGCTGCCGATATCGCCGCCAGCCTTGCCTTTCCCGGCTTCTGGCGTCTGGCGCGGCGCTTTGCGAAGGTCGGCCTTCAGGAAATGCGCGGCAGCTTGTCCCGCAAGGTCTATCTTGAACGCTGCCGCCGCTATTGCCCCATGCTGACCCTGGCCGATCTGCAGCCCTATCCTTCGGGATTGCGGGCGCAGGCGGTGGGTCGGGACGGCAGGATGATCGACGACTTCCTGATCCGCGAAACGGCACGGACCCTGCATGTCTGCAACGCACCCTCGCCCGCCGCGACATCCGCATTTCCCATCGGGGACACGATCAGCGCGCGCCTTCTTGGCAAGATCGATGTGAAGCCGGCCCCTCGGGCTGCGGTGTCCTAGGCAGCGGACCGCGCCTTGTTCGGCCACGACCGCACCATTGCCGGAACATGAAGGGGGAAATGGTGGGCGACCCTGGAATCGAACCAGGCATGGGTCTCCCCGGCGGAGTTACAGTCCGCTGCCGCACCTTGCAGCACGTCGCCCGCCGAGCCATTCGGCGTGGGGGCGTCATTAGCGGGCGTGGCGGGGGGCGTCAAGCGGATTTCGGCCCCTTGCGTCCGGGGTGCCATGCGCGCCATGAAGGGGGCCAGCCACAAGGATCCTGCGCATGGCCGAACGACCCGGAAAGCCCAAGAAACCCACCTGGGTGATTGACAAGGAACGCGCGCGCCGCGCTTCGGCCGCCGAGACGGTGTGGCTGTTCGGCCTGCACGCGGTCCGCGACGCGCTTGCCAATCCGCGCCGCGAAAAGCTGCGGCTGGTCGTCACGCAGAACGCTGTGGACCGGTTGGGCGACCTGCATGGCGTCACGCCCGAGATCACCGATCCCCGCGTCTTCGGCAAGGCGGCGCCCCTGGCCCCCGACAGCGTCCACCAGGGCGCCGCGCTCGAGGTGAAGCCGCTGAAATGGGGCGGGCTCAGCGACGTGGTGCTGCGCGAGGCCGCGGGCGAAAAGCGGCCGCTGCTGGTGGCCCTGGACCGGGTGACCGATCCCCACAACATCGGCGCCATCCTGCGCTCGGCCGAGGTCTTCGGGGCACGGGCGGTGATCGCACCGGCCCGCCATTCCGCACCCGAGACGGGCGCCCTTGCCAAGACTGCCTCGGGCGCCTTGGAACGGCAGCCCTATCTGCGCGTGCCCAACCTGGCCGAGGCGCTGAGTCAGTTGAAGGGCATGGGCTTTACGCTGATCGGCTTGGACGGGACCGGCACCAGCCCCCTGCCCGACCTGCTTGAAACCCTGCCGGGCCGCGCCGTCTGCCTGGTCCTGGGGGCCGAGGGGCCGGGGATGCGCGACCTGACCACCAAAAGCTGCGACCATGTCGCGCGCATTCCCTTTGCAGCGGATTTCGGATCCCTGAACGTGTCCAATGCGGCGGCGGTCGCGCTCTATGCAGCCAGCATGGCGTGAAAATCACATCGCTGCGACAATGCTTGCGGCGGCGTTGAGAATCTTGGCCAGTGCTGCCAATTAAGGCTTCTGCTGCCGCCACAAACTGCCTGCCGATGAAAACGCTGCTGATCTCGTTGATGCTGACCGCCGCCCCTGTCCTGCCGGCCATGGCGCAGGATTGGGCAATGGACGGCTATGATGCCGTGGGATTTCTGGAGAGCGGGCGGCCCCTGCCGGGTCGGGGCGACATCTCGACGCTGTGGAAGGGCAAGGTCTGGCATTTCGCGTCCGAGGAGAACCGCAGCCGCTTCGAATCCGACCCCCGCCGTTTCGCACCTGCATTCGGCGGCTTGTGCCCTGTGGCGCTGTCCGAGGGGCGGCGCGTGGCCGGGGATCCCAAACATTTCGTCGTGATCGGCAACAAGCTATATCTGGTAGGGTCCAGCCGGGCATTCCGCAAACTGCAGGCGGCGCCGGCCGATATCATCGCCAAGGCCCAGGAAACCTGGCAACGCTGACAAATCTGCCGGCATTTTTCCATCACAAGAATGCGATTATTCTGGAACTTAAAGGCGGTGTTGCCCATTTACCATTCGGAACATGACCTCGGAACCGTCATGTTCAGATCACTGTCCCTCGTTCCGCGACTTGCGCCCGGCCAGTTTTCTGGACCGGGCGCCTTTTCTATGTAATGATCCTACAACTTTTGGACGAGGAGGGGAGGCCCGTCATGGAAGTCGATTTTCAGGATGACGAAGATATTGCGCGGATTGTGCGTGGTGTGAAGGTGATTGCGGTTGTGGGCCTGTCGCCGAACGAGGCACGGCCCAGCTGGGGCGTCGCGCGCTATCTCCAGGCCAACGACTACCGGATCGTGCCCGTCAATCCGGGTCAGGCCGGCCACACGATCCTGGGCGAAAAGGTCTATGCCCGGCTGGCCGATATTCCTGCCACCGAAGGCGTCGAGATGGTTGACATCTTTCGCCGGTCCGAGGCGGTCGGGCCGATCGTGGACGAAGCCCTGGCGCATCTTCCGCACCTGAAGTCGATCTGGATGCAGCTTGGAATCCGGAACGATGCCGCCGCCCGCAAGGCGGAACAGCGCGGCATCATCGTGATCCAGGACCGCTGTCCGAAGATCGAGTTTCCCCGCCACCTTTGAACGAAAAAGCCCCGGCACCGCCGGGGCTTTTCCTTGTCAGTTGGCCTCTGCCGTCTGCAGAAGGTCGGTGATGCGCCGCACCGCTGCGCGGCGGTTTTCGCGGACATCGCCTTCCTGCCTTACCTGCAGGAATTGCTCGCCATAGCCCTGGACCACCAGATTTTCCGGCGGGACGTCGAAGTATTCGGACAGCGCCAGCGCGACCGATTCCGCGCGCCGGTCCGACAAGGCCAGGTTGGCGGCATCCGCGCCCACCGTGTCGGTATGACCCTCGATCAGGAACATCTCGCGCGGGTTTTCGGCAATCGATTCCGCGATGACATTGCCCAGCGTGGACAGTTGGCGCGCCTGGTCCGGCGAAATCGCGGCCGAGCCGGTGTCGAAGGTGATCGCGTCGATGGTCACCGGCGGCACCAGGGCGCGCACCTCGGGGATGCTGCGGACCTGACCCAAGGTGAAGCGGCGATCCAGGTCAACCTCGCGGCGCAGGGCCTCGCGAAGGGCGGATTCGTCCTGATAGACGCCGGTCGAGGCAACCGGCGCGGGTGCGGGCAGCGTTGCCACGTCCACGGGTTCCACCGTTGCGGTGTCGTCGATCAGGCGCGTCTGGGTGCCGTCGGGCGATACCAGCGTGCGGCGCAGCACGCGCAGATCGGCATCGCGGATGGTCACGACGCGGCTGCCGTCGCTGCGGGTCACGACCGTGCGGGACGAACCATCGTCGAAGTTCTCGGTCGCAACGGTCGATCCCGGCTGGCGCAGCAGCGCGACCTCGTCCTTGATGACCTCTTGGCTGCCATCGGCGCGGGTCACGACGACCCGGTCCGGCGCGCTGAGCGTCACCTGCCGGTTGTTGTTCAGGTAGGTGCCAACGGCGACCGCGCCCAAGCCCAGCAGCAATGCCTTGGCCAAGTCGTTGTCGTCATCGTCGTCTTCCTCGCGGGCGGCCTGTTCCCCTTCGGTCGCCTGTTCCTGTCCGGGCTCAAGCGCCTCGCGCAGGCTGGTGGCGAAATCCTCGCTGGATGAACGGCTGTTCTCCTCGGTGATTTCCTGCTCGACGACCTCGCCCTCCTGCTCATCGTCAAGCGCGGCAGCGGTGGCTGCGCCGGTTTCCTGCGCCGCCTGCTCGGCCGCCTCGGTCACCGGGGCATCGGCCTCGGGGGCATTGCCTTCACCTTCGGGGGCAGCGGCCTGTTCGGCGGACTGGTCCTCGGCAGGCTGGTTCTCGGTGGTCTCGTTCGCGGTGGACTGGTTCTCGGCGGCAGGCGTTTCTTCCTGCTGCTCCAGCGCCTCGCGCAGCGCATCCTCGCCCTGTTCACCGGCAGGCGCGTCAGGCGCATCAGCTTCGGCTTGGGCAGGTTCCTCGGCTGCTTCTTCCGCTGCCGGCGTTTCCGCGGCCTGCTGCTCGGCCTCAAGCGCGTCGCGCAGCGAATCTTCGCTTTCGGCCGTGTCTTCGGGTGCGGGTTCGGGGCGGTCGGCCTGCTGTTCGCGGGCTGCGGCAGCCGGGCGCTCCTGGTCCTGCTGGCGCGCGGCCTCGGCCGGGCGCTCGTCGGTCACGGCATCAGCTTCGGCGGCGGCAGGGGCTTCCTCGGCAGCAGCCTCGGCTTCGGTGGTTTCCTCGCCCTCGGCCTCGGTCACGGCGGGCGCGGCTTCGCGGTTCCCGGCCCGGGCCGGACGCTCGGCTTGCTGTTCGCGCGCGGCGGCGGCGGGACGCTCAGCCTGCTGCTCGCGCGCGGCCTCGGCAGGACGTTCCGCGGCTTCGGGCTGGGCCTCGGCAGAGGTCTCGGCGGGGGCTTCCTCAGAGTCGCCCTCGGTGGCCTCCTCGGCTGGCGCTTCTGCTTCAGGCTCGGCCGCAGATTCGGCCGGGGCGGCCTCCTCGGCGGCTTCGGATGCCTGTTCCTGGGCCGCTTCCCCGGCTGCGGGTTCTTCGACCGGCTCCTCGGCGACTTGCTCTGCGGCCGCTTCCTCGGCCGGGGCTTCCTCGCTGGCCTCGGTGGGGGCGGCCTGTTCGGCCTGCGTTTCGGCCGGCTGTGCCTGCGCAGGCGGAACCGGCGGCTGTTCACCATCGGCCGGTGCCTGGGCCTGGGCCATCGGCGGCACCAGCAGCGACAGGCAGGCCGCTATGGCCGTGGTGTTGTTGATCATGCGACGCATGGGTCTTCCCTTCCCTTGAACGGGTTGATCTGTCGCGAAATCAACCGGCAATCCAAGACGCGGGTTCCCAACATCAGCGTGACCGGGGCGTGATCGGCGGAAAGTTCCGACAAAAAAGGGCGCAGTCATACCGCGCCCTTTCCATCCGTCAATTCTGAAGGGCTTAAACGCCGTCGCCCACGAAGGCCTTTTCCACCACAAATTCGCGGGGTTCCGAATTGGCGCCTTCGTGCAAGCCAAAGCCTTCCAGCACCGCCTTCACATCCACGTTGAATGCCAGGCTGCCGCAGACCATCGCGCGATCCGTTTCCGGGCTGATCGGCGGCAGGCCCAGGTCGGTGAAGACCTTGCCCGAGGTCAGGTTGTCCGTGATCCGGCCCATCAGCGGCGATTCCTCGCGCGTGGTGGTGGGGTAGTAGACCAGGCGGTTGGCGAAATCCTCGCCGTAGATCTCGCCCAGCAGGGGATCGTGCTTCAGGTTTTCGACCAGTTCGCGGCCATAGGTCAGTTCCTCGGCGGTGCGGCAGGTATGCATCATGATTACCTGTTCATACCGCTCGTATGTTTCGGGATCGCGCATCAGCGACGCGAAGGGCGCGATGCCGGTGCCGGTCGCCAGGAACCACAGCCGCTTGCCGGGCAGCAGCGCGTCAAGGACCAGCGTGCCTACGGGCTTGGGCCGCAGGATGATCTCGTCTCCCGGCTGGATGTGCTGCAGCTTCGAGGTTAGCGGCCCGTCCGGCACCTTGATCGAATAGAATTCCAGTTCCTCGTCCCAGTTGGGCGAGGCGATGGAATAGGCGCGCAGCAACGGCTTGCCGTTGTCGCCCAGCAGACCGATCATCACGAATTCGCCCGAACGAAAGCGCAAGGACGCAGGACGCGTCACCCGGAAGGAAAACAGGCTGTCGGTCCAATGCTTGACCGCCGTCACGGTCTGCGCGTCGGGAAGGGTCTTGGAGGCGGTCTTGGCAGCTTCGGCCACGGGAATGTCCAGGGTCATGGGAAGTCCTGCATGTTCTAGTCGATGGGGCGGCGGGGCGAAAGCCCTAGCCCGCCAGGTGGGCGCGGTGGTCGAAGGCCTTCCAGTCGGCTCGTGCGATCCACTGCTCGGCCGGCTGGCGCGCGGCGATGTCGGGGGCGACCTCGACCTCGTCGAAACCCACACGGCGGGCCATCGCATACTGGTCCGCGATCAGCCGGCCCGAGGCGCGAAGGCGGCCCTTGAAGCCCAATTCGCGAAGCCGGCGGGCCAGCGAAAAGCCGCGCCCGTCGGTGAAGGCGGGAAAGTCGATCGAGATCAATGCGCGGTCCAGATAGGTGGCCAGATCGGCCAGCGGCGTGTCGGGGGCCAGGGTCACCTCGGCCTCGTCCACCAGCGGATGGAAGCCGTCGTCGCGCGCGATGACGCGTTCGCTGTTCAACTGGTCGGTCATGCCGGAACCTTTCCGCGGACGATCTTGCCGCCAATGAAGTGGATGCCGCATTCGGTCTTGTCGCTGCCGCGCCAGCGTCCGGCGCGGGGATCCTCGCCCGGCTTCACCGGCGAGGTGCAAGGCGCGCAGCCGATGGACGGATAGCCCTTTGCCACCAGCGGATGGCGCGGCAGGTTGTTCTCGACCATGTATTCCTGCACATCCTCGGCCCGCCAATGGGCCAGCGGGTTGATGCGCAGGCGGGACGGCGGCTCGGGCTCGAAGAACTCGAGCGCGGCACGGTCGTTGTTCTGGAACCGCTTGCGGCCCGTGATCCAGGCGTCATAGCCAGACAGCGCGCCTTCCAGCGGCACCGTCTTGCGCAGGTCGCAGCAGGCATTGGCGTCGAACTGGTGCAGCGTCCCGTCGGGATCCTGGCGCGCGACCTGGGTCTGGTCGGCACGGATCACCTGGACATTGGTCAGGCCCAGCCGGGCCGATACGTCCCGCTGGTATTCCAGCGTTTCGGGAAACAGCATCTGCGTGTCGATGAACAGCACCGGCAGGCCGGGCGCAACCCGGCTGACCATATGCAGCAGCACCACGGATTCGGCCCCGAAGGACGACACCAGTGCCACCCGCCCCAGATCCGGGTCGCTGACGGCGCGGCGCAGGACCTCGGTCGCTGCATGATGACGATAGCGGTCGTTCAACCGCGCGGCACGACTGTCCAGCGTGTCATCAAGCATGGGCAGGCTCGGGATAGAGCGCGGCCTTGAACGGGGCGGGACCAAGCCGGCGATAGGCGTCGATGAAGCGTTCCGAGGCGTCCGCGCGGACTTCAAGATAGGCGCGCAGCAGGCGATCGACAGCAGGCACGACCTGGTCGTAGGGGAAACCCGCGCCGGCGCGTTCGCCGATGGCCGGGATGTCGTAACCGTCGCCGCCCAGGGTGATCTGGTAGTTTTCCACCCCCGCCCGGTCCAGGCCCAGGATGCCGATATGGCCCAGGTGGTGATGCCCGCAGGCGTTGATGCAGCCCGAGATGCGGATGTTCAGCTTGCCGATTTCATCCTCCAGGCCCGCATCCTTGAAATGCGTCGCGATTTCCTGAGCGATGGGGATCGACCGGGCGGTGGCCAGGGTGCAATAGTCCATGCCGGGGCAGGCGATGATGTCGCTGGTCAGCCCGGCATTGGCCACCGCCAGCCCCGCCTTTTGCAGCGCCGCATAGACGGCGGGCAGGTCAGACTTGTGGACATGGGGCAGCACGACGTTCTGGTCATGGCTGATGCGCAGGTCGTCATGGCCGTATTGTTCCGCCAGATCGGCCAGCAGGCGCATCTGGTCGGCCGAGGCATCGCCCGGCGTCTCGCCATGCGTCTTGAAGGTCACGATCACGCTGGCATAGCCATCGACCTTGTGGGGGTGCAGGTTGGTGTCGGTCCAGCTGCGGAAGGCGCCGTTCCTGGCTCGCTCGGCCTCATAGCCGTCGGTCGGGCCGTTGCGGAAGGCGGGCGCGGCGAAGCGGTCGCGGAAGATCGCCAAGGCCTCGCGGTCGGCGCCGTGGAAGTCGCGGCGGCGGTTCTGGAACTCCTCCTCGACCTCGGCCTTGAAGACGTCCAGGCCGCGCTCGTGCACGGTGATCTTGATGCGGGCCTTGTACTTGTTGTCGCGCCGTCCCGACAGGTTGTAGGTCGAGATGATCGCCTCGATATAGGCCAGCAGGTCCGCCTCGGGCAGGAAGTCGCGGATCACCTTGCCCAGCATGGGCGTGCGGCCGAGGCCCCCGCCGACCCAGACCTCGAACCCGGTCTGGCCGTCCTTCTGGATCAGGCGCAACCCGATGTCATGGGCGGCGACCAAGGCGCGGTCGCGCTGTGCGCCGCTGATGGCGATCTTGAACTTGCGCGGCAGGAACTGGAACTCGGCATGGTCGGTGGACCAGCTGCGCAGCAGCTCGGCATAGGGGCGCGGATCCATGTATTCGTCGGCGGCAGCCCCCGCGAAGGCATCGGTCGTCACGTTGCGGATCGTGTTGCCGGATGTCTGGATCGCGTGCATCCCGACGGATGCCAGCTTGTCCAGCATGTCGGGGATTTCCACCAGCTTGGGCCAGTTGAACTGGATGTTCTGGCGGGTGGTCCAGTGGCCGTAGCCCTTGTCATAGGTTTCGGCCAGATGGGCCAGCATCCGCATCTGGTCGGGGCTGATCGTGCCATAGGGGATGGCGATCCGCAGCATATAGGCGTGCAGCTGCAGATAAACGCCGTTCATCAGGCGCAGGGGCCGAAACTCTTCTTCGGTCAGGCTGCCGTCCAGGCGACGTTCCACCTGGGCGCGGAACTGGGCCGCGCGGTGGCGCACGTAATCGGTATCGACGGGACGGACGTCAAACATTGCTGGCCTCGGACTGCTTGGCTTGCTTCAGGGTCTGGATGCCGTGGAAATAGTTGGACGGCCCGCGCTGCCGGAAGGCCTCGCGGAAATGGGTCGGCTCGGGGCCGTTGGGGCCGCGCCGCGCCTCGACCAGATAGGGGCCGACGACGATGTTGGACTGGCCCACCGCCTTCAGCAGCGCCAGATCGGCGATGGCCTCGTCCTCGAACAGGGTCGCCTGCGCGGGATCGGCGGTCCAGCCGTCCTCGCACATCCACAGGTTATGGCCTTCGCGCAGGTCGTTTGCGGTGATGACGCCGGGCTTGGCGGCCGTCGGGACGAAGGCTTTGCTCATGGTCTGACCCTTTCGGATTGGTCCTTACAATATAGAATTTTGTTCTGGATCTTTGCGATAGGGTCAGGAAAATAAGGACATTCAGCCACGTTGGACGATCATGACGGAACAGCTTCCACAGAATATTGGCCACGCCAAAACAAATTTCCGGCTGGACGAGGTGGATCGCAAAATCCTGTCCCTGCTTCAAGAGGATGCAAGCCTTTCGCTGGACCAGATCGCCGACCGGGTGGGGGCGTCCAAGACCCCCGTCTGGAACCGCATCCGCAAGCTGCGGGAAGCCGGCGTGATCCGCCGCCAGGTGGCGATCCTCGACCCCGAGGCCCTGGGGCTGGAGGCCTGCTTCTTCGTGCTGATCCGCACCAGCGAACATGACAAGGCCTGGGCTGCGAGGTTCCTGAAGGCGCTGCGCGAACGCCCCGAGGTGATCGAGGCGCACCGGCTGGCGGGCGACATCGACTATATCCTGAAAGTGCAGGTCAGGAACGCGCGCGCCTATGACCGCTTCTACCAGTCGCTGATCGCCGAGGTGAAGATCCACAACGTCACGGCGCTTCTGTCGATGGAGGAGATCAAGGCAACCAGTGCGCTTCCTATTCCGGACGTTGCGCGCTAAGGTTGTATCGACCTTGGGGGCTGCATGTCCGAATACCTGATCTGGCACAATCCGAAATGCTCGACCTCGCGCTTTGTGCTGCAAGCCTTGCAGGATGCAGGCGTGGATCCGGCGGTGCGCGATTACCAGCAGCAACCCCCCTCGGCCCAGGAACTGCGCGACGCGCTTGATCGACTGGGCATCGCGCCGCGCGGCCTGCTGCGCCGCAAGAACACGCCCCATGACGGCCTGGGCCTGGGCGATCCCGCCTTGTCCGACGAGTCCTTGATCGCCGCCATGGCGGACCACCCCGTCCTGATCGAACGCCCCGTGGTCTTCGGGCCAGGGGGCGCGCGCCTGTGCCGGCCCAAGGAAACCGTCTTCGCCATGCTGGCCGGCTGATGGCTGCGCCGAACCTGCTGATCGTGGCCCAGGCCGGGCCGCTGGAGTTCCAGGCGATCATCTTCGCCGCCAGCCTGCGCCATGCCGCGCCCGATTTCGCCGGGCGCCTGATCGTGGCCGAGCCGCAGCCGGACGGGGCCTGGGCCGGGCATGACACCCGCATCCCCGACGACACCCGCGCCCTGCTGGAATCGCTTGGGGCCGAGATCGCGCCTTTTACCGCCCGCCATTTCGGCGCGGCCTATCCCTATGGCAACAAGATCGAGGCGCTGTCGGTCCTGCCCCAGGACCAGCCCTTCGCCTTCTTCGACACGGACACGCTGATCCTGGGTCCGCTGGACCAGGTGCCCTTTGACAGCGCCCTGCCCGCGGCCTCGATGCGGCGCGAAGGGACATGGCCCGAACCGCCGCTCTACGGCCCAGGCTACGGGGCGATCTGGAAGTCGCTTTACGACCGCTTCGGGCTGGACTTCGCATCCTCGCTTGACCTGTCCCAGCCCGACGAGCATTGGGAACGTTACCTGTATTTCAACGCGGGCTGGTTCTTCGGGCCCGACCCGGCGGTCTTCCGGCAACGCTTTCTCGACTGGGCCTTGTCGGTGCGCCGCGACCCGCCCGACGAACTGGCCTGCCAAAGCCTGGACCCCTGGCTGGACCAGGTGATCCTGCCCCTGGTGATCCACAGCCTTGGCGGCGGGCGCCCCGGCCCCGGCCTTGCGGGTCTTGATGGCGCCGTCACCTGCCATTACCGCAACCTGCCGCTGCTCTACGCCCGCGAATCCGACCGGGTGCTGGAGGTGCTGGAGGCTGCGACCGCCCCGAACCGCATCAAGAGGCGGCTGAAGGACTGGGCTCCGGCAAAGAAGCTGATCTACCAGGGCAAGGGCCGCCAGAAGGTCCGCCCCCTGTTCGCCGACGGGCTGCCACCCAAGGAAAAGCCGATCCGGCAGACGCTGAGGAAGAACGGCTGGTGGTGGGACTAAACCCCCTGCCCCACTGACACCGGGATCCCGCGCGGCAGGGAACAGCCGACCATCGAGCTTTCCCGGGCCTCGTCTATCAGGGGGCCCGGGTCGGAGCCATCCTCCAGCGTGCAGCGAACCGCCAAGTCCGCCCCCGTCGCGATCAGCGGATCGCCCTCCAACGACAGATCCACCCTGACCGCCAGTGACGCGATGCCCAGGCCGCGCCGATGCGCGATATAGCGCAGGTCGTTGCAGAAGCAGCCGCCGATCGCCAGGGCCAGCAGTTGCGCCCCGTTGAAGCCCAGGCCCATGCCCCCGGCCTTGCCTTCGGGCCGGTCAACGATGATGCAATGACTGCCCGCCCGGCCAGTGGCCGCCTCGGTTCCCGGCAGGTTCGTCAGGCTGACGCTGGCGACGGGCAAGACGCCCCCCTTCGCTTGATCCCGGCCTCAGCCTAGCACGAAGGGGGGCCGCTGTCGCGTCAGTCCTCGCCAGCGTCCTCGGTCGATCCGCGCCAGATGTTGACGTCGCCGCCCGCCGACAGGTCGTCGATGCGGGCAAGTTCCTCGGCGGAGAAATCCAGCCGTTCCAATGCACCGACGCAATCCGCCACCTGCGACGCGCGCGAGGCGCCGATCAGCGCGCTTGTCACGCGGCCGTCGCGCAGGGTCCAGGCCACGGCCATCTGCGCCAGCGTCTGCCCCCGTCCGGCGGCCATGTCGTTCAACCCGTTCAGGCGCCCGATCAGCGTGTCGGTCAGCCAGTCCTTTGCCAGCGACTTGCCCTGCGCCGCGCGGCTGTCGGCGGGAATGCCCTTCAAGTACTTGCCGGTCAGCATCCCTTGGGCCAGCGGCGTGAAGACGATGCTGCCTGTCCCCTCGTCCTCAAGTGTGTCCAGCAGGTTGTCATGTTCGATCCAGCGGTTCAGCATGTTGTAGCTGGGCTGGTGGATCAGGCATGGCGTGCCCAGGTCGCGCAGGATCGCCACGGCTTCCCGTGTGCGGGCGCTGTTGTAGCTGCTGATGCCGACATAAAGCGCGCGGCCCGAGCGGACAATGTAATCCAGGGCGCCCATCGTTTCTTCCAGCGGCGTGTCGGGGTCGAAACGGTGGGAATAGAAGATATCGACATGATCCAGGCCCAACCGCTTCAGCGACTGGTCGCAGGACTGGATCAGGTATTTGCGGCTGCCAAATTCGCCATAAGGCCCCGGCCACATCCGCCAGCCCGCCTTGCTGCTGATGACCAACTCGTCCCGGAGACCCGCGAAATCCGTCCGCAGGATCTCGCCAAAGGCTTCCTCGGCGCTGCCAGGGGGCGGGCCATAGTTGTTGGCCAGGTCGAAATGGTTGATCCCCAGGTCAAAGGCCGTGCGGCAGATGTCACGCTTGGTCTCGTGCGGGGTGTCGTGGCCGAAGTTGTGCCAAAGGCCCAGGCTGATCGCGGGCAGCATCAGGCCGGACCTGCCGCAGCGGCGATATTGCATCCGGTCGTAACGATCTGGGTTCGGCATATACATCGGGGACCTGCTGGTTGCTCACGCGCGGCGCAGGATGGTGCCGTGCCGGTGCCGCGTCAAGCAGGCGGCCCAAGGCGGACAGGACCACGAAGATCCGGCCCGGCGACCACCTTGCCGCCCTGCGTGATGCCGATCCTACCCTCGGCCTGAAGGCCCAGGGCCTCGGCCCGGATCGCTGGCATCAGCGGGCGCCAGTCGGCGGCAAGGTCGCGGGCGATCTCGCTGGGGCAGCAGGTGGTGCCGGGGCGCAGCCCGGCAACCCGCGCAAGGATGGCCCTGCGCAGGTCCGGGTCCGTCATCCCAGCACGTCATTGCAACGGGCGCAAATGCCCGGATGCTTGTGGGTGCCGACATCGGGCAGGATCTTCCAGCACCGCTGGCACTTCTCGCCATCGGCCACCTCGAAGACCACACCGATGCCGGGGGTCTCGGCCATGCGGAAGGCTTCCGCCGGGGCCGGGTCGGCGGTCAGCGCCAGGTCCGAGGTGATGCAGACATCCGCAAAGTCCACGGATTTCAGCGCGGCCAGCATGTCGCGGTCATCGACATGGACCACGGGCGCGGCCTCCAGGCTGGCGCCGATGGTCTTGTCAGTCCGCTTCACCTCGAGCGCCGCCGTCACGACGCGGCGGGCGCGGCGGACGTGGTCCCATTTCAGCGCCAGCGGCTCGTTCAGCCAATCGGCGGGGGTCGCCGGGAAGTCCTGCAGATGCACGCTGTCGTCATAGGAGGGGAAGCGCGACAGCCACACATCCTCGGTCGTGAAGGGCAGGATCGGGGCCAGCCAGGTCACCAGCCGGTGGAACAGGATGTCCAGCACCGTCCGCGCGGCCCGGCGACGCGGATCCGTCGCGGCGTCGCAGTAAAGCGCGTCCTTGCGGATGTCGAAATAGAAGGCCGACAAATCCACGGTGCAGAACTGGAACAGCGTCTGGAACACGCCCTGGAAGTCGAACTGGTCATAGCCCTTGCGGACCGCGTGATCCAGTTGCGCGAGGCGATGCAGCACCCATTGTTCCAGTTCCGGCATCTGCGCGGGGTCCACCTTTTCGGCATCCGTGAACCCGTCCAAGGCGCCCAGCAGGAAGCGCAGCGTGTTGCGCAGCCGACGATAGCTGTCGGCGGTGCCCTTCAGGATTTCCGGCCCGATCCGCTGGTCGGCGGTGTAATCTGCCTGCGCCACCCACAGGCGCAGGATGTCGGCGCCGTATTGCTCGATCACCTTGGCGGGGACGATGGTGTTGCCCAGCGACTTGGACATCTTCATGCCCTTCTCGTCGAGCGTGAAGCCGTGGGTGACAACATTGCGATAGGGCGCGCGGCCCTTGGTCGCGCAGCCCTGCAACAGGGAGGACTGGAACCAGCCGCGATGCTGGTCGGTGCCTTCAAGGTACACGTCGGCGATCCCGTCCGGCGCCCCATCCGCCCGGTCGCGCAGCACGAAGGCATGGGTCGAGCCCGAGTCGAACCACACGTCCAGCACGTCCATGACCTGGTCGTAATCGTCGGGGTTCACCACGCCGTCCAGCATCCGCGCCTTGAAGCCGTCGCGATACCAGACATCGGCGCCATCGGATTCGAAGGCGGCGATGATGCGGTCGTTCACCCGCTGGTCGCGCAGCAGGAAGTCGTCGTCGGTGGGCTTGGCGCCGCGACGCACGAAGCAGGTCAGCGGCACGCCCCAGGCCCGCTGGCGCGACAGCACCCAGTCCGGCCGGTTCTCCACCATCGAATGGATCCGGTTGCGCCCCGTCTGCGGCCACCATTTCACCAGCTTGTCGATGCTGGTCAGCGCGCGGGTGCGGATCGTCTGGCCGTATTCGTTCATGCCGTCGGTCAGCGGCTTGTCGATGGCCGCGAACCACTGCGGCGTGTTGCGATAGATCAGCGGCGCCTTGGATCGCCAGCTGTGCGGATAGGAGTGCTTGATCTTGCCCTTGGCCAGCAGCGCACCCGCATAGGCCAGCTGCTTGATGACGCTGACATTGGCGGGGCCGTCCTTGCCGTCAGCATCGATGATCGCCTGCCCGCCGAACAGCGGCAGATCCTTGCGATAGCTGCCGTCGGGTTCGACGTTGTAGGTCATCGGCAGCCTGAAGCGCAGGCCCAGCTGATAGTCGTCGTCGCCGTGGCTGGGCGCGGTGTGGACAAAACCCGTGCCCGCGTCGTCGGTGACGTGATCGCCCGGCAGCAGGGGGACGTCATAGTCCCATTCGCCATTGCCGCCCTCGACGCCGCGCAGGGGATGCGACAGCAGCACACCCTCGAGCTCCGCCGCGGGGACATCGGCCACGCGTTGCCACTCCTCAACCTTCGCAGCCTTCATCACGCTTTCAGCCAAGGCATCGGCCAGCACCAGCAGCTCACCCGCTTGCGCGGTCGCGGTCTCGGCCACCGTCCCGACCCGATACAGGCCATAAGCGATCCCCGGATTGAACGCGACGGCCCGGTTCTGCGGGATCGTCCAGGGCGTCGTCGTCCAGATGACCACGCTTGCAGGCTTCTTCGTTGCCCAAATACCCTGCGACGATTCCACGCCAAACCGCACCCAGATCGTGTGGCTGGTGTGGTCCTTGTATTCGACCTCGGCCTCGGCGAGCGCCGTCTTTTCCACCGGCGACCACATCACGGGCTTGGACCCCTGATACAGCGCGCCGTTCATCACCAGCTTCATGAACTCGGCCGCGATCACCGCCTCGGCGTGGAAGTCCATCGTCAGATAGGGATTGTCCCACTTGCCGGTGATGCCAAGGCGCTTGAACTCCTGCCGCTGGATGTCGATCCATTCGTCGGCGAAGCGGCGGCATTCCTGGCGGAACTCGACCACGTCCACGGCATCCTTGTCGCGGCCTTCGGCGCGGTATTTCTCCTCGATCTTCCATTCGATCGGCAGGCCGTGGCAATCCCAGCCGGGGACATAGCGCGCATCGCGGCCCATCATCTGGTGGCTGCGCACGATGATGTCCTTGATGGTCTTGTTCAGCGCGTGGCCGATATGCAGGTGTCCGTTCGCATAGGGAGGGCCGTCGTGCAGAATGAAGGGCGCCCGGCCTTCGCTGCGTTCGCGCAGGCGGTCATAGATGCCGATGCGGTCCCAGCGGGCCAGCCATTCGGGCTCGCGCTGCGGCAGTCCCGCGCGCATCGGAAACTCGGTCTGCGGCAGGAAAACGGTGTCGCGGTAGTCGGGGGCATCGGTCGTAACGGTGGTATCGGCGGCCATCGGGGCATCCTTGGAAGGCATGAGAGGCGGTCGGGGGTTCGGACAAGCGGCGACCCGGCGGCGCGAAACCTCACGCCACCGGGTTGCTAATTCGGGATCCGAACGCCAGAAATTCCATGCCGACCTCTATAGAAAGCCGCCCGCGTGCCCGCAACCCTGACCGACGATGCCATGGCCCGCCGCCGCGCCGCCGTGTCGCGCTTTGTCCGCGACCGGTACGGGCTTCGCGGCACCCTGCGCCTGCACCGCGCGGCGCTTGGGTGGGACCTGCTGCGCGCGCCGGTCAATGTGATGCTGTCGCCGGTCTTTATTCTAACGCGGCTGGTGGGCTGGGCGCTGCCCCGGCTGGGCCTACGCCGCGCGGGCGCCTGGCTTTCGGCGCGGCGGGTGTTCCTGCCTTCGGACATGGGCCGGGTGATCCAGGCCGACCTGGAGGCCCTGGTGGCGGACCTTGACGCGCAGGGCATTGGCCCCGGTGCCCCGCCCGCCATCACCCGCCAGGCCGCCGCCACCCTGGCCGAGACCCGCAACGCCGTGTCCGAGATCACGACCTCGGTCATCGTGCTGGCCTCGGGGTGGCTTCTGTTCAACCGCGCCACACCCGGCGTGATCTCGCTGGCAGGCCCGCTGGCCGAGATGCGCGCCCATTCGACCGCCGTCGGCGATTTCCTTCTGGGAGACCAGTTGGGCCGCGCCTGGTACTGGGCCTTCCCGGTCGAGCTTTCGCCGTGGGAAGTGATCGTGACGGGCCTGGCGCTGGCGGTGATCGGATCGCTGGTCACGACCTTCGCGGGGCTGGTCGCCGATCCGCTGCAGGTCGCGACCGGCACGCATCGCCGCCGGATCCTGCGCCTGCTGGACCGGCTGGACCGCGCCCAGCCGGGACCGGGTCTTGAACGCGAACACCTGCTGGCGCGGGCGGGCGATCTGTCGGACGCCGCGCTGATGATCTGGCGGAACCTGCGCTAGCCGCGTCCGCGATAGCCCGCGACACCCTGGTCGGGCAGCCACAGCCCGGCAGGCGCCGCGCCCGTCTGCCAAAAGACGTCGATGGGCATCCCGCCGCGTGGATACCAATACCCGCCGATCCGCAGCCATTGCGGCGCGATGGCGTCCACCAGCCGCTTGCCGATGCCGACGGTGCAATCCTCGTGAAAGGCCCCGTGGTTGCGGAAGCTGCCCAGGTAAAGCTTCAGCGACTTTGATTCGACCAGCCAGTCGCCGGGGACATAGTCGATCACCAGATGCGCGAAATCCGGCTGGCCGGTGATCGGGCAAAGGCTGGTGAACTCGGGCTGGGTGAAGCGGACGGCATAGACCTCGCCAGCCTGCGGGTTCGGCACGCGTTCCAGCACCGCCTGTTCGGGATCGGCGGGCAGGTCGGTCTTGGCGCCAAGCTGGGTCAGGGCGTCGGTGTAATGGGTCATGGGAAATCCTTCCGGGCTGGCGCGCGGCGATAGCAGCACCGGCCCCATGCGTCAAACCGCGCCTTGCGCCGGAGCCGCCCGCAGGCCACATGACGGATCAACCAACGGACCCGCCACCATGATCCCGCCCCGCTTCGACGTCACCCCCGACCAGATCGACCGCGTCGTTGCCGTCTTCTACGGCGCCATCCGCCGGCACGAGGTGCTGGGCCCGGTCTTTGCAGGCCACGTCACCGACTGGCCCGCGCATGAGGCAAAGATCGCCGCCTTCTGGCGCAACGCGATCCTTTACGAACGCAGCTATGACGGCAATCCGATGCGCGTCCACGTGCAGGCGGGCGACGTGCGGGCCGATCACTTCCCGATCTGGCTGGCGCTCTTCGACGAAACCCTGCGCCGCACCTTGCCGCCTGATCCGGCGCGGGCCTGGTCGGCCCTGGCTCACCGGATCGGCGCCGGTTTGCGCATGGGGGTCGAGGCTACCCGCATCCGCCGCGACGCACCGCCCGTCCTGCGCTAGCGGTTGTTCTTGTCGGCCCGGGGCGGACGCGCGCGATAGGTCGGCAGGCTCCACCCCAGCAGCAGGCTGCCTGCGCGCAAGGCCATGACCACCAGACCGCAGAAGATCAGCGCCACGGGCCGGGGCATCCCCACCCCGATCAGCACCACGGCCGCGACTGCCCCGCCGAAGGCCGCGGTGACATACAACTCGCCCTGCTTCAGCACCATCGGCAGTTCGTTGCCCACCACGTCGCGGATCAGCCCGCCGAAGGTGCCGGTGACCACGCCCATCGCCACGACGACCACCGGACTGACCCCCGCCTGCAGCGCGATCCCCGCGCCTGCCGGCACGGCCACCGACAGGGCAAAGGCGTCCAGCCAGACGATCAGGCGATAGCGGCTTTCGAACAGATGCGCAGTAAAGAACACCAGCACGGCGGCGCCCGAGGTCAGCAGGATCAGTTCCGGCTGCCCCACCCAGAAGATCGCGTCGCGGTTCAGGATCAGGTCGCGCACGGTGCCCCCGCCAATCCCGGTCAAGGTGGCGAAGAAGATGAAGCCCACCAGATCCAACTGCGCCCGGCTGGCCACCAGGGCGCCCGTCAGCGCAAAGACCAGCACCGCCGCATAATCCAGCAGCGGAACCAGCAGGCCAGGCGTCACCCCGCCACCTTCGCGGGCTTGAAGGGCGCCATGCCGCCCCGCGCCAGTTCATCGGCCCGTTCGTTTTCGGGATGGCCTGCATGGCCCTTGATCCAGGCCCAGGTGACGGTGTGGCGGCGCTGCGCCTCGTCCAGGCGCTGCCACAGTTCGGCGTTCTTGACGGGCTTGCGGTCGGCGGTCTTCCAGCCGTTGCGCTTCCAGCCGTGGATCCACTGGGTCACGCCGTTCTTCACATAGGCGCTGTCAGTGGTGATGGTGATCGCCGACGGCCGCGACAGCGCCTCGAGCGCGGAAATCGCCGCCATCAACTCCATCCGGTTATTGGTGGTCAGCGCCTCGCCCCCGGCAAGCTCGCGTTCCTTGACGATCCTGCCGCCATCCATGGCGCGCATCAGAACGCCCCAGCCTCCGGGGCCGGGATTGCCGCTGCAGGCGCCGTCGGTCCAGGCGAAAAGCTCAGCCATCCAGCCCCACATATCCCGGAAGCGCCGCCACGCGGGCCAGCCAGGCGTTCACGGCGGGAAAGCGCGCCATCTCGAACCCGCCCCGCTCGTCTGCGGTATGGGTATAGGCGTAAAGGCAGACATCGGCCAAAGTCGCCCCGTCGCCCACCAGCCATTCGCGTCCCGTCAGCCGGTCCTCCATGACCTGCAACAGGGCATGGCCGCTGTCCAGCAACGCCGCCAGCCGATCGGGCGTCGCCTGCGCCCGCCGATGAGGATAGGTCAGCAGCGCGGCCCGAACAGCGATCAACCCTTCATGCTGGTTCTGTTCCCAGAACATCCAGGACAGCATCTCGGCCCGTGCGAAGGGATCGGCAGGCACAAAGCCCGTCCCCTCGCCCAGCCAGCACAGGATCGCATTCGACTCGGGCAGCAGCCGCCCGTCGTCCAGTTCCAGCACCGGGGCCTTGCCAAAGGGCAACCGGCCACTGGCCTTGGCCCCCTCCAGGGCCTCGGTCAGATATTCGACGTCGGTGGTCTCGATCGCCCGACCCAGCAGCGCCAGCAGCAGCCGCACCTTGTAGCTGTTGCCCGACGAGGGCATCGAATAAAGCCGCATCATGCCTTCTTCTTCACGCAAATATCCTCGGGGGGTCGGGGGGGGTCCAGGGGGCGAAGCGCCCCCGGCGGGCGTCAGGCGGTTTCCCGCAAGACCTTCGGCACCTTGAATTCCACATTCTCCTGCGCGGTCTCGACGATCTCGACCGTCACGTCATAGCGGGCGCGGAAGGCGTCGATGACTTCGTTCACCAGCACCTCGGGGGCGCTTGCCCCTGCGGTGACGCCCACGGCGGTGGCCCCGTCGATGGCGCGCCAGTCGATCTGGTCGGCGCGCATCACAAGCTGCGAATAGGCGCAGCCCGTCGCCCGACCGACCTCGACCAGGCGTTTGGAATTGGACGAATTCGGTGCCCCGATCACCAGAAGCGCGTCGATCTTGTGCGCAATCGCCTTGACCGCCGCCTGCCGGTTGGTGGTGGCATAGCAGATGTCCTCCTTGGCCGGACCTGCGATGGCCGGAAACCGCGCCTGCAAGGCCGCCACGATTTCCGCCGTGTCATCGACCGACAGGGTGGTCTGGGTGATGAAGGCCAGCCGTTCGGGATCGCGGGGGGCGATGGTCGCCACATCCTCGATCGTCTCGACCAGGATCACCTCGCCCTCGGGCAGTTGGCCCATCGTGCCCAGCACCTCGGGATGGCCGGCATGGCCGATCATCACCATCTGCAGGCCTTCGGCGTGGTGGCGCGCGGCCTCGTTGTGGACCTTGGTGACCAGCGGGCAGGTCGCGTCCACATGGATCATGTTGCGCCGCCGCGCCTCGGCAGGCACGGCCTTGGGCACGCCATGGGCGGAAAAGACCACCGGGCGGTCGTCGGGCACGTCGTCCAGTTCCTCGACAAAGACCGCGCCCTGGTCGCGCAACCCGTCCACCACGAACTTGTTGTGGACGATCTCGTGACGGACATAGACGGGGGCGCCCCATTTCTGCAGCGCCAGTTCCACGATCTTGATTGCGCGGTCCACGCCCGCGCAAAAGCCGCGCGGGGCGGCAAGATACAGCATCAGGGGGGGCTTTGCGTGTTCCATGCCCCCGAGGTAGCGCGCCGGGGCCGCTTCGTCCAGCGGCAAGCCCGTCACAAACCGGCCAGTGCCAGCAGTCCCGCCACGTCCAGATGGGCCTCGATGTGGTCGGCCAGGTCATCCAGGACCTGATCCACCCCCGCCTCGTATCCAGGCCGCGACGATGCGCCTAGCCGCGCCAGCCAGGCGGCCCGGAAGCCGTCGTCGGAAAACAGCCCGTGCAAATAGGTGCCGGCGATCCGCCCGTCGCGGCTGATTGCGCCATCGGGGCCGGGAAGATGGGCGAAGGGTCGCGCGCAGTCCGGGCCGGTGGTGCGGCCCATGTGGATCTCGTATCCTGTCACGGTCTGCCCCAGCGCGGTGCCCGTCACGCGCTCCAGCCGTTTTTCGGGCGCCATCACCGTTTCCACGTCCAGAAACCCAAGGCCCGCGACCTCTCCGGCCATTCCGTCGCTACCCAGGGGATCGCGGACCACCCGCCCCAGCATCTGGAAGCCGCCGCACAGGCCCAGCACATGTCCGCCCCGCCGCACATGGGCGGCAAGGTCGATGTCCCAGCCCTGCGCGCGCAGGAAGGCGAGATCCCCCAGCGTCGATTTCGTGCCGGGGATCACCACCACGTCGGCATCGCCGGGAGTAGCCCGGCCCGGACCCAGCATGGTCAGGCGCACCCCGGGCTCCGCCGCCAGCGGATCCAGGTCGTCGAAATTGGCGATCCGCGACAGGCACAGGCAGACCACATGCAGCCCCTGCCCGGCCGAGGCCCGCAGATCCACCGCATCTTCGGACGGCAGGCGGTGCGCGTCCGCGAACCAGGGCAAAACGCCGAAGCCCCGCCAACCGGTCGCCCCTTCGATCATCCGGTAGCCGTCATCGAACAAGCGCAGGTCGCCCCGGAACTTGTTGACCAGGAAACCCTGGATCATTGCAGCGTCGGCCGGGTCGATCACCGCCTGCGTGCCCACGATCTGCGCGATCACCCCGCCCCGGTCGATATCGCCCGCCAGCACCACGGGCACCCCCGCCGCGCGGGCAAAGCCCATGTTGGCGATGTCGCGCGGGCGCAGGTTCACCTCGGCCGGGCTGCCCGCGCCTTCCACGATCACCAGGTCATGGGCGGCGGAGAGGCGCGCGAAGCTGTCCAGCACGCCGGCCATCAGGCGCGGGCGCAGGGCGGCGTAATCGCACGCCTCGGCCCGGGCGATGGCGCGGCCCTGCAGGATCACCTGCGCGCCGGTATCGGTTTCGGGCTTCAGCAGCACCGGGTTCATGTCGGCCAGCGGTTCCAGCCCGCAGGCGCGGGCCTGGAGCGCCTGCGCCCGGCCGATCTCGCCTCCATCGGCGGTGACGGCTGCGTTGTTCGACATGTTCTGCGGCTTGAAGGGCGCGACCGACAGGCCCCGGTTGCGCGCGGCGCGGCACAGGCCCGCCACCAGCAGCGACTTTCCGACATTCGATCCGGTGCCCTGGATCATCAGCGCGGGCATGGGTTTACTCTGCTTGCCAACATCCCCCCGGATGACTAGATAGGCGCGTCCGAAAGCGAAAGGCCGAAAGCCGTGGAAAACGTCGTCCTGACCATCCATCTGATCCTTGCCGTGCTGCTCACCGGCGTGGTGCTGCTGCAACGATCCGAGGGTGGCGGGCTTGGCATGGGCGGCGGCGGCGGCGGCGTGATGACCGGCCGACAGGCCGCGAACGCCCTGACCCGGCTGACCTGGATCTTCGGCATCGCGCTGTTCGTGACCTCGATCGCGCTGACGATCATCGCCGCGCGGCAGGTGTCGAACAGTTCGATCATGGACCAGCTGGGCGTTCCCGCCGGCCGCCAGGAATCGACGCTGCCGGCAGCACCGGCCTATGTTCCGCCGCCTTCGTCCACCACCGGCGGCGATCCCCTGACCCCGCCCGCGCCTGATGCACCCGTGGCTGACACCGCCGCGCCCGAGGCTGCGGCACCCGCCGTCGAACCCGTGGCCCCGCCCGCGGCCGAGCCCGCAACCCTGGCACCCGCAGCGACGCAGCCTGCCGAACCGCAGGCCACCGCCCCGGCCCAGCCCGAAGCCCCTGCCCCAGCGGCGCCCGCTGCCCCGGCCGAAGCTCCGGCCAACTGAGAACACCACAACTAGGGGCGGGATTTTCCGCCCCCACATCAGCTTGCGGTCCATTGCGGCCACGGGGCGAATCGGCTATATCTCAAGTCCCGTGATGCTGGTCACAGTGTGACCCGCAACCATTCAGAATTTGCGAAATCACGCAGGAATCACGGGGGCCTTCATGGCGCGTTACATCTTCATCACCGGCGGCGTCGTGTCCTCGCTCGGCAAGGGCCTGGCATCGGCGGCACTGGGCGCGCTCTTGCAGGCACGGGGCTTTACCGTGCGGCTGCGCAAGCTGGACCCCTATCTGAACGTCGATCCCGGCACCATGTCGCCCTTCGAGCATGGCGAGGTCTTCGTGACCGACGACGGCGCGGAAACCGACCTGGACCTGGGCCATTACGAACGCTTCACTGGCGTGTCGGCGCGCCGCACCGACAGCGTGTCGTCGGGCCGGATCTATTCCAACGTGCTGGAAAAGGAACGCCGGGGCGAATACCTGGGCAAGACCATCCAGGTGATCCCCCATGTCACCAACGAGATCAAGGACTTCCTGGCCGTCGGCGACACGGAGGTGGATTTCATGCTGTGCGAGATCGGCGGCACGGTCGGCGATATCGAGGGGCTGCCCTTCTTCGAGGCGATCCGCCAGTTCATCCACGAACGCCCGCGCGGTCAGTGCATCCTGATGCACCTGACGCTGCTGCCCTACCTGGCGGCCAGCGGCGAATTGAAGACCAAGCCCACCCAGCACAGCGTCAAGGAACTGCAATCCATCGGCCTGGCCCCCGACGTGCTGGTCTGCCGGTCCGAACACCCGATCCCGGAAAAGGAACGCGCCAAGATCGCGCTGTTCTGCAACGTCCGCCCCGACGCCGTAATCCCCGCCTATGACCTGAAGTCGATCTACGAGGCGCCCTTGGCCTATCACCGCGCGGGGCTGGACCGTGCCGTGCTTGACGCCTTCGCCATCAGCCCCGCCCCGCGTCCGGATCTCTCGAAATGGGAAGACGTGATGGACCGGCTGGACAATGCCGAGGGCCAGGTGAACATCGCCGTGGTCGGGAAATACACCCAGCTTGAGGACGCCTACAAATCCATCGCCGAGGCGCTGACCCATGGCGGCATGGCCAACCGGGTGCGCGTCAAGGCCGACTGGGTGGACAGCGAGAAGCTGGAAGGCGAAGGCGCGCATCTGCTGGACGGATACCACGGCATCATCGTGCCCGGCGGCTTCGGCGAACGCGGGACCGAAGGGATGCTGGCCGCCGCCAAATACGCGCGGGAAAAGAAGGTGCCCTATCTGGGCATCTGCCTGGGAATGCAGATGGCCGTGATCGAGGCCGCGCGGAACCTGGCCGGAATGCCCGATGCGGGTTCCGAGGAGTTCGATCACGAGGCCGGCAAGACGCGCTTTACCCCGGTGGTCTATCACCTCAAGGAATGGGTGCAGGGCAATTACACCGTGCAACGCAAGGTGACCGACGACAAGGGCGGCACCATGCGTCTTGGCGCCTATACCGCCATCCTGGCGCCCGACTCGAAGATCAGCGAAGTCTATGGCGGCGCGGTCGAGATCGAGGACCGCCATCGCCACCGCTACGAGGTGGACGCCACCTATCGCGAAGCGCTTGAACAGGCTGGCCTGTGCTTTTCGGGCATGTCGCCCGATGGAAAGTTGCCCGAGGTGATCGAATATCCCGACCATCCCTGGTTCATCGGCGTCCAGTCCCATCCCGAACTGAAGTCGAAACCCTTCGAACCCGCCCCCCTGTTCGCGGGCTTCGTGCGCGCCGCGATGGAGGAAGGCCGGCTGGTTTGATCCGGTTGCCCGGCCCCAGGCGGGGCCGGGCCTTGGCTTACCCTTCCGACGCCGTCTGCTGTTCGCGCGGGGGCCTGCCCACGATGTCGCGCAGTGCATCCAGCTCGATGAAGTTGTCGGCCTGGCGGCGCAGGTCGTCCGCGATCATCGGCGGCTGGCTGCGGATGGTGGACACCACGGACACGCGGACCCCTTGGCGCTGCAACGCCTCGATCAGCGGCTTGAAGTCGCCGTCGCCGGAAAACAGCACGGCATGGTCCAGGCGGGGCGCAAGCTGCATGGCATCGATCGTCAGTTCGATGTCCATGTTGCCCTTGACCTTACGGCGGCCCATCGTGTCGGTGTATTCCTTGGCAGCCTTGGTCACCACGCAATAGCCGTTGTAGTGAAGCCAGTCGACCAGCGGACGGATCGGGGAATAATCCTCGCCCTCCATAAGGGCGGTATAGTAATAAGCGCGCATCAGCTTGCCGCGACGGTCGAATTCCTGCCGCAGCAGCTTGTAGTCGATGTCGAAGCCCAAGGCCTTGGCCGAGGCGTAAAGATTGGCTCCGTCGATGAAGATCGCCAGGCGATCATCCTTGTAAAACATATCACTTGCCTTCAATGGGACTGCGGGTTCCGGCAGGGGCACGCAGCCTTGCACACGCGTCGGAGACGCAAGACTTCATAAAACGAACGGGTGCCATGGAAAACTTGTCTTTCGGTATCGTTTCCTTGGGGGCGAATCTGCCGTCCGCCGCAGGCGATGCCGTCCACTCCCTTCGCGAAGCCTTGGATATTCTGCATGGTGAACCCGATATTTCAATAGCGGCAATCAGCCGCATCTGGCGGACGCCCGCCGTACCGGCGGGATCCGGCCCGGATTATGCCAATGCGGCGGCCGTGATCCGCACCGCCCTGGCCGCGCGCCATCTGCTGGACCGCCTGCACGGGATCGAAGCGCACTTCGGCCGCGACCGCAGCACGGGCCGCTGGTCCGCGCGTGTGCTGGATCTGGACCTGATCGCCCTGGACGACCTGATCCTGCCCGACGCGGCCACCCTGCGCCGCTGGATCGGGCTGGACCCGGCCAGCCAGCAGACCACCGCCCCCGATCACCTGATCCTGCCCCATCCCCGGATGCAGGATCGCGGCTTCGTGCTGGCCCCCTTGGCGGAAATCGCGCCGGGCTGGCGCCACCCCTTGACGGACCGGACGGTGTCGCAGATGCTGGCGGCGCTTGGACCCGACGGTCTGTCGGGAATGACACCGCTGCCCTTTGGGGGCGGGCTGCCCCATCCTTGACATTTTCAGCCTTGGCGTTCACAACCTCGGTTTCGCCCCGGAACTCTGATTCGCAACTGCACAGGTGAGACATGGCCCGCGTAACGGTTGAAGACTGCGTCGACAAAGTCCCGAACCGCTTTGATCTGGTGATGCTGGCCTCGCATCGCGCCCGTGAGATTACCGCGGGCAGCCCGCCCACGGTCGATCGCGACAACGACAAGAACCCGGTCGTCGCCCTGCGCGAGATCGCCGAGGAAACGCAGCCCGTTGACGACCTGCGCGAACGGATGATCGAATCGACCCAAACCCAGATCGAGGTCGATGAGCCGGAAGAAGACGCCATGGCCCTGCTGCTGGGCGCCGAGGTGGATCGTCCCAAGCCCGTCGACGAGGAATCCGAGGAACGGATGCTGCGCATGATGCTGGAAGCGAACCAGCGTTAAGGCCACGGGAACAGGGGTCTTCGGCCAAGAATGATCGACGTCGAAGACCTTATCGCGCTTGTCCGCAACTACAACCCGCGCAGCAATGCCGGCCTGATCCGCGACGCCTATGAATACGGGATGCGGATGCACGAAGGCCAGTTCCGCCATTCGGGCGAACCTTACTTCACCCATCCCATCGCCGTCGCCGCCATCCTGACGGAAATGCGGCTGGACGACGCAACCATCGTCACCGCGCTTCTGCATGACACGGTCGAGGACACCCGGTCCACCAAGCAGGACCTGACCACGGCATTCGGGGCCGAGATCGCCGACCTGGTCGATGGCGTCACCAAGCTGACCAACCTGGAATTGTCCTCGGCGCAGTCCAAGCAGGCCGAGAACTTCCGCAAGCTGTTCATGGCCATGTCGCGCGACCTGCGCGTGATCCTGGTCAAGCTTGCCGACCGGCTGCACAACATGCGCACCATCCGGTCCATGCGCCCCGAAAAGCAGGTCAAGAAGGCCCGCGAGACGATGGATATCTATGCCCCCCTGGCCGGTCGCATGGGGATGCAGTGGATGCGCGAGGAACTGGAAGACCTCGCCTTCAAGGTCATCAACCCGGAGGCGCGCAATTCCATCATCCGCCGCTTCGTCAGCCTGCAAAAGGACAGCGGCGACATCATCGGCCAGATCACGGCCGATATCCGGATGGAGCTGGAGCGCCAGGGGATCGAGGCCGATGTCTTCGGCCGCGCCAAGAAGCCCTTTTCGGTCTGGCGCAAGATGCAGGAAAAGCAGTTGGCGTTCTCGCGGCTGTCCGACATCTACGGTTTTCGCATCATCACGCGGACGGACATGGACTGCTATCGTGCGCTTGGGGTGATCCACCAACGCTGGCGCGCCGTTCCCGGCCGGTTCAAGGACTATATCAGCCAGCCCAAGTCCAACGGCTATCGGTCGATCCACACCACCGTGTCGGGCCGCGACGGCAAGCGGGTCGAGGTGCAGATCCGCACCCGGCAGATGCACGAGGTGGCCGAGGCAGGCGTCGCCGCCCATTGGGCCTATCGCGACGGCGTCCGCACCAAGAACCCCTTCGCCGTCGATCCCGCCGAATGGATCGACAGCCTGACCGACCGGCTCGAGGGCGAGGACCACAACGAGTTCCTGGAAGCCGTCAAGCTGGAGATGTACCAGGATCAGGTGTTCTGCTTCACGCCGCGCGGCGACGTGATCCAGTTGCCCAAGGGGGCGACGCCCATCGACTTCGCCTATGCGATCCACACCCGCCTGGGCAATTCCTGCGTGGGCGCCAAGGTGGACGGGATCCGCGTGCCCTTGTGGACGCGGCTGAAGAACGGGCAGTCGGTCGACATCATCGCCGCGTCGGGACAGCGCCCGCAATCGACCTGGCTGGACATCGTCGCCACAGGCCGCGCCAAGTCCGCGATCCGCCGGTCCCTGCGCGAGGAAGACCGCGACCGCTTCATCCGCCTGGGTCGCGAACTGGTCCGCGTCAGCTTCGAACATGTCGGCCGCAAGGTGACCGACAAGGCGCTGCGCACCGCCGCCAAGCAGATGGGCCTGGCCGATGGAGACGAGTTGCTGGCCCGGATCGGAAGCGCGGAAAACTCGGCCAAGGAGGTGCTGCAGGTCCTTTACCCCGACCTGGCCGCCCACCAGGACGAGATCGACGGCACCCGCCCCTTCGCGGGGGTCGAGGCCGATGCCGACTTCAAGCGCGCGCCCTGCTGCCGCCCGCTGCCCGGCGAAAGGATCGTCGGCATCACCTATCGCGGCAAGGGCGTGGTGATCCATGCCATCGACTGCCCGGTGCTTGCGGAATACGAGGACAGTCCCGATCGCTGGGTGGATGTCCAGTGGCGTTCGGGCCGGCATCCGGCGGCCTATTCGACGATGCTCTCGCTGACGATCCGCCACGACGCGGGCGTGCTGGGCCGCATCTGCAGCCTGATCGGGGCGCAGGGGGCCAACATCTCGAACCTTGAATTCATGGACCGCAAGCCCGACTTCTACCGCATCGAGGTCGAAATCGAGCTGCGGGACCAGGAACACCTGCACAACCTGCTGACGGCGCTCGAGGCGGAAAGCGACGTCGCGCAGGTTGCTCGCATCCGCGACATCGCAAAGAAGCCCTGAACGGGCATCGCCTGGGCAAGGGGGATCAGGACCGTGTTCAAGCGCAGCAAGCCGCGCACCTACGGACAACTGGCAAGCGAGTTTCTTTATCCGCCGGGCGGATTCCGCCGGTCCACCACCTATCTGTGGTATCGCCTGCGCCGCCTGCCCGACCAGCCCCACCGCATTGCCCGCGGCATGGCGGCCGGCGTCTTCCTGTCCTTCACGCCCCTCCACGGCTTTCACTTCATCGTCGCGGCGCTTGTTTCGCTGGCGATCCGGGGCAATGTCCTGGCGGCCTTCGTGGGCACCTTCGCGGGCAATCCGCTGACCACGCCCTTTATCGCGCTTGGCGCGGTGGGCCTGGGGCGGACCATCCTGGGATTGCCGGGCGACATGTCGCCCCAGGTCATCTTTCGCGAATTCGCCCATGCCACGGCGGAAACCTGGCACAACATCATGTCGGCCGTCGGCCCCGGCCCGACCAGTTGGAGCGGCCTTTCCGAGTTCTGGCACGAGATCTTCCTCCCCTATGCAGCCGGGGGCGCGGTCCTGGGCGGGATCGCTGCGGTGGCGACCTATTACCTGACGATCCCGCTTGTGCGCCGCTATCACCGGCGCAAGTCCCAGGCCATGGCCGCGCGCATCGCCAAGGTTCGCGCTCAGTCGACCGGCGGGCAGGGCAGATCCTGAGGCAGCTTCACCGTTCTGCCATATCCCCGCTGCATGGCTGACATCTTTCCTGCCTAGTGGTCCGGCTTCGTAGAATGACGAAGGACCACCGGACCATGCGCCTGACCCTTGCCCTGCTTGCCTGCACCGCCGCCGCCCCTGCCCTGGCCCAGGAACGTTTTCCCGCGACGCTTGCGGGCCATGCCAGCCTTCCCGCCTTCAGCATGGTCGTGCCTCCCGCCGATGCGCCGCGCGATCTGTGGGTGTCGGGCAAGTTCACCGGCAAGGCCCGCAACGAGGTGCCGATGTCGGTCGAGGGCGATGTCGGTCCTGCCTATGGCGGCCACAAGACCGGCATCTCGCTGCCCTTCATCGGCCAGCCGGTCCAGGGCATGTCGGGCCTGGCGATGAACCGGGACCAGGACGGGTCATGGTTCGCGCTGACCGACAACGGCTTCGGCAGCAAGGCCAACAGCCCTGATGCGATGCTGTTCTTTCACCGGATGCAGCCCGACTTCGCTACCGGCCGCGTGGCGCGGCTGGAAACCGTGTTCCTGCGCGACCCCGACCGCAAGGTGCCCTTCCGCATTGCCAACGAGGCAACCGACAGCCGCTATCTGACCGGTGCGGATTTCGACCCTGAAAGCATCCAGGCCCACGGTGACGAGATCTGGATCGGCGACGAGTTCGGTCCTTTTGTCCTGCGCGTGGCCCGGGACGGGCGGGTGCTGTCGGTGCATCAAACCATGCTGGACGGCACGCCGCTGGCGGGGCCCGACACGCCGGGCACCGTGGTTCCCGCGCAGGCGGGCGTGGATTTCCAGGCCCAGCGGTCAGGCGGATACGAGGGAATGGCCCTGCAGCCCGGCACGGGCCTTCTGTGGGCGATGCTTGAAAAGCCGCTGCTGGGCGCTGACGGCCAGCCGGAAGGCCGCTTCCTGCGGGTGATGACCTTTGATACCGCCGCGGGCGACTGGACGGGCGACAGCTTCCGGTTCCGACTGTCGGACGGGGCGACGGCGATCGGCGACTTCAACTTCATCGACGAAACCCGCGCCCTGGTGATCGAGCGGGACAATGGCGAAGGCAATGCCGCGCTTGCCTGCGCCGAGGGGGCCACCGACCAAGGCGCCTGCTACCCGCAGCCCGCCCGCGTCAAGAACGTGGTGCTGGTCGACACCGCAAACCGCGACGACGAAGGCTTCATCCGCCGCATCGGCCATGTCGACCTGCTGGACATCGCCGATCCCGATGGAAAGGCACCCGAAGGGATGGCGACCGATGGCCGGTTCACCTTCCCCTTCTTCACCATCGAGAACGTGGCCCGCGTCGATGACACCCATATCCTGGTTGCCAATGACAACAACCTGCCCTTCTCGGGCGGGCGGGAGATCGGCAAGGCCGCGGATAGCGAGTTCATCCTGCTGTCCGTGCCGGAACTTCTGGCGGCACGCTGAGGCCGGAAGGCGGGGGACTTCACGTCCCCCGCGCCCCCTGTGGGATATTTGCCCCAAGATGAACGGTCAGCGTCCTGCCCGGCCCAAGGCGTCAAGATAGGCGGCGGACCACCAGCCGACATCCTGTTCAACAACGCCGCGCAGAAGGGCCGCATGGCGTTCCTGCCGTTCTTCCAGCGGCATGGCGATGGCCTGCTGCATGGCCTGGGCCAGTTCCCCGGGGTCGTGGGGGTTGATGATCAGCGCCTCGGGCATCTGTTCGGCCGCGCCGGCGAAGCGGGACAGGATCAGCACGCCGGGATCGGCGGGATCCTGGGCCGCGACATATTCCTTGGCCACAAGGTTCATCCCATCCGCCAGGGGCGTCACGAGGCCGACCCTCGACTGCCGGTAGAGCCCTGCCAGCTCGTCGCGGGGGATCGGGCGGTGGATGAAGCGGATGGGCGTCCAGTTGACGGTCGCGAACTGACCGTTGACGCGGCCTGCCAGATGCTCGGTTTCCTCGCGGATCTGCTGGTAGGCATCGACGGATTCGCGTGTGGGCGGGGCGATCTGCAGCAGCATCACCTTTTCCGTCAGCGACGGGTCGTTTTCCAGAAGATACTGGAACGCCCGGAACCGCTGCGGGATGCCCTTGGAATAATCAAGCCGGTCCACGCCGATCATCGACTGCGACCCGGTCAAGGTGCGCATCCGGTCTTCCTGGCGCGCGCCCCGGGCCAGGGCGATGAAGGCCTGGGCATCGATCCCTATGGGAAAGACACCGGCCCGGATGCTGCGGCCCGCGATGCGGAACTCGGTATCGGAAAGCTGTTCCATATCGGTCAGCGTGCGGGCGCTTGTGGCGAAATGGTCAAGGTCGCGCTGCGCCTGGAATCCCACCAGGTCATAATGGGACAGCCATTCGAACAACTCGTCCGGGTTGGGCAGGGTGGCGCAGTCGGTGGGGCCGGGAAAGGGGATATGCAGGAAATGCCCGATCAGCCCCTTGACCCCCAGCTTGCGCAATTCCTGCGCCAGGGGGAAGAGCTGGTAGTCCTGGACCCAGATCCGGTCGTCGGGGCGCAGATGCGGAACAACCAGCCGGGCGATGCGTTCGTTCACCCGGCGGTATCCTTCCAGATACTCCGGCAGGATCCGCATCAGGTCGGCGCGACCGTGGCAGACAGGCCACAGGACCGAATTGGAATAGCCCAGGTAATAATCGTCGTGATCCTGCGGGGTCAGGTCGAAGGACGCCCGCCCGAAAGCCGCGCCCTCGTGGTATGTCAGGTCGTCCGAAGGATCCTCGACGGTGTCGCCGGAAAAGCCGATCCACAACCCGCCCGAGCTGCGCAGGGCATCTTCAAGCGCGACGACCAGTCCGCCGGATGGGCTGTCGCCCAGGGGAATGCGGTTCGATATGGCAACAAGGCGCGACATCAGCCCAACCTTTCCAAGGCGTCGTCCAGCCAGCGGGCAAGGGCCGCGGGATCTGCCAGCCGCATCTGCGCGACAGTGTCGCCTTCACCGATCTTGATGCCCTGCCCGCCCAAGGCCTGGGCGCGGGCCATCGCCGCCTCGTCCGTCAGGTCGTCGCCGGCATAGACGGGAACGCGTCCCGAAAAGGGCACCATGGCCATCAGCCGGTCAAGCGCGCCGTCCTTGCCCGTGCCTGCGGGCCGCAGTTCGACCGCCATCTTGGCCGGCTGCAGCACCATGCCCGGATGCGTGTCGGCAAGCTGCTGCATCACATCCTCGACCACCTGGCGGAGAGAGGGATCGGCCCGATAATGCAGCGCGACACCATGCGGCTTGCGCTCGACCAGAATGGCGGGATGCGCGGCCACCGCGCGGGCCGCAGATCCGTGCAGTTCTGCAACATCCAGATCGATGCCATGCGTCTTCTGGATCCGCTGGCTGTCGAGGGACAGTTCGGCACCGTGGCTGCCCGCGACTGCGCCCGGAAAATCAGGCAGGAAGGCCCGCAGGTCGGCGACATCGCGGCCCGAGATCAGCGCGACCGCCCCGCCAAGCCTGTCATGCAGGCGCGCAAGCCTGCCGGGCAGGCCGGGCGGGATCACGACGGCATCGGGCCTGGGGGCGATGTCCACCAGGCATCCGTCGAAGTCCAGGAACAGGGCGGATCCGGCTGTCAGGACGGGGGCATTCCGGGCAAGCGGCTGCATCGGCGCGCATTCTCCTTTGCAACGGGTCCGATACCAACCCTTGGGATCGCGATCGGTTCACCACCGCGTGAGTTTTTCCGCCGCGTCAGTGTTGCCCGATCCCGACCCGCAGGACATCCTGCCCGAAATTCCGGAGGAACCATGCTGCCCCCCATCCTGTCCGCCTTGCGCATTCCCGTTGTCGCCTCGCCCATGTTCATCGTCTCGGGACCGGAACTGGTGATCGCCCAGTGCAAGGCGGGCATCGTCGGCAGCTTCCCCGCCCTGAACGCGCGCGAGCAGGACGGAGAGCCGCCGCTGCTGGACGCCTGGCTGACCCGGATCGCCGAGGAACTGGACCGCCACAACCAGGCCAATCCCGACCATCCCGCCGCGCCATTCGCGGTGAACCAGATCGTCCATCGCAGCAATGCCCGGCTGGAACGCGACATCGAGATCTGCCACCGCCACCGCGTGCCGATCTGGATCACCAGCCTGGGCGCGCGGGTCGAGGTGAACCAGGCCGCCCATGACTGCGGCGGCATCGCGCTGCATGACGTGATCAACAACGTCTTCGCGCGCAAAGCCGTCGAGAAGGGCGCCGACGGGCTGATCGCGGTCGCAGCCGGCGCGGGCGGCCATGCGGGTCCGCTGTCACCCTTTGCGCTGATCCAGGAAATTCGCGAATGGTTCGACGGCCCGCTGCTGCTGTCGGGTGCCATCGCCACCGGGGGGGCCGTGCTGGCCGCGCAGGCCATGGGGGCCGATCTGGCCTATATCGGCAGCCCCTTCATCGCCACGACGGAAGCGAACGCCCAGCCCGACTACAAGCGGATGATCGTGGAAAGCGGGGCGATGGACATCGTCACCTCGTCGCTGTTCACGGGCGTGTCGGGGAACTACCTCGCCCCGTCGATCCGCGCGGCGGGGATGGATCCGGACAATCTGGAAGGGGCCGATCCCTCGGCGATGAACTTTGGCAGCAATGCGGCCAAGGCCAAGGCCTGGAGCCAGATCTGGGGGTCGGGCCAGGGCATCGGCGCGGTGCGCGACATCGTGCCCGCCGCCACCCGCATCGACCGTCTGTCCCGCGAATACGCGGCGGCCAAGGCCGCGATCTGCGGCTGAACCTTTGCGGACCGGGCCTTCGTTCCCATATGAGGGCTACGAAGGACCAGCGGAGGACAAGCATGGCCTATGAGAAGACTGCCGACGCCCTGGCGCGGCTGACGCCCGAGCAGTATCGCGTCACGCAGGAAAACGGCACCGAGCGCGCCTTTACGGGCGAATACGACCATCATTTCGAACCCGGCATCTATGTGGACGTGGTTTCGGGCGAGCCGCTGTTCGCATCGTCCGCGAAATACAATTCCGGCTGCGGCTGGCCCGCCTTCACAAAGCCCATCGAAGACAACGTGACCGAACACCGCGACCTGTCGCATGGCATGGTCCGGGTCGAGGTCCGGTCCAAGCATGGCGACAGCCATCTGGGCCATGTCTTTCCCGACGGCCCGCGCGAGGCGGGCGGGCTGCGCTATTGCATCAACTCGGCCGCGCTGCGCTTCGTGCCCCGCGACCGGATGGAAGCCGAGGGATACGGCGCCTACCTGTCCCAGGTCGAGGAGGCGGCACGATGAGCGAACGGGCGGTTCTTGCAGGCGGCTGCTTCTGGGGAATGCAGGATCTGATCCGCCGCCTGCCCGGCGTCGTCACGACGCGGGTGGGCTATACGGGCGATGATTTCCCGAATGCCACCTATCGCAACCACGGCAACCATGCCGAAGGGATCGAGATCATGTTCGATCCCGGCATCATCACCTATCGCCGCCTGCTGGAGGTGTTCTTCCAGATCCACGATCCCACCACGCCGAACCGGCAGGGCAACGACATCGGCCCCAGCTATCGTTCGGCCATCTATTACGTGGACGAAGAGCAGAAGCGCGTGGCCGAGGAGACGATCGAGGATGTCAACGCCTCGGGCCTGTGGCCGGGCAAGGTCGTCACCGAAGTCGAGCCGGTGGGCGAGTTCTGGGAAGCCGAGCCCGAGCATCAGGATTACCTGGAACGCTTTCCCAACGGCTATACCTGCCACTTCCCGCGCCCGAACTGGGTGCTGCCGAAAGCGCCCCGCACGGTCCAGTAGGTCAGGGCATCAGGCGTGGCCCGCCGCTGCCGACAGCAGCGACGGGTCGATGCCCTGGGCGCGCAGCGCAGTCTGCCACTTGTCGGAATGGGCGGTGCTGAAGATCAGTTCCTCGGCGCCGTCGCCGGTCAGCCAGCCGTTCTGCAGCATCTCGTCTTCCAATTGGCCCGGCCCCCATCCGGCATAGCCCAGCGCCAGCACCGCCGAGGCGGGTCCATGCCCGTTTGCCAGTTCCTCGAGAATGTCGCGGGTGGTCGTCATCGCCAGCGTGCGCCCGATCCGCAGCCGACCTTCCGGGTCGTTGCCATGTTCGGGGACATTGTGCAGGACAAAGCCCCGCCCCGGCTCGACCGGGCCGCCGAAGCGCACCTCAATGGGGCGGGCCGAACCGTCGCTGTCGATGCCAAGCTGTTCCAGCAGGTCGCCGAAGTCGATTTCGGGCAGGGGGCGGTTCAGGACCAGGCCCATCGCGCCTTCATCGGTATGGGCGCAGATCAGCACGACCGAGCGTTCGAACCGAGGATCGGCCATGCCCGGCATCGCGATCAGGATCTTCCCGGTGAGGTTGGTTTCCCCCGCACGGGCGAACGGAATGCCGCCGGATTGGCTGCCATGGATGTCGGAACTGCTCATCTGTTCTCCTTCCCCTTCAAGATCGGCCCTGGCCGCCAGGGATGCAAGTCCTGCGCGGAATTGTGACTTCATCCGGCCCGCGCCAGCCGCTATCGCTGGATCATGATCCGATCCGTCCTGCCCTTCGCCTGCCTTTGCCTGGCCGCGGCGCCCTTGGCCGCCGAGACCCCGACCCCGGGCCTGGCCGATGCGCGCATCCTGCCTGGCTGGACCCAGTCGGACGGAAGCCGCATGGGCGCCATCGAGTTCCAGCTTGAGCCGGGCTGGAAGACCTATTGGCGCAATCCGGGCGACAGCGGCCTGCCACCAGACTTCGACTGGACAGGCTCGGGCAATCTTGCGGGGCTCACGCTGCACTGGCCCGCACCCGAGGCCATCCCGTCTGGCGATGGCATGGCGCTTGGCTATCACGGCCGTCTGGTTCTTCCCTTCACCGCGCAACCCGCCGATCCCGCTCGCCCGGTCGATCTGGCGGTCCGCGTCGATTTCGGCCTGTGCAAGGACGTCTGCGTGCCGGCCCATGTCGCGCTGACGGCAGGCCCGGCGGAACAGGGGCCGGATCCCGCGATCCTGGCCGCGATGGATCAGGTGCCGCGTCCCGCCCCCGACCGCCCGGCCTGCAGGCTGGAGCCGATCAGCGACGGGATCCGGGTCACCGCCACCCTGCCCCGCCCGGCGGCACTGGCGGCGATGGAACTGGCCGATACCGAAGTCTGGATCTCGACCACCGAGATCGCGACCGAGGCCGGGCGCACGGTCCTGACGGCCGATTTCGTCCCGCCCCAGGCAGAGCCCTTCGACCTTCCGCAGGACAGGCTGGTCTTCACGGTGATGGCCGATGAGGGCGCGGTCGAGATGCGGGGCTGCGCGGGCTAGGCCTGCCCGTCCAGACGCGCAGCCAGCGACAGGAGGTCGGCCCAGGCTTCGCGCTTGGCGGGCGGGTTTCGCAGCAGATAGGCCGGGTGCGCCATGGGCAGGGCGGGACGGCCGAAGGCCTGGGTCCAGGTGCCGCGCAGGCGCAGGATGCCGCGCCGGCCGATCGCCGCATCGCAGGCGATGTTGCCCATCAGCACGATCACGTCCGGGGCTGCTAGTTCGATATGGCGGCGGACGAAGGGCAGGCTGACGGCGATCTCGTCCGGCTGCGGGTCGCGGTTGCCGGGCGGGCGCCAAGTCAGGACATTGGTGATATACAGCGCCCGTTCCGCATCGACGGATTGGCGCGACAGGCCGATGGCATCGAACATGCGGTCCAGCAATTGCCCTGCGCGGCCCACGAAGGGGCGGCCCTGCCGGTCCTCCTCGTCGCCCGGAGCCTCGCCCAGGATCAGGACGCGGGCGGCGGGGTTTCCGTCGGCAAAGCAGAAATTGCGCGCGCCCTTCTTCAACTCGATCCCGTCAAAGCGTTCCTGCGCGGCGGCAAGCGCATCCAGCGTATCGGCCTGCGCCGCCAGGGCCTCGGCCTGGGCCACGCGCCCGGGCAGGTCGTCGTCATCCGCCGTTAGGGTCAAGGCGGGCGCGGCAGGGGGCGTCATCGCGATGAGCGGCGGGGGCGGGGCGGCAGCGACTTGGAAGCGGTCCGCGGGCACGTCGCCCATGGCCTCGTCCACGCCCATCTCGGCCTGCCATTCCAGCAGCGCCAAGGCCGTCTCTGCGTCCAGTTCGATCCCCTGATAGGTCAGCCGGTCCACGGGTCAGTCCACGACCAGCATATAGCCCGTGCCCCGTACGGTCTGCAGAAAGCGCGGCTCTCGGGGGTCGGGCTCGATCTTGCGGCGCAGGCGGGTGATCTGCACGTCGATGGCGCGTTCGCTGTTCTCGGCCTCGTCGCCGGTGCCGCGGCCCAGGTCGTCGATCAGGTCGGCCCGGCTGACGGGTTCGCCCTTGCTGGCGGCAAGGCGGCGCAGCAGCGCCTGTTCGGTGCCGGTCAGGCGCAGGTGGTTCTCGCCCTGCCACAATTCGCCCTTGTCGATGTCGTATCGCAGCGCGCCCAGCGTCAGGAACTTGGGCTGGCGAACCTCGGGCGCGGGGATGCGGCGCAGGATGGCGCTGATGCGCAGCAGCAGCTCGCGCGGCTCGAAGGGCTTTGCCAGATAATCGTCGGCGCCCACCTCCAGCCCGGTGATCCGGTCCTCGGTCTCGCCCCGCGCGGTCAGCAGCAGGATGGGCGTGGTCAGCGTCTCGCGCAGGGACCGGGTCAGGGCAAAGCCGTCCTCGCCCGGCATCATCACGTCCAGCACGATCATGTCGAAGTCCAGCCCTGCCAGCAGCCGCCGGGCCTGGGCCGCGTCGCGGGCCAGCGTCACCAGGAAGCCGTTCTTGCGTAGGAATCGCCCCAGCAGCGCACGGATGCGTTCATCGTCGTCGACGATCAGCAGATGGGCGTCGGTCTGGCTCATGGCGGGCCTTTATTCGGGCAGATCCTTCATCGACTGATACTGCGCCCGCGTCTCGGGGTCCATCATCGCTTCCAGCACCTGCCGGAAGCCCGCCACCGCCTGCGGGCCGGCGGCGCGATAGGCCTGGCGCATCCGCGCCCGCTGCGCCTCGGACAGGCGGCGTTCCAGCGCCGTGCCGTCCTCGGTCAGGAACAGGTGACGTTCGCGCCGGTCGCGGCGGCCGACGCGGCTTTCGACCAGCCCGTCCTCGATCAGGGTGCGCAGCACGCGGTTCAAAGACTGCTTTGTCACCCCCAGCACGGCCAGCAGCGACGTCACCGTCAGCCCCGGATTGCGATGGATGAAATGCAGCGCCCGGTGATGGGCGCGGCCATAGTCCATGTCGGCCAGGATCAGGTCGGGATCGGCCGTAAAGGCCCGATAGGCAAAGAACATCGCCTCGATCCCGCGACGCAGCTTCTCGTCCGTCAGGAACAGCAGATCATCGCCCATCATGCTGTGAACGCGAAGCGTCTCGACCATGGTCCGTCCTTTCCCAATGCCGCCCTGATAGGGCAGTCTTGTTGACTTTCCAAGATTCGATTGCTAGGCGTCAAGGGCTTCGCGCAACAAAAGGGCCGATACCGGGCGGACCCGCGCAAGATCCGCAAAATCCCGGACTGGTTTTGGAGAGAATGATGACGGGCGCATATGACGATCGCGACGGCAAGATCTGGATGGACGGCGAACTGGTCGATTGGCGCGACGCGAATGTACATATCCTGACCCACGCCCTGCATTATGCAAGCTCGGTCTTCGAGGGCGAGCGGTGCTATGACGGCAAGATCTTCAAGGGCCACGAACACTCGCTGCGGCTGATCGAATCGGCCCGCCTGCTGGACATGGAATCCCCCTATTCCGCCGAGGACATCGACGCGGCCAAGGAGGCCGTGCTGAAGGCCAACGGGCTGACCAACGCCTATGTCCGCGCGGTGATGTGGCGCGGCTCGGGTCCCGACATGGGCGTGTCGGCGGCGCGCAATCCGGTTCGCATGGCAGTCGCCGTCTGGGAATGGGGCAGCTATTACGGCGACGCCAAATGGCAGGGGGCGAAGCTGGACGTGGCCAAGTGGAAGCGTCCGTCCCCCGAAACCATCCCGACCGCCGCCAAGGCCGCGGGCCTTTACATGATCTGCACCATGTCCAAGCACGCGGCCGAGGCCAAGGGATGTTCGGACGCGCTGTTCATGGACTGGGAAGGCTATGTAGCCGAGGCGACCGGCGCCAACATCTTCTTTATCAAGGACGGAGAGGTCCACACTCCCCTGGCCGACCGCTTCCTGAACGGGATCACGCGCCAGACGATCATCCAGATGCTCAAGGACAACGGCACCACCGTCCACGAACGCCGCATCCTTCCCGAGGAACTGGAAGGCTTCCAGGAATGCTTCCTGACCGGCACCGCAGCCGAGGTCACCCCGGTGGGCCAGATCGGCGACTGGCACTTCCAGGTGGGCCAGACAACCCGCAAGGTCGCCGAGGATTACGAACGGCTGGTGCGGGCCTGAACCGCGTTCCCCTGCTTCAACCGAAAAGGCTGCTCTTGTCGGGCAGCCTTTTGCCTTATCCGGCTGGACGCGGAGGCTGCCGGGCGTCCGGCGGCACCGTCCTTTTCCGCTAGCTCAACCGGCCACGCTCGATGCGCGCATATTCCACGGCCTTCCGGTTTGTCTCGCCCCGCGTCTGGGGACGCGACCACAGCGCCACGACGGCAGGATGGATACCCGACTCTCGCTCGTGCCGGGTGAACTCGCGCAAGCGGATCATGTCCTTCTCGTGAGGGATGTCCCTGACAGGCTTGGTCATCTTCGGCCTCCTGGAAAGATGGAAGCCCCTGTATAGGACCGAATCGGTCCAATTCAAAACGATTCAGGCGGCCTTCACGCCCTGGGCCGCCAGAACGGCGTGCAGCGCCACCGGATCGTCATTGGCCCGCAGCTTGGCGCGCAGGTCGGTGTCGCGAAGGGTTCGGGACACAAGCGCAAGCGCCTTGAGGTGGTCGACGCCGCTGGTCTCGGGCGCCAGCAGGCCGAAGATCAGGTCGACGGGCTGGCGGTCCACGGCGTCGAAATCCAGCGGCTTGTCCAGGCGGACGAACAGGCCAACCACCCGGTCCAGCCCGTGCAGCCGCGCATGGGGCAGCGCGACGCCCTGTCCCACGCCCGTGGGCCCCAGGCTTTCGCGTTCCTGCAGCGCATCCAGAACCTCGGTCGCGTTCAGCCCGTATTCGGCATGGGCCAGTTCCGCAAGCTCCTGGAACAGGCGCTTCTTCGAGGTGCATTGTCCCAGGGACCGGACGGCGCCGGGTTTCAGGATTTCGGTCAACTGCATCGCTTGCGTCTTTCCCAAGGCTCAAGCGCCCCCGCGCAGGATGCCGGGGGCGCGTCAACTCTTTCGTCAGGCGTCCTGCGCGGCGTCAACCATTGCCGCGCGGGTCAATCCAGCCCACATTGCCGTCTTCACGGCGGTGGACGACATTGACGCCCCCGTGTTTCTCGTTGCGGAACACCAGAAGCGGCGTGCCCGACAACTCCATCTGCATCACCGCATCTCCAACCGACAGGGTCGGCACGCGGGTCTCCATCTCGGCGATGATGATCGGTTGCAGGCCGCTGTCCTGCGATTCCCATTCATCCTCGTCGGCGGCCAGCACATACATGCCTGCCTGCCCGAATTCAACCGGCTCGGACCTGTCCTTGTGATGGTCCTTCAGGCGGCGCTTGTAGCGGCGAAGCTGCTTGTCCATCTTCTCGCGGCAGGCCTCGAAGGCGGCATAGATCTCGGTGGCGCTGCCACGGGCCGTCACGTTCAGCCCGGTGGACAGGTGCACCACGGCGTCGCACAGGAACTGGTGGGCATCCTTCGAGAAGGTCACCGTGGCATCCGTGGGGCGCTGCGAATACTTGTCGATCGTTCCGCCCAGTTCCGTCTTCACATGCGTCGAAAGCGCATCGCCGATGTCGATCTGTTTTCCGCTGATGGTATAGCGCATCGTCATTCCTCTCGGTTGCCCGTTACCGTATGCGCCGGCCCGTCTGCCGGCACAGGGCGGAAACGGGGGTGGCGGGATACGGTTCCTGCCGCACCCGCATGAGTCAATCTGGTGACAGGCCGCGTCCTCTGTCAACGGGGCGCGGGCCCCGGCCGGACAATTTCGCGCGGGCGCCTGTCAGGCCATGCGGAAACTCTCGCCCAGATAGACCTCGCGGACCCGCGCGTCCGCGACAATGTCCTCGGTCGATCCGGACATGAGGACCGTCCCGTCATGGAGGATATAGGCCCGGTCGACGATGCCCAGCGTCTCGCGCACATTGTGGTCGGTGATCAGCACGCCGATGCCCCGCGACTTGAGATCATGGACCAAGCCGCGAATCTCGCCCACCGCGATGGGATCGACGCCCGCGAAAGGTTCGTCCAGCAGCAGGAAGCTGGGATCCGAGGCCAGGCAGCGCGCGATCTCGGCCCGGCGGCGCTCGCCCCCGGACAGGGCCAGCGCGGGCGCGGCACGCAGGTGCTCGATTGAAAAATCGCCCAGCAACTCCTCCAGCCGGTCGCGGCGGTGGCGGGGATCCTCGTGGACGACCTCAAGGACGGCCATGATGTTCTGTTCGACCGAAAGCCCGCGAAAGATCGACATTTCCTGCGGCAGATAGCCGATGCCCATCCGCGCGCGGCGGAACATCGGCAGGCGCGTGGCATCCTGCCCGTCGATCAGCACCTGCCCCGCGTCGGGCGGCACAAGGCCCGCAATGCAGTAAAAGCAGGTGGTCTTGCCCGATCCGTTCGGCCCCAGAAGGGCCACGACCTCTCCGCGTGCAAGATCGACGGACACGTCGCGGATCACCGGGCGGTTGCGATAGGATTTGCGCAAGCCCCGGACCCGCAACCCCTCGCCCGTGCGCGCTTGCGCCCCACGCATCAGTTGCCGCCCGGCTGCAGGACCGACCGCACCCGCCCCTGGACCTGCGCAGTCCCGGATTCGAGGTTCACCAGCATCCTGTCGCCCGTCAGCACGTTCTGCCCCTGGGTCAGCACCACATCGCCCGTCAGCGTGACATTGCCCGAGTCCACGTCATAGGTGGCAGCCTCGGCTTCGGCCGCGTCGGCTCCGGATACAAGCGTCACATTGCCCTTGGCGTCCAGCGACCGGATGCGGCTTTGCCCGCCCTCGGCATAGATCACCGTCACGCTGTCCGCCGACAGCCGCATCTCGCCCTGGCCGATCACGACATTGCCGGTGAACACCGCGCTGCCGTCGGCCTGGTTGACCGACAGGTTGTCGGCTGCGACCTCGACCGGGGCCTGGATGTCGGCGCGCATCCCGCCAAAGGCCACCTCCTGCGCGACAGCAGGCGGGGCGGCAAGGATCAGGGCTGTCAGCAGGGGGCGCAGCATCGGCGTGTCCTTTGATGGGTCAGGGCTGGTATATCAGACGGACATCGCCCGAGAAATTCAAGATCGAAGCATCCTCGCCCGGGGCGGGCGCAAGCTCCATCCGCCGGGCCGAAAGGGTGCCGAAGGGCGCCTCGGCCTTGACGCCTTCATCGGCGGCAATGCGGGACCGGTCGGTTGCGGCATCGATGCTGGCCGCATCCAGCGTCCAGCCGGTGGATGTCGTCATGCGCACCCCGCCATCAAGCCGGATCGCGCCATCGGCCAAGCCCGCCTGCGGCGCCGTCAGGTCGGCACGCAGTCCGTCGGGGCGCTGCCAATCCAACCGCAGATCCTGCGCCTGCCCACCTCCCTGTCCCGGCATTGCCTCAGATGCGCGCAGGGTCAACTGGGCGCCGTCATCGGTCACGCCGGCATATTCGGGCGACACCAGCCGAGGATCGCGGGCCATCGCCTGGGCATCCACATCGGCATAGGGGATCTGCGATTCGCTGTCCCCCCCGCGCGAGAACAGGAACAGCGTGGACAGCATCGCAAGCGCCGCCAAAGGCAGCAGCACGCGCAACCAGCGAACGACACGGGTGCGGTTCATGGGCGGGTCCGGTTCATCGGCTAGACGATCCCCGCACGAAGGCAGTCATGGATATGCAGGATGCCCTGCGGCATCCCATCCGCCACCGCGAACAGGCAGGTGATCTTGCGGTCCTGCATCTGCGCAAGGGCGGCTTCGGCCAAGGCATCGGGCGCAATGACCCGGGGACCGGGCGTCATCACCTCGGATGCCCGGTGATCCAGCAGGCCCTGCATGTGGCGGCGCAGGTCGCCGTCGGTGATGATGCCCACCAGACGCCCTGCCTCATCCGTCACGCCGGTCACGCCATAGCCCTTCTGGCTGATGACCAGAAGCGCATCCGACATCGGCGCATCCTGTGGCACCAGGGGCATGTCGCGATGCATCAGGTCGCCGACCTTGGCCAGCCGCGCGCCCAGCTTTCCGCCGGGATGGAAGGTGCGGAAATGCTCGGGGGTGAACTCGCGGTGCTCCATCAGTGCCACCGCCAGGGCATCGCCCAGGGCCAGCGTCATGGTGGTGGACGTGGTGGGCACGATGCCGTTGCCGCAGGCCTCGGGCGCCAGGGGCAGCACAAGCGCCACATCCGCCTGCCGCAGCAAGGTCGACTGGGCACGCGAAGCGACCCCGATCAGCGGGATCCTGAAGCGGCGGGTATGGGCAATCAGGTCGGCAAGCTCTGGCGTCTCGCCGCTGTTGGACAGGACAAGGGCCACGTCGGCCTGCGTGACCATGCCCAGATCGCCATGGCTCGCCTCGGCCGGATGGACGAACTGCGCGGGCGTGCCGGTGGATGCCAGCGTGGCCGCGATCTTGCGCCCGACATGGCCCGACTTGCCCATGCCCGACACGATCACCCGCCCCCGCGCGCCCAGGATCAGATCGACCGCACGGGCGAAATCGCCGTTCAGCCCCTCGGCCAGCACGGCCAGCCCCTGAGCCTCGGTCAGGATCACGCGCCGCGCCGTTTCCAGATAATCGCTCAAACCGCCGCCTTCTTCTTCACGGAAATATCCTCAGGGGTCCGGGGGCGGAAAACCCCCGGCCTTGCCCATCTAATGCCGGAAGATGTCGTTTTCATCCCCCCAGCCCAGCAGGTCCAGATGGGCGCGGGCGGGCAGGAAATCGAAGCAGGCCTGGGCAAGACCGATCCGGTTCTCGCGCCGCAGCCGTTCTTCCAAGGCTTCCTTCAGCTTGTGCAGGTGCAGCACGTCGGAGGCCGCATATTCCAGTTGCGCATCCGTCAGATCCGGCGCGCCCCAGTCGCTCGTCTGCTGCTGCTTGCTGACATCGACGCCCACCAACTCGCTCAGCAAGTATTTCAGTCCGTGCCGGTCGGTATAGGTGCGCACCAGCTTGGACGCGATCTTGGTGCACCAGACCGGCGCCGTGACGACGCCAAAGGCGTTTTCCAGGGCGGCGATGTCGAAGCGGCCGAAATGGAACAGCTTCAGGACCTTGGGATCGGTCAGCATCCGGCACAGGTTCGGCGCCTCGGTCTGGCCGCGCTCGATCTGGACCAGATGCGCGTCCCCGTCGCCCGACGACAGCTGCACCAGGCACAGCCGGTCGCGCCGGGGATCAAGGCCCATCGTCTCGGTGTCGATGGCCACCACTGGGCCAAGCGTCAGGTCATCGGGAAGGTCGTTGGGGTAAAGATGTATGCTCATCGCGTCGTCCGTCCGGGCCAAGGCTGTGATGGCGCCCCTCTCATCAGAAAGCGGCGCGGCATTCCAGCCTTATTCGCGCGACCGGCGATGCGGGAAGGCTGGCCGGGGCGCAGGACCGCCGGCCAGCCCGCTTGTCAGGCTGATCCGGCAGCCTGGACGGCCTTCATGCAGGTGTCTTCATCCCCTGCGGCAAGCGCGTCCCGTGCCGCCTGGATATGCGCCTCGCGGGTCGAGGCATCGCTGGAAGCCTCGGTGCTTCCGCCGTTGGTGGCGGCTGCCGTCGCCTGCTCGGTCGCCGTGGGCTGGCCCTCCTGCTGGGCCTGCGCATCCGCGCCCGACATGGCAATGCCTGCCTGCTGGCCCGAATCCCCCTCAAGCGGGGCGTGCGATCCATCCTTGGCAATGCCTTCGGCATCCGCCGAGGCCTCGCCCGAAGCGGCCGGTGCCGCGCTGTTCATTCCGGCATCGGCGGCGGTTTCCGTTGCGCTGTCCGTGGCCGACGCCCCATCCGATGATCCTTCCAGCGGCGCCAGCGATCCGTCCTTCGAGATTCCTTCCGAGGCAGTCTCTCCCCCGGTCAGTCGGGCAAGTTCCGCCGCGCAGTCAGCCTGGGCCGACATGGCGGTCATCGCAAGGAATGCGCTGCCCGCCACCCAAGTCAAAGTGGTCTTCATTTCATCCTCCCGGAACATGACGCGCCTGCCTGGGGCGCATGGCCCGGAACGCCCCCATCCGCCCGATGTTCCAGAAAACCGGGAAGGCATCACTTAAGTCGTAGATGTCCCTTGCGCGGTCAGTCCTGCAAGGCCGACCAGGCGTCCATGAAGGCGCGGGCCTTTTCGCCTGTCTCGGCCGCCGCCTGCCCCGGCTTGTAAAGCGCCGATCCCAACCCGAAGCCGTTCGCCCCCGCGCGCAGATAGACCGCCATCGTGTCGGGCGCGATCCCGCCCACGGGCAGCAGCCGCGCCTCGCGCGGCAGCACCGCCCGCATGGCCTTGACAGCGGCGGGGGGGATCATCTCGGCCGGGAACAGCTTCAGGGCGGCGGCACCGGCTTCGAGGGCGGCAAAGGCTTCGCTGACGGTGCCGACGCCGGGGCAATAGGCGAGGTTCAGCCGCCGCGCCTCGGCGGCGACGCACGGGTCAAAATTGGGGGCGATGATGATGCGCCCCCCGGCATCCGCCACGGCGCGCACCTGTTCGGCCGTCAGAACCGTGCCCGCGCCGACGACCGCATCGGGGGCGGCGGCAACCATGCGGGCGATGCTGTCCAGCGGATCGGGCGAGTTCAGCGGCACTTCAAGGATCGTGAAGCCCGCCCCGGTCAGGGCGCTCGCGGTTTCCGCGGCCTCATCCGGGCGCAGACCCCGCAGGATCGCGATCATCGGGTTCGCGGCAAAAGCTGTGTCGAGGTCGGTCATGCAAGTTTCCCCATTCGGGCGATTTCCCAAAGCCCCCGCTGCGCCATGCCCGGCGGCGCGATCCGCGCCGCGATGCCCAGCACCGCGAAGGCCGTCTGATAGCGCAGCGCCAGATCGCCCCGCCCGATGATCGTGACCGAGCCACCGGCGTCCCGCGTGCCTTGCGCGACCTCGTCCCCGATCAGCAGGCCGGACAGGTAATCCGCGACCTGGTCCGGGGCCAGCCGGTCCATCAAGGCCAGCGTCCGGGCCGAGAAGATGCGCCCCAGCAGCGCCCCGTCCTGCCGTCCCGCCTCGACCCCCCGGCGGAAGGCATCCTCGCTGCCGGGCCCCGGCTGGATCAGCCGGCCCAGGATGGTATGGTCGCGCAGCGCCCCGAAGACCTCGCCTGTCATGACCGTGCGAAAGCCGGTCAGCGCGCCACCCTCGGCCCGCGCCCATTTGCTGTGGGTGCCGGGCAGGACGAACAGCCCGTCCCCGCCTCCGCCCGACAGATGACCGATGATCTCGGTTTCCTCGCCGCGCATCACGTCGGGGGCGGGGCCGTCGGGGTCGCTGACCGCGCCGGTCACGAAGTGGATGCCCTCGTGCAGGGTCAGGTTCGCGGCCAGGGCCGCAGCATCAAGGGGCAGCGGCAGATAGGCCGTCTCGATCCAGCCGTTGCGGCTGGTGATCATCCCCGAGGCGATGACCGGAGCCGTTCCCAGCCAACTGCCGATCCGGTCCTGCATGGCCTGGCGGAACCCCCCGGGCAAACCGGCCGCGGCAAGAATGCCCGGACCGTCGCCCACGCGGTCCAGCACCTCGCCACCCGCGCCCATCCGCCAGGCGCGGAACGAGGTGGTGCCCCAGTCGATGCCGATCAGCGCCGTCATCGGCTGAACCGGTAGGCCGCGTGGTGGCGATAAACCTGGCCGGGCCGCAGGATCGCACCCGGATAGTCGGGGCGGTTCGGCGCGTCGGGCCAGCCCTGCGTTTCCAGGGCCACACCCGCGAACCGGTCATAGCTGCGGCCGTCCAGCCCCGAAAGCCCGCCGAAATGCACGCCATCATAGACCTGCAATCCCGGCTGGTCCGTCTCGATCTGCATCCGGATGCCGCTTTGCCCGGTCAGGTCCGCGACCACGCGCGGGGCGGCCGGGCCATCGGACAGGCAGAAGTTGTGGTCGTATTCCCCCGGCACGATCTCTCGGGCCTGGCGGAAATCGAAGCGCGTGCCCTGGACGGGCGCCGTGCCCGGCAGCGGGATCAGGTCGTCGTCGACAGGCAGATAGCGGTCTGCCGCGACGCGCAGCCGGTGGTTGCGCACATCGCCCCCGCCGTCGAGGTTGAAGTAGCCGTGATGCGCCAGGTTGCAAGGCGTCGGCGCGTCGGCCTGGGCTTCGATGTCGAAGACCAGTCCGCCGTCGCGCAGGGTGATCCGGACGCGGATGGTCATGGCGCCGGGAAAGCCCATGTCCCCGTCCGGCAGGGCCAGCGACAAGATGGCATTGTCGCTGCGGGCCTCCTCGACCTGCCACAGATGCCAGTTGGTCCCGCGCGATCCGCCGTGCAGCGTGTGGCGTTCCTTGAAGTTGGCGTCGGTCCGGTATTCCTGCCCGTCCAGGGTGAAGCGCGCACCACCGATGCGGTTGGCGAAGCGCCCGACGATCGCGCCCATGTAGATCCCGTCGCCCAGGTAATCCGCCGGATCCGGGCAACCCAGGACCAGAGAATGATCGACGCCGTCCATCCGCAGATCCTGCACCGTCGCGCCCAGCGTCAGCACCTGCGCCGTCAGCCCGCCCCCGGTCAGCGTCAGGCGGTCGACCTTGCGCCCGTCGGGCAGGCTCCAGCCGCTCACAGGATCACCCGGGGTTCGGGACGGCCGGTCAGGCCGGTCTGCACCACATAGGTCTTGCCCTGGGCCGGGTCGGGATCCTCGATCCCGTCAAAGGCGGTCGTCACCAGCAGGTCGGACAGGTCCGTGCCGCCGAAGGACGGACAGGATGATTGCCGCCCGTCCACGTCGAAACGATGGGTTTGCTGCCCTTGGGCGTCAAAGCGGACCACCGCCCCCTGCCCCCAGATCGCGCAGCAGAAACCGCCATCCGCGTCCGTGACCGCGCCATCGGGCGACCAGTCCTGCGCGGACAGGTCAAGGAACACCTGCGGCTCGCCCACAGGCCAGCCATCCCCGTCCAGCCCCTGCCGCCAAACGATGCTGCGGTCGGTGTCCGAATAATGCACGGTCGCCCCATCGGGCGAGAAGCAGATCGCGTTCGGGATGGTGATGGGGTCCACCAGCCTGCGCACCTCGCCCCGGTAGAAGCGATAGATCGCGCCAAGGCCCGGCTCGCCGTTCCGGCCCATCGTGCTGAACCAGAAGCCGCCCTGCGGGTCCGCGCGGCCGTCGTTGGACCGGGTGGCGGGATTGTCCGCCTCGACCGCCGCGACATCAGTCAAGGCTCCGTCGGCCAGCGACAGGATCGCCAGACCCGTTTCCGTGGCGATCAGCAGCCGGTCCCGGTCGATCCAGCCCGCGGCCGAGGCCATGCGGTCAAAGCGCCATTCCAGCGGCGATCCGTCCGCCTGCTGCGACAAGAGCCGCTTGCCCTTGATGTCGAACCAGAAGAACTGCTGGCGCTCGGGGTGCCAGAAGGCCCCCTCGCCCAACTGGCATTGGCGGTTGTCGTGGATCATCATGTTCCCCTTGTGGCTTCCTGGGCCAGCCGCATCTGCGACAGTTTCAGCAGGCCCTTTTGCAGCAGGATGAAGGCCAGCAGAAGGATCCCGATGACGATCTTGGTCCACCAGGACGACAGGCTGCCGTCGAAGACGATATAGGTCTGGATCAGGCCCATCGTCAGCACGCCCACGAAGGTCCCGAACATATAGCCCGCGCCCCCCGTCAGCAGCGTCCCGCCGATGACCACGGCGGCAATGGCCGTCAGTTCCGTTCCCACCGTCGCCAGCGAATAGCCCGATCCGGTATAGACCGAGAAGACGATGCCCGACAGTCCCGCCATCGCCCCCGAAAAGGCATAGACCAGCACGGTCGTGCGCCCTTGCCGGACGCCCATCAGCCGCGCCGCGGCCTCGCCCCCGCCCAGGGCATAGACGGAGGCGCCGAAGCGGGTCTTGTGGGCGACGATCATGCCAAGAACGAAGGTCAGGACCATCAGCACGCCGATCAGCGTCAGCCGCCCCTTGCCGGGCATCAGCCAGTACGCACCCTGCAGCGCCTGATAAAAGGGATGCTGGATCGGCACGGAATCGATGGACAGGATATAGGCCGCACCGCGTGCCAGGAACATGCCCGCAAGCGTGACGATGAAGGCGGGCATGGCCAGCCGGTCGATCAGGAATCCCATGCCCGCGCCGAAGGCGGTGGTCAGCATCAGCAGCAGGGCAAAGACCGCCAGCGGATGCAGCCCGGTATCGCGCAGCAGGACCGCGATGAAGACCCCGGAAAAGGCGATGACCGATCCGACGGACAGGTCGATGCCGCCGGAAAGGATCACCAGCGTCATGCCGACCGCGACGATGCCCAGATAGGCGTTGTCGGTCAGCAGGTTTCCGACGACCCGCGTGGACAGGATGTTGGGGAACTGCAGCCAGAAGACCAGATAGGCCAGCAGGAAGATCCCGATGGTGACATAAAGCGGCAGCGCGCGGGTGTTCATGCCTGCCTCCGAAGCGTGGCGTCGCGGCTTGCGCGGTGGCTGTCGCGCCACAGGCGCCATTCGGCGCTGATGCGGGGCGATTGCAGGACCAGGATCACCAGCACCAGCCCGGCCTTGATGATGAGGTTGTATTCCGACGGAAAGCCGATCAGCCGGATGCCGATGCTGATGGTGGTGATGATCAGCGCCCCGATGATCGAGGCCGCGATGGAGAAGCGCCCGCCCAGCAGCGAATTGCCCCCGATCACCACGGCCAGGATCGCGTCCAGTTCCAGCCACAGCCCGGCATTGTTGGCATCCGCGCCGCGGATGTCGGCTGTCACGATCAGCCCCGCCAAGGCCGCGCAAAGGCCGGATGCCACATAGACCGCGATCAGCAGGACGGTCGCATTCACCCCGGCCAGGGTGCTGGCGCGGCGGTTAACGCCGATCGCCTCGACCAGCAGGCCAAGGGCGGTGCGGCGCATCAGGGCTGCGGCGGCAATCGCGGTGGCGATCCAGATCCAGGTGGGCACCGGCAGGCCCAGCACCACCCCCGACCCGATCCAGCCGAAGCCCGGATCGGTGAAGGTCAGGATGCGCCCTTCGGTGATCAACTGGGCGACGCCGCGCCCCATGGTCATCAGGATCAGCGTGGCGACAAAGGGCTGGATGCCCACCACCGCCACAAGCGTGCCGTTCCAAAGCCCGGCAAGCGCACCGGCGCCCAGGGCCAGCAGCAGCGCGGCCGGCAGCCCCCAGCCCGAGGCCACGGCGGATGCCGCGACCGCGCCGCAGATCGCCATGATCGTGCCGACCGACAGGTCGATCCCGCGCGTGGCGATCACCAGCGTCATGCCGACCGCCAGCAGGGCCACGGGCGCAGCGCGCTTCAGCACGTCGATGACCGGCCCGACCAGCCGGCCGTCGTTCATCTGGATGTCGAGAAAGCCCGGATAGAAGGCCGTCACCACCGCCACCAGGGCGGCCAGGGCCATCAGTTGCGGGGCAAGGCGTTTCAGCAGCTCCGTCATGCGGCCTCCGTGGCGGCAATGGCCTGCATGATGCGGCCGGGGGCGATCTCGTCGCCCGTCAGTTCGGCGACATGGCGGCGGTCGCGCAGCACGATCACGCGGTCGGACACGGCGATCAGTTCATCGATCTCGCTGCTGATGACCAAAAGCGACATGCCCTGGTCCACCAGCTGATGGATCAGGCGGACGATCTCGGCATGGGCGCCCACGTCGATGCCGCGGGTCGGTTCGTCCAGGATCAGGAAGCGCGGGTTCATCGCCAGCCAGCGGGCCAGCACGACCTTTTGCTGGTTGCCCCCCGACAGTTCGCCGATGCGCTTTTCCCGGCCCGAGGTGCGGATGTCCAGCCGCTTGATGTAATCGTCGGCCAGCCGGTTCTGTTCGGCGCGCGGGATGGGCCGCGCCCAACCGCGCCTGGCTTGAAGGCCCAGGATGATGTTCTCTCGGATGGACAGGTCGGCCACGATGCCGTCGGTCTTTCGTTCCTCGGGGACGAAGCCGAAGCCTGCCGCGATGGCGCTGCGGGGGCTGCGCAGGTCCAGCGGCCCCTGCTGGTCGGTTGCGGTGCCGGAATGGGCGTTGCGCAACCCGAACAGCAGTTCGGCGGATTCGGTGCGCCCCGACCCCAGAAGGCCCGCCAGGCCCACGACCTCGCCCTGACCGACTGCCAGGTCGAAGGGTTCGATGGTGCCGCGCCGCCCCAGGCCGCTGAAATCCAGCATCGGCGGGCGGGGACCGCGCGCGATCGCCTCGTGCGCGGTGGCATCCTCCAGTTCCCGGCCCAGCATGTGTTCGATCAGGCGCACGCGGTCCAGGCTGGCGGTGTCGGCGGTCACGATCTTGCGGCCGTTGCGCAGCACGGTCACCCGATCGGTCAGCTCGAAGACCTGATCCAGGAAATGCGACACGAAGACGATCCCGAGGCCGCGTTCGCGCAAGGACCGCACCACGTCGAAGACCATCCGCACCTCGGCCGCGTCAAGGCTGGCGGTGGGTTCGTCCAGGATCAGCACCTTGCCTGACAGGGCGACGGCGCGGGCAATGGCGATGATCTGCTGGATCGCCACCGAATAGGTGCCCAGGTCGCGGTCCACGTCCAGATCCAGGCCGTATTGCGCCAGCATCGCGCGGGCCTGCCTGCGCATCGCCCGGCCGTCGATCAGGCCGAAGCGACGCGGCTCGCGGCCGAACATCAGGTTCTGCGCCACGGTCAGGTTCGCCAGCAGGTTCACTTCCTGATAGACGGTGCCGATGCCCAGTTCCTGCGCATGGGCGGTGGACCGGGGATCGATCTCGGTCCCGTCCAGCAGGACGGTGCCCCCATCGCGGCGATAGGCGCCGGTCAGGCACTTGATCAGCGTGGACTTGCCGGCGCCGTTTTCGCCCAGAAGGGCATGAACCTCGCCCGCGCGGAGGTCGAAATCGACCTCGTCAAGCGCAAGCGTGCCGGGAAAGGTCTTGGACAGGGACCGGATGGTCAGCAGCATGACGCCTCCCTTCGGGATGGATGCCGGGCCACGGGGGCGGCCCGGCGAAAGGGCGTCAGTAGCCCAGGCCCTTGCGGCGCTCGTATTCGCCCGCTGGATCGTCAGCCTGGGTGAACAGCTTCGATTCGGTCTGGATGAACTTCGGCGGCATCGTGCCATCGGCCCAATAGGCTTCAAGCGCGTCAAAGGCGGGACCGGCCATGTTGGGCGTCAATTCGACCGTTGCATTGGCCTCTCCGTCGGCCATGGCCTTGAAGATGTCCGGAACGGCGTCGATGGACACGACAAGGATGTCCTCGCCGGGCTTCAGTCCGGCTTCCTTGATGGCCTGGATCGCGCCGACCGCCATGTCGTCGTTATGGGCGTAAAGCGCGCAGATGTCGCGGCCGCCGTTTTCGGCCTGGATGAAGCTTTCCATCACTTCCTTGCCCAGGGCGCGGGTGAAGTCGCCGGTCTGGCTGCGGACGATGGACAGGTTGGCGTGGTCCTTGATTGCGTTTTCGAAGCCGGTCTTGCGGTCGATGGCGGGGCTTGATCCGGTGGTGCCCTGCAATTCGACGATGGGGCATTCGCGGTCGCCGACCTCGTTCACCAGCCATTCGCCGGCGACTTCGCCTTCATGGACCAGGTTCGAGCCCACGGCGGTCAGGTAGAGGTCCTCGGAACTGTCCACCTGCCGGTCCAGCAGGACCACCGGGATCTCGGCCTCCTTGGCTTCCTGCAGGACCGAATCCCAGCCGGTGGCCACGACCGGGGCCAGCAGGATGGCGTCCACGCCCTGGGCCACGAAGGACCGGATCGCGGCGATCTGGTTTTCCTGCTTCTGCTGCGCATCCGAGAATTGCAGCTGGATGCCGCGTTCCTCGGCCTGCTGCCGGGTCAGCGTGGTTTCGGCCGCCCGCCAGCCGGATTCCGATCCGATCTGCGAGAAGCCGACCGTTTCGCCTTCGGCGAAGGCGCCGGTGGCCGAGACGGCCAGGAATGCTGCTGTGCCCAGCAGGGTCTTGATGGTCATGGTTTTCCTCCCTCTTGAAATCGCCCGGTCTCCTGCCGGGCAATGGTTACGGGGCCTAGAGGCCCCGCAAATCCTCGGGCAACAGCGCCTCGGGGATGTTCTGGTAGCTGACCGGGCGCAGGAAACGGCGGATTGCCATGGTCCCCACGCTGGTCGCGCCGAAATTGGTCGATGCCGGATAAGGGCCGCCGTGGACCATCGCGTCCGCGACCTCGACCCCGGTGGGCCAGCCATTGGCCAGGATCCGGCCCGCCTTCTGTTCCAGGATCGGCATCAGCCGCCGCGCCAGGTCGGTGTCGCCGTCATCCATGTGCAGCGTGGCGGTCAACTGACCTTCCATCGCCAGGGCCACGTCCAGCATCTGCTGGTCGTCGGACACGGTGACGATGATTCCCAGCGGGCCGAACACCTCCTCGGCCAGGGTGTTGTCGCGCAGGAATTCCTCGGCCGTGGTCTTGTAGATCGACGGCAGGGCGTTGCGGCCCTCGCTGACCCCCTCGAAGATCGGCGTGGCGATCCCGGCGGCGCGATTGGCGCCCGCACGATAGGCCTCGGCGATGCCGTCGGTCAGCATGATCTGCGGTGCCGACTTGGCCACGATGTCGCCTGCCGCCTTGGCAAAGGCGTCGGCCAGCACGCCCTTGGGCATCACAAGCAGGCCGGGATTGGTGCAGAACTGGCCCGCACCCATGGTCAGGCTGCCCGACCAGCCCTCGGCCAGCTTGGCGCCGCGCGCGGCAAGCGCATGGGGCAGGACGAAGCCGGGGTTGATGCTGCCCAATTCGCCGAAGAAGGGGATCGGCTCGTGCCGGGCGGCGCAGAGGTCGAACAGGGCGCGGCCGCCGCGCAGGCTGCCGGTGAAGCCCACGGCCTTGATCAGCGGGTGCTGCACAAGTGCCGCGCCGACCGCATGGCTGTCGCCGTGGATGAAGCTGAACACGCCTGCCGGCATTCCGGTCTCCTGGATCGCGGCATGGATGGCGTCGGCCACGATTTCCCCGGTGCCGGGATGGGCGGGATGCCCCTTGACGACGACCGGGCAGCCCGCGGCCAGCGCCGAGGCCGTGTCGCCGCCCGCGGTCGAGAAGGCCAGCGGGAAGTTCGAGGCGCCGAAGACCGCGACCGGGCCGATGGGCCGCTGCATCAGGCGCAGGTCGGGACGCGGCAGGGGCTGGCGGTCGGGCAGCGCCGGATCGACGCGGCGGTCGAGGTAGTCGCCCTTGCGGATATGGTCCGCGAACAGCCGCAACTGGCCGGTCGTGCGGCCGCGTTCGCCCTGAAGCCGCCCCTCGGGGAGGCCGGTTTCCGCCGTGCCGATGGCGGTAATGGCCTCGGCCCGCGCCTCGATCTGGTCGGCGATGGCTTCAAGAAAGCGCGCCCGCTCCTCGCGGCTGGTCGCCGAATAGGCGAGAAAGGCTTCCTCGGCCGCCTGGACGGCGCGGTCGACCAGATCCACGGTTCCCGCGCTGAATTCATGAACAGGGCCGTGGGCGGGCGAGGATCGGAAGGTTCCCTCTCCCGTCAGCCATTCGCCTGCGATCAGATGTTTGCCGTGGGGGGTGAAGGTCATTGCATTATCCTCAGAATTGGAAGTCCGCGACGGTATTCCGCCGCCCGAGGGTGAAGGCATCGGCCACAAGGACCATGGGCGCAAGGTCCGCGTCCGATTTTCCTTCGCCTACCAGCTTTGCCATCCGTGCATAAAGCGCGGGGTATTCGCCCATGATGTCGTCGGCGCCCTGCACATGCCGGCCGTCGATTTCCAGCCGGTTGCCGCCCATGCGCAGCGCCATCTGCCCGGCATCCGTTTGGAACTCCATGTCCCAGGTCTGCGGGCCTTCCTGGCGGAAGTCGAAGTCGGCGCCGACCCCCTGGCTGAACTGCAACCGCGCGGCGATTGGGGCCTGGCGGTTGGCCGGGAAGTCCAGGTCGGCGGACAGCAGGCGCACCGGCTGGGGCAGGATGGCGGTCAGGATCGACAAGGCGTTGATCCCCGGATCGAAGACACCCATGCCGCCTGCCTCGAAAATCCAGTCCTGGCCGGGATGCCACTTGCGCACGTCCTCGCGCCAGATGATCCGGCCTTCGTGGACGGTCTTGCCCGCCAGCCAGTCGCGCGCGGCAGCCACGGCCATCGCCATGCGCGAATGCCAGGTGGCATAGATCGTGACGCCCTGCCGTTCAGCCAGGTCGCACAGCGCGTGAACCTCGGCCAGGGTGGCGCCGGGGGGCTTTTCCAGCATCAGGTGGCGGCCCGCGCGCAGCACGGCCTGCGCCGCCTCGAACCGCGGCACGGGCGGCAGGCACAGGCTGACCACCGGGATGTCGGGCCGCGCCTCCAGCATGGCGTCGATGTCCGTGAAGGCCTCGACGCCATCGACCGTGCCCTTCCGGCTGACGGTCGCGGCCAGATCCCAGTCCGGGCTGGCATTCAGCGCCGGCACATGCTGGTCCAGCGCGATCTTCCCGATGCCGACCAACGCGATCTTCATCAGTGGCTGTCCCGTCCGACCGGGTTGCCGCGGCAGCCCTTGAGGAAGTCCAGATCCGCCCCGGTATCGGCCCCTTCAACATGCGCCTGGTGCAGCCAGGCATAGCCGCTGGCCGGCAACTCGTGGCTGGGCCGCCACTCGGCCAGGCGCAGGGCCAGTTCCTCGTCCGAAATGTCCAGGTGCAGGCGGCGGTTCGGCACGTCCAGTTCGATCATGTCGCCGTTTCGGACCACGGCCAAGGGGCCGCCTGCCGCGGCTTCGGGGCTGGTGTGCAGGACAACTGTGCCGTAGGCCGTGCCCGACATGCGCGCGTCGGAAATCCGCACCATGTCGGTGATGCCCTTGCGCAGCACCTTGGGCGGCAGGCCCATGTTGCCGACCTCGGCCATGCCGGGATAGCCCTTGGGGCCGCAGTTCTTCATCACCATCACGCAGGTCTCGTCGATATCAAGCGCCTCGTCCTCGATCCGGGCCTTGTAGTCGTCGATATCCTCGAACACGACCGCGCGGCCGCGATGGACCAGCAGATGCGGGCTGGCGGCGGACGGTTTCAGCACCGCGCCCTTGGGCGCCAGGTTGCCGCGCAGCACGGCGATGCCGCCCTGGGCCATCAGCGGGCGGTCGGCGGGCAGGATCACGTCCTCGTTCCAGTTGACGACATCCTTGACCTCGTCCCAGATCGAGGAGCCGCTGACGGTCAGCGCGTCCTTGTGCAGCAGCCCGGCCTCGCCCAGCCGTTTCAGCACGACCGGCAGGCCGCCGGCATAGAAGAACTCCTCCATCAGGTATTGGCCCGACGGCATCAGGTTCACGATGGTCGCCACGTCCCGCCCGCAGCGGTCCCAGTCATCCAGCGTGATGTCCACGCCCACCCGGCCCGCGATGGCCAGCAGGTGGATCACCGCATTGGTGGACCCGCCGATGGCGCCGTTGGTGCGGATGGCGTTCTCGAAGGCAGCCCGCGTCATGATGTCGGAAGGCTTCAGGTCGTCCTTGACCATCTGCACGATCCGACGGCCCGACAGTTGCGCCATCACGCGGCGGCGGCTGTCCACGGCGGGGATCGCGGCATTGCCCGACAACGCCATGCCAAGCGCCTCGGCCATCGACGCCATCGTGGACGCCGTGCCCATCGTGTTGCAGGTGCCGGTGGACCGCGACATGGAGGCCTCGGCCTCCAGGAACTCCTCCTGCGTCATCTCTCCGGCCTTCACGGCCTCGCTGAACTTCCACAGATGCGTGCCCGATCCGACGCGTTCGCCCCGGAAATATCCGTTCAGCATCGGCCCGCCGGTGACGACGATCGACGGGATGTCGGTGGACGCCGCGCCCATCAGCAGGGACGGCGTGGTCTTGTCGCAGCCGACCAGCAGGACCGCACCGTCGATGGGCTGGCCGCGCATCGTTTCCTCGACCGCAAGGGCGGCCAGGTTGCGGAACATCATCGCGGTGGGACGGAAGGTGTTTTCGGATGCGGAAAAGACCGGAACCTCGACGGGGAAGCCGCCGGCCTCCCAGACGCCCGCCTTCACCTTCTCGGCCAGTTCGCGCAGATGGCCGTTGCAGGGGGTCATGTCGGACCAGGTGTTCATGATGCCGATGACGGGGCGCCCGTCGAACAGGTCATGGGGCCAGCCCTGGTTCTTCATCCAGCCGCGGTGATAGATCGTGTCGCGCGAGGTGCCGCCATACCAGTGCTGGGAACGAAGCTGGCGGGGCCAGGGGGCGGGTTTGAACGTCATCTTGAGCCTCTAGAGAGTGGCGACGGCGACAGGGATTTCGCCGTTCTGCTGCTGGTCCAGCGGGTTTGACAGGGGCAGGCCGAAGGCGGGCGCCTCGATCTGGAAGACATCGCCCGACTGCGCCTTGACGCCATCCGCGAAGGACAGCGTCGCGGTGCCGAAGAAATGCACATGCACGTCGCCCGGCTGGCGGAACAGCGCATATTTGAAGTGGTGGTGTTCCAGGTTCGCCAGCGAATGCGACATGTTGGATTCGCCCGACAGGAAGGGCTTTTCCCAGATCGCCTGTCCGTCGCGCAGGATGCGGCTGGTGCCTTCCACATGCTGCGGCAGATCGCCTACCAGCATCTCGGGGCCATAGCTGGCCGGGCGCAGCTTGGAATGCGCCAGCCACAGGTAATTGCCGCGTTCGGTCACATGGTCGGAAAACTCGTTGGCAAGCGCAAAGCCCAGGCGGAAGGGCGTGCCGTCCGGGCCGATCAGGTAAAGGCCAGCGATTTCCGGCTCCTCGCCTGCGTCCAGGGCGAAGCCCGGCGAGACCAGGGGCGCGCCGGGGGCAATCGCATTCACGCCATTGCCCTTGTAGAACCATTCAGGCTGAACGCCGGCGGCCCCGTTCTGCGGCTTGCCCCCTTCCAGCCCCATGCGGAACATCTTCATGCTGTCGGTCAGCGCCTCGGCGTCCGTCTTGGCATGCATCGAGTTGCGTGTGGCGGCGCTGCCCAGATGCGTCAGCCCGGTGCCGGTCAGGTGCAGGTGCGCCGGATCATCGTGGTCCAGCGGCAGCAGCACCCGGCCTTCGGCCAGGGCGGCGGCCAGATCGACGGCCTCGCCCTGGCCGCGTGCCCTTACCTCGGCCCCAAGGCCATGCCCTGCGGCGATGGCGGCCAGGGCCAGATCGCGGGTGGAACGCGCGCCAGGCACGATCCAGGCGCTGTCATTCTCGCGTGCGGCGACAACCCGGTCGCCGCCGGGGCTTTTCAGTTGCGACAGAAACATGGTTCTAGCCTTGCTTGTTCTTGTTGTAGACGTCGAAGATCACGGCGGCGAGCAGAACCAGGCCCTTGATGACCTGCTGGTAGTCGATGCCGATGCCCATGATCGACATGCCGTTGTTCATCACGCCCATGATCAGCGCGCCGACCACGACCCCGATGATGCGCCCCACCCCGCCCGACATCGACGCGCCGCCGATGAAGACCGCAGCGATCACGTCTAGCTCGAACCCGACGCCGGCCTTGGGAGTGGCGCTGTTCAACCGGGCCGTGACGATCATCCCGGCCAGCGAGGCCAGCACGCCCATGTTGACAAAGGTGAAGAAGACCAGGCGTTCGGTCTTGATGCCCGACAGCTTCGCTGCCTTCTCGTTCCCGCCAAGGGCATAGATGCGCCGCCCTGTGGTCGTAGACTCGGTGAAGAAGGCGTAAAGGACGATCAGGACCGACATGACCAGCAGCACGTTCGGAAGGCCCCGGAAGCTGGCCAGCTTCCAGCCCACGAACAGAAGCGCGACTACCACGACGGCATTGCGTGCCCAGAAGAAGCCCGCGGGTTCGGGGGTGATGCCGAACTCGGCCTCGCGGGCGCGGCCACGGATGCCGGTCCAGACGATCGCGGCGGCGGCCACCGCGACCAGGATCAGGGCGGTGAAGTTGGGCTTGTCCGGGCCGAACAGGTCGGGGATGAAGCCGGTGGACAGCGACTGGAAGGACCGCTCGAACGGACCGATGTTCTGGCCGCCCAGCAGCCACAGGGTCAGGCCGCGGAAGACCAGCATCCCGGCCAGCGTCACGATAAAGGACGGGATGCGCCAATAGGCGATCCAGTATCCTTGCGCGGCACCGATCAGCCCGCCCACGACCAGCACGATCGGGATCACCACCAGCACCGGCAGGCCCATCCGCACCATCAGCACCGATGCCACCGCGCCCGTGAAGGCCGCGACCGACCCGACCGACAGGTCGATATGGCCCGCCACGATCACCAGAAGCATCCCCAGGGCCATGATGATGACATAGGAGTTCTGCAGGAACAGGTTGGTGATGTTCTGCGCCGACAGGAAGTCCACCCCCTGGGTCGCGCGCACGATCACGAAGAAGAACAGCACGATGGCGACAAGCGCCAGCATCATCCCGTTCTCGCGAAGATGGCTGCCCAGATGGGCGCCGATGCCTGACGTTGCAGGCTTGTTCGTTTCGGCGGTGCTCATGCAGCCTCCCCCTTCATTCCGTCTTGCAGGATCAGGGCCATGATCCGTTCCTGGCTGGCCTGTTCGCGGGTCAGCTCGCCGGCGATCCGGCCCTCGTTCATGACATAGATGCGATCGCACATGCCCAGAAGCTCGGGCATCTCCGAGCTGATCATGACGACGCCGTGGCCCTGGGCCGCAAGCTCGTTCATGATGTTGTAGATTTCGAACTTGGCGCCCACGTCGATGCCGCGGGTGGGTTCGTCAAGGATCAGCACCTTGGGGTCGGTGAACAGCCACTTGGACAGCACCACCTTCTGCTGGTTGCCGCCCGACAGGTTCACGACCCGCTGGAACACGCTGGGCGTGCGGATGTTCATGACCTTGCGGTATTTCTCGGCCACCTGCTGTTCGCGGCCCCGCGACAGGACCGAGCCCTTGGAGATCCCTTCCAGGTTCGCCAGCGAGATGTTGCGCAGGATCGGCTCGTCCAGGATCAGGCCCAGGACCTTGCGATCCTCGGTCACATAGGCCAGCCCGGCCTCGATGGCGCGGGACACGGTGGACAAGTCGGGCTTGCCGCCCGCCAAGGTCACCTCGCCCTTGATGTCGCGGCCATAGCTTCGGCCGAACAAGCTCATGGCGAATTCGGTGCGGCCCGATCCCATCAGGCCCGCGATGCCCACGATCTCGCCCTTGCGGACGGACAGGGACACGTCGCGGATCACCTGGCGGGGCTGTTCGGGATGCATGACCGACCAGTTCCGCACCTCCATCAGCATTTCGCCGATCTGGGGCGTGCGGTCGGGATAACGGTTGGCCATGTCGCGGCCGACCATGTCGCGGATGATGCGGTCCTCGTTGATCTCGGACCGGTCGAGCGTGGATACGGTCGAGCCGTCGCGGATCACGGTCACGCGGTCGGCGACGCGGCGGATTTCGTTCAGCTTGTGGCTGATGATGATCTGCGTGACGCCCTGCGCCTTGAGTTCCAGCATCAGGTCCAGAAGCTTCTGGCTGTCGTTTTCCTGAAGCGCGGCGGTCGGTTCGTCCAGGATCAGAAGGCGCACGTTCTTGGCAAGCGCCTTGGCAATTTCGACAAGCTGCTGCTTGCCGACACCCAGCTTCTCCACCTTTGTGGTCGGCGCCTCGGTCAGGCCGACCTTGCGCAGCAGCGTTTCGGTCTTCTGGTAGGCCAGCGGCCAGTTGATCACGCCGCCCGTGGCGACCTCGTTGCCCAGAAACAGGTTCTCGGCCACCGACAGCAGCGGGACCAGGGCCAGTTCCTGGTGGATGATGACGATGCCCGCATGTTCGCTGTCGCGGATGTCGCGGAAGCGCGCGGGCTTGCCGTCATACAGGATCTCGCCGTCATAGCTTCCGTGGGGATAGACACCCGACAGCACCTTCATCAGCGTCGACTTGCCTGCACCGTTTTCGCCGCAGATCGCGTGGATTTCGCCTTCGCGGACCGACAGGTTCACGTTGCTCAGCGCCTTGACGCCCGGAAAGGTCTTGGTGATGCCCTGCATCTCGAGGATGGCCGTCATCGTGTTTCTCCCATCGTGAGGTGGTCCCGGCGCGGGCCGGGACCGCCGGGACTTACTTCAGCTGGTCTTCGGTGTAATAGCCCGAATCGACCAGAACCTCTTTCCAGTTCGCCGCCGTGACCGCGACAGGCTCCAGCAGATAGGACGGCACGACCTTGACGCCGTTGTCATAGGTTTCGGTGTCGTTCACCTCGGGCTCGGTGCCCTCCAGCATGGCGTTGACCATGCCGACCGTGACCTTGGCCAGTTCGCGCGTGTCCTTGAAGACCGTCGAATACTGTTCGCCGTCGATGATCGCCTTGATGCCGGGGATTTCGGCGTCCTGGCCGGTGATGATCGGCATCTGCAGGTCGGCCGAGCCATAGCCCACGCCCTTCACGGACGAGATGATCCCGCGCGCAAGCCCGTCATTCGCCGACAGGACGCCATGAACCTCCTTGTCGCCGTAGTTCGCGGACAGGATGTTGTCCATGCGCGCCTGCGCCGTCGCTGCGTCCCACCGCAGCGTGCCGACCGTGTCCAGCCCCATCTGCCCCGAGGGGATCACGATATCGCCCGAATCGATCAGCGGCTGCAGCACGCTCATGGCGCCGTCATAGAAGAAATAGGCGTTGTTGTCGTCGGGGCTGCCGCCGAACAGTTCAACGTTCCAGGGCTTCTGGTCCGGGAAGCGTTCCTTCAAGCCTTCCACCAGCGAAGTGCCCTGCATCACGCCGACCTTGAAGTTGTCGAAGGTGGCGTAATAGTCGACGTTCGGCGTGTCCCGGATCAGGCGGTCATAGGCGATGACCTTGATGTCGGACGCGGCGGCGTTTTCCAGCGCGTTCGACAGCGTCGTGCCGTCCAGGGCCGCGATCACCAGCACCTTCGAGCCGGTCGTGATCATGTTCTCGATCTGGCTCAGCTGCGTCGGGATGTCGTCATTGGCGTATTGCAGGTCGGGCTGATAGCCGGCTTCCTGGAACTGCTTGACCATGTTCTCACCGTCCGCGACCCAGCGCGCGGTGACCTTCTCTGGCATCGAGATGCCCACCTTCTCCTCGGCCGCCACCGCAGCCAGCGGAACCGCCATCGCCATCGCGGCAACGGTCAGCATATGTCTCAGCTTCGTCATTCGCATCCCCTCCCAAGGTGCCGGTCGATCGGGGGGCGGACGCTTCGGCCCGCCCCGCAAGGGTCACTTCAGCTGGTCTTCGGTGTAGTAACCGGAATCGACCAGAGCCTCCTTGATGTTGGCCTTCGTCACCGGCACCGGCTCCAGCAGATAGGACGGCACGACCTTGACGCCGTTGTCATAGGTCTCGGTGTCGTTGATCTCGGGCTCGCTGCCCTTCAGGACGGCGTCGACCATGCCCACGGTGACGCGGGCCAGTTCGCGGGTGTCCTTGAAGATGGTCGAATACTGCTCGTCCGCCTGGATGGACTTGACCGACTGGATCTCGGCGTCCTGGCCGGTCACGATCGGCATCTGCATGTCGCCCGAACCATAGCCCACGCCCTTCAGCGAAGACAGGATGCCGATGGACAGCCCGTCATAGGGCGACAGCACGCCATGGACCTGCTTGTCGGCATAGTTCGACGACAGAAGGTCCATGCGCGCCTGCGCCACGGCCGGATCCCAGCGCAGCGTGCCCACGGTCTCCATCCCGGTCTGGCCGGATCCGATCACGATGGATCCGTCGTCGATCAGCGGCTGGATCACGGACATCGCGCCGTCATAGAAGAAGAAGGCGTTGTTGTCGTCGGGGCTGCCGCCGAACAGTTCCACGTTCCAGGGCTTCACGTCCGGGAAACGCTCTTTCAACCCGTCAACTAGGGTGGTCGCCTGCTGGACGCCGACCTTGAAGTTGTCGAAGGTCGCGTAATAGTCGACATGCTCGGACCCGCGGATCAGGCGGTCATAGGCGATGACCTTGATGTCGGCGGCGGCGGCGTTCTCCAGGGCGTTCGACAGGGTCGTACCGTCGATGGCGGCGATCACCAGGACGTCCACCCCCTTGGTGATCATGTTCTCGACCTGGGCCAACTGGTTCGGGATGTCGTCCTCGGCATATTGCAGGTCGGTCTCGTAGCCTGCTTCCTGCAACTGCTTGACCATGTTGTTGCCGTCGTCGATCCAGCGGGCCGAGGATTTCGTCGGCATGGCGATGCCAATGGTTTCGGCCATGGCACCGGTCGCAAGCCACGATACCCCGATCGCCAATGCGACCGCAGCGGTTCTGAACGTCATCTTTATCCTCCCTGCGCGCGGCATCGGTGGCCGCGCATCCTCCAAAGGTCAGAAAGATGTAGCGCAAAGGTGGCATGACGGTAAAATGAGAAAATAGACACCCTGCATACCCAAATAGATATGTCATTTCGCGCGCTCAAACCCGCCCAGCTTCGCCTGGTCCATGAAATCGCCCTGCACGGCCAGTTGCAGATGGCGGCGGACCAATTGGCCATGACCCAACCTGCCGCATCCCGGATGCTGGCCGATGCCGAACGCCAGGTCGGCGCCGCCTTGTTCACCCGCCAGCCCAAGGGGATGGAGCCGACCGAGATCGGCACCGCCGTCCTGCGGCGCGCCCGCGTCATCCTGCGCGAGATGGCCAGCATCGAGGCCGACGTGAATGCCCTGCGCGGCGGCTATGCCGGGTCGGTGCGGGTCGGCGCGGTGACGGGTCCTGCGATCAGCTATCTTGTCAGCGCGATCCGCAGCATCAAGGAAGAAAGCCCCGGCGCCGACATCACCGTGGACGTGATGCCTTCGCGAGAGTTGCTGATGCAGCTGGCGGCCGGCGAGATGGACTTCGTGCTGGGTCGCATCCTGCCGGATTTCGACAGCGACAGCTTCAACATCCTGCCCATGTCGGATGAAAAGGTGGCCCTTATGGCCCGCGCGGATCACCCGCTTGCCCGCGCGCAACTGGTCACGCTGACCGAACTGGCAGGCCAGGAATGGATCATGCAGCAGCGCGGCGCCCCCATCCGCGAGGCCACCCTGGCGGCCTTTGCGGGCGTGGGCCTGTCCGAGCCCGCCAACATCGTCAACAGCCCCTCGCTGTTGCTGACCATTGCCTATCTTGCGCAGACCAACGCGATCACGCCGGTCTCGCACGAGGTGGCAGAGCTTCTGATCCAGCCGCCCGTGGGGGCGGGCTTCACCATCATCCCGACGCCCCGGCCCATTCGCGTGTCGCCCTATTTCCTGCTGGACCTGAAGCGACGCCCCTTGTCGCCCCTGGCCAAGCGCCTGCGCGACGCGGTGGCGCAGATGTCGCGCAGCCCGATCAGGGACGCGGCCGCGCTGTGACCTGCCGGCGCCGGGCGATCTCGTATGCGATGGCGCCGATGATCGTGGCGGCAATGATGACCAGGGCCAGGGCGTTGACGGCCGGCGTCAGGCCCGTGCGGACCTTGGTGGCGATGAAGACGGTCAGGGGCGTCTCGAACCCGCGCACGAACAGCGTGGTGTTGTAGTTTTCCACCGATTGCAGGATCGCAAGTCCCCCGGATGCCAGCAGCGCAGGCCGCAGGAAGGGCAGCAGCACCCGGCGGAAGACCATCACCCGCGACGCGCCAAGGCCAAGGGCCGCTTCTTCCTGCGTGCGGTCGAAGCGTTGCAGCCGGGCCATGACCATCAGCATCACATAGCAGATGATGAAGGTCGTCTGCGCCACCACGATCAGCGCGATCCCGCCGCCGACGCCCACCTGCCGCCACAGGATCAGGGTCGAGATCCCGATCACCACCCCCGGCGTCAGCAGGGGCGAAACCATCACCGCATAGGCCATGCTGCGCGCCCGCGAATGCAGCGTCGTCAGCACCAAGGCGGCAGCCGTGCCCACCGGCAGCGCCACGACCACCACCAGCACCGCCACGATGGCCGAGGTCAACAGCGCCTTCCACATCGCCGCGTCCGCCCACATCGCGGAGAACCAGTCCAGCGTCGTGCCCTGCCAGGGGATCACCGTCGGAAAGCGGCTTTCGTTGAAGGCCGCGATCCCCATGATCAGCAGCGGCGCGAACAGATAGGCCACGAAAGCCAGCAGATAGAGGACGAACAGTCCCCGAAAGATCCGGTCCGCCGTCATTTCGCCACATCCGTCAGGTTGACCCGCGCGATGCGCAGCGTGACCAGGACCACGGCCAGGCACAGGACCAGCAGCGTCAGCGCATAGGCCGCGCCGCGGTTCCAGTCGCCGCCCTCGAAGAACCAGTTGTAGATGATCTCGGTGAACCAGCGGCTGCCGGGGCTGCCCAGCAGCGCGGGCGCGACATAGGATCCGGCGGCCAGCATGAAGGTGAAGACGCAGCCCGTTGCAATGCCCGCCTTGGCATGCGGAATGACGACCCGCCAATGGGTCCGCCAGGTGGGCGATCCCAGATCGCGCGCGGCTTCAAGCTGCGACCGGTCAAGGCTTTCGATGGCGTTGTAGATCGGCAGCAGCATGAACAGGATATAGGCATAGACCATCCCCGCCAGCACGCCGCCATCGCCCTGCCAGCGGATCGGCGCGTCGATCAGCCCGATCCCCTGCAGCGCCGCGTTCAACGGCCCGCGATAGGCCAGCAGGATGAACCAGGCCAGCGTGCGCAGCACCTCGTTGATGAAGAAGGGGATGATGACCAGCATCAGCGCGACGGACAACTGCCCCGGAGTCGCGCGCTGCGCCATCCAGAAGGCGATGGGATAGCAGACGACCAGGGTCACCGCCGCGACCAGGGCGCTTGCCCAGATGGTCTTGAAGAAGATCGCGCGATGCACCCCTTCGTTCGCCAGATAAAGGAAATTGTCCAGCGACCAGGCATCGGCCTTGGTCCCGATCTGGGCGGGGGGCAGGTTCGGGCGCAGGGCATAGTCGATCATCATCAGGTTCGGCGCCAGCACCATGGCCGCCAGCCAGATCAGCACCAGCGACAGGAAGATCGTCGCAAGCCCGCCCCCGAAGCGCGCGTAAAGATCACGCATCGGCCAGAACCACCGCATGTTCGGGGGCAAAGAAGAAGCTGGAATCGCTGCCCGGCGCGGGGGCATCCGCCAGCCGGGTCGAAGGCACAGCCGCCGTCAGCGCGGCCCCATCCGCGAACTGGCCGTGGATCAGGGCGAAGGCGCCCTCGAAATCCATGCGGCTGACGCGGGCGCGCAGGGTATTGGCGCCGACACCGGGCATCAGCGCCTCGGGCCGGACATAGAGTGTCGCGCCCTGGCCGATGGCAAGGTGGCCGTCGGCGCGCCCGTGCAGCGGACCAAGCGCGGTATCGACGCGGGCGATGCCGTCGCCGATGGCGCTGACCCGGCCCGTGATCGCATTCGTCTCGCCCACGAAGCGGGCGACGAAGGGGGTCGCGGGGTTGTCGTAAAGCTGGCGCGGGGTGGCGACCTGCTGCAACAGGCCCGCCGACATGACCGCCACGCGGTCCGACATGGCAAGCGCCTCGGACTGGTCATGGGTGATGTAGATGAAGGTGACGCCAGTGCGTTTCTGCAGCGCGCGCAGTTCCGCCCGCATGTGCTGGCGCAGCTTCAGATCCAGGGCCGACAGCGGCTCGTCCAGCAGCAGGACGCCCGGTTCCACCGCAAGCGCGCGGGCAATGGCGACACGCTGGCGCTGCCCGCCCGACAGTTCGCCCGGCATCCTGTCGCCGTATCCCTCAAGCGCGATCAGACGCAGAAGTTCATCCGCCCGCTTGCGCCGCTCGGCCTTGCCCAGGCCGCGCGCTTCCAGCCCGAAGGCGATGTTTTCCCAGACCGGCATCAGCGGGAACAGCGCCAGCGACTGGAAGATCATCGCGGTCGGCCGCTGGTTCGGACCCAGCCCGCGCATGTCCTTGCCGCCGATCAGGACGCGCCCCTCGGTCGGCTCCAGAAAGCCGGCGATCATCCGCAGGATGGTGGTCTTGCCGCAGCCCGAGGGCCCCAGGATCGAAAAGAACTCGCCCGGCTGGACCGTGAAGGACACGTCGCTGACCGCGCGCGTGGTCCCGAAGCTCATCCCGATCCCGTCAAGCTCTACCGAATGCGACATCCATCCCTCGTCTTGTTGGGGACAGGGGGATGACCCCTGTCCCGCGATTGTCAGGCCGACAGGAAGCGGTCCTGATATTCGTTGCGCTTTGTGATGTACCAGCTTTCCTGGATCGGCCACCACCACAGCTTGTCCAACGCGTCGCCTGGATAGGCCGCAGCGAAGAATGCCTTGGCCTCGTCCGACAGCAGGTCCGCAGACCCCACCGCGGTCGAGTTGATCGAGGTCGCGTTGGTATACATCGCGCCCGCTTCCGGCGTCAGGAACCAATTGATGAAGGCGTAGGCCGCATCCAGGTTCTCGGCCCCCGCAGGGATCGACAGGCCTTCCATCCAGGCAAGCGCGCCTTCCTTGGGCGCGATGAAGCCCACGGGCAGGCCTTCCTTGGCCAGGGCCGCAGCGGTCGAATCCCAGGTCTGGCCCACGGCCGCGCCGTTGACGCGGAAGGCGCCCTGGGCCTCGTTCTCGTTGTTCCAGAACTGGATGATGTTGCCCTTGCGGGCCACGGCCTCGGCCAGGATCACGTCGAAGATCTCGGTCTGGGCTTCGGGGCTGGTGAAGGCGTCCAGAAGCGGGCGAGGCAGCTTGCCCTCGGCTTCCAGCCACAGGCCCAGCCCCACCAGGGCGGAATGGGCGCGCACGGTGGCCTTGCCTGCCGCCGCCTCGCCCCAGATGTCGCCATAGGAGGCGCTGCCATACTCCAGCGGCATCTGGTCTCGGTCGAAGGCCACGGCCTCGGTCCCCCAGTCGGTCGGCACCTGGTAACGCTTACCATCCACCACCGCACCCAGCTTGGTCGAGTTTTCCCAAGCCGAGGGCAGCACCTTCGCCACCTCGATCTTGGCTTCGTCCAGGGGCTGGATCAGGCCAAACTCGACATAGTTCGGCACCCTGTCCACGGTCGGCCAGATCAGGTCGAAGCCGCCGCCGTTGTTGGCGCGCAGCTGGTTCAGCAGTTCGTCGTTGGTGCCATAGGGCGTGAAGTTCGGCGTAATGCCGGTGGCGTCCTTGAAGGCGCCCAGGATCTCGTCGTTGAGATAGCCTGCCCAGGCAAAGATGTTCAGCGTGCCCGACCCTTGGGCAAAGCCCGGACGTGCCACCAACGGCGCGGCGAGTGCCAGCCCCGCGGCGGCACCCGCGCCCTTCAGAAGCCCGCGGCGATCAAGTCTGTTCATAATTCGTCCCCCGGTTGCGCCGCCTTCCGGGCCTTGCCCGCAGGCGGCATGATCCATCGGCGAAAGCATAGCCGCGCGGCATGACAGGTCAAAGACTGATCTGATGTTGCTTGAAAAAATCCGCTCCCCTCTACGGGCGCGACAGCAGGCTGGCCGGACGCGACCGCGCCAGAGCCTGGGTGATCAGCCCGGTCAGCACCGCCTTGATCAGGTCACCGGGGAGGAAGGCCGTGACCAGAGCCGCGCATTCCGCCAGGGTCTTGTTCAGCGCGATCGACATGCCGACGATGCCAAAGCCATACATAACCACGATCCCGCCGATGATCGAGGCCATCGCCACCGTCACCGCCAGCGGACCTGTCCGCCAGCGTTCCACGATCAGCCCGATCACGAAGGCCGCCACCGGCCAGCCCAGGAAAAAGCCCGAGGTGGGCGCGACAAAGGCCCCCAGCCCGCCGCGCCCGCCCGCCAACAGCGGCAAGCCCAAAGCCACAAGCGCCATGAACAGCAGCACTGCAAGCGCCCCGCGCCGCGCACCCAGGATTGCACCTGCCAGCATGACGCCCATGCTTTGCGCGGTGATGGGCACGCCGAAGGCCAGCGTCAGGCTGGGAATCAGCCCCAGGGCCGCGATCAGCGCGGCAAACAGCGCGATCCGGGTCATGTTGCGTTCCATTTCAGTTCCTCCGATGGATGTCGGGCAGAATCCCGCCCCGCGCGCGCAAAGCTTCTGCGACATGGTCCGCGTCGTCCAGTGCCAAGGCGGCCATCGGCATCACGATCCGCCAGCCCGGACGCCGCCGCGACCGCGCCCGCCAGGACATCGCCAGCCGCTGGCCGTTTTCCACCAGCATCGGCGTGAAGCGCAAGACCATGGCAATGGCCAGTTCCACCGCGCGGGTGGACAGGCCAAGCCGGCGCAGCGGCGCCAGCAGCCATGTCATGATCGCGATCATGTCGGTCAGCCGCGTGGTCATGGTCACGAAATTCGCCAGCGCCAGCGCGGCTAGCAGCCGCAGGGCAATGGCGGCGCCCGCCTGCGCCTGCCCGGTCACTCCATGCCAGACGGCGATCAGCAGCAAGAAGGGCCAGAGCATCCGCAGGTGGCGCAGCCCCTGTGCGGCAAAGGTCAGACCGGCCGACAGGTACAGCACGGCAACCGCAAGCGTCGCCACTGCAATCATGAAGGGCTCCAGAAGGAACAGGGCCAGGGTCGCGATCGACAATGCCAGCAGCTTGGCGCCTGCCGGAATCCGATGCGCCCATGTCTCAACCGGAGAGGTGAGCGAGATCATCCATCCCTCCCCATTCCAGCATCCGCGCCTCGAAATGGGGCAGCACGTCGGCAGGCGGGCCGTCCGCCACAAGCTGCCCCTGTTCAAGCCACAGGATCCGGTCGAAGCCGCGCAGTTGCGCCGGATCATGGGTGACCATCACCACCTGCGCGTCAATGCCATCCAGATAGCGCATCAGTTGCATCCGCGTCGGGATGTCGAGGCCCGAAAACGGCTCGTCCATCACGATCACCCCCGGCCGCATCGCCAGAACGGACATCAGGCAAAGAAGCTGCTTCTGGCCCTGCGACAGGCTGTGCGTGGCGGCCCCCGCCCAATGGGCCTTGCCGAACCGCTGCAGGATCGCCTGCGCCCCGGCATCGGCCTCGCGCGGGGGATGGCCCTGCTGGGTCAGGCCGAAGGCGACTTCCTCCAGGACGGTGGGGAAAATGATCTGGTGGTCAGGGTTCTGGAAAATGATTCCGACAGCGGCCAGGGCCGCGCGGCGGTCGCGCGCCATGTCCAGCCCGCCGATCCGCGCCTCGCCGTCGTTCGGCTCGATCAGTCCGGCCACGACCCGCGCCAGCGTGGTCTTGCCGGACCCGTTGCGCCCGACGATGCCCACCCGCGGCTCGGACAGCTGGGCCGAGATCCCGTGCAGGATCCGCCGGCCCGACAGGCTGACGCCCACCGCGCGCAGTTCCACGCTCATGGCGCGCCGGTCCCGGCGTGCCGCCCGGCTGATCGTGATGCCATCTCCCAAGCCTCCTGAAGCTTGGCTCGCATCTGCCCCGGATGGGCGCCCGACGCAACGGGCACGGCACTTATTGATAGCTTCGGACCAGTGCCCCGGCGATCATCGTCCAGCCGTCCACGGCCACGAAGAAGGCCAGCTTGAAGGGCAGCGACACCACCACCGGCGGCACCATCATCATCCCCATCGACATCAGCACGGCCGAGACCACCAGGTCGATGATCAGAAAGGGCAGCGCGACCAGGAAGCCGATCTCGAAGGCCCGCTGGATTTCCGACAGCATGAAGGACGGGATCAGCACCGAAAGCTGCGTGCTGCGGTCGCCGCTGCCGGGCGCGATCTCGGCCAGCCCCGCCAAGGTGTCGGGGTCGGTGCGGGCGGCCATGAAGTCCTGAAAGGGAACGATGCCGCGGCGGATGGCCTCGCCCAGGGTGATCGCGCCTTCCTGCAGGGGGGCGCCGGCGACGGACCAGGCTTCGCGGAACACCGGGTCCATGATGAACCAGGTCAGGAACATGGCCAGGGCGACGATCAGCATGTTCGGCGGCGAGGATTGCAGCCCGATCGACTGGCGCAGGATCGACAGGACCGTGACGATGAAGGGAAAGCAGGTGACCATGATCGCGATGCCGGGCGCCAGCGACAGCGCCGTCAGCGCCCCCACCAGCAGCACGGCGTTCTGCCCCAGCCCCTGCCCCACCTGCTGGGCCAGGGGTCCAAAGGCATCCTGCGCCAAGGCAGCCGCCGGCAGCGCCGCCAGGAATGCGGCAAGGGCGGCGCGACGGATCATGCCGCGCCGGGCGCGGGCAGGATGCGCACGCAAAGCCGGTCCTCGGCCGAGCCGTCGGCGGTCAACTCGCCCCGTGCGATGACCTTGTCGCCCACGCAGATCTCGACCCCTTCGTCGATGGACTGGTCCAGCAGCAGGATGTCGTCGGGCCGCAGCGCCGCCAGTTGCGCGACGGTCTGGCGGGTGCGACCCAAGCGCACCGTCACCTCGACCTGAATGGCGTCGGTGTCGATCAGGTGGTTCAATGCGTCCATAATGTCTCGTCTCCGTCAGGTTTGGGTCCGGTGATCTCGGACAGCAGCGCGCGGATGTCATTGGCCACGCGCGCGGGATCAAGGTCGATCCTGCCGCCCTGCAGCGACAAGGAGATGCGGTCGCCGTCGCTGTCGGTGACCTCGATCCCCCCAAGGCCGCAATCGGCCAGGCATCGATCCACCATCGCGCGCAGGGCAGGACTGCAGGCGATGCTGGCGCGCAACGGCTGGCCCTGCCGGGACAAGCGCAGCAGTTCCTCGGTCAGCGCGGCTTCGAGGCGGCGCGAGTCGGCGGCTGGCACCAGGCAGTCGAGGATCTGCGACAGGATCGGCGCCAGGGCCGCCACGGCCTCGCAGCGCAACTCGGCCCGGCGGGCGTCCTCATCGGTCAGCGCGCGGGCCAGGCGTTCCAGCCCCGCATTCAGCGTCCGCGCCTGTTCGTCCTGCTGGCGCGCCATGCCTTCGGCCAGCCCGTCGGCAAAGGCCTGGTCCAGCGCCTCGCGGCTGAAGGTCAGGGCCGCGCCCTGGGCCGCCACCGCGGCGCTGAAGGATTCGAGTTTGAATGCCGCAAGGGTCAATGCGCGTTCTCCTTGTTGTCGATCCAGCCGGTCAGGATCTTGACGCTTTCGTCATGGCGTTCCTTCATCATGCTGCGCAGCCGGGCCACCGGATCGCCCGGGGGAAGCGCCAGATGTTCGGGGGCGGACTGGGCCAGCGCAGGTTCGGGCAGGATCTCGGCCGCGGGCATGATCGTCCCGGTAAGGGCCGGCGCCTCCAGCGGGGGTAGGCTGTCATCCAGCGCGGGCCGGGCGCGAGCCTTCAGCACCGGGCGCAGGACCAGGAACACGACTGCCAAAGCGAAGACCCCGATCAGCCCGATCCGCGCCAGACCGTTCAGTTCCAGCCGGTCGATCCAGCCGGGCGCGGCGGCGGTCCCGCCCTCGCCCAGGCCCGCGAAGGGCAGCGACTTGACGGTGATCTGGTCGCCGCGCGCCTCGTCATAGCCCACGGCAGATGCCACCAGCTCGCGCAGCACGTCCAACTCGCCTTCGCTGCGCGGCACCATCTGCATCTCGCCCTGGGCGTTTTCGGCGGCCACGCCGTTGACCAGCACCGCGACGGTCAGCCGCCGGGTCGACCCGGGCTGGCGCGACACTTCGCGGGTGACGCGGGTCACTTCATAATTGGCCTGCTGCCGGGTTTCCTGCCGATTCGCCTCGGACCGGTCGCCCTGGGCCTGGTCTGCATCGGGCAGGTTCGAGGCCGCCGTGACCGCCCCGGTCCCCGTTGAATTGCTCTGGTCGGTGGTTTCCTCGGTCACCTGGGAAATCAGAGCGCGGCTGTCGGGATCGAAGCGCTGCTCGGTCAGCATCTCGGTTTCCGTGACCACGTCCAGGTTCAGCTCGACGATGGCGTTGCCGATGCCGACATGGGGTTCCAGGATCCGCTCGACATTGCGCTTGATCTCGGCGGCGCGGTCGGCGCCGGGCTCATCCTCGCCCGAGGCGACGATGCCGTTCTTGGTATCGATCACCGTGACAGCTTCAGGTGTCATGCCCGGCACCCCCGAGGAGATCAGGTATTTCAGCGCCGCCGCCTGGTCGCGGCTGATGGACTGGCCGTTCGTGCCGATGGTGACCGACGCGCTGCCCTGCCCGTCGCGGCGGTATCCGCGCCCGGTCGCGATCGCCAGGTGGACGCGCGCGGTCTTGACGTTGGGCAGCGCCAGGATGGTGCGGGCCAGTTCGCCCTCCTTCGCGCGCCAATAGGCGGCGTCGAACATCTGCGAGGTGGTGCCAAAGCCCGACATCCCGTCCAGCAGCTCATAGCCCGCGCCACCCGCGGCAGGCAGGCCCTGTGATGCCAGATCCATGCGCAGCTTGTCGCGGCTGGCGGCATCGACCCAGATCGCATCGCCCCGCACCTCATAGGGGACACCCGCGCGTTCGATCCCCGCCACCACCTCGCCCGCCTGGGCCGCATCGAGGCCGCCGTAAAGCAGGCTCATCGAAGGCCGGTTCGCCAGCCAGGCAAAGCCCGCGATGGCAAGGAATGTGGTCAGAAACGCCGCCACCAGGACGGCTTTCTGCTGAGAGCTTCGCTCTGTCCAATAGTCCTGCAGTTTTTGCAAAACCGGCCCTTTCGAATCAGCGTCAGGTTCCTTTGTCCCGCCGTTGATGACACGGGCGTCATTAAGAATTGGTTAGTCGCGGGGTGCTAATTCCGTCTTGTCACGACGGAGAATCACCATGACCGATGCGACCGCGAACCTGGCAGCCGATCCGCCCAAGGCATCGGCCAAGAAGAAGCTGATCCCGATCCTGGCGGCGCTGCTGCTGGCCGGGGGCGGCTTTGCCTCGACCTATCTGGGGCTGTGGTCGCCCGCGGCCCTTCTGGCCCCGCAAGAGGAAGCGCCGGTTCTTCCCTCGGTCGTCTTCGTGACGGTGCCCGTGATCGAGTTGAACATCCCCGGCGGGTCGGGCCGCAGCCTGGTCCTCGCCGCCAGCCTGGAAACCGACGGCACCCACCAGGCCGAGGTCACGCACCTGATGCCGCGCATCCTGGACAGCTTCACGGGCTTCCTGTCGGGCATCGATCCCGCCGCCTATGACAAGCGCGGCGTTCTTGAAATCATCCGGGCCGAGCTTCTGGCGCGCACCCGCTATGTCCTGGGCGAAACAGCCGTCAAGGACCTGCTGATCACGGAGTTTCGCTTCAAATGATGACCCTCGAACATGTCTTTCAGGCCGCGCTGCTGGCGGCGTCGCTGGGCCTTGGCGCCTTTTGCCTGACCCTGTCGCGCAGGCTGCGGCGGCTCAACGACCTGGAAACGGGCCTGGGCGGCGCGATCGCCGTCATGGCTTCGGAAGTGGACCGCCTGGACCGCGCCATCCGCGAGGCCAAGGACGAGGCCACCGCGGCGGGCCAGGCCCTGTCGGCGGAAATCACGGCGGCGCGCAAGGAACGCGCGCTGTGGGATCTGCGCCAGAAGATCACCCAGGCCCAGGCGCCCGTCGCCGTGCCCGCCCCCGTCATCCCGATGCGGCGGTTGCGCAAGCGGGTGGTGAATGCCGATGCGTAGGTCGATCCTGACGATGCTGACCCTGGCCTTTGCCGTCCCCGCCGGGGCCGCGCTGTGGCAGGCGCAGGATCTGTCGCGCTTTTTCGCGGCTTCGGCCAGTTCGAGCGACCTGCTGCAAGGCTGCACCGACGTCCCCGAAGCCGTGGCCCTTGCCACCGAGTTGCGCGACCGCGCCCTGCGGATCGAGCGCTACATGGAGGCGCTTGATACCCGCAAGGCAGAGATCGCCACTGCCGAGGCGGCGCTGAAGGCCCGCGCGACCGAACTACGCCAGCAGAAATCCGGCATCCAGACGCGCCGCGACGGCGCCTCGCAGGCGGTGCGCGAGGATATCGACCGCCTTGTCGCGGTTTATGACCAGATGAAGCCTGCCGAGGCGGCGGCAGTCCTAACCAACCTGCCTCCCGACTTCGCCGCCGAAATCCTGATGCGCGTCCAGCCGGAAAACGGCGCCCGCATCATCGCCTCGGTCGAGCCGCGCCAGGCCGCCCTGCTGACCGCCCAGATGGGCGCGCGCAGCGTCCGCAACGACTAGGAGATAGCCCATGTTCGGGATCGTTGGAATCGTCGTCACCTTCGCGATGGTCTTCGGGGGCTATATCCTCGCCGGGGGCAAGATGGGCGTCATCACCCATTCGCTGCCCTTCGAGATGATGATGATCGGCGGCGCGGCCATCGGTTCCTATCTGCTGTCCAACGACAGCCATACGCTGAAGCACACGCCGAAAGGGATCATCCAGGCCTTCAAGGGGTCGAAATGGACCGAGGCCGATCATCAGGACGTGCTGTGCCTGATGTTCCAGCTGCTCAAGATCGCGCGCGAGAACCCGGTCGCCCTGGAGCAGCATATCGAGAACCCGAAGGACTCATCGGTCTTCGCGGCCTATCCGCGGCTTCTGGCGGATCACGACGTGGTCTCGCTGATCGCGGACACGCTGCGTTCGGCCAGCCTGAACTATGACGATCCCTACCAGGTCGAGGAGATGCTGGCCCGCCGCCTGACTGGCCTGCGCGAGGATTCGATGCATGTGCCCCATGCCCTGCAAAGCATGGCCGACGCCTTGCCCGCGCTTGGCATCGTCGCGGCCGTGCTGGGCGTCATCAAGACCATGAGCGCGATCGACCAGCCGCCCGCCGTCCTGGGCGGAATGATTGGCGGCGCCCTGGTCGGCACCTTCCTGGGCGTGTTCCTGGCCTATGGCTTCGTGGCGCCCCTGGCTGCCCGGCTGGGCGGCGTCATCAAGCAGGACCTGGCCTTCTTCGATGTCATCAAGTCGGTCCTGATCGCGGGCCTGCACCAACACGCAACCAATCTTTGCGTCGAGGTGGGGCGCCAGACCGTGCCCGACCATGTCCGCCCCAGCTTCGACACGCTGGAGGCCGCGCTGCGCGACCTGAAGAAGGCCGCGTGATGCTGGGGGCCCTGGTCATCGCCCTTGGGGTTTCCGGCGCGGCTTCGGCCGAGAGGCCGATGCTGCCCCCCGCCGCCGCCCTGGCCGAGGACGCCACCGGCTGGCTTCTGGACGGAGAGCCGCTGCCCCCCGACTATCGCCTCCGCCTGCTCGCCATGCCGCCCGAGGCGCGCCTGCAAGCCCTGGTCTTCCTGCGCCGGGCGGGGTTGCTGACCGCCGATGCCTGGCCCCTAGCCGACATCCTGAACCCCGCGCCCGCCGCCCCCGAAAAGGAGGCAGAATGACCGCCGCCATCCGCGCAAGGCCCCGCCGGCAGATCGACGCCTCGGTCCTGGTCACGGGCGGGCTGGTGCTGATCGTCATCTCGATGGTAATCCCGCTGCCCCCGTCGGTGCTGGACCTCGGCTTCGCCCTGTCCATCGCGGCGGCCGTGCTGGTCCTTGTCATGGCATCGCTGGTGGACCGGCCCACCGACTTCCAGGCTTTTCCGATGCTGCTGCTGATGACGCTGGTGATCCGGCTGTCGCTGAACGTGTCCTCGACCCGGCTGATCCTGACGCAGGGCCACACCGGCACGGACGCCGCGGGACATATCATCAACGGCTTCGCCAGCTTCGTGGCCGGAGGATCGCTGATGGTCGGGCTGACGGTCTTTGCCGTCATTTCCATCGTGAACTTCATGGTCATCACGAAGGGCTCGGGCCGCATGGCCGAGGTGGCCGCCCGTTTTGCCCTGGATTCGCTGCCCGGCAAGCAGATGGCAATCGACGCCGACCTGAACTCGGGCGCGATCGACCACCAGGAAGCCAAGAACCGCCGTCTTCGCGACCAGCAGGAGATCAATTTCTTCGGCTCGCTGGACGGGGCGTCGAAATTCGTCAAGGGCGATGCGGTCGCGGGCATCGTCATCACGCTGGTCAACCTGCTGGTGGGCCTGGGCATCGGCATCGTCGCCCACAAGATGCCGGTGGGCCAGGCGATGGCGACCTATTCGCATCTGACGATCGGCGACGGCCTGGTGGGCCAGATCCCTGCCGTCATCACGTCCATGGCGGCGGCGCTGCTGCTGTCGCGGGGCGGGGCGACCGACACGACCACGCGGCTTCTGTCCAGCCAGTTGATCCGCAGCTGGCAGCCCGCCGCGGTTGTCGCGGCGGCGATGCTGCTCATGTCCTTCGTGCCGGGGATGCCGCGCGTGCTGTTCCTGGCCATCGCCGCGGCCCTGGCCCTTGGCGGCTGGCACCTGCACCGCAAGGCACAGGCGGCCGCGATCGCCCTGCCCGACCTGCCGGCAGAGACCGCCGCATCCCGGCCCGCCGCCCGCATCGGCGACGTGCTGGACACCGACGAGATCAGCGTCGAGATCGGCACCGACCTGGTGCTGATCGCGCTTGACCAGGCGCGGGGGCTGGGCAGCCGGATCACCAACCTGCGCATCCATATCGCGCGCGCCTATGGCCTGATCCTGCCCGATGTCCGCATCACCGACACGGACGAGCTTTATCCCGGCGACTACCAGATCCGCATCCATGGCGTGGTGCGCGGCCGCGGCAGCCTGCGGCCTGGCAGGGTCCTGGCACTTGGGCCGGACCATGTCCTGCAGGGCCTTCCCGGCGATGCGGTGCGCGAACCCGTCTATCTCAGCCCCGCCCGCTGGATCGACCGCGAGGATCAGGACGATGCCGCGACCCAGGGCGCGACCGTGGTGACCCCGATGGAGGTTCTCTCGACCCACCTGATGGAGGTCGTGAAGGCCAACCTGTCGTCCCTGCTGACCCTTGGCGCGATGCAGCGCCAGATCGAGGAGTTGAAGTCCCTTTCCGACACGGGGCGCGCAGACCGCAACCGGCGCTATTTCGACGGCATGATCCCCGACAAGGTTTCGCCCGAGACCCTGCTGGCGGTCTTGCGCGCGCTGCTGGACGAGAAGGTCTCGATCCGCAACCTGCCGCTGATCGTCGATGCCATGGCCGAGTTCCAGGGCATCGAGTCGATCGAAACCGTCTACGAGCTGGTCCGCAAGCGGTTGCGCGGGCAGATCACGCAGCAATACAGCGACCCCTCGGGCGGCATTTCCGCCCTGCAACTGCATCCCGCATGGGAGGCCGAGTTCGTCCGCGCCGACAGCGAAACCGGCCGCGCGGGCGGCGGCGCCCTGACCCCGGCCCTGTCGCGCAAGCTGCTCGAGGCCGCGCGCCGGGCAATGGCCACGGTCGAGCCCGCGTTGCAGACCGTGCTGGTGGCCCCCGACCACCGCCGCCGGATGCTGCGCGCGGTTCTGGGATCGAACGGCATCGCCATCCCGGTCCTGGGCCTCGAGGAGATCGATCCCGGGGCCGAACTGCGTCTGGTCGGCACGATCGAGGTCGGATGATGTGGGACGAGCTGGGCCAGTTGCTGCCGGGGTTCAACTGGACATGGGTGCTGGTCTATCTGCGGGTGCAGGCCCTGGTGCTGGTCCTGCCGGGACTGGGCGAACGGGTCCTGCCGATCCGCGTCCGCGCCGCGGCGGCCCTGGCGGTCACGCCGATGCTGGCGGGCCTTGCACCGCCCGCCGCGGCACCCGGGGATGTCGTGGCAACAGTGGCTCAGGCCGCGGGCGAGACGCTGATCGGCCTTGCCGCAGGCATGGGCCTGCGGCTTCTGGCGCTGTCGCTGGACATCGCCACCTCGGCCATTGCGGCGACCGCGTCCTTGTCGCAGCTGATCGGCGGCCAGAACGAGGCCGCGCCCCATCCCATCGGCAACATGATCCACCTGGCCGGGATCGCCGTGCTGATGGCCCTGGGCCTGCCGGTGATGCTGGTCCACCTGATGGCCGACAGCTTCGGCGTCTGGCCGCCGGGCGGATGGCCCGATGCCCAAGGGCTTGCGTCCGAGGCGATCCGGCTTGTCGCCCGCAGCTTCTGGATCGCCATGCTTCTGGCCGCGCCCTTCACGCTGGGCGGCTTCATGTTCCAGGCGCTGTCGGGCGTCATCAACCGGGTCATGCCCGCCCTGCCGGTGATCTTCATCGGATCGCCCGCCGCGATCATGCTGGCGCTTGGGGCGCTTGCGCTGCTGGCGCCGGTGCTGGTCGCGCTTTGGGCCGATGCCGTGCTGGGCCATATGCTGCCGGGGGCGCCATGAGCGAGGAGAACGACGACAAGCCCTTCGAGGCGTCCGAGCAGAAGCTGCGCCGCGCCCGCGAAAAGGGCGACATCCCGCGATCCCCGGAACTGAACGTCGCCGCGATGTATCTGGGCGCCTGGCTGGCCTTCGCGGTCGGCGCGGGCCTTGCCGTCAAGGCCTGGCTGGCGATGGCCACCCGCGCCCTTGGCTCGGAAGGCTGGGCGCCGGGTTCGACCGGCGCCATCGCCGCGGCGCTAGGCCAATATGCCGGCTGGGCGGCCTTGGCCCTGGCGGCGGTGCCAAGCCTGGTGATCCTGGTGGCGCTGATCGCTGGTCGCGGACTGGTCTTTGCGCCGCAGAAGCTGGCCTTCGACCTGAACCGGATCAACCCGGTCAAGACCGCCGCGCAGAAGTTCGGCAAGTCCGGGCTGGTCACCTTTGGCATCTCGCTGGCCAAGGCGGCCCTGGTTTGCGCGGGCGGCTGGCTGCTGTTCCGCAGCCTGCTGGGCCACCTGATGGCAAGTCCGCTGGCCGGGGACCGCTGGATCGCCGACCTGGGGGTGATGCTGGGCCGGGTGCTGGGGCTGGCGCTTGCGGTTTCCGTCCTGATCGCGGGGCTGGACATGGGCTGGCAATGGTTCGACCACCGCCGCAAGAACCGCATGTCCCGCAAGGAGATGGAGGACGAATACAAGGATTCCGAGGGCGACCCGCATTTCAAGGCCGCCCGCCGCCAGCGGGCCATCGAGATCGCCACCAGCCAGATGCTGGCCGATGTCGCGAAGGCCGACGTGGTGATCGTGAACCCGACCCACTACGCCGTGGCCCTGGAATGGAAGCGCGGCAGCGGCCGGGCGCCCGTTTGCCTGGCCAAGGGCACCGACGAGGTCGCGGCCCGGATCCGCGAACGCGCCAAGGACAACCGCGTGCCGATCTGGTCCGACCCGCCCTGCGCCCGCGCGATCCATGCCACGGTCGAGATCGGCCAGGAAATCCGCCGCGAACAGTTCGCCGCCGTTGCCGCCGCGATCCGCTTCGCCGAGAAGATGAGAGAAAAGGCGCGGGCCGGATGGTAAGCACCCGATGAGCAGGCAAAGCGACAAGCTGGCGCAACTGGAACGCATTGCGCGCCTCAAGGCGGAACGAGAGTTGAAGCGGTTTGCGGCCTTCAACATTCACATGAAGCAGGCCCAAACCCATGCCGCCGCCATGCGCACCGCCCTGGACCAAAGCTATCGCAGCACCGCCCCCCTTTCGGTCGCCGAGGCGCGGATCGCCAATGCCCAGGCCGGCCGCAGCGCCCGTGAACTGCACCAGGCCGAAACCGAGCTTGCCCGGATGCAGCCCCGCTTCGAGGCCGCCCGGCGCGACGCCGCCCGCGAATTCGGCCGGGCCGAGGTGCTGCTGAACCTGTCAGCCCAAAGCCGCGCCGAGGAGAAGGCGCCGCGCTATTGAGTTATCGCAGGGGTTGGGGAGGTAGCCTCCTCCGGTGACAGGAACGCCGGGCCGGGAAAGCCGTCGACCCTGTCATCGTTCAGGCGTGTGTGGCGTCCTCACCCTCTCAAGGTGCTGCATCGGGCTTGGGCGAACCGGCGCTATCGATGCGGCAGGGTGGCGATTGCCTTTGGCCTGCCAGAGCGGCGCTGTTCACCGCCCCTGGCTCGCCGAAAGCGAATCCAACTCGATGTCCACCCAGACAAGCCGGTGGTTCGACGCGGCCTCGACCGCGGGTGCCAGCGGATCGCCTGGATCGGGCCAGAGGACGCCGCTGGCGGCGACAGCCAGATCCATGTCGGGAAGGACATAATCGACCCGCAGATTGCCCGGCCCGTTTGGATCAAAGACCGCTGTATCAAGGGCGGGGTCGCCCTTGTGCCCAGCATTGGCACCGGCCTGGTCGGGCTGGAACGCCCCACGAGGCTGCGGATCCTGCGCGTGATCCAGCAGCGCGGCCATCGCTTGCGCGCGCCCGTCGCCGTCCGCCAGATCCAGGTTGGGATTGCCCAGCAGCACGAAGGGCGCATCGGGCAGGTGGTGCAGCCAAAAGGCGGCCTCATCGTGGTTTCGGCGGCCGTTGCGATCCTCGGGGCCGTCGAAGACCGGGGGCGTGGCGGACCAGGCCAGCAGGTGCAGCGGCCCTGCATCGGTCATGACCGGCACGTCCCAATGCGCGGTCGAGGACAGGCGCTGCCCCCCGGGCGTGGCGGGCGGCATCAGCGCGCCGGGCAGGTCGTGCCACAGGGTCGCGGAATGATCGGTCGCCGGACCCAGCGGCAGGCGCGACAGGATCGCCATGGCGTTCTGCCCGCTGAACTGCCCGAAGCCCTGGGCGTCTTCGGCCCCTCCGGCCCGCCCGTCGCCATCCAGATCCAACCCCGTCTGCATCCCGCTGTTCGGACGGGCCGCGAACCGGTGCGGCATCGGATGGCCGGCATTGTCCAGCAGCGCGGCAAAGGCTGCAAGCGCCAGCCCGTCATGGTCCCAGTCGATCCCGGTCAGCAGGATCGCATCCGGTGCGGCCGCCGCGATCACCTGTGCCGCGGCCAGCACCTGGGGGTCGTCGCGGCGGATGTCGCGCAGCAGAAGGCCCGGCCCCGCGCGCGTCAGGCCGGGATCATAGGTGGCGATGCGCAGGGTCTCGGCCCCGGCAGGACCGGAAAGGCAAAGGCAGATCGTGCAGACAGGACGCCACATGGCGCAGGTGTGGCATGGCGCCCTGCGGCTGCCAAGCCCTCAGCAGGGGGGCGGCGGCGCCAGAAGGCCAAAGCCGAAGATCGCGTCGCGGCCGTCGGGCCCCAGGTCGCGGGCCCCGTCGCGCAGCATGTCGCGCAGCCGCGCCGCCGGAAGCGAGGGGTCGCGCTGCCAGATCAGCGCCGCCGCAGCCGTCACGAAGGGCGCGGCGTAGGAGGTGCCGGTCTTGGTCCGCGCCCCGCTGATCGAGGCCGCCGTCCAGACATTCACCCCTGGCGCGGCCAGATCGATATGGTCGCCCCGGTTCGCGCGGCGATAAACCTGGCCGCGCCGGTCCACCGCCGTCACCGCCAGCACCTGGTCATAGGCCGCCGGAAAGGCCGGCGCCGCGCGTGGCCCGCCATTGCCGGCGGCGGCGATCAGCAGGATGCCGTCTGCCGCCATCTCCTCGACCTGGCGGGCAAGGGCGTCGTTCGGCGGTCCCGCCAGCGACAAGTTGACGATGCGCACCTGTTGCGAGGCCAGGTAATCCAGGGCCTCGATCAGGCCGAAGGCATCGGCGCGCTGATCGCGGGCGACCTTCTGGAAGGCATCCACGGCGATCAGTTCGGCCCCCGGGACAAGGCCGGGGCTGCGGCTGTCGCGGTCGCCCACCAAAAGCGCGGCCACCGCCGTTCCATGCACCAGATCCGAAGGCGCGGCCCCGGTGTCGATCCGGTGGACCCGGATGCGGGCATCCGACAGCGCCGCGTGATCGGCGTTCAGCCCCGTATCGACCATGCCGATTCGCGGCAGCGTGGCGCAGCCCGCCAGCCCCGCGGGCCAGCCGATCATGTCGCGGGCAAGGCAATCGGCGCCCGTGCATGGCGTGCCCTGCCCTGCCTGCTCGCTGCGGTAGAAGTGGTTGAAATCGGCTTCTGCCGCGGCGGCCAGGGCACGGACGCGGTCGCGGGCCTGGTCCATGGTCAATGCCCCTGGCTTCAGAAGCCGGGTCAGGTTGCCGCCTTCGGACAATTCGCGTTGCTGCAGGATCTGGAACCCCTCGGCCTGGAGGGTGGCAAGGTCGGCTTCGGCCAGACCGCGCGCCAGGACCTCGTTCTCGGCCCGGGTGGGCAGGGGCGCAGGGGCGGCGGGACGCGCACGGCGGACCACCCGGTCGTCATCATCATCATCATCATCGTCGTCATCATCGTCATCGTCGTCGTCATCATCTGCCAGAGCGGTCGCGACCAGCGACCAGCCGTCGGCATGACGCTGCGGCTGGCCCGAAAGGACCAGCAGGGCGATCATCAGAAACAGCAGCGGGTTTGGCATCGTGGCCCCTTTGGACAGCTCGTTTCTGGACAATGACGCGACAGACCCGCAATTATTCCCCCGGTCGGGAAAAAGATCCAAGAGGGCGGCATGGACCCAGCATTCGGCGAGGCTTTGATCAGGCTCCTGCCCAATCTTCGCCGCTATGCGCTGTCGCTGGCCCGGCGGGCCGATCTGGCCGACGACCTGGTCCAGACCACGGTGGAACGCGCGATCCGGGCCGCAGGCAGCTATGATCCCGCAGCCCGGCTGGAGCCCTGGCTGTTCCGCATCACCCGCAATGCCTTTATCGACCTGACCCGCCGCCAGCGGACCGAGGGCGTGCAGGTCGATGTCTTTGACATGCCCGAGGCCCTGCCCGATGACGGCGACCGCGCGGTCGAGGCCCGGCTGATGCTGCAGGCCACCCAGCAGGCGATGAAGACCCTGCCCCCGGAACAGGCCGAGATCCTGCATCTGATCTGCATCGAGGAACTCAGCTATGCCGAGGCCGCCGAGGTGCTGGACATCCCCAAGGGCACGGTCATGAGCCGCCTGTCCCGCGCCAGGCTGGCCCTGGCCGAAAGGCTGGGAATAAAATGACGCCTAACCCGTATTCCAGGAACACCCGTTCGAAAGGAGCCGGCCTTGCAGATTGACGACGAAACCCTGATGGCCCTGGCGGACGGCGAACTGGATCAGGCCGAGGCCGCGCGCGTTTCCGCAGCCGTGGCCCGCGACCCCGAGGCCCAGGCCCGGCTGCGGCTGTTCACCGAAACACGGGCGCGGCTGAAGATCCTGGCCTCGGCCGCCCCGGCGCCTTCCGACAAGGACCTGATCGCCCGCATCCGCGCGGCCAGCAGCGCGGTGCAGGCCTCGGGCACCGTGGCCCCGACCGCGCCCCCCTTGTCCGCGACGCCGCCTGTGCCGGCCAATGCCAACCGCGCGCCCTGGGCTGCGCTTGCCGCAGCCGTGACCGCGGCGGTGGTGGGGCTTGCCTGGTGGCAGATGGGCGGCACCCCTGCAGGCCTGCCGGAGGCAGAGGTCGCGGCTCTGGACAGCCTGCCATCAGGCCAGGTGACCGAACTGGGGGACGGGCGCGACCTGACCATGATCGCATCCTATCGCACGGCAGAGGGGGCCTTTTGCCGTGAATATGAGACCGCGCAGGATGCCGGCCTGACGGTCAGCGTGGCCTGTCGGCAGGGCGATACATGGCAGCGGCAGTTTGCCAGCGACATGACTGCCACCGATGGCTATGTCCCCGCATCGGGCGACATTGCGGCGCTTGACGACTGGCTGGCCGAAACCGGTGCAGGCGACCCGCTGACCCCGGAAGACGAGGCCGCGGCCCTGGCCGACTAGGCCGCGCCCGTCGCCGTGTCCCGCCAAAGCCCCCGTCGCAGGGGGCTTTTTTCTGTCCGCCCCAAAAAAATGTCGTCGCGCCGGGAATAGGCCCGGGGCCACGCCCGTAACCCTTGCATCAGGCGGATGCGGGACAGTCCCCGGCCCCTGCCAAGAAACCCGGCACCAGCCGGGACGGGCGCGGCTGCCACGGGCGGGGCGGCGCGTCCTTCCGACACCGCCCTTGCAGGAGAAACGAAGATGGCGACCTATCGCGGAAATGACGGCGACAACCGTTACAACGGCACCAGCGTGGCCGACCTGATCTATGGCCGGTCGGGCGACGATACCCTGTCGGGCGGCGGCGGCAACGACACCATCGACGGCGGCGAAGGCAATGACGACATCCGCGGCGGCGCGGGTCACAACCGCCTGATCGGCGGCGAGGGCAACGACCGGATCTGGGCCGATGGCGGCAACGACATCATCAACGCAGGCGAGGGAAACGACACCGTCAACGCGGGCGCAGGCCACAACACCATTACCCTGGGCGAAGGCAACGATGTCACGGTCTCGCTGGGGGGCAACGACACGATCAGCGCGGGCGAAGGCAATGACCGCGTTCGTTCCGGCGGCGGCAACGACCGCCTGCTGGGCCACGAGGGCGACGACGTGCTGCTGGCCGAGGCGGGCAACGATTTCCTCAGCGGCGGCGAGGGCAATGACGTGCTGAACGGCGGTACTGGCAACGACACGCTGATCGGCGGCGAGGGGTCGGACCGCTTCGTCTTCAACGGCGGCACCGACCGCATCCGCGACTTCGAGAACGGCGATGACGAAATCGACCTGTCGTCCTTTGCCGGCTTCAACAGCTTTGCCAGCATCCGCGCTGCCGCCAGCCAGAGCGGCTCGGACGTCATCATCAAGGCGGGCGCCCATCGCCTTGTGATCGAGGATACGCGCCTGAACCAGCTGGACGGCGACGACTTCATCTGGTGATCGGCAAAACAGGCCAGGTGCCGGGCTGCATGTCGCGGCCCGGCACCTTTGGGTGCAAGGCTGCGACAGTGGCGGGCAATTCGGCGGCAAGGGACCGCCGAAGCAAAGGCCCGGCCTTGCATTCGCGCCGGAAGCGAACATGTGATGCCCGGAAATGTCAGCCATCCGGGTTTCCATGTTCAGCGACCGTTTCAGCCGCCGCCACCTGTTGCAAGCCGCCCTGGGCAGCGGGGCTTTCTTCCTGCTGCCGCATCTGGCCCGCGCTCAGGCCACGGCAACGGGCGAGGGTCAGCCTTTCTCGTTCGACCGGCTGCGGGACATGGCGCGCGACATGGCTGCCAAGCCCCATGTTCCGCCGCAGGTCGCGGACCCGGACATCCTGGACCAGGTGGATTACGACAACCATAACCAGGTCCGTTTTCGCGCCGACCGCAGCCTGTGGCGCGGCGAGGGCGAGCGGTCCCCGGTGCAGGCCTTCTTCCCCGGCATGTATTTCCGCAACCCGGTGCGCCTTCATACCGTCAGCGACGGAATCGCGACCGAGCTGCCCTTCTCGCTGGACCTGTTCGACATTCCCGAAGGCAATCCCGCGCGGCAGTTGACCCGCACCACGGGCTTTGCGGGCTTTCGCGTGCAGGACGCGCGGACCGAGGTGGACTGGATGGCCTTCCTGGGCGCGTCCTACTGGCGCACCTCGGGTTACAGCGGGCAGTTCGGGCTTTCGGCGCGCGGGCTTGCCATCGACACCGCCATCCCCGACGGTCCCGAGGAGTTTCCGCTGTTCACCCATTTCTGGCTGGAGCCCGCGGACAACGGCGACCTGACCACCTATGCGTTGCTGGACAGCCCGCGCGCGACCGGCGCCTATCGCATCGAATCGCGGCGCGGCGACGGCGTCAGCCAGGACATCAGCGCGACCGTCTTCCTGCGCGAGGCGGTGGACCGGCTGGGCATCGCGCCGCTGACCTCGATGTTCTGGTTCGGCAAGAACACGCCCCATGTCTCGCCCGACTGGCGGCCCGAGGTGCATGATTCAGACGGGCTGGAGATCCTTGCCGCCAATGGCGAACGGATCTGGCGGCCGCTGAACAACCCGCCCGGCACGATGGTGAACAGCTTCGCCTCGCCGGGGGTCAAGGGCTTCGGGCTGATGCAGCGGGAACGCGAATTCGCGCAATACCAGGACGACGGCGTCTTCTACGAACGCCGCGCCAGCGCCTGGATCACACCTCAGGGCGACTGGGGCGATGGCGCGGTGGTGCTGACCGAATTGCGCACGGATGACGAGATCCATGACAATATCGTGGCTTTCTGGCAGCCGGCCGAACCGACCGCCAAGGGCCAGAGCCACGACTTCGCCTATCGGCTGGACTGGGTGCGCGACAATCCGGCCGCCAGTCCCATCGGCCATTTCACCGCCACCCGCCTTGGCGCGGGCGGCGTTCCGGGCCAGCCGCGTCCCAAGGGCGTGGTCAAGGTCGTCTGCGACTTTGCGGGGCCAAACCTCGCCGGCCTGTCGCGCGAGGACGGGCTGACGATCAAGGTGACGACCGGGCAGGCGCAGGTGTCCAACACCGCCGTCTATCCGGTCGTGGGCACCGATTACTGGCGCACCCTGTTCGACCTGAGCTTTGCCGAGAACGATCAAGCCCCCATCGACCTGCGCGCCTATGTGGACCACAAGGGCATGGCCATGACGGAAACGCTGATCCTTCAACTGTTCCCGTCGCAGCTTCGCACGCTGCTGGCGCGCACCCACTGACGGGTCAGTGGGCCAGCATCTCGGCCAGCACGCCATCCTTGTCCAGCGAGGCCGGATAGAAGGTCGGCCAGTTCGTCACCTCCTCCAGCAGGGCCGCGCGGTCGTCGCCCCAATAAAGGTGGTAATGATCCGAGGCCTCCGGCGCGATGCGGTGGTCGCTAAACTGGATGAACTGCGGCGCAGCCTCGTCACCTTCGGTTTTCTGGAAGATGAAGCGAACGCCGCGATTGCCCTTGGCATAGGTCAGGATCTCGAACCCGTCCGAGGCATAGCGGCCCTGGACCGATTGGTCGCCGCGGTGGAAGGTGACCTGGTCGCCGTCGATGGTGATGCGGTTCACGTCGGTCTTGTAGCCGGTCTCGTAATAGGCGCGGTATTGCTCGGCGGTCTTGTCGCCCTTCTCGGCCTTGCGGGCCATGACCGGATCCAGCGTGCCGTCCGTCAGCAGCGGGTAAACCGACTGCCATTCGCCCTGCCAGTCCGACAAGGGTCGGTCCTGGACCTGCGCATCGTCGAAATAGCCGTCATGGACCGACTTGTCGGAAGGTGCGTGGTCATGGGCATGGTCATGGCCATGACCCTGGGCATGATCGTGGTCGTGGCTGTGGTCATGACTTTGCGCCAGAACCGGCGATCCTGCTGCCATTGCCACGGCCAAAACCGCCGCCATTGCTTGAAACCTTGCCATCCGTCATCTCCATAATTGATATGTTATTACGTTCGACTATCAGGAGGTGTCAGGCTGTTCAAGAACGAAAAAGGCGGGCCAAGGCCCGCCCCATCGTCCTGTCGGAACAGCTTCAGCGATAAAGATCGGCGAAACGGTCGCGCAGCAGGTTCTTCTGGACCTTGCCCATCGTGTTGCGCGGCAGTTCGTCCATAAACAGCACGCGCTTGGGCTGCTTGAACCGGGCAAGCCGCCCGTCAAGCGCCGCCAGAACATCCTTTTCGGAAATGGCGTCCGGCCCCGACGGCACGACAACCGCCGTCACGCCTTCGCCGAAATCGCCGTGCGGCAGGCCGATCACGGCGGATTCGACCACGCCGGGAAGAGCGTCGATCTCGGTCTCGATTTCCTTTGGATAGACGTTGAAGCCGCCGGTGATGATCAGATCCTTGCCGCGCCCGACAATGTGCAGATAGCCCCGGTCATCGAATTTCCCCAGGTCGCCGGTGATGAAAAAGCCGTTCGGGCGCAGCTCGGCCGCGGTCTTTTCCGGCATCTGCCAATAGCCCTTGAAGACATTGGGGCCGCGCACCTCGATCATGCCGATCTCGCCCCGGGGCAGTTCGGCGCCGGTCTCGGGATCGGTCACGATAATCTCGGTCCCCGGCAGGGGCATCCCCACGGTGCCCGCGATCCGGTCGCCGTCATAGGGGTTCGAGGCATTCATGTTCGTTTCCGTCATGCCGTATCGTTCCAGGATCGCGTGGCCGGTCCGGGCCTGCCAGTCGCGATGCGTTTCCGCCAGCAGCGGGGCGGACCCGGAAATGAACAGCCGCATATGCGCCGTGGTGGCGCGATCCAGCCGGTCGTCCTGCAGCAGCCGGACATAGAAGGTCGGCACGCCCATCAGCACGGTGGCGCGGTCCATCAGGCCCATGATCCGGTCCGGGTCGAATTTCGGCAGGAAGATCATGGATGCGCCGGAAAACAGCGTCACATTGGTCGCCACGAACAGGCCATGCGTGTGAAAGATCGGCAATGCGTGGATCAGCACATCGCTTGCGTCGTATCGCCATGCCTCGCGAAGGGCGTGGGTGTTCGACACCAGGTTGCCATGAGTCAGCATCGCCCCCTTCGACCGTCCCGTCGTCCCCGAGGTGTAAAGCAGCGCAGCCAGGTCGTCCGCATCGCGCGCGACGGTGGCGAAATCGACGGGCTGGCTTGCAACGGCATCGGTCAGGCTGCCCTGCCCGCCCGCGTCCAGCGTCAAGATCCGCGCCCCCGCGCTGCCCGCCCCCTTGGCAAGCGCATCCGCCCTTGCCGGGTCGCAGACAAGGACCGCGGGCGTCGCATCGCCGATGAAATAGTCCATCTCGGCAGGGGTATAGCCGGTGTTCAGCGGCAGGAAGACCGCCCCCGCCCTGACGGTCGCCAGATAAAGGATGATCGCTTCGACCGACTTTTCGACCTGGGCCGCCACCCGGTCGCCCGGTCCGACGCCCAGCGACACAAGCGTATTGGCCATCCGGCCGGTCCGCGCGACCAGGTCGCCATAGCTGATGCGTTCGCCCGCGGCCGTCTGGATCGCGGTGGCATCTGGATCGGCGATGCCGGATTGCAGGATGTCGAACAGGTTGGCGGTCATGGCATTTCCTTCATGGCGGTGGTCGCGGGCAGGTGACGGCGCACCGCGTCGGATGCCGCGATCTCGGTGCGTTCGGCAAAGGCCTCGTGATTGGCCTCGATCCGGTCGGGATCGTAAAGATAGTTCACCATCAGCCCGTGCGATTGCTTCAATCCATTGGCCGAGACATCGCCCAGGACGTTCAGCCGTTCAAGGCAGGCGCCGTTGCCCAGGTGGAAGCGGGCAACGGGATCGACCGCGCGGCCCTTGCCATCGCGGGCGCGCAGGAAATAGATCGCGGCGGCTGCCAACAAAGGCTCGCGCAGCGCCCGCGCCGCGTCCTTGTCCACATGCCAGCCGGGCTGGTCCAGCAGCGTCAGGGCTGCCAGCACCTCGGCCGGCAGCATCTTGCCCCCTTCCCGTTCGCGGGCCAGCCAGGCGGCGAAGCCGGGGACGGGCGACAGGGTCACGAAGGTCTGGATCTGGTGCAGTTCGGATTTCAGCTCCTCGACCACCTGCTTGATCAGGAAGTTGCCGAAGGACACCCCGGCCAGTCCCTTCTGCGTGTTCGAGATGGAATAGAAGACCGCGGTCGTGGCCTCGGCCGCGTCGATGGGCTTGCGGTCCAGGTCCAGCAGGGGGGCGACGGTGTCGGGGATCTCGCGGGTCAGGGCGACCTCGACGAAGATCAGGGGCTCGTCCACCAGTTGCGGATGGAAGAAGCCATAGCAGCGCCGGTCGGTCGGCTGCAGGCGGTTGCGCAGGTCGTCCCAGTTCTGAATGGCGTGGACGGCCTCGTAGCGGATGATCTTTTCCAGGATCGCAGCGGGCGTGTTCCAGTCGATATGGCGCAGCACCAGAAAGCCCCGGTTGAACCAGGACGCGAACAGATGCGCGAAATCGCTGTCCACCCGCCGCAGCGCCGGGCTGTCCTTGAGGTGGCGCAGCAGTTCCTCGCGCATCCGGACCAGGGCTGCGGTGCCGCCGGGGGCAAGGTTCAGGCGTCGGAACAGTTCCTGCCGGCGCGGTTCGGCCGCGACATGCAGCGCCTCGACCGCCTCGACCGATGCGGGATCGCGGGCGACGGCCTGCATGGCGCGGGACACGGCCTCGGGGTCGGGGCCGAAGCGGTCGGCGAGCGTTTCAAGGAATGCCAGCCGCCGGGCCTCGTCCGCCTCCTCTAAGGCGGCGACCAGGGCGCGGGCCAGGGCCACGCCCGAAGCCTCGCCCCGGCGGGACAGCAGCAACTCTCCCATGTCGGGCAGGCCGGGGGGCGCGGTCACCCGCCCCGCAGGATCGCGCCATCGCAGCAGGGCGCGGCCCCGGTCTGTCAGCATGTCGAACAGGTCGCCGAAGCGGGTCTGTCTGGGGGTCTGCACGATCCTTGTCACGGCACTCTCCTTTGCGGGATGTGTGCGGCCGGGATCAACCCGGCAGCACGACGAAGATCAGCCACAGCACCACGGGCGCCACGATCGTCACGATGGCACCATAGTTCAGCAGCTTGCGGAAGAAGGCCTGGCGGTCGATGCCATGCGCGTTGGCCAAGACCAGGGCGCCGTTGGTGGAAAACGGGCTGACATCCACGATGGTCGAGGCGACGGCCATCCCGGCAATGAAGCCGATCGCGCCGACGCCGCTTTCGCCCTGCAGGAAGGGCACCGCCAGCGGGATCAGCGACCCCAGCACCGCCGTGGATGATGCAAAGGCCGACACCACCGCGCCGATGAAGAACAGCATCAGGGCCGCCAGCAAAGGCGAGGCCATGCCCGCCACCGAATCGCCCACGAAGTCGATGGTGCCCATCGCCTGCAGCACCGCGACATAGGTGGACACGCCGGTGATCAGCATGATTTCCGGCCAGGCGACCTGTGCCATCGCACGCTTCTGCATGGTCGGGTTCCACAGCGCCAGGGCCAGGCCGATGGTCAGCGCCACGAAGCCGATGTCCAGGTTGAAGGCCAGGACCAGCACCGCCAGCAGCACAAGGCCCGCCAGCGTGAAGATCTGGTACGGCGTGCCGTCGGGTTCGCGCCCTTCCTCGACCTCGGCCACGAGGCGGTTGGAATCGCCGCCGCCCTCGCGGCTGACGCGCTTGGTCAGGGCCTGCGCCTCGCTGTCGCCGAAGATCTGCGGGCCGGTGGCGGCGCGGGCGATTTCCACATGGGGCACGTTGACGGGCTCGATGCCGTCCAGACGGGCGGACATCAGGCTGCGCCCACCCAGCACCATGAACAGGATGCCCGCCACCGCCGCGTTCACGAAGAAGCTGGCGGCGAAGGTGGTCATGGCCGACAGCGGCAGCCCGGCCTGCTGGACCACGCCATTGGTGATCCCGCCATAGATGCTGATGGGCGAGAATCCCCCGGCCTGCGCGCCATGGACCACCATCAGGCCCATCAGCAGCGGGCTGATGTGATAACGGAAGGCGAAGCCAAGCGCGATGGGCGCGACAATGGCGACCGCGCCGGGGCTGACCGCGCCCACCGCCGTCAGCAGGGCGGAAATGCCGAACATGATCCACGGGATCGCGGCAATGCGGCCCTTGACCGCGCGAACAGCCATGCGGACCAGCCAGTCGATGGTGCCGTTGTTCTGCGCCAGGGCGAACAGCCAGGTGATGCCCACCAGCGTCAGGAACAGCCCGCCCGGAAAGCCGTCGATGATCTCGCTGGTGGTCTGCGCCGCCAGAAGCGTGCCCACCAGGAAGGCGCCGACAAAGGCCAGGACGCCCATGTTGATGGGCCAGATGGTCGCGATCACGAACATCAGCACCAAGGCATAGATGGAAATCAGATGTGGTGTCATGCGGCTCTCCCCTTTTCCTGCATGAACGGCGTCGGGGATCCGCCTCCACACGAATCCTCCTCCCGCAAATGTTATACGCCCGAAAAGGGTTGATGTATATATCAGCGTTGACGATGGATGTTTGGGCAGGTTTCCGCTAGGCTGCGCCTGTGGAGGAGAATAAGTGACCAGCATCCCGAACACCTTGCGCATCCGCCGCGCCCTGGAAAATTCGATCGTCCGGGGCCGCTTCCTGCCCGGAACGCGGCTGGACCCCGAGGCCCTTGCGCAAGAGTTCGACTGCTCGCGCACCCCCATCCGCGAGGCGTTCCAGCAGCTTGAAGCCTCGGGGCTGGTCCGCGTAATGCCAAAGCGCGGCACCTTCGTCACCCACTGGTCGCCCGAGGAACTGGCCGAACGCTTCGAGGTCATGGCCGAGATCGAGGCAAGCTGCGGCCGCCTTGCCGCCCGCCGCATCAGCCATGCCGAGCTGGACATCTTCCACGAGGTCCATGAGGACTGCCGCCGCCTGGCCGAGGCGGGCGAGGTCGAGGCCTATTACGCGCGCAATTCGGAATTCCACCACTGCATCTATCGCGCCACCCACAACGCCTTCCTGACCCAGGAAGCCGCGCGTCTGCACGCGATGCTGCAACCTTACCGCCGGATGCAGTTGCAGGTCAGGAACCGCATGACCCGGTCCTTCGCGGAACATGACGCCATCGTCGCTGCAATCCGCGGCGGGGACGCCGAGGCCGCGGCGCGGGCGCTGCATGACCACGTGATCGTTCAGGGCGACCGTTTCCACGACCTGATCGCGGCCATGCGCCAGACGCTGGCCTGACGCCGCCTAAGGGCGCCGCCGCCGGATCAACGCAAACAGGATCGGCGCGCCGGTCAGGACCAGGATCACGCGGGCGATGTGATGGGCCACGACAAAGCCCAGGTCGGCCCCCGCGATCAGCGCCAGCATCGACATCTCGGCCTGTCCGCCCGGCATGAAGGCCAGGAAACCCTCGACCGGCGGGGCAAGGCCGGTCAGGGTGACGAACTCGGTCACGGCGCCTGCCAGCACCGCCAGGATCAGCACGAAGATCGCCCCGCCCGCGACGGTTTCGCGCAACTCGCGCAGCGTGACGCCCACGTAGCTGGTGCCGATGCCGATGCCGATCAGGAACTGCGCGGCCAGCAGCGCCTCGCGCGGGGGGCGCATGTGCAGGACGCCCGCCAGCGACAGCCCCGCCGCCACGATCAGCGGCCCCAGGATCGCCGCGCCGAACAGCCCGATCCGGGCCGCGGCCTTCCACCCGACAATGGCGGCCAAGGCCATCACCACAAGTTCGGTCCAGGGGATCTGGGCTGCCGGCTGGCCCACCGGATGGGTCAGTTCGACCCCGTAAAGCCAGACCAGAACCAGCGGCCCCACGATCATGATGACCAGCAGCCGCGTCACATGGACCAGCGACACCTGGCGGATATTGGCCCCGGCTTCCCCGGCGAATACGGTCATGTCGGCGGCCCCGCCCGGCATGGCGGCATAGAAGGCCGTCACCAGGTCGAACCCGCAGAAGCGGCGGAAGAACGGCACGCCGACCAGGCCGATGGCCGCGATGTAGAGGGGGATGATCGCGACGGAGGCCAGCATCGAGGGAAGCTGCGCCACAAGCGCCGGCGTGACCGAGGCGCCGATGGCCACGCCCAGCACCGACCGCGCCGCGACCGAGATCTGGCCCAGCCCCGCCAGCCGCACGCCCATCAGCGCCGCGACCAGCGAGGCCATCATCGGCCCGAACAGGAAGGGCAAGGGCAGGTGCAGCACCAGGAACAGCCCGACACCGACGATGCCGATCAGCACCGTCTGCGCTTGTTGCCTGAACGCCGCCCCCGCCGCCATGATCGTCCGTCAGACCTCGTCGCGGCCAGACGCAAGGATGCAGGCCAGCGTGATCACCGATGCCGCCAGCATGTAATAGCCTACATGCGCCAGGCCATAGCTTTGCTGCAGCCAGGTCGCGGCGTATGGCGCCAGCGAAGCCCCGAAGATCCCCGCGAAGTTGAAGGTGATCGACGACCCGGTATAGCGCACGCGCGTCGGGAAGGGCGCGGCCAGGGCTGCGCCGATCACGCCATAGGTCAGGCCCATCAGGAACATGCCGATGGTCACGAACAGGTAAAGGCTGCCCTCGCCCGCGCCCATCAGCGGCGCCAGGAAGAACGAGAAGATGCCGATCATGATCGTCACCACCACCAGGAACGGCCGGCGGCCCGTCGCATCGGCGATCTTGCCCGCGAAGGGGATCGCGATACCGAAGATGACCGAGCCATAGATCTGCATCAGCAGCGCGTCCATGAAGGCGACCTGACGCACCTTGACGTTGTAGGACAGAAGCCAGGCCGAGCAGATGTAGAACAGCACAAAGGTCACAAGCGCCACGAAGGTGCCCAGGAACAGGCTGCGCTTGTGGTTGCGGAACAGTTCCACGACCGGAACGGACACACGCTGGTCGTGCTTGACGGCCTCGGCAAATTCGGGGGTTTCGGTGATCGACAGCCGCACCCAGAGGCCCAGCACGATCAGGATGATAGAAGCCAGGAAGGGCAGCCGCCAGCCCCAGGCCAGCAGGTCGTCCTGGCTCATGAAATGCAGAAGCACCCAGAAGAAGCCCGACGACAGGAACAGCCCGACCGGGGCGCCAAGCTGCGGGAACATCCCGTACCAGCTTCGCTTGCCCTCGGGCGCGTTCTCGGTCGCCAGCAGGACCGCCCCGCCCCATTCGCCGCCCAGGCCGAAGCCCTGCCCGAACCGGCACAGCGCCAGCAGCGCGGGCGCCGCGACGCCGATCTGCGCATAGGTCGGCAGCAGGCCGATGATGACGGTGGAAATGCCCATCGTCAGCAGGGCCGCGACCAGCGTGGCCTTGCGCCCGATCCGGTCGCCGAAATGGCCGAAGACGATGGCGCCGAAGGGCCGGGCGAAGAAGGCGATCGAGAAGGTCGCAAAGGAGGCCAGCAGCGCCGTGGTCGCATCCGAGGCCGGGAAGAACAGGGTCGGGAAGACCAGCACTGCGGCCGTTGCATAGACATAGAAGTCGAAGAACTCGATCGTCGTGCCGATCAGGCTGGCCAGCAGCACGCGCGCCGGGGAATTGACGGGCGTGCCACGCGCCGCTGCGGGCGCCGAGATCGTCTGATCAGTCATGGTTTTTGATCCGCTTGTCAGGAAAAAGGAAACCCGCTTCGCGGATGAGGCGGGCCAGCGACCCGCGCTATCGCAAAAACTGCGCAAAGAGAATGCCGGAGGCACCGGAAATTGCGCGCGCATACCGGCTTTGACCCCAGGGATTACCGGCGCGGCTTATCGTGCCTTGGCCTCGGCCTCGGCCAGTTTCTGCATGATGTCAGCGATCTGATAAGGCTTGCTGACGATGGGGGTGTCGGCAAAACCGTCGGGCAGGGTCATTCCCGCCCCATAGCCGGTCGCGAAGACGAAGGGGATGGCGCGGGCACGCAGGGCCTCGGCCACGGGCAGCGAATCGCCCTCGGCCAGGTTGACGTCCAGCACGGCAAGGTCGGGCGGATCGCTGGCGATCAGCGCAAGGGCGGTGACAACGGCGCCGGCCCGGCCGGTGACGTGCAAGCCTTCATCCTCAAGCTCGGCCTCAAGGGCCATGGCAATCAGGGCCTGGTCCTCGACCAGCAGAACCCGGCGACCGGCCAGCGGATTGGTTTGGGCCGGGGCAAGCGACCTTGCGCTGATGGCCGGGGCCGCCTCTGACAGGCGGATGAAATCGCCGGGCAGCATGAAGGCTGCCTCGATCCCCATGGGGCGATAGGTCACGCGGCTTTCCCCGCCCAGGTCGAAGGGCAGCGACTGTTCGATCAGGGCCGAGCCGAAGCCCGACCGCCGCGGCGGTGTCAGGCCGTGCAGCCCGTCCTCGGTCCAGCGGATCTGGCAGTGGCCGTCGGTGTCCAGATGCCATTCGACCGCCAGCCGACCGCCCGGCCGCGACAGGGCACCATACTTGGCCGCGTTTGTCGCCATCTCGTGAAAGATCAGCGCCATGACCGAGAATGCGCGGGCGTCCAGCGTCACGGCAGGGCCTTCCAGGCGGATGGGCTTGCCGTCGCCTGCATAGGGCCCAAGCTCGGCCCCCAGCAGGTCGCCCAAGAGCCCGCCCTGGTCGTCGCGGATCACCTGGTCATGGGCATAGGCCAGGGCCTGGATGCGCCCGCGCAGGGCATTGGCGTAATCGGCCAGCGTTTCGCCGTCCTTGGGCTTGCGGCTGACCAGCGACTGGATGACGGCCAGGATGTTCTTGATGCGGTGGTTCAGTTCCTGGTTCAGCACCCGCTGGCGGACGGCGGCGCGGCTGCGTTCATCGGCCAGCAGTTCGTTGTTGAACAACAGAACCTCGACCACGGCGATGCGCAGCGCCTCGGCGAAGCGGCGGTCGCCTTCGGACCAGGGATGGCTTTTGCCGCGAACGGTTTCCTTCCAGATCGCAAAACTTTTGCGGGGTGTCAGCCGGTCGCCGAACTTGCCCGTGGCATAGGTCTTGTTCGGATCGCCCGCCCAGTCCAGCGTCTGAACGGCCTCCTTGCGGAAATAGAACAGGAAATCGCGCGGCCGCCGGGACAGCGGGACGATCATCACCCCGGCGACCTTGTCCGTCAGGCCGCCCGCCAGGGGCAGCAGGTCAGCAAGGCCATCGGTGCAGAAGACCTGCCCGTCGGACAGGCCCTCGGCCAGGGCCATGATGGGCGCGGCCTCGAACTCGGCCGGGGCATGTCCCAGCCCGGTCCAGCAACCGTCCAGCCACATGGCGATGCCGTCGGCCTCGATCAGCCCTGCCAGTTCTGGCAGGCGTTCCCGAAGGGCGGCACCCGCATCCTCGTCCTTGCGGGCATCGACCATCAGGTCGTCAAGCGCACGCCGGGCGGCCATTTCCGCCTCGCGGGTCTGGCGGCGGGTCAGCGCGTCCAGGTGCATCGAGAAGAACTCGCCCACCATCTCGGCCGCCGCGCGGTCCGCCATCGTCAGGACCTTGGGCGCATAATGGTGGCAGGCGATCAGCCCCCACAGTGCGCCGTCGATGATGATCGACACCGACATCGAGGCCGCGACCCCCATGTTGCGCAGGTATTCGCAATGGATGGGCGAGACGCTGCGCAGATGCGCATAGGACAGGTCCAGAGGATCGACCCCGTCGCCCTGCGCCAGGATCGGCACCGGCACGAACGAGGCGTCGCCGATCACGCGGATCGGATTGCGCAGGTAAAGGGCGCGGGCCTGCTGGGGAATGTCGCCGGCGGGAAAATACTGGCCGCGGAAGCTTTCCTGTTCGTCCAGCTTGGCCTCGGCCACGACCTTGCCTGCCCCATCCTCGCCCAGCTGATAGATCATCACCCGGTCATAGCCCAACTGGGCCTGGGCCAGCATCGCGGCCTGGGCGATCAGCGTTTCCACGTCATCCGTCGCGCGCAGGCGTTCGATGACGGTGCGCGACAGGCTGATGATGGTGCCGACGCGGTCCGAGGCGGGCTCAAACTCGATGATCGTGTGGCCCTTGAAGCGGTGGATGGTGGCATCGAACCCGCGGCCGTTGACTTCGACCCCGAAGACCAGGGCCGGGCGCGGCTTGTTGCCGGACACCGCCAAGGCGTTCAGCAGCCGATGCGCGGTTTCGGCCTCGATGACCTCGGTCAGCCGCTGACCCAGCGGATGGCCGGGCAAGCCCAGCATCTCGACAGCATTGTCCGAGCAATAAAGAACGGTCCGGGCCGAATTGTCGCAGGCCAGCAGGCAGCCATGCGGCTGGATGCTGCCGGGGATGTGGATCGGCTCACGATCGCAATTCGTCAGGTCGATCGACTTGCCGACCAATGATGCGTCAAAGGCAGCATTTTCGTTCATGCCGCAGCTTTCACGCCATATGCACTTAGTGCAAGTCCAAACACGTCGCGTGCGCCGTCTACGGCCTGGGACTGGGGAACATCTGCGTGTTCCAGCCAGTCCAGGAACCGCCGCCAACGATCCGGTTGGGCCGTCTGCGCGGCCAGGTGACGCGCGCCGAAGCTGGCGGTAAAGCCCTGGTCCGCCGCGCGCCGCGCCAGCAGCCGCGCCCCCAGGGCGGAACCTTCCAGGACATAGCAGGCGGCCGCCTGCGCCGCGCGCCCCTCAAGCGCGGGGGCCGCGGGAAGCGCGGGACGGGGCTGGTCCAGGTCGGCCATGTCCTGTTCCAGCAACCGGGAAAGGCGCTGCACCTGCCAGGCCCCGTCCGTCAGCCTGGGCTCAAGAGCGGCGCGAAAGCGATAGCTGCCGGTCAGGAAGCCGCGATAGGCGCCGGCATCAGCAAAGACGCCGATCGCCTGGTCAAGGCGATCGTGCAGATCTCGCGTTTCCGACATCAGAACGCGACGCAGTGAGCCGTCTTTCATGAATGCGCGCCAAGTTACGACTCGATTTCGCCCAGACATAGCGGCCCCGCCGGAAGGCCCGCAAGGGCTGATGACGTCGGATTGCGCCAAGGAACCTTGCGATTCCGCACTAATAGCCCCGTTCCCGGTCAACGAGGTAGAGAACCGGCCGGTTCCCCATCGCGCGGCGCAGGTTCTCGACCGCGACGGGGGCCGCGGTTTCGGGCCGCGTCTCGGCTGCGATATGGGGCGTGACCGTAACACGGGGATGGGACCAGAAGGGGTGGGCCGGGGGCAGCGGCTCGGTCCGGAAGACGTCCAGCACCGCATGGCCCAGATGGCTGCTGTCCAGCAGCGCCAGAAGCGCCTGGTCGTCCAGCACCGTTCCGCGCCCCGGATTGATGAGCCATGCCCCCTTCGGCAGCCGCGACAGCCGCCGCGCATCCAGAAGGTTCCGGGTTCCGGGCGTGTCGGGCAGCAGCGAGATCAGGATTTCGGCCTGTGCAAGGGCCTGGTCCAGGCCGTCCGGACCAAAGACCTGCACCCCCGGAACCGGCCGCCCCGACGCGCTGAACCCGGCCAGCCGGAAGCCGATGCCGCCCAGCATGGCCGCGACGGCACGGCCCAACTCGCCCATGCCCAGGATCGTCACCTGCCGGTCCCCTGCCAGCGGCGGCGTCAGGCCATGTCGCCACACCCCGTCCTGGGCATAGCCGTCCATGCCCAGATGTGCCCGCAAGGCCCAGCCGGTGCAGTATTCCGCCATGCCCCGCGCCAGGCCGGGATCGACCATCCGCGCCAGGGGCTGGGTCAGCGTGGGGTTCGTCACGATGCGTTCGACCCCGGCCCAGAGGCTTTGCACCAGGCGCGCGTTCACGAAGGGCGACAGATCCTCGACCGGGCCGCCGGGGGCATAGAGGATCGCGTCGATCCCGGCCGGATCGGCGGCGGCGTCCTCGGCGCGGACCAGCACCATCTCGGGGGCAAGGCGGGCCAGGACAGGCGACCATTCCGGCCACAGCCCGTCGCGGGCGGCGAACAGGACGCGCATCCTCATCGCGGCCTGTGGACATGGGCGGATTGCACCAGCCCGAAACCCAGCAGCAGGATCATCAGCGAGGTGCCCCCATAGCTGACCAGCGGCAGGGGCGACCCCTTGGCGGGCAGCATCCCCATCACGGTCGCCATGTTGATCGCGAAATACAGAAAGAACGTCCCGCTGATGCCCACGGTGATCAGGGACGCGAAGCGGTCGCGGTTCGACAGCGCCGAGTAAAGGCAGAAGCCGATGATCAGCGTGTAAAGCGCCAGCAGGGACATCGCGCCGATAAAGCCGAACTCCTCGGCCAGGACGGTGAAGATGAAGTCGGTGTGCTTTTCGGGCAGGAAATTCAGCCGCGACTGGGTGCCCTGCATGAAGCCGCGGCCCGACCAGCCGCCCGAACCCAGGGCGATCTGGCTCTGGATGATGTTGTAGCCCGCGCCCAGGGGATCGGCGGTCGGGTCCAGGAAGGTGTCGATGCGCCGGAACTGGTAATCCTTGAGCAACTGCCAGTCCGTGCCGCGGCTTTCCAGCACCGCCGCGACCAGCCCCACGGCCGCCGCGATCACCACGCCGAAATACCACAAGGACACGCCAGCCGCGAACATCACGATGCCGCCCCCGGCCACCAGCATGATCGAGGTGCCCAGGTCCGGCTGGATCAGCACCAGCCCCGTGGGCGCCAGGATCAGCACAACCGGGATCAGCACCCACAAGGGCCGCGACACCCGCCGCGCGGGCAGCCAGTCGTAATAGGCCGCCAGCAGAAGCACGAGCGAAATCTTCATCAGCTCGGACGGTTGCAGGCGGATCGGGCCGATGTCGATCCAGCGTTGCGCGCCCATCCCGATCTCGCCCACCAGTTCCACCGCGATCAGCAAAAGGAAGCAGCAGACATAGGCGGGAACGGAGATCCCCCGCCAGAACCACATCGGCACGAAGGCCAGGGCGATGATGATGACCATGCCGGCGGCAAAGCGGTACATCTGCGGCTCGGCCCAGGTATCCACCCGGCCCCCGGCGACCGAGACCAGCATCAGGAAGCCGATCGAGGCCACGGCCGCGATCAGGAAGACCAGCGGCCAGTTCAGATACAGGATCTTGCGGATGCCGGTCGGGGTCTGGGCGACCTTGTAGTCGAGGTAAGACATCGCTCAGGCCCGCGTCAGCCGGGGCGCTTCGGGCGTGAACAGGCGCATGGCGTTGTGGCGTTCCTCCATCGCCTCCTGCTGGTCGCCGGGCACGGCATCCAGGGGCGGCAGCCCGTCCGCCAGGGCGAACAGCAGGATGTCGCGGGCGATGGGCGCGGCCACCGCCGATCCGCCGCCGCCATGTTCCACCACGACCGACACCGCATAGCGCGGCGCCTGATAGGGCGCATAGCAGACGAACAGCGCATGGTCGCGCCGGTTCCAGGGCAATTGGTCGTTCGACACCACCCCCCGCGCCCGTTCGGCCGCGGTGATGTTGCGGACCTGGCTGGTACCGGTCTTGCCTGCCATGCGCCAATCCTCGCGCACGATGCGCGACCGCCGCGCCGTGCCGGTGGCCGAGTTCATCACCTCGTCCATGCCCAGCCGGGCCACGCGCAGGAAGGCCGGGTTCAGGCCCAGATCCGGGAAATCCTCCGCCGGCTGGGGCACGCCGTCGATCGCGCGGACCAGCCGGGGCTTCACCTCCAGCCCCGTGGCCAGCCGCGCGGTCATCACCGCCAGTTGCAAGGGCGAAGCGAGCACGTAGCCCTGCCCGATCGAGGCGTTCAGGCTGTCGCCCACCTGCCAGGACTGGCCATAGCGGGCCTGCTTCCAGGCGCGATCCGGGGCGATGCCTTCGGCCACGGCGGACATGGGCAGGTCGTGGCGCTGCCCCAGGCCCAGTCTGCGGGCCATCGCGGCGATCCGGTCGATGCCGACCTTCTGGGCCAGTTCGTAATAATACACGTCGCAACTGTGCGACAGGCTGGTGACGGCATCGACGCTGCCATGCCCGCCCCTGCTCCAGCAATGGAAGCGGCGGCCGCCCACCTCGGTATGGCCGGGGCAGTAGAAGCGAGAGCCCGCGTTGATGACCCCGGCCTCCAGGCCGGCCAGCAGGGTGACCATCTTGAAGGTCGATCCCGGTGGATAGACGCCCTGCACGGTCTTGTCGGCCAGCGGGCGGTGGTCGTGGTTCATCAGCGCCTTGTAGTCGGGCGAGGAAATCCCCCGCACGAACTTGTTCGGATCGAAGGAGGGCGACGAGCAGATGGTCAGGATGTCGCCCGTCTGCACGTCGATCACCACGGCGGCGGCGCTTTCGGTGCCCATGCGCTGCGCGGCATAGTTCTGAAGCCTGGCATCCAGCGACATCTGCACGGTCGCGCCCTGCTCGCCCTCCTGCCGGGACAGTTGCCGCATCTCGCGCCCGGCGCTGTTCACCTCGACCCGGCGCTGACCGGCCTTGCCGCGCAGATGCTCCTCCATCCGCGCCTCGAAGCCGACCTTGCCCAACTGGAACTCGGGCAGCATCAGCACGGGATCGGGATCCTCGATCTTGGACAGGTCGTAATCGGAAACCGGCCCCACATAGCCCAGCACATGCGCCATGTCCCCCGCCCGAGGATAGACGCGCGACAGGCCCGATTCCGGCGTTACGCCCGCAAGCGAGGGCGCGTTCACGGCGATGGAACTGAACTGTTCCCATGTCAGCCGGTCGGCCAGCACGATGGGCGTGATCGCGCTGCGCTTGGCGAATTCGTCCAGAAGTTCGGCCATGCGGGCGTCGCTGATGGGGATCAGCCGGGCCAGGCGCCGCAAGACGGGTTCCACGTCGCCGCCCGCCTCCTCTCGCGTCAGGGTGACGCGGTAATTCTGTTCGTTGCCGGCGATGACGATGCCGTTGCGGTCGTGGATCAGGCCCCGCGCTGGCACCAACAGGCGAATCTTGATGGAATTGCCGTCGGCCAGCATCCGATACTGCTCGGCATGTTCGACCTGCATCGACCTCAGCTTCAGCGCCAGGGTCGTGACCACGCCCAACTGGATGCCCGCCAGCATCAGTCCGCGACGGGTGATGCTGCGGCCGGCGGCATCGGCGGGATTGACGGGCTTGGTCATCAGGCGAACCTCATCTGCTCGGCCTCGACGGGGGTGATGCGGCGCAATCCGAACAACAGCCGCGCCGCCAGCACGACAAGCGGATAGGCCGCGACCGTGGCGATGAAATGCAGGATCGCCTGACCCAAAGCCGGAATCGGCAACATGAACAGCACCTGTATGATCCGATAGCCCAGCATCATCATCCCGATCAGGGCGGCTGTGCGCAGCCATTCAACCATGAATGGCTGATCGCGCCAACGGTTCTCACGCAAGCGTGCGGCCTCGGTCCCGACCAGGACGATGGCGGGCCAGAGTCCCAGGGGATGGAACAGGATGATGTCCTGAAAGGCGAAGGCCAGGGCGATCACCGGCGCGGCCAGTTGGTCGGGGCGACGCAGCACCCAAGCCAGGGCCAGGCACAGCGCGACATCCGGGCCGGGCAGCCGCGCGGCCCCTGCCGACAGGGGCAGAAGGCGCAGGAACAGCAGCACCGCCATGGCGAGGCAGAACAGCACCGTGCCGATCAGCACCGGCCGTTTCATTCGGTGCCCGTCGCCAGCGGGTCCGAGCCCGCCGCCGCCTCGACCGGGGAACTGGGCACCTGCGGGCCGATGAAGCCGCGGTCGCCCGGCGTGATGACCGCGCCGCTGTCCACCACGGTTTCCGCCGGATGGGACCGAAGGACGCGCAGGAACTCCAGCCGGCCGTAATCGGCGGCCGGGCGCAGACGCATCCGCCCGTCGCTCCCCTGCACGACCTGCCCCGCCAGAAGGCCGGGTGGGAAAACCCCGCCATCGCCCGAGGTGACGACCCGGTCGCCCGGCCGCACATTGTCCGGCGTCTCGATGAAGTCGAGGATCGGCAGCGGGGTGTTGTCGCCGGTCAGCAGCGCCCGTTCGCCCGAAGGCTGGACCGCGACCGGGATGCGCGACGACGGATCGGTCAGCAGCACCACGCGGCTGGTCCGCTTGCCCACGCCGGAAATGCGGCCCACAAGGCCCAGCCCATCCATCGTGGCCCAGCCCTCGACAATGCCGTCGTCGGCGCCGACATTCAGCAGCACCGACTGGCGGAAGGCCGATCCGCTGTCCACCATCACCATGCCCGTGACGCTGGTCAGCGCGGGGTCGATGCGGACATTGTTCAGCGCCATCAGCTTGGAGTTTTCCTGTTCAAGCTGGACCGCGGCTTCCTTCCAGGCCTGCATTGCCTGCAATTCGCGGCGCAGTTCCTGGTTCTGCTGATAGATCCGGGCATAGGACTGGAACCCGCCGATCATCTGGCTGACCTGCGTGACCGGGGCCAGCGCCCATTCGAAGCCGGGCACCACCCGGTCGATGATCGCGATGCGCATCGCCTCGGCGCGCGGGCTGTCGATGCGCCAGAACAGGAACAGCGCGATCAGGACAAGCGCCATCAGCGCGATCAGGACGCGCCGGACGGGTGTGGTGAAATCTGGTCCCTTGCGTGCCATTCAGGCAGCCCCTGACTGGACGGATGCCGGGCCGCGCCCTCAGCTGTCGTAGTCGATGACGTGGCGCAGCTGCTTTTCGTATTCAAGCGCCTTGCCGGTGCCCAATGCGACGCAGTTCATCGGCTGGTCGGCCAGGGTGATCGACAGGCCGGTCTGCTCGCGCAGCGCCAGATCCAGGTCGCCCAGCATCGCGCCGCCGCCGGTTAGGATCACGCCGCGGTCCACGATGTCGGCGGCCAGATCCGGGGGCGTGGCTTCAAGGGCGACCATCACGGCCTCGCAGATGGCCTGCATGGGTTCGGCCAAGGCCTCGGCCACCATGGCCTGGCTGATCTCGATTTCCTTGGGGATGCCGTTCAGAAGGTCGCGGCCGCGCACCATGATCGTGGCGCCGCGCCCGTCGTCGGGCATCCGGGCCGTGCCGATGCTGGTCTTGACGCGTTCGGCCGTGCTTTCGCCGATCAGCATGTTCTGGTTGCGGCGCAGATAGTTGATGATCGCCTCGTCCATGCGATCCCCGCCGATGCGGACGGACCGCGCATAGACCACGTCGCCCAGGGACAGCACCGCGACCTCGGTCGTGCCGCCGCCGATGTCGACGACCATGCTGCCAGTGGGTTCGGTGATGGGCATCCCCGCGCCGATGGCCGCCGCGATGGGTTCGGCGATCAGCCCGGCCTTGCGGGCACCTGCGGACAGGACCGACTGGCGGATCGCGCGCTTTTCAACCGGCGTCGCGCCATGGGGCACGCAGACGATGACCTTGGGCTTGGAAAAGCCGCTGCGCTTGAAGACCTTCTTGATGAAGTGCTTGATCATCTGCTCGGCGCTGTCGAAATCGGCGATGACGCCTTCGCGCATGGGCCGGATCGCCTCGATGCTGCCGGGCGTGCGGCCCAGCATCAGTTTCGCGTCCTCGCCCACGGCCAGGACCTGCCGCTTGCCGTCCTTGACGTGATAAGCCACGACCGAGGGCTCGTTCAGGATGATGCCCTTGCCCTTGACATAGATCAGCGTGTTCGCCGTCCCCAGGTCGATTGCGATGTCGGTCGAAAACAACCCGCCGAATGCCATGCCCGTTTTCCTTTCGCGCCGGTTTGTCCCGGCCTTAGCCCGTTTCTGTCGCCCCATGAGCATCGCCGCCCGCCGGAATCGTCCGCCTGACTGCGGCCCCTCATATAAAAGGGTTGACCCCATCACGAAAGCCCCGATCCTTCGCAAAGGCTTGGGGAAAGCAGTTCCCCGCCGCGACAAAGCAGGACCGGGACGAAGCCCTTGGAAGCAAGCCAGATTATCGGCATCTGCCGGTTCGCCTTCCTGGGCCGGGGGGATTGGATCGGGATGCGCGGGGCGGATGCCCATGACGCGCCGCGGCTGAAGGAGCAGGCGGAATGGCTGTTCGATCCCGACCGGATGGCCCGGCGCCTGTTCACCCTGGAACGGATCTGCCTGGCCTCGGTCGCGGCGCAGACGGATCCAGACTTCCGCTTCCTGGTGGTGACATCGGCCCGCCTGCCGCAGGTCTGGCGCGATCGCCTGTCGCAGCTTTGCGCGGGCCTTCCGCAGGCCGAGTTGATCCTGTCAGACAGTCCGGACCTTGCCGGGGTGCTGCGCCCGATCCTGATGCGGTCCGCCCGGCAGACGGGGCGAGCCGCGCTGCAGTTCCGCCTGGACGACGACGACGCGGTCGGGCCCGGCTTTGTCGCGGATCTGCGCCGGATCGGGACGGCAACCGCGGCCCTGCCCGAACACGCGATCAGCTTTCCGCGCGGTCTCAGCGTGATGTGCTATGGGGACAACCCGCCCAGCTTCTGGAAGACCTGGCGCCCCTTACCGGCGCGGCCCTGGCGGTGCGGCTGGCCGATCCCGGCCAGTCGATCTTCGCGCACAACCATTTCGACCTGCCGCGCAAGATGCTGGCCATCACCGAGCCTGGGACCGCGGGCCATTTCGTGACCCGCTGGGACGTGGCCGATTCCGCGCGGCGCGGCTTTCCCGGCATCCCCTGGGGCTATGACCCCCTTCTGCCCGAGGAGTTCCGCGAGGCCCTGGCCGCCGATTTTCCATTCCTGGCCGGGATGGACTGGTCGCAACTGGCGGGGGTGACGGCATAGGGCCGCGACAGGCGCGGCACCCTGACGGTCAGTGCGAATACATGCTGATCTCGGGCGCGTCCTTGCCGGCGCGGGTGCGGCGCACGATCAGGTGGTTCAGCGCGCCGACATAGGCCTTGACCGATGCAAGGATCGTGTCGGTATCGGCGGCCTGGCCGTTTACGATGCGGCCCTCTTCCTCCATCCGGACGCTGACGGTGGCCTGGGCGTCGGTGCCCTCGGTCACGGCATGGACCTGATACAGCTTCAGCGTCGCACTGTGCGGGAAGATCTGCTTGACCGCATTGAAGCAGGCGTCGACCGGGCCGTCGCCGGTGGCGTGGACGGTCTTTTCCTGCCCGTCCACGATCATGGTCAGGTCGGCCGACTGCCCGTCGCTGCCGCAGACCACGCGCAGATGCTTGACCTGCAGGAAATCGTCGCCGGTATTGGCCGAGGCGTCCTGGACCAGGGCCACGATATCCTCGTCATAGACCTCTTTCTTGCGGTCGGCCAAGGCCTTGAACCGCACGAAGATGTCCTTCAACTGGTTGTCGCCCACGTCATAACCCAGGTCGGCAAGCTTGGCGCGCAGGGCCGCGCGGCCCGAATGCTTGCCCATGGCGATGTTGGTTTCGTTCAACCCGATGTCGGCGGGGCGCATGATCTCGAAGGTTTCGACATTCTTCAGCACGCCGTCCTGGTGAATGCCGGATTCGTGCAGAAAGGCATTCTTGCCGACGATCGCCTTGTTGAACTGCACCGGAAAGCCCGAGACCTGGGCCACGCGGCGCGAGATGCCGATGATCTTCGTGGTGTCGATGCCGGTATCGTAAGGCATGATGTCGTGGCGCACCTTCAGCGCCATCACGACCTCTTCCAGCGCGGTGTTGCCGGCGCGTTCGCCAAGGCCGTTGATGGTGCATTCGATCTGGCGCGCCCCGGCTTCCACCGCGGCCAGGGCATTGGCGGTCGCCATGCCCAGGTCGTTGTGGCAATGGGTGGCGAAGACCACGTTTTCCGACCCCGGCACGCGTTCCAGCAGCATCCGGATCAGGTCGGCCGATTCGCGGGGCGCGGTGTAGCCCACGGTGTCGGGGATGTTGATGGTCGTTGCCCCCGCCTTGATGGCGATTTCCACCACCCGGCACAGGTAGTCGTGTTCGGTCCGCGTCGCGTCCATGGGCGACCATTGCACGTTGTCGCACAGGTTGCGGGCGTGCGTCACGGTCTGCTCGATCCGTTCCGCCATCTGGTCCATGTCCAGGTTCGGGATCGCCCGGTGCAGCGGCGAGGTGCCGATGAAGGTGTGAATGCGCGGGCGGCGGGCGTGACGCACGGCATCCCAGCAGCGGTCGATATCGGGGATCTGCGCGCGGGCCAGGCCGCAGATGACGGCGTTCCTGGACTGCCGGGCAATCTCGCTGACGGCGGCGAAGTCGCCTTCGGACGCGATGGGGAAGCCCGCCTCGATGATGTCCACGCCCATCTCGTCCAGCATGGACGCGATTTCCAGCTTTTCCTCGTGGGACATGGTGGCGCCGGGCGATTGTTCGCCATCGCGGAGGGTGGTGTCGAAGATGACGACGCGGTTCTTGTCGGTCATTGGAGATGCTTTCTTACAGGTCTGTCGCGGAAGGTGACCGGGCACTTCCTGGCTGAGCGGCGGCCCGGAGACCCGCTCAGCGCAGCGTAAGAAGCAGCAGACCGCGGAGGTTCACGACCACGCGCGCACCAGATGGCGCGGTCGGGGCGGCAGGAATGTCCAGCATCCGGGTCATGGCGCGGACTATGCCGCGCGACTTGGCAAATGAAAAGCGGAAATCACGCCGCCCGCCAGAGGCGGTCCAGTTCGTCCAGCACCTGATGCAGCCGGTCCCGATCATGATCTGCGGGCAAGCCGGCCAGGCCCCGGTCGCAGGCCAGGCGCAACTGGCGGTCGGCCGCCTGGCGGGCAGCCTCGGGGCCGATCCGGCGCAGGGCGTCCAAGGCCTTGACCAGCCGGATCAGCACGTCGATCTGACCCGCCGCATCCCGCGCGATCAGGTGGAAGGCGTCGTCGCAGATGTCGTCATAGCGCAGAGGCGGGACGCGCAGGCGGGGATATTCCGCCTTGTGCAGTTCGGCCTTGTGCCAGCCTTCGGACCAAAGGGTCAGCAGGCGAACCTGCCGCCCGATCACGTCGATGGCGGTGCCCGGATCGTTGACGGCGGGGGACAGGGCGCGCAACGCCACCTCGGACAAGGCGATGACGCCGAAGCGGGGATCCTGGTCGAAGGATCGCACATTGGCGACGGTGAATGCGCCGCGGACCTTGCGCGCCAGATCCTCGCCCAGCGGCTCGCCCTGCACGACGGCCAGGGGGCTGCCGTGATACAGGAAGGTGCCGGGCAGGACGCGGATGTCCAGGTGGATGCCGCGATCCTCGCACAGGCCGGACAGGGTGGCGGTGTCGATGAACTGGACATAGCCCACCTGGTCCGACAGGATGGCAGGGCCCCCCGGCGCGTCGTCCGGCAAGGGGCGGCCGCCCAGAAAGGGCAGGTCCAGCCGCGCCTTCATCGACCGGAGGGTCGCGTCCTCAAGCCGGTCGATGGTGTCGCCCACGCGGCCCAGCTTGGTCAGTTGGTGGATCCACCGCAGCAGGGCCAGCACGATCAGGATGATGACCAGAACCGTGGTCACGAACAACAGCGCCCGGCCCTGCGGGCCATAGACGCTGACCCGCAGCGTCACCAGGCCCACGATGCTGAACAGGAAGGATCCGATGAAGGTCGCCAGGACCGACTGGATGAAGTCATCCTCGGTCAGCAGGCGGGTGGCCCGCGGCGTGGCGTTCGACGTGGCCGAGCCATAGGCCGAGGTCAGCGCCGTCACCGAAAAGGTCGTGACCGCCAGCATGGACGAGGCAATGACGTTCAGCAGGCTGTCGATGGCCTCGGCGCTGATGTCGATGGGCAGCGGCCAGGGCAGCCAGTTGGCCAGCGTCGCGGCGACCGCCGCCGCAACGCCAAGCAACGCATAAAGAGACACGCGGATCCACAATGTCCGTCGCAGCCGCGACAGGATCCACCGCAGCCGCGACATGCTATGGTGTCCACCGCACCCGTGTCAGGTCATTGGCCTGGGTGGGCGCGTTTTCCCAAAGGCCCTCGATCCGGGCATTGGCCACGCCGGTCTTGGCAAGCTGGAACAGGAAGGCGTTGACGTAATCGCCCGCGATCATCTCCTGCGCCTGCCGATAGAGTTCGCTGCGCTGCTGCGGCGTGACCGCCGTCTGCAACTGGTCCATCAGGGCCACGAAATCAAGCTTGGCGTAGCGGAAGTAGTAATCGGGCCGGGCATAGATATCGATGTCCAGCGGCTCGGTATGGCTGATGATGGTCAGGTCGAAATCGCCGCCCTTGAAGACGGTTTCCAGCCACTGCGCCCATTCCATGTTGGTGATCTGCGTCTGTATCCCGACCTCGGCCAGTTGCGCCTGCACGATCTCGCCGCCGCGGCGGGCATAGGGCGTGGGCGGCAGGGCAAGCCGCAGGGTCATCGGCCCGGTGCCTGCCTCGGCCAGCAGCGCCCTGGCCTTTTCGGGGTCATGGGCCGAAAGCCCGGTCAGATCGACGTAATCCGGATGATGGGGCGCGAAATGGCTGCCGATGGGGGTGCCATAGCCGAACATCGCGCCGTCGATGATGTCCTGGCGGTTGATCGCATGGGCAATGGCCTGGCGGACCCGGATGTCGTCCAGGGGGGCACGGGCGTTGTTCATGGCCAGGATCGTCTCGCCCTCGGTCGTGCCGACCATCACCTTGAAGCGGGGATCGGCCTGCAACTGGGGCAGCGTCTCGGGCGCGGGGAAGTTCGGGAAGGCGTCCACGTCGCCCGCCATCATCGCCGCGAAGGCGGCCGAAGGATCGGGGATGAAGCGGAAGGTCGCGGTTTGCAGCGCGGGCCTGTCGCCCCAATATCCGTCAAAGGCAGACAGCACGATCCGGTCGCCCTGCACCCACTGCTCCAGCCGGAAGGGGCCCGTGCCGACCGGGTTCGTGGCAAGGCTGTCGGCACTTGCCGGATCCAGCATCACCGCATCGCCCCAGGCCATCTTGAAGGGAAAGTTGCCGTCGGGCGCCGTCAGGGTCACACGGACAGTGGCCGTGTCCACCGCCTCGACCGAGGCAATGCCCTGGAACAGCACCTTCTGGGCATTGGTCGAATCGGGCGCCCGCGCCCGGTCCAGGGTGAAGACCACGTCGCCGGCGTCGAAAGCCGCACCGTCGTGGAAGGTCACGCCCTGCCGCAGGTGGAAGACATAGGTGCGGCCCTCGTCCTGGACATCCCAGCGTTCGGCCAGACCCGGCTCGATGCTGCCGTTGGGGCCAAAGCGGGTCAGGCCCTCGAAGACATTGGCGTAGACGACCTCGTCGGTTGCCGCCGCAGCGCCGCCGGTCGGGTCAAGGTTCGGGGGCTCCAGCACCATGCCCAGGGTGATGGCGTCCTGCGCGGCGGCGGGCAGCGCCAGCAGGATCAGCGCGGCCAGGGGTTTCAGGGCATGGATCATGGGCATCCCCGGGGGTTCAGGCGCGTTTGGGCATCAGTTGCTGGGCCGGCCCTGCCAGCAGCAGCCACAGCGAAGTGACCACAAGTCCCCAGTTGGCCCAACTGTCGGGGTGGAAGTCGACCCAGGCGGCGCGCGCGGCAAAGACGCACCACAGCACCGATACCGGCAGCGAGATCCCGCGCCAGCGTTCGGTGCGGACCGGGTGGATGAACTTGATGGGCAGGAACATCGCGACCGTCAGGGCGACCACGATCAGCAGGATTACCGACCAATGCGGATCGGTCGCGAAGACCACCAGCACCACCATGTTCCAGCAGCCCGGAAAGCCCGAGAACGAGTTGTCCTTGGTCTTCATCCGCGTGTCCGCGAAATAGATCACGCTGCCATAGACGATCACGATGATCGCGAACCAGCCGGTCCAGCCCGACAAGAGCCCCGACTTGAACAGCGCATAGGCCGGGATGAAGACATAGGTCAGATAGTCGATGATCAGATCCATCAGCACGCCGTCATAGTTCGGCGAATGGATCTTCACGTCGTATCGCCGCGCCAGGGGGCCGTCGATGCCATCGACGACTAGGGCCACGACCAGCCACAGGAACATCAGGGACCATTTCCCCTCGACCGCGGCCAGCATGGCCAGCATCGAAAGAACGGCACCCGTGGCGGTCAGCAGGTGGACGGACAGGGCTTTGTGTTGCGTCTTCATGGTCCGGTTCTGGCAGCTTGAGGGCAATCACGCAACCGTGCTTGGACGTCAGCGCAGGATCGGCGGGCCCTTGGGACGCGGCGGCGCGGCGGGTGCCTCGGGCGGGGAAAGGTCGAAGCGCAGGACCTGCGGGGGCAGCGCGGCATCGGTAAAGCTGACATCCACCCCGCCCGGCTGTTCTGGCAGAAAGGCCAGTGCCTCGGCCAGGGCCTTGGCGATGGCGGGCTGGTGGGCGGGATCGGCACCCGCGACCAGGACGACGTGGCCCTTGCCCGCGCCGGCAAGCGCGGCCCCCGCGATCAGCCCGCGCATGTCGCCCAGCCGTTCGGCCAGGGGCTGCGCCAGGGCCTCGACCGTGTCCGAGGCGGGCGCGGTCAGGCGCAGGCGGGCATCCGTCGCCTCGGGCGTGGCGGACAGGGCGCCGGTCAGCCAGTCCAGCATGGCCGCGTCCAGCAGCATTTCCGACGGCAGGCCCGGATTGACCAAGAGGCCCGCCCCCTCGGCCTTCAGCAGCCCCGCCAGCACCCGGCCGGGCATCGCCGCATAGGCCACCGGCCCCCCGAAAAAGCCTGCCAGCCGGTCCTCGGTATCGCAGGCAAGGGCGACGGGGCCCCCTTCCAGCGGAAAGATGCGCAGTTCCACCTGATCGCCGGACGGTTCGGCCACAAGGGCCACGGCCAGTTCCGTGTCGGCCAGCCGCGACAGCATCCGCGCGCGCTGCGGGGCGGCGGCATCGTGAAAGGGCACGGGGGCCAGGTCATCAAGCGCGGTCATGGCTGGGCTTCCTGCATGGGGGCATCAACCCTGCCGTAATGGCCCGGTGCCCCCCGGACAAGCCCAAGCTGACGCAAGCGTGATTCCGCCAAAGCCGTCAACCGGCACATATAGGATGCCATGAACCGACGCACCCTTCTGCTGACCGCCAGCCTGTCCCCGCTGCTTGCCGCGCCTGCATTGGCGCAAGCCAGCCTGACGCCGATCCTTGACGATGCGGCGCGGCTGGAAAACCTGCGCGCCATCGCCGTCTGGTCGAACGGGTCCGAGATCGCGGCCCGCGGCTATGGCCGCTTCACGCCCGACAGCCCGACCAACATCAAGTCGGCCTCGAAGTCGATCGTCTCGGCCCTTGCCGGCATCGCGATCCAGCGGGGCGAGTTGGAGGGCCCTGGCCAGCCCATCGCGCCGATCCTGCGGGACGACCTGCCCGCCGATCCCGATCCGCGACTGGCAACCGTGACGCTGGGCAATCTTCTGTCCATGCAGGCGGGGCTGGAGCGGCAGTCGGGTGCAAATTACGGCGCCTGGGTCAGCAGCCGCAACTGGGTCCGCGCCGCCCTTGCGGCGCCCTTCACGCAGAACCCCGGCGGGCGGATGCAGTATTCGACCGCCTCGACGCATCTGGTGTCCGCCATCCTGACGCGGGTGACGGGGCGATCCACGCTGGATCTGGCACGGGACTGGCTGGACCCGGTGCCGGGCTTTCGGATCACCGACTGGGAACGCGATCCGCAGGGCATCTATCTGGGAGGCAACCAGATGGCGATGAGCACGCGGTCCCTGCTGGCCTTTGGTGCGATGTATGCCCAAGGCGGGCGCGCGGGCGGACAGCAGGTCGTGCCGGAAGCCTGGGTCGAGGAAAGCTGGCAGTCGCGCACCTCGTCGATCTTCAGCGGCCAGGGCTATGGCTATGGCTGGTTCATCGGCCAGGCAAGCGGGCGCCCGGTGCGCTATGGCTGGGGCTATGGCGGGCAGATGATCTATGTCTTCCCGGCCTCGCGCGGGCGGCCCGCGGCGGCCATTGCCATGACCTCGGATCCCGACCAGCCGTCGGCGCGCACGGGATACCGGAACGACCTGCACGTGCTGGCCGACCGGATCGTCCAGACGCTGTAGTGTGCGTGCTGGCACGCACCGCACCCGCAGCCGTTAGTCGATGAAATCGCCCGCCTGGAAATTGCCCAGGTTGCCCAGAAGCTGCCCGATCAAGGAAATCTCGGTCACGCTGCCCTCGGTCACGCGGCGCGACAGGGTGACGACGCGGCCCCGTTCCAGCCCGAAGCGTTCGACATTGGTGACGACGCCATTGGGGGAAAAGGACACGGCCACGACCTCGCGGTTGATCTCGCGCGGCTCGAGCGCGCCGAAATGGCGCCAGCGGGATCCCACGTAATACCAGCCCGACCCCGTCAGCAGCCCCTGCGCCGACGGGCGGCCGATCAGGCCCTGCAATTCGTCCACGGTGGTCTGGCCCACGACGACCTGGGACAGATCCTCGGGCGCGGGGATGAAGCCGTGGTTGCGATACACCGGCGCGCAGGCGGAAAGGCCAAGAACGGCCACGAAAGCCAGGACCACTAGATGCCGGATGGCTGTCATTCCGTCTTTCCTTTGCAAAGGCGCTGTTGACGCGGCCCGCCCGGCTTAGCAAACTCGGGGACCGCGCTCAAGAATGACAATCCTGTCGGGGATTTGGCGCCGCCCCTTGGCACGCCGCCCCGATCGCCAAAAAGACAAAGGCCCGCCATGACCGCCCCTGCGAACCAGCCCGAACGCCTGCGCGTGGCGCATCTGAACCCGCGCGCGCCGACAAGCTTTTCCTTGACGCCCGACGCCGACCGCTGCGCTGCCATCGCCGCCGAGCTGGGCATCCCCGCCCTGTCGCGCCTGACCTTTGCCGGAGAGATTCGGGCCGAGGGCGGCGAAGCCTGGGCCCTGACCGGCCGACTGCGCGCCCGCGTGACCCAGCCCTGCGTCGTGACGCTGAAGCCCGTGAAGACCGACCTGGACGAGCAGGTCGAGCGTCACTATTCCCCCCATGTCACCGCGCCCGAGGGCGACGAGATCAAGATGCCCGACGACACGCTGGAACCCCTGGGCCAGTTCATCGACCTGGGCGCCGTGATGATCGAGGAACTGGCCCTGGCCCTGCCCGACTATCCCCGCGCCGACGGGGCCGAGCTTGCCGCCCCTCCGGCCGACGACGCCCCCGACACCCGCCGCCCCTTCGCGGGCCTGGACAAGCTGCTGGGCAGCCGCGACGCGGACAAGGGGTGATTCCCGGCAGGCCGTTGCCCGGGGGCCACATCGCAGCGGAAACCGGGCGCGATTGCCGCATGGCCCTGGCGCAAGCGGGCGGTTCCGGCGCAATAACCCCTGCCTGCCCTGTTGCAAGGGGTTGCGGGCGGGGCCGTCATGGCGTATCTGCGCGGTTCATTTACGAATTCAATCCCCAAAGGGTGCGCAAGGACGCCTGCGCGTTGCACCCCCTACAAACCCGAGGTTGTGACATGGCTGTCCCTCAGAATCGCGTTACCCGGTCCCGCCGGAACATGCGCCGCGCCCACGATGCCCTGGTCGCCGGCAACCCCAACGAATGCTCGAACTGCGGCGAGCTGAAGCGCCCGCACCACGTCTGCCCGTCCTGCGGCCATTACGCTGACCGCGAAGTCGTGGCCCAGGCCAACGAGATCGACCTGGACGACGACGCGGCCTGATCGGGCTTGGCATCCGCGCCAGATGACCGACCTTGACGTGACCCAGACTGCCACGCCCGCCCCCGGCCCCGGGGGCAGCGTGGTCATATCGGTCGATGCGATGGGCGGCGATCGCGGTCCTGCGGCAGTTGTCGCTGGCATGGCCGAAAGCGCGGATAAAAATCCGGACATCCGGTTCATCGTGCATGGCGACGAAGCCCAGCTTCGCCGCCTTGTCGCACGTCGGAAATCGCTTGCCGGGCGCTGCGACATCCGCCACGCCGAGGGCGTCGTCACGATGGACGACAAGCCCAGCCAGATCGTGCGCAAGGGCGACGGCACTTCGATGTGGTCGGCCATCGAATCGGTCAAGACCGGCGAGGCCGGGGCCGCCGTCAGTTGCGGAAACACCGGCGCGCTGATGGCGCTGTCGATGCTGCGCCTGCGCAAGCTGCCGGGGGTCAACCGCCCCGCCATCGCCTGCCTCTGGCCCTCGGTGAACCCGCAGGGCTTCAACATCATGCTGGACGTGGGCGCCGATATCCGCGCCGACGCGCATGACCTTCTGCAATATGCGCTGATGGGCGCCTCCTATGCCCGCAACGGGCTTGGCCTTTCGGAACCACGGGTCGGCCTGCTGAACGTGGGCACCGAGGAACACAAGGGCCGGGCCGAGCTGAAGCAGGCGCAGGACATGATCGTCGCCGCGGCCGAGACGGGCAAGTTCCGCTATGTGGGCTTTGTCGAAGGCGGTGACCTTCCCTCGGCGCGCGTGGATGTGATCGTCACCGACGGCTTCACCGGCAACATCGCCTTGAAGACCGGCGAAGGCACGGCCAAGTTGGTCGGCACGCTTCTGAAGGACGCCTTCGCGAATTCCATCATGTCCAAGTTTGCCGCCGTGCTGGCGATGACCTCGCTCAAGCGCCTGCAAAAGCGCATCGACCCGCGTCGTGTGAACGGCGGGATCTTCCTGGGCCTGAACGGCACCGTGGTCAAATCGCACGGCTCGGCCGATGCGATGGGCGTGTCGGCGGCGATCAAGCTGGCCTTCACGCTGGCCCAATCGGGCTTTCAGGACCGGCTGGCCGCGCGCGTCGCGCAGGCCGCTGTCACCGCTGCCCCCGGCACCGAGGCTGCATCACAATGACCCTGCGATCCGTCGTCCGCGGCACCGGCCACTATCTGCCCGACCGGGTGGTCCCGAACAGCTGGTTCGCGGAACGTCTGGACACCAGCGACGAATGGATCCGCACCCGCACCGGAATCGAACGCCGCCATTTCGCGGCCGAAGGCCAGGCCACCAGCGACATGGGCCTGCGCGCGGCCCGCGCGGCCCTGGACAAGGCCGGCCTCACGCCCGACGACATCGACGGGATCGTGCTGGCGACCTCGACCCCCGACCATACCTTCCCGGCCTCGGCCACGATGATCCAGTACGGGCTGGGGATGACCCACGGCTTTGCCTATGACGTCCAGGCAGTCTGCGCCGGCTTTGTCTTCGCGCTTGCCAATGCCGACGCCATGATCCGCGGCGGCCTGGCGAAACGCGTGCTGGTGATCGGGTCGGAAACCTTCTCGCGCATCCTGGACTGGACCGACCGCGGCACCTGCGTCCTGTTCGGCGACGGCGCCGGCGCCCTGATCCTCGAGGCGCAGGAAGGGGCAGGCAGTTCTAACGACCGCGGCATCCTTTCCGCCGACCTGAACAGCGACGGCCAGTATCGCGAACTGCTTTACGTCGATGGCGGCGTGTCCACCACGGGCACGGCAGGCCAGTTGCGGATGCAGGGCAACCTGGTCTTCCGCCACGCGGTCGAGAAGCTGGCAAAGACGGCCCATATCGCGCTGGACAAGGCGGGGCTGACCGCAGGCGAGGTGGATTGGCTGGTCCCCCACCAGGCCAATGCGCGGATCATCACGGCGACGGCGCAGAAGATGGGCCTGCCGATGGACAAGGTGGTCCTGACGGTGGCCGACCACGGCAACACCTCGGCCGCGTCGATCCCGCTCGCGCTGTCTGTTGCCGATGGCGAGGGTCGCTTTGCCCCCGGTGACGTGATCGTGACCGAAGCGATTGGCGGCGGCCTCAGCTGGGGTTCCGTCGTCCTTCGCTGGTAGGACGCTATTTCAACTGCGAATCCTTGCTGCCGCGCCGGTTGATGCCGCCCGCGGGGCGGAAGCTGCGGTCGCGCCCCGATTGGCATTCGACGCAAAGCTGGACCCCAGGGATGGCGCGGCGACGCGCCTCGGGGATCGGCTCGTCGCAATCCGTGCAATGGCTGGCGCTGTCCGCCGCGGCCGTTCCGCGCGCCGCGCGCATTCTGGCACGGGCCACGGCCTCGGCCGTGCTGATCTCGATCTGGTCGTTCACCGCGTCGTCGCGGGCCCATCCTCCGGCCATCGTCTCGCTCCTTGCTGCCCTGAAAAGATAGGATCGCGGCCCGCCGATGCAATGCAGGGACCGCCGCCGGGGGCGCCTGGCCGCTGGTCCGCGGCCGATCAGGCGGTTTTTGTCGGAACGAAAGACCGCGCTTCTCGTTGACAGGCGGAAGAAATCCAACCATCCTTGTGAAATCAAAGGGGAAAAGTCATGAGTGACAAGACGCTGACTCGGATGGATCTCGCAGAGGCCGTCTTTCGGGACGTCGGCCTGTCACGACACGAGTCTGCCCAGCTTGTCGAATCGGTCCTCGAACATATCTCGAACGCGCTTGTCAGGGGCGAACAGGTCAAGATCTCGTCCTTCGGCACCTTCAGCCTGCGCGACAAGAACGAACGCATCGGCCGCAACCCCAAGACGGGCGAGGAAGTGCCGATCACGCCCCGGCGCGTCCTGTCGTTCCGCCCCTCGCACCTGATGAAGGACCGCGTGGCGGCCGGGAACAAGGGATAGGGACCTTCGGGCTGAATGACAAAAGGCGCAGACGCATTCCGGTCGATCGGCGAAGTTGCAAGGCTTCTGGGCGTCGCACCCCATGTGCTGCGCTATTGGGAAACCCAGTTTCCCCTGCTGCGGCCGATGAAGCGGCCCGACGGCAGGCGCTATTACCGCCCCGATGACGTGCGGCTGGCAGCGGGCCTTTGCACCGTTCTGCGGGACGAAGGCCTGACCATCCGGGGGGCGAAGAAGCTTCTGGCCCGCGACCGGGGTGCCGCCGTCCGCGAACGCGGGCTTGCCCGGCTCGAGGGCTTGGCCGAAGATGACATGGCGCCCCTGCCCGATCCCGAAATCTTCGAGGGTTTGGACGACGAGCCCGAGGCAATCGAGCCGCCGCATGGTCCCCGCGCCCGCCATCGCCGCCGCCGTTCCACCGCCGGCAGGTCACCGCAGAACTGGCTGGCCGAGGTGGCTTTGCTGCGGGCGCGGCTGCACGACCTTCATCCGTCGCAGGTGGCGGGACCCCATCATCGGGCCAGCCTGTCGCGGCTCCGCGACGCCCTTGCACGGATTTGCTGACAGCAACGGTTGTAAAGGCGAAGATTTCCGCTTGCCGGCCCTTGTGCAGGGGCTTCGGATCGCTCTATACGGTGCGCGTCGGGCCGTGGCGCAGTCTGGTTAGCGCGTCCGTCTGGGGGGCGGAAGGCCGCGAGTTCGAATCTCGCCGGCCCGACCATTTCGAAAACGCCCATCCCTTTGCGGGGGTGGGCGTTTTCGCATGAAAGGAACCTGCATGAACGGCGTTCTTCCCGACAGCGACATCCGCAGCCTGATCCAGTCCGACAGGATCACGGCGGAGCCGGACATCACCCCGGACCAGATCCAGCCGGCCTCGCTGGACCTTCGGCTGGGCAGCGTTGCCTATCGCCTGCGCGCCAGCTTCCTGGCAGGGCGCGGACAGCGCGTGATGGACCGGCTTCCCGACCTGCAGATGCACCAGATGGACCTGACGAACGGGGCGGTTCTGGAACGCGGCTGCGTTTATCTTGTCCCGTTGATGGAGCGTTTGCGCCTGCCCGCAGGCCTGACGGCCGTGGCGAATGCCAAGTCCTCGACCGGACGGCTGGATCTGCTGACGCGGCTGGTGGCCGATGGCGGCACCGAATTCGACCGGCTGCCCGAAGGCTATGACGGCCCGCTTTATGCCGAAATCTGCCCGCGCAGCTTTTCGGTCCTGGTGCGTCCGGGGATGCGCCTTAACCAGCTTCGGCTGCGGCGGGGTCAGGCGGTCCTGTCGGATGCCGAACTGCGCGACCTGAACGACCGCGAACCGCTGGTGGCCGGTCCGGCGCTGATCGACAGCGGCCTGGGCTTTTCGGTCGACCTGAGGCCCGCCGGCGGCGATCTGGTCGGTTACCGCGCCCGCCCCCACAGCGGGGTGATCGACCTTGACCGGATCGGCGCCTATGACAGCCGCGACTTCTGGGACGAACTGCACACGACCGAGGGTCGGCTGATCCTGGATCCCGGCGCCTTCTATATCCTCGTCAGCCGCGAATCGGTGGCCATCCCGGCAGATTACGCGGCCGAGATGGCCCCCTATCTGGCGATGGTGGGTGAATTTCGCGTCCATTACGCGGGCTTCTTCGACCCCGGCTTCGGCATCGGCGACGCGGGCACCGGCGCCCGCGGCGTGCTAGAGGTGCGATGCCACGAAGCGCCCTTTGTCCTTGAACATGGGCAGGTCGTGGGCCGGCTGGTCTATGAACGGATGGCGGGGCGCCCGGATCGGCTCTACGGCGCGGGGATCAAGTCGAACTACCAGGGGCAGGGCCTGAAGCTCGCCAAGCAGTTCCGCTAGTCCCTTTCACCTTAGCGCAAATATCCCGGGGGATCGGAGGCTGGCCCCCGGCCTACAGCACCCCCGTCCGCCACAGCCGCACCTTCAGCCCGCCATGCGCGACCACCGGCCCCGATTCCAGCGGCAGGCCCGTGGCCTTGGCAAGCGCGCCCTCGCTGGTCACGATCCCCACGCGCCAGCCCCCCAGCCGTTCCTTGAACACCTGCCCCATCGCCGCGTGCAGCCCGAACAGCGGCCCCTTGTTGCCGATCCGGGCGCCATAAGGCGGGTTCACGATCACGATGCCGGGCGAGCAGCCGGGACGTTCCAGATCGCCTATGGCGCGACAATCAAAGCTGGTCAGGGCCGCGACCCCGGCCCGCTGGGCATTGGCCTGGCTCATCCGGATGGCGCTTGCGTCGCGGTCGCTGCCGAAAAAATGCGGGATGGCGGGGCGGGGCGCGGCAGCCCCGCGCATTGCGTCCCAGGCAGCGGGATCGAAACTGGCAAGCTGCTGAAAGCCGAAGCCGCGGCTGCGGCCCGGGGCAAGGCCGGCCGCGATTTCGGCCGCCTCGATCACGAAGGTGCCCGACCCGCACATCGGATCCAGCACGGGCTGGCTGCCGTCGAACCCCATCTCGCGCAGGAACATGGCTGCCATGGTTTCCCGCATGGGGGCCTTGGCGACGGCCTCCTTGTGGCCGCGCTTGTGCAGCGATTCGCCGGTCGTATCCAGGCTGATGGTGACAAGGTCGTCCTCGATCCGCACCTTGATCACCAAGGCCGCGTCGGGTGCCAGGGGCGCGCCCAGTTCCTCGGCAATGGCGCGCTCGATCCGCTGGGTGGCGGCGCCAGCGTGATAGATGCGGCTGGCCTTGCAGGTGGTTTCCACCCGCACCGGCACGTCGCGGCACAGGACATCGGCCCAGGGGAACTTGCGGGCCCGCTTGTCCAGCTGCGCCAGGTGCAGGGCGCGGAACTGGCCCACGCGCGCCAGCACGCGCGTGGCCCCCCGCAGCCACAGGTTCGCACGCCAGACATCCGTCCAGCCGCCGGTGATCGTCACGCCGCCCGGCTGCACGACCGGCTGCCATCCCAGGGCCGCTGCCTCGGCGGCCAGCGGCGCTTCCAGTCCCGGCGTCGCCACCAGGAAGATTTCGAATCTGTCATCCATCCGGCAGCCCTATCCCGGCTGCCCGACAAAGGCGAGGGTCAGCGCCCGATGCGGCGGGTCAGCCGCGCGGCCTGACGGGCGCGCTTGACGGCGGTACGCATGGTCTTGGCCTGCTTGGCCGAAACGGCCGCCGGCTTGCCGCCGGATTTCGCCATCCTGTCGATGCCCTTGTTGATGCCCCAGTTGACGGCGCGCCGGGTGACCATGCGGGTCAGCATGTTGATGATGGAATTAAGGCTCATGGGGTTTAGTCGTCCTTGAGGAAATCGCCAGGGGGCGGGGTTGCGCCGATATCGTCATCGGCCTCTTGCGGCGCAAGGGGCAGGATCATGCCTTCGGCCGGCGGACGCGCTTCCAGCAATCCGGCCGCCCGCAATTCGGCCAGACCAGGCAGATCCCGCGCCGATTCCAGGCCGAAATGGTCCAGGAAGGTTTCCGTGACGACAAAGGTCGCGGGGCGGCCTGGGGTCATCCGGCGGCGGCCGATGCGGACCCATTCCATCTCGATCAATTGATCCAGCGTGCCGCGCGACACGGCCACGCCACGGATCTCCTCGATCTCGGCGCGGGTGACCGGCTGGTGATAGGCGATGATGGCCAGCGTCTCGATCGCGGCGCGCGACAGGCGACGCTGTTCCACCGTTTCGGTCTGCATCAGGAAGGACAGGTCCGGCGCGGTGCGAAAGGCATAACCGTCGCCGATCCGTTCAAGGACCACGCCCCGCCCGGCATAGGACCGGCGCAGGCCGGCCAGGGCCTCGGCCGGGTCGCAGCCCTGGGGCAGCCGGTCGGCCAGGTCGCGCACGGTCAAGGGCCTGGCGGAGGCGAACAGGATCGCCTCGACCATGCGTTCCTGTTCCGCCATCGCGGGCAGCGACGGATCGGGTCGGGGATCGGGCTGGGTCACGGCATGTCCGTTGTCGGGGGCCGGCGGCGAAAGCGGATCGGCGCGAAAGGGTCGGCCTGCCGTATCTCGATCCGGCCCTGGCGCGCAAGCTCGAGCGAGGCGGCAAAGGTCGCGGCCGTGGCCGAGCGGCGGCGCGGGCCGTGGTTGTCCCAGCCCTCGGGCAGGAAATCCGACAGGTTTGTCCAGTCCCCCGCATAGCCGATCAGGCCGCGCATCCGGTCAAGCGCCTGTTCCATCGTGAAGACGTCGCGCCGGTCGAAGGCATAGGGGCGGAACTCCTCGCGCGTTTTCAGCCGGGCATAGGCGCGCATCAGGTCGATCAGTCCGGCCTGCCATTCGGTGCGCCGGGTCCGCGCCACCACCTCGGGCGTGCCGCGGGCAAAGCGGGTGATGCCCAGACGGTCGCGCGCCATCAATTGCGCCGCCGCCCGCCGCATCGCCGCCAGCCGTTCAAGCTGGAAGGCCAGATGCGCGGCCATGTCCTCGGCCGAGGGACCCTCGGCCTGGGGGTCGGGGGGCAGCAGCAGGCGGGATTTCAAAAAGGCCAGCCAAGCCGCCATGACAAGGTAATCGGCGGCCAGTTCAATCCGCAGCGCGCGGGCCTGTTCCACGAAGGCAAGATATTGTTCGGCCAGATCCAGGACCGAGATCGTCATCAGGTCCACCTTCTGCGTCCGCGCCAGCGTCAGCAGCAGGTCCAGCGGGCCTTCGTAGCCGTCCACGTCCACGACCAGCAATTCGTCGGCGCGCCGCTGCGCGACAGTGTCGGCCTCGGGCAGGGGTCTGAGATGGCGGATATCACCGGCGGGGGGCACGGTCGTCCTTTCTGTCAGGGATCGCCAAAGTCGGCCCTGCCCCGGCCCAAGTCAAGAAGGGCCTGCGTTGCCGGGGGCTTTCCGCACCCGACCCTGCGGGACTCCTCCGGAGGATATTTGTTCACAGAAGATCGTTCAGGCGGTGGCGGCCGTCAGGTCGCGCCATTCCGCCATCAGGGCCGCCGGGTCGGTATCCCGGGGGGCGCGGCGTTGGAGCAAGGCTGCGTCAGCCCGGCGCTGCGCGTCCGGCGACATTGCGCCGGCGGCGGCCACGACGGGTTCCATATCGGCAATCGTGCCGTTGCAATGCAGGACCAGGTCGCAGCCTGCGTTGATCGAGGCGGCTGCACGATCGGCCTGGGTTCCGGACAGCGCGTTCATGGTGATGTCGTCGGTCATCAGCAGCCCGTCGAAGCCGATGCGGTCGCGGATCAGGGCGATCATCTTCACGGATGCAGTGGCCGGCGCGTCGTCCAGGGCGGTAAAGCAGATATGCGCGGTCATGCCCATCGGCAGGTCGCGCAGGACCCGGAAGGGGGCGAAGTCCATCGCGTCGAGGTCGTCAAAGCCAGCCGTCACGGTGGGCAGGCCGTGGTGGCTGTCGGCGATGGCGCGGCCGTGGCCCGGCATGTGCTTCATCACCGGCAGCACGCCCGCGGCCAACATTCCGTCGGCGGCAGCCCGGCCAAGTGTCGCGACCGTTGTCGGATCGGATCCCAGGCAGCGGTTGCGCAGGAAGGGATGCGTATCGGCCTGCGCCACGTCCAGCGTGGGCGCGCAGTTGCTGTCGATCCCCACCGCGCGCAATTCCCGGCCGATCAGGTGATAGCGCAGCCACATGGCACGCAGGCCGGCTGCCGCCTGGTCCAGCGGCGCGGGCCATTCGGTCCAGTGCGGGCCACGCAGGCGCTGCACCCGGCCGCCTTCCTGATCGACGGTGATGACCGCCTCGCGGCCTACGGCGTCGCGCAGGGCGTCCGTCAGGCGGCGCAGCTGGTCGGGACTTTCGACATTGCGGCCGAACAGGATGAAGCCCCAGGGATCGGCCGCGCGGAAGAAGTCCCGCTCGGCCGCCGTCAGGTCGGTCCCGGCGATGCCGCCGAGGATCGTGGCATTGGCGGCCATCAGTTCAGGGCAAGGCAGTCGGTGCCCGCCGATTTCAGCGCGGCGCAGAACTGGCGTGCCTCGGACAGCGAATCAAAGCCCGCGACGCGCAGCCGCCAGAAGGTGCGGCCGTTGGACTGGTGCTGCTGGATCACCTGCTGCTTGCCGCCGAAGACGACATGCTTGCCCGACAGCCGGTTCCATTCGCTGGCCGCGATCGCATCGCTGTCGAAGGCACCAAGCTGCACCTGCGGCCCGCTGGCCGAGGCCACCGGCGCACGGGTCGCGGCGGGGGCTTCCGCCGGCCGCGCTTCGGCTGCGACGGGCCGGGCGTCGGTCGCGGTGGTGCCGGCCGAGGCAACGCGGGTGCTGCGCGGACGCGGCGCGGGCCGGGTCGAGGCGGTCAGAACACCGGGATTTGCTTCGGCCTGAGCCTGGACCAGGGCTTCGGTGATGGCGGCCGCCTGGGCCGGCGCACCGTTCTCGTCGGTCAGGGCCTCGTTCACGGGGCCTTCGCTGGCCGGCGCATCGATAATCGAGGCTTCCTGCACCGCGCTGTCGGCCAGGGCCAGACGCTGCGCCTCGGCCTGGGCTTCCGCCAGGGCACGGGCTTCGCTGTCGGACAGGGGCAGGACCGCCTCCCCGTCGAAGCTGAGCGGGGTTTCCGACACGACCGAGGGCTGGCGCGGGGTAGCGCCCAGTTGGCCCATCGCCACGTCCTCGTCCGACAGGCCGACCGGCGCGGGCGCGATGGCCACCTGCTGCGTCGGCTGGTGGTCCACACCCTCGGCCACGGTATTGACCGCGTAGCCGGTATAGTTCGTCAACTCCCCGCCGGGCTCGGCGGGCGCGGTGCGCGCGTCGCCGGTGATGGCGCGGATCACCGGCACGCCCGACACGTCGCGCGACACCAGTTGCCAGCCCCAGACCATCAGCCCCACCATCAGCGCAACCGAGGCGACCGCGCCCAGGTAATGCGTCACCCGCGCAAATCGGGCGGTCAGGCCGTCATTGCCAGGGGCGTCCGCGGCGGGACGGCCCGCACCCCTCTGCGGCTGGTCGTCCCAGCCACCCTGGTCATAGGAAAACTCTCGCTTCACCTTGTGACGCGAGAACACATAGCCGCCTTCGCGAAAATCCATCACTGCCATAGCCTGCCTGCCTGCCGGTTGATCCGACCTGAACTTTGCTGCCCGTTCCGCCCGGCAGGGTCGCCTTGTAACTCAGCGCATTTCCTTTGCCGGCGTGACCCCAAGGATAGCGAGACCACATGAAATAACAACGCCAACTGCACGCACCAACGCGATTTTTGCTTGCGACGTGTCCGGATTGCCATCCTGCACGAAACGCAGGGACGTATCGTCGTTGCCGCGATTCCACAGCGAATGCAGATCCGAGGCAATGTCATAAAGGAAAAATGCGATCCGGTGCGGTTCGTGGGCGCGCGCGGCATGTTCGACAAGGCGCGGCCATTCGGCAACTTTCCGCGCCAGATCCAGCTCGGCCGGGTGGGACAACTGGGCAAGATCGGCACCCGCCAAGGCCGAATCACCGACGTCAATGCCCGAATCAGTTGCACGGCGCAGCACCGAATGGACCCGCGCGCTGGCATACTGGACATACCAGACCGGGTTGTCCTTGGACTGTTCCAGCACCTTGGCAAAGTCGAAATCAAGCGCGGCGTCGTTCTTGCGCGTCAGCATGATGAAGCGGGTGACATCCGCGCCCGCTTCCTCGACCACGTCGCGCAGGGTGACAAAGGTGCCCGCGCGCTTGGACATCTTGAAGGGCTCGCCGTTCTTGAACAGCTTGACCAGCTGGATCAGCTTGATGTCCAGGGGCACCCGCCCGTTCGACAAGGCCGCGACCGCCGCGTTCATGCGCTTGACATAGCCGCCGTGATCCGCGCCGAAGACGTCGATCAACTGGTCGAAACCCCGGTCGATCTTGGACCAGTGATAGGCAATGTCGGGCGCGAAATAGGTCCAGGCACCGTCGGACTTCTGGATCGGGCGGTCGACGTCGTCGCCATGCGCGGTGGACCGGAACAGCAGTTGTTCGCGCTCCTCCCAATCCTCGGGCAGCTTGCCCTTTGGCGGCTCCAGCACGCCACGATAGATCAGGTCCAGCGACCGCAGGCGTTCGATCGCGGCTTCGATCTGGCCGGTGCCATACAGCGCCTTTTCGCTGGAATAGACATCCATGCGCACGCCAAGGGCCGCCAGATCATCGCGGATCATGGCCATCATGGCGTCAGTGGCGAAATCGCGCACCTCGGCCAGCCAGTCGGCTTCGGGCTTTTCCAGCAGGCTGGCGCCGTATTTCTGCTTCAGCGCCTCGCCCACCGGGATCAGGTAGTCGCCGGGATAAAGCCCCTCGCGGATCTCGGGTTCAAGCCCGTTGGCCTCGCGGTAACGCTCATAGGCAGAGCGGGCAAGCACATCGACCTGCGCGCCGCCGTCGTTGATGTAGTATTCGCGCGTCACGTCATGGCCGGAAAAGGCCAGCAGGTTCGCCAGCGCGTCGCCGAACACCGCGCCGCGCACATGGCCCACATGCATCGGCCCGGTCGGGTTGGCGCTGACGAATTCGACGTTGACCTTCTGGCCCGCGCCGATGTCGGAGCGGCCGAAATCCTCGCCTTCGCGCAATGCGGCAGCGACCACGCCCTGCCAGACGGCAGGCGACAGGCGCAGGTTCAGAAAGCCCGGTCCCGCGACCTCGGCCGCCGCGATGCGCGGGTCGGTCAGGCGGGCGGCCAGCTTGTCTGCGATCTCGCGCGGCTTCATCCCGGCGGGCTTGGCCAGCACCATCGCGGCATTGGTGGCCATGTCGCCATGGGCCGGATCGCGCGGCGGCTCGACCGCGACATTGGCGAAATCCAGCCCTGGGGGCAGCTCGCCCGCCTGCGTCATTTGCTCCAACGCGGCAAGAACGACGCCGCGCAGATCGGTGAATAGGTTCATCATCGCTTTCCTGACTGTCGCCTGCCGGTTACCGCCTGGGGCGGGGCCTGGTCAACACAAAGCCCGAAAAGCGGCATTTTTCGCAAGGTTTCCGGGCCTAAACATTGACGTGGCGGTCCACTTGGCTTATCTCGCGGCAGTCCGCATCCGGCGGGCCAACTGAAGGGGCGTGCGAGTCTTGCGTCCCATTGCAGGCCGCAGCAGCCGTTCGGGCGACGCGGCGATGGAACGCGACCTGCCGCCATCCGGCGCGCAAGCCTTGGAAAGCCCCCAATGACGAAGTTCTCTGATCTCAAGCTTGACCCCAATGTGCTGAAAGCCATTGCCGAGGCCGGCTATGACGCGCCCACCCCGATCCAGGCGGGCGCCATTCCTCCGGCCCTGGATGGCCGCGACGTTTTGGGGATCGCGCAGACCGGCACCGGAAAGACCGCCAGCTTCACGCTGCCCATGATCACGCTGCTGGGCCGCGGCCGCGCCCGCGCCCGGATGCCGCGCAGCCTGGTCCTGTGCCCGACCCGCGAACTGGCCGCCCAGGTTGCCGAGAACTTCGACACCTATGCCAAGCATACCAAGCTGACCAAGGCGCTGCTGATCGGCGGCGTCAGCTTTGGCGAACAGGACAAGCTGATCGACCGGGGCGTGGACGTGCTGATCGCGACGCCCGGACGCCTGCTGGACCATTTCGAACGCGGCAAGCTGCTGCTGACCGGCGTGCAGATCATGGTCGTGGACGAGGCCGACCGGATGCTCGACATGGGCTTCATCCCGGATATCGAGCGGATCTTCCAGCTGACCCCCTTCACCCGCCAGACGCTGTTCTTCAGCGCCACCATGGCCCCCGAGATCGAGCGGATCACCAACACCTTCCTGCACGCCCCCGAGCGGATCGAGGTCGCGCGCCAGGCCACCACAAGCGAAACCATCACCCAGAAGCTGGTGGAACTGGTCCCCTCGCGCCGCGACATGGCGGCCAAGCAGAAGCGCGACCTGCTGCGCGCCCTGATCGACGCCGAAGGTCCCGAAACCGAAGGCGGCGGGCTGAAGAACGCCATCATCTTCTGCAACCGCAAGACAGACGTGGACATCGTTGCAAAGTCGCTGGCCAAGCACGGCTATGACGCGGCGCCGATCCACGGCGACCTGGACCAGAGCCACCGCACCCGCACGCTGGAAAGCTTCCGCGAAGGCAAGCTCAAGTTCCTGATCGCCTCGGACGTGGCGGCGCGTGGCCTGGATATCCCGGCCGTCAGCCATGTCTTCAACTATGACCTGCCCAGCCATGCCGAGGATTACGTCCACCGCATCGGTCGCACCGGCCGCGCCGGCCGCCTGGGCAGCGCCTTCAGCATCTCTACCCCATCGGATGAAAAATACTTGGCCGCAATCGAGAACCTCGTGAAGCAGACCCTGCCGCGCGCCCCCCTGCCCGAGGGTTTCACCCTGGCCGAAGGCGACCGCAACGGCGGCCGTGACGACCGCCGCAACGGCCGCGACAAGGGCCGTGGGCGCGACAAGGGCCGTGGCCGTGACGACGAACGGCGCAGCCCGCGCGAAGACAGGGCCGAAGCCCCGCGCGAGGAAGCGCGCCGCGAACCCGTGCACGAGGAACGGCACGACGAGCGTGTGGCCGAACGTGCCCTCCGCGAGGACCGGCGTGAAGATCGGCGCGAGGATCGCAGGGATGATCGGCGCGACGACCGCCGCGACCAGTCGCGCGACCGTCGCAACCGCCGCGACGGCGACCGCGGCCCGGCCGTGATGGGCATGGGCGATCATGTGCCGGAATTCATGCTGGTCGAACTGCGCCGCGCGCTTGCCTCGACCTCGCAGGAAAGCGACGACCGGCCCCGCAAGGCGCCCGAACCCGCGCGCGAACCTGCCGAGGCGCAGACCGAAAAGCCCCGCCGCGGCCGCAATCGCCGCAAGAAGGCCGATGCGCTCGCCCTGCCCGAGGCGCTCGAGGTTGAAGGGTCCGCCGATGCCGCGGCGCCGCTGCCGGCCGAGGCAACCATGACGCAGGACGCCGCCGTTGGGGAAACCGCTGCCCCGGTGGCCGAGACGGTGGCACAGCCTGTCGCCGAAGCCCCCGCCCCTGTTCCCGCCAATGCTCCCGCCCCTGTGGCCGAGGAAGCGCCGAAGCCCAAGCGGACCCGCCGCAAGAAGGCAGAAGCCACCGAAGCCCAGGCCGAGGCGCCTGCCGAAGCGGCCGAAACCGCGCCGCAGCCTGCTGAAAAGCCCAAGCGAACCCGCCGCAAGAAGGCCGAGCCTGCTGCGGACGCCCCGGCCGAAGCCCAGGCGGCCGAAGCCGAAGCCGCGCCAAAGCCCAAGCGCACCCGCCGCAAGAAGACCGACGAAGCAGCAGCACCGACGGCCCCCGCCGACAGCGCCGACGCCGAGGCCTGATCCAGGCCCATGTCCCGCCGTCCGCCCCTGCGGCAGATTGGGATCCCGCTGGCGCTTGGCCTGATCGCTGCGCTTGGCCTGGCCCCTTTCGGGCTGTGGCCTGCAACGCCCCTGGCGCTTGCGGTCCTGCTGCGGCAGGTCGCATCCGGCAGGACGGTCTTCTGGCCGATGCTGGCCGCGGGCTTCGGCTGGTTCGCCCTGTCGATGTCCTGGATCGTCGAGCCTTTCCTGGTCGAGCCCGAGATCTATGGCTGGATGGCTCCCTTTGCCCTTGTGCTGCTGGCCCTGGGCGGGGCCTTGTTCTGGGCCATGCCCGCCAGCCTCGCCGCGCGCCTTGCGCCTGCGGGCGGGCGCCGCGCCCTGGCCATCGGCGCAGCCTTGGTGCTGTCCGACTGGCTGCGAGGCTGGATCTTCACCGGCCTTCCCTGGGCGCTGATCGGTCATGCCTGGATCGACACGCCGCTTGCCCAGATCTCGGCCTGGACCGGGGCCATCGGCCTCAGCCTGGTGACGATGACGCTGGCGACGCTGCTGGCAGTTTTTCGCCCGCTGCCCGGCATCGTTGCCGCGCTGGCTGTGTTGGGCGGCCTGTGGGCAGGCGGCGCAGCGCGCCTGGCCCAGCCGCTGCCCCCGGATGCCGATACCATCCTGCGCATCGTCCAGCCAAATGCCCAGCAGGATCTAAAATGGGATCCGGAATGGGCCGCGGTGTTCTATCAGCGCCTGCTGGATCTTTCGGCTGCGCCGGGACGCCGCGACCTGGTGATCTGGCCGGAAACGGCGGTGAACTTCCTGCTGAACGATGCCGATCCGGTCCTGCCTGCGATGTCGCAGGCGGCGGGCGCACCCCTGGTAATGGGCATCCAGCGGCGCGACGGCAGCCGGTTCTTCAACAGCCTTGCGACGCTGAACACGGACGCCACCGTCGGCGCGGTCTATGACAAGTTCCACCTGGTGCCCTTTGGTGAATACATCCCATGGGGCGACGCCCTGGCGCGGGTTGGCATCACGGCCTTCGCCGCGCAGCAGGGCAACGGCTATTCCGCAGGCGCAGGTCCGGCGATCATGTCCGCGCCCGGCATTCCCGATTTCCAGCCGCTGATCTGCTATGAGGCGATCTTTCCCCAGCACCTGCGCGGGCTGGACGGCCGCCCTTCATGGCTGCTGCAGGCCACCAACGATGCCTGGTTCGGCCAGTTTTCGGGGCCCTACCAGCACCTCGCCCAGGCCCGGCTGCGCGCCATCGAATCCGGCCTGCCGCTGATCCGCGCCGCCAATACCGGCGTCAGCGCGGTCATCGACCCGCACGGTCATGTCCGCCAGTCGTTGGGCTTGGGGGTCGAAGGCAAGATCGACGCGGCCCTGCCCGCCGCCCTGCCCGAGACCGTCTGGATGAAATGGGGCGACACCCCCGTCGTCTTGCTCGCGCTGCTCGCGCTCGCCGCGGCCCTTCTTGTCCGCAAGCGTTCCTGAACGCGTCTTCTTCACGCAAATATCCGCGAGGGAATCCCCGCCAGGGGACGGGGGCGGCAGCCCCCTGCCCGCTCAGTCCTTGATGAAACGGCTGTCCTTGACCTGGTCCCAGGCCCAGACCACCTCGGCAAGGCGATCCTCGTCCGACCGGTCGCCGCCATTCATGTCGGGATGCAGATCCTTGACCAGCGACTTGTACTGCTTGCGGATCTCGGCCCGGGTCCAGCTGTCCTTGGCCTCGAGGATGTCCAGGGCCTTGCGCTCGGTGGGCGGGAGCTTGCGGCTGGCCTTGGCCCGGGCCTCGGGGGCGGTGCCATTGGCGCCCAGGATCTCCAGCGGGTCGCTGACGCCGTGGCGCGCCCATTTGTCCTCGGCTGCGGCGCGGCCAAAGGGCTTGGTCGGGCGTTCCCAGACGGTCGCGTTGTCGATGAACTGCTGGAACTCTTCCTCGGACTGGCCCTGGAAGTAATTCCAGTTCGCGTTGTATTCGCGAACGTGTTCCTTGCAGAACCAGAAATAGTCATCGAGGTTGCGCGGGTTCTTGGGCGCGCGATACTGGCCCGGCTCGTTGCAGCCCTGCTTTTCGCAGACGCGGGTCGAGGTCTCGAAGGCGCCGGACATGCCGCGACGGCCCTTGTTCTTGCGCTTCTTGTCCTTCGCGGCCGAAATGTCGAAGCCGAACGGGTCGTTACTGCTCATCCTGGGGCACCTTTGCGACTCGGAGGCGGCAGTTTAGAGGTTCTGACGCGACATGAAAGGTCTTGACGAATGATTGCCGACGAAATGCGCCAAAGGCTGGCCGCGCTCAATCCCAGCCGGATCGAGGTCATCGACGAAAGCGAAAGCCATCGTGGCCATGGGGGCTATCGAGATGGCGGCCAGAGCCATTTCCGCATCCGCATGGCCAGCCCCGCCTTCACCGGCCTGGGCAGGGTCGAGCGCCACCGGCTGGTCCACAAAACGCTGGGCGACATCGTGCCGCGCATCCACGCCCTGGCGCTTGATCTGGCCGAAGCCTAGGCGTTAGCGCCGTCAGGCTTGCCGCCGCCCTGGGGGGCGCGTAAGACCGGCGCGACCTGCGTCAAAAAGGGATGGACATGACCGCGCCCAAGGATTTCAACGACAGGATGCTTTCGCTGGGCTTGGCCCGCGTCAGCGAGGCGGCAGCCCATGCCTCGGCCCGGCTGATCGGGCGCGGCGACGAGAAGGCCGCGGATCAGGCCGCCGTCAACGCGATGCGCGATCAGCTGAACATGCTGGACATCAAGGGCGTGGTCGTCATCGGAGAAGGCGAACGCGACGAAGCCCCGATGCTCTATATCGGCGAGGAAGTCGGCACCGGCGACGGCCCCGAGGTGGATATCGCGCTGGACCCGCTGGAAGGCACGACCCTGACGGCCAAGGACATGCCCAACGCCCTTACCGTGATCGCCATGGCCCCGCGCGGCACGCTGCTGCACGCGCCCGACGTCTATATGGAGAAGCTGGCCATCGGGCCGGGCTATCCGACCGACGTGGTCAGCCTTGACATGACCCCCTCTGAACGCGTGCGTGCCCTGGCGCGCGCGCGCGGTGTCGAGGACAGCGACATCACCGTCTGCATCCTGGAACGCCCCCGCCACGAGGATCTGGTGGCCGAAGTCCGGTCGACCGGCGCGGCGATCCGGCTGATCACCGATGGCGACGTGGCCGGGGTGATCCACTGCGCCGAGGCCGAACTGACCGGCATCGACATGTACATGGGATCAGGCGGGGCGCCTGAAGGGGTGCTTGCGGCATCCGCGTTGAAATGCATGGGCGGGCAGATGTGGGGCAAGCTGCTGTTCCGCAATGACGATGAACGCGGCCGCGCGCGCAAGGCGGGCATCACCGACCTTGACCGCATCTATGCGCGCGACGAACTCGTGACCGGCGACGTGATCTTCGCGGCGACAGGCGTCACCAACGGATCGATCGTGGCTGGCGTGAAGCGCGAGCCGCACTATCTTCAGACCGAGACGATCCTGATGCGGTCGAAGACCGGTTCGCTTCGCCGGATGATCTATCGCAACCCGATCAAGTAAGGGGCTTCGCCCCCGTTCCTGCGGAACTCCCCCAGGATATTTGGATGAAGAAGAAGGTGCTGCCGTGACGTTCCTGGGAATCGAGCAATCGCTGACGAATCGGCGGTGGGTCGGCCCGGACGGCGCGGCAGACCGCGCGGCCGAAGGCCTTGCCCAACGCACCGGGCTGCCCCTGGCCGTCGCGCGCGTCCTGGCCGAACGGGGGGTCGAGGCGGATGGCGCCGAGGGCTTCCTGACGCCCCGGCTTCGCGACCTGCTGCCCGATCCCTTGTCGCTGCGGGACATGGAGGTGGCCGCCGACCGGCTGGTCGCGGCGGCAACCAGCGGCGAACGGATTGCGGTCTTTGCCGATTACGACGTGGATGGCGGCGCTTCCGCCGCGCTGCTGCTGGACTGGCTGCGGACCCAGGGCCGGGACGCCACGCTGTATATTCCCGACCGCATCGACGAAGGCTATGGCCCGAACGCCCCGGCGATGGCTGCGCTTGCACGCGACCACGACCTGATCGTCTGCGTCGATTGCGGCACGCTGAGCCATGACGCCCTGGCCGCCGCCTCAGGCACCGACATCATCGTTCTGGACCATCACCTCGGCGGGGAAACCCTGTCCCCCGCGCTTGCGGTGGTGAACCCCAACCGTGCGGACGAAGACGGGACGCTGGGCCATCTTTGCGCGGCTGGCGTGGTCTTCCTGACCCTGGTCCAGGCGGGCCGGGTTCTGCGCGCCAAGGGCTTGCCCGAGCCTGACCTGATGGCGATGCTGGATCTGGTGGCGCTTGCGACGGTGGCCGATGTCGCGCCCCTGGTCGGCGTCAACCGCGCCTTTGTGCGGCAGGGGCTGGCGATCATGTCGCGCCGCCGTCGTCCCGGCCTTGTGGCGCTGTCCGATGTGGCGCGCCTCGACGGTCCGCCGGGCGCGTTCCACCTGGGCTTCCTGCTGGGTCCGCGGATCAATGCCGGCGGTCGTGTTGGTCGCGCCGATCTGGGCGCGCTGTGCCTGTCCTGCCGCGACCCGCGAGAGGCGGGGCGTCTGGCGGCCGAACTGGACGGGCTTAACCGCGACCGGCGCGCCATCGAGGCCGCCGTCCGTGACGAGGCACTGGCACAGGTCGAGGCGCGGGGCGATGCCCGCCTGTCCTGGGCCGCTGGTCCCGGCTGGCATCCCGGCGTCGTGGGCATCGTCGCCGCCCGGGTGAAGGAGGCCACCGACCTGCCCTCGGTCGTGATCGGGGTGGAAGGCGGCATCGGCAAGGGCAGCGCCCGGTCGGTCCCGGGCGTAGACTTGGGCCGCGCGATCCACCGGCTGGCCGAGGAAGGCCTGCTGCTCAAGGGCGGCGGGCATATGATGGCCGCGGGCCTGACCGTGGCCGAGGAGATGATCCCCGCCGCCATGGCCCGCCTTGCCGACCTGATCCAGAAGGATCTTGTCCAGCGGACCGGGGCGCGCGACCTGCGCATCTCGGGCCTGATGGAATGCGTGGGCGCGACCCCGCAGATCTATCGCCAGTTGGAAGACGCAGGCCCCTACGGCCAGGCGGCCCCTGCGCCGCGCTTTGCCTTCGCCGACCAGTTGATCGACAGCGCCAGCACCATGGGCGACAGCCACCTGCGCCTGTCCTTCCGCAGCGCGGGCGGCCCGGCCCTGGAAGCCGTGGCCTGGGGCGCGATGACCGGCCCGCTGGGGCCGGCGCTGATCGGCGCGCGGGGCCGGCGGTTTCATCTGGCGGGCAAGCTGGATCTGTCCACCTGGGGCGGGCGCGAAAGGCTGCGCCTGCGCCTGGAAGACGCGGCGCCCGTCTGACCTGTCTGGTCACCGCCCGGCACCGCCGCTAACCTGCCCGGGACACTGGCAGGAGAACGCGATGAAACTGACCTGGCTTGGACATTCCGGCTTTCGCCTGGAAATCGAGGATGCCGTCATCCTGATCGACCCCTGGCTGTCCGGCAATCCCGTCTTCCCCGAGGATCGACGCGGCGACGCCATCGGGGGCGCGACCCATATCCTTCTGACGCACGGCCACGGCGATCATTCCGGCGACACGCTGGCCATCGCCAAGGAACTGAAAATCCCCGTCGCGGGCATCTATGACCTGATCAACAGTTGGTCGACCCACCAGGACATCAACGGCATCGGCTTCAACAAGGGCGGCACGGTCGACCTGGGCGGGGCCAAGGTCACGATGGTGAATGCGTCCCATTCCAGTTCGCTCGACGGGGCGGATGGTCCGATCTATGCAGGCCATGAATCGGGCTACATGATCGCGGGCGAGGGCCATGTGATCTATGTCTCGGGCGATACCGACATCATGGCCGACATGGCCTGGATGGGCGAATACCACCAGCCCGACATCGGCATCCTGTGCGCGGGCGGGCATTTTACCATGGACATGAAACGCGCGGCCTGGGCGGCCCGCAAGTATTTCGACTTCAAGACGGTCATCCCCTGCCACTACAAGACCTTCCCCCTGCTGGAACAGTCGGCCCAGGCCCTGATCGACGGCCTGCCCGGCGTGCAGGTGATCGAGCCCCAGGTGATGAAGGCAATCGAGCTGTGAGCTTTCAGTCCTTTGAAGACCCGGCAGTTGCGGCCGATCATCCCGCGCGTCTGGCGCAACTGCGCGCGCGGCTTGCGGCGGATGAGCTGGACGGCTTCATCGTGCCCCGCGCCGATGTCCATCAGGGCGAATACGTGGCCGATGCGGATGCTCGGCTGGCCTGGCTGACGGGCTTCACCGGCAGCGCGGGCTTTGCCATCGTGACCCCCGACCGGGCAGGCGTGTTCATCGACGGGCGCTATCGCGTGCAGGTCAAGGCGCAGGTGGACCCCCACCACTTCACGCCGGTGCCCTGGCCCGAGACCCGGCCCTCGGACTGGCTGCGCGAGGCCTTGCCCGCGGGCGGACGCCTGGGCTTCGACCCCTGGCTGCACACGCGCCAGGAAATAGAGACTCTGGAAAAGGCGCTGTCAGACAGCGGCATCGGGCTGATCGCAGTGGACCGCAACCCGGTGGATGTGGTCTGGGCCGACCGCCCCGCCCCACCCGTCGGCCGGGCACGCCCACATGACGACACGGTAGCGGGCGAGACCTCCGCCGAAAAGCGCGCCCGCCTGGCCGCGCAACTGCGCGAGGACGGTCAGGCCGCCGCCCTGCTGACCCTGCCCGACTCGATCTCGTGGCTGCTCAACATCCGGGGCAGCGACGTTCCCAAGAACCCGATCGTGCAGTCCTTCGCGGTCCTGTCTGACGACGGCCACCTGGCCCTGTTCGCCGATCCCGCCAAGTTCGACGACGATCTGCGCGCGCATCTGGGCAACCAGGTCGCGATCCTGCACCCCGAGGGACTGGCCCCCGCGCTTCTGGATCTGGAAGGCCCCGTCCGCATCGATCCCGCCTCGGCCCCCGAGGCCGCCTTCCGCCTGCTGGAAAGCGCCAACACGCAGATCGCCCGTGCGCCCGACCCGGCCATCAACCCCAAGGCCCGCAAGAACCCGGCCGAACTGGATGGGATGCGCGCGGCCCATCTGCGCGACGGTGTGGCCATGGTGCGGCTGCTGGCCTGGCTGGATTCCCAGGATCCAGCCACCCTGACCGAGATCGACGTGGTCGAGAAGCTGGAGACCCTTCGCCGCGAGGCGGGTGTAACAGACATCAGCTTCGACACGATCTGCGGCGCCGGGCCGAACGCCGCGCTGCCCCATTATCGCGTCACCCGCGCCACCAACCGCCGCCTGGCGGCGGGCGAGGTGCTGCTGGTCGATTCCGGTGGGCAATACCCGGACGGCACCACCGACATCACCCGCACCTTGCCCCTGGGCGATCCGTCGCCCGATGTCGTGGCCCCCTATACGGCCGTCTTGCGCGGCATGATCGCGATCAGCCGGGCGCGCTTTCCGCAAGGGGTGGCTGGCGGCCATATCGACGCCTTGGCGCGCCAGTTCCTCTGGTCGCAGGGTATGGATTACGACCACGGCACCGGCCACGGCGTCGGGGCGGCGCTTTGTGTCCATGAAGGCCCGGTCCGGATCAGCCGCGTCAGCACCTTGCCGCTGGACGCCGGCATGATCCTGTCCAACGAACCGGGCTACTACCGCGAAGGCGCGTTCGGCATCCGCATCGAGAACCTGATCGTGGTGTCACCGGTCGAAGCCGAACCCGGCCGCACCATGATGGGCTTCGAAACGCTGACCCTTTGCCCCATCGACACCCGCCTGATCGACCCGGGGGCAATGTCGCGCGACGAAATCGCCTGGCTCGACACCTATCACGCAAGGGTGCGCGACGTGCTGTCGCCGCATCTGGACCACGACGCCCGCCATTGGCTGCACGGGGCCACGCAGCCGCTTGGTTCATCTTCTGTGTGAAAACATTCTCGGGGGGTCCGGGGGGCGAAGCGCCCCCCGGCCGCCGCGGGACGCGAACCTAAAGCGCGCTCAGGATCCGCGCCGCCTCGTCCCTGCAGGGGGTCAGCGCCGCCCGATCCTCGCCCGGGAAGAACCGGGCGCGGACTGCGGTGGGCATGGGCGCGGGTTCGGCGATGACCACGCGCGGTCCGACCGAGGCAGCCTCGGCCTGCCAGCTGCGGGCAAGCGCGATCTGGCCTGCCTTGGTTGCGCCATAGGCGCCAAAGAACTTCTGCCCCGCGCGCGCATCGTCAAAGAACAGCGCGGTGCCTGAGCGGGTGCGCAGCAGCGGCTCCAGCAGGGCGATCAGCCCGCGCGTCACGTCCATGTTGACCAGCACCGACCTGGCCCAGTCCTTGCCGTCCACATGGGGCGCGGGGGCCAGCGGGGCAGCGTGGATCGCCGCATGGGCCCACAGATCCAGCCCGCCCCAGCGGCCCAGGACAGCCTCGGCCAGTTGCTGCATCGCCGGGGCTTCGGCCACGTCCATGGGCGCCAGCGTCGCGCTGCCGCCCGCTTGGCGGATGCGGTCGTCCAGTTCCTCCAGCGCGCCGACCGTCCGGGCCACCGCCAGGACGTGATAACCGCGGCCTGCCAGATCCTCGGCCAGGGCCGCGCCAAGACCGCGCGAGGCGCCCGTCACCAATGCGATTTTCTGTGTCTCTGTCATGGCTGATCCCTTGCCACTGGCCCCGCGCATCTGCAAGGCCCGCCATGCAAAAGGGCCCCCGAAGGGGCCCCTGCGAACTGTCGCGGCAGATCAGCGCGCCTTGACCTCGACATAGTCGCGCTTGTCCGCGCCCACGTAAAGCTGGCGCGGGCGGCCGATCTTGTTCTGCGGGTCGCCGATCATTTCCTTCCACTGCGCGATCCAGCCCACCGTGCGGGACAGCGCGAAGATCGGCGTGAACATGGACGTCGGGAAGCCCATCGCTTCAAGGATGATGCCCGAATAGAAATCGACGTTCGGATACAGCTTCTTCTCGATGAAGTACTCGTCCTCGAGCGCGATCTTCTCAAGCTCCTTGGCGACCTGCAGCGTGGGGTTGTTGTGGATGCCCAGCAGCTCCAGCACCTCGTCGGCGGATTCCTTCATGACCTTCGCGCGCGGGTCGAAGTTCTTGTAGACCCGGTGGCCGAAGCCCATCAGCTTGAAGGGATCGGACTTGTCCTTGGCGCGGGCGATGAACTCGGGGATGCGGTCGACGGTGCCGATCTCGCGCAGCATCTCCAGGCAGGCCTGGTTGGCGCCGCCATGGGCCGGACCCCAAAGGCAGGCGATGCCCGCCGCGATGCAGGCAAAGGGATTGGCGCCCGACGACCCGGCCAGACGCACGGTCGAGGTCGAGGCGTTCTGTTCGTGATCCGCGTGCAGCGTGAAGATGCGGTCCATCGCACGGGCCAGGGCCGGATCGACGTTGTATTTCTCGGCCGGGACCGAGAAGCACATGTGCAGGAAGTTGCTGGCGTAATCCAGTTCGTTCTGCGGATACACGAAAGGCTGGCCGATCGAGTACTTATAGGCCATCGCCGCAATGGTCGGCACCTTGGCGATCAGCCGGATCGCGGCGACCTCGCGCTGCCAGGGATCGTTGATGTCGGTCGAATCGTGGTAGAAGGCCGACATCGCGCCGATCACGCCCACCATGGTGGCCATCGGATGCGCGTCGCGGCGGAAGCCCCGGAAGAAGTTGTGCATCTGCTCGTGCACCATCGTGTGACGGGTCACGCGATGCTCGAAATCCTCCATCTGCTCGGCAGTTGGCAGTTCGCCGTAAAGCAGCAGGTAGCAGACTTCCAGGTAATGCGACTTGGCCGCCAGCTGCTCGATCGGATAGCCGCGATACCACAGCTCTCCCTTGTCGCCATCGATAAAGGTGATGGTCGAATCGCAGCTTGCGGTCGAGGTGAAGCCGGGGTCATAGGTGAAGACGTCCGCCTGCCCGTAGAGCTTGCGGATGTCCAGGACATCCGGTCCCTGCGTGGGGCTGAGGATCGGCAGCTCGTATTCGGCGTCGTTGATCTTGAGAGTGGCGTTCTTTCCGTCGGCCATCCAAAGCGTCCTTTCCGGCTGGGCCGGGCCGACCTCTGCGTTCGCGGTGCGACTGCGCGCGGGGCGACCCTGGCAAGTGAGGGCAGGCCGTCAGCCTGCCAAATCCGTCTGGTCCTGAAGCCGGGCCAGCGATTCCTCGCGGCCTAGCGCCGTCATCATGTCAAACACACTGGGAGACGTCGTCCGGCCGGCCAGCGCGGATCTCAGGGGAGCCGCCAATTTGCCCAACCCGACGCCGTTTTCCTCGGCAACCCGCTTGGCCGCCTGCTCCAGCTCGTCTCGCGACCAGCTACCATGCTGCAGTGCGGCAGTCAATGTGGTCAGCATACCACGGGATACCGTATCAAGCGCCTTGGCGGCCTTGTTGTCGATCTCGACCGGGCGCTCGATCAGCGCGAAACGGGCTTGGTCCAGCAATTGCGGCAGCGTTTTCGCCTTTTCCTTCAGGGCAGGCAGCGCAGGGACGATCCGGTCCCTTTGACGCTGCGTCAAGGCGGGTGCCCCGGTCTCGGCCAGGAACAGGTCCAGGGCGGCCATCAGGTCGTCATCGGACATGGCGCCGATATGGTGGCCGCTGACATGTTCCAGCTTCTTGAAGTCCAGCCGGGCGGGGGCGCGGTTGATGCCAGACAGGTCGAACCATTCGCGGGCCTGGGCATCGTCGAACAACTCGTCATCGCCATGGCTCCAGCCAAGACGCGCCAGATAGTTGCGCATCGCCACCGCCGGATAGCCGAGTGCCGCGAATTCGTGCAGGCCCACCGCGCCGTGGCGTTTTGACAGCTTCTTGCCGTCCTCGCCGTGGATCAGGGGGATATGGGCGAAGACCGGGCGCGGCCAGCCCATCGCGTCGAAGATCTGCACCTGGCGGAAGCTGTTTGTCAGGTGGTCGTCGCCCCGGATTACATGGGTGACGCCCATGTCGTGGTCATCCACCACCACCGCCAGCATATAGGTTGGCGTCCCGTCCGACCGCAGGATGATCATGTCGTCCAGCTGGTCATTGCCCACGCGGACCGTGCCCTGGACCGCGTCCTCGATCACCGTCTCGCCGTCGCGCGGCGCGCGCAGGCGGATGGCGAAGGGCGCATCGGGCAGGTCGGTGGCATCACGCCAGGGGCTCTGGAACGGCTGGCGCGGGTTTGCCTCGCGCCATTGGGCGATCTCCTCGGGGGTCGAGAAGCACTTGTAGGCCGTGCCGCTGGCCAGCATCTGGCGCGCCACCTCGGCATGGCGGTCCTTGCGCTCGAACTGGCTGATCGGCTCGCCGTCCCAGTCGAGGCCCAGCCAGGTCAGGCCCTTCAGGATCGCCTCGGTCGCCTCGGGGGTAGAGCGGGCGCGGTCGGTATCCTCGATCCGCAGCAGGAACTTGCCGCCCCGGCCGCGCGCATAAAGCCAGTTGAACAGCGCGGTGCGCGCCCCGCCGATATGCAGGTATCCGGTGGGGGACGGGGCAAAGCGGGTGACGATGTTCGTCGCGGCGGCAGGGTCGGACATGGCGGCGGCTTCCTTGGGTCGATGCGGGCATTAACGCTTTGGTAAGCTGTCCATGCCATCCTTGGACCGCAGGAATAGAGAAGCCGTTGCGAAAGGACAAGAATGGCCGCCGGGGGCGAGATCACGGCACTGCCGGGCTTTGCCAGCGCGCGTCCGGCCTTGCGACACGCGAGCGTGCGGCTCGCGCGGATGGCGGCTGCGCTGCGCGCGGGGTTGTTCGCCTGGGTGCCGGTCTGCCTGGCCGCCGGGATCGCGCTGTGGTTCGTCCTGCCGGTGGCGCCAGGGCGCGCGGCATGGATCATGCTGGCCCTGTCGGCGGTCGCGCTGCTGGCAGTCGGGCGGCTGGCCCTGCCCTGGGCGGAACGGGGCCGCATCGGCTGGGCCTTGGCGGATGCGATGCGGATCGGTTCGATGGCACTGCTGCTGGTGATCTTGGGCCTTGGCCTGATCGGGCTGCGGTCGGCCATGGTCGCCGCGCCGGTCATGGAATGGCGCTATTATGGCCCGGTCGAGGGGCGTTTGGTCGAGATCGACCGTTCCGCCCGCGACCGCATCCGTCTGACATTGGACCGGGTGGTCCTGCGCGACACCGCGCCCGGCCGCACGCCCACCAAGGTGCGCCTGTCGCTGATGGACCAGACAGACCCGCTGCCGCCCCTGGGCCAGCGGGTGATGCTGACCGGCCATCTTGGCCCGCCCCCGGCCCCGGCATCGCCCGGCAGCTTCGATTTCCGTTGGCTGGCATGGTTCGAAGGCCTGGGCGCTGTCGGTTACACCCGCACCCCCATCATGACCGTGGAGCCGGCATCGGGCGGTTTATGGGCCATGCACCAGGCCCGCATGGCGATCAGCCGGGCGATCCAGGACGGGATCGGCGGGCAGGAAGGCGCGGTCGCATCCGCCCTGATGACCGGCGACCGTTCGGGGATCGAGGAGGCGACGAACGAGGTGATGCGGGCCTCGAACCTGTATCACATCATCTCGATTTCCGGCCTGCACATGTCGATGCTGGCGGGCTTCGTCTACACCGCGCTGCGCATGGCCCTGGTGCTGGCGCAGGGCCTGGGCGCCCCCTTGCCGCAGGCCGTCCACAAGATCGCGGCGTTGGGCGCGCTGCTGGCCTCGGCCGCCTATCTGTGGCTGTCGGGCGGCGGCGTCGCCACGGAACGCGCCTTTATCATGGTGGCGGTGATGCTGCTGGCGATCATGGCCGACCGGCGCGCGATATCGTTGCGCACCATCGCCCTGGCCGCGACCATCATCCTGGTCTATTCGCCCGAAGCCGTGACCCATCCCGGCTTCCAGATGAGCTTCGCGGCAACCGTCGCCCTGATCCTGTCCGCCGGTCCCTGGTCAAAGGTTTCACCCCACCTGCCCTTCTGGCTGCGGCCGGTAGCCATGCTTCTGGTGTCCTCGCTTGTGGCCTCGGTCGCGACCTCGCCGCTGGCGGCGGCGCATTTCAACAGGATGGCTCAATACGGGCTTCTGGCGAATCTTCTGGTCGTGCCGGTCATGGGCGTCCTGGTGATGCCCGCGGGCGTGATCGGCGCGCTGCTGGCGCCCGTGGGGCTGGCAGGACCGGCGCTTTGGGTCATGGGGCTGGGCACCCGCTGGATGCTGCGGGTCGCGGAATGGGTGGCGGGCCTGGGGGGTGCGGTGGTGGCGCTGCCGCTGCCGCCCGCGCCGGTGATCCCGTTGATGTGCTTTGGCGCGACCCTTGCCGTGCTCTGCTGGCGTCAGGGACTGACGGCTCGGCGGCCCAGCCTGATGGGCGGGGGCTTTCTGGCGGGCATGGCGATGCTGGCGGCGTCAACGGCGATCTGGTTGACGGCTAGCCGCCCCCTGCTGCTGATCGCGCCCGAGGGCGAGGCGGTGGGGCTGATGACCCCGCTGGGAAGGGCAGTCTCCAAGCCCTCGGGCGGGGCCTTCATTGTCAGCACCTGGCTGCAAGAGGATGGCGACACGGCCACGCAGGAAGCTTCCGCCGCCCGCCCCGCCTGGCAAGGCGACAAGCGCGACCGCATGGCTGCGCTGCCGCAGGGCTGGGACATCTGGCATCTCACCGGCAAGGGCGCTGCGGATCGCGCGCCCGCCGCATGCCAGCCACGGCGGATCGTCGTGCTGTCGGAAAAGCTGCCCGCGCCTGCGGACTGGCCCTGCATCATGCTGGATCTGGGACGCCTGCGTGCCACAGGCGCCGTGACGGTGGAAATGGGCGAGGACGGCCCCGTCCTGCGCGGCGTGAACGACATGCTGCGCAGCCCGGGGTGACGCCGGGCGTCAGATCCCGGCGTCGATGATCGCGCGGGCCAGGACCGGCACCGTGTGCTGATTCAGCCCCGCGATGTTCAGCCGCGAATCGCCCACCATGTAGATCGCCGCGTCGGATTTCAGCTTGGCCACCTGCTCGGGCGTTGCCCCCAGGCGCGAGAACATGCCCCGGTGCTGGCCGATGAAATCGAAGCGGTCGCTGCCGGAGAGATCCCGCAGTTCGGATGCCAGTTGCGACCGCAGGCCCAGCATGGTGTTCCGCACCTCCTCAAGTTCGGCCGCCCAGTCGGCGCGCAGGGCGTCGTCGGTCAGGATGGTGCTGACGACGCGCGCGCCATGGTCCGGCGGGAAGGAATAGTTCTGCCGGTTCAGGAAGGCCATCGACCCCTGCGCCAGATCGCGGGCGGCGGTGTTCTCTGCCAGGGCGAACAGGATGCCGGTGCGTTCGCGGTAGATGCCGAAGTTCTTGGAACAGGACGCCGCGATCAAGACCTCGGGCAGGCGCTGCGCGATCATGCGGGTGGCGGCCGCGTCTTCCTCCAGCCCGTCGCCGAAGCCCTGATAGGCCAGGTCGATCAGCGGGATCGCGCCGGATTTTTCCAGAATCGCCGCGACCTCGTCCCACTGTTCCATGGACAGGTTCGCCCCGGTCGGGTTGTGACAGCAGCCGTGCAGCAGAACGATGTCTCCCTTGCCTGCACGGGCAATGTCGGCTTTCAGCCCGTCGAAATCCACGCCCCGCGTTTCCGCGTCGAAATAGCGGTATTCGACGAAGGGCAGGCCCATGAACTTCATGATCGACAGGTGATTGGGCCAAGTCGGATTGGACACATAGACCGTCGCCCCCGGATTGGCGAGCCGCGCCAGTTCCAGCGCCTGCCGGATCGCGCCGGTGCCGCCGACGGTCGCAAGGGACGCCAGCCGGTCGCCCGGCACGTCCTTCAGCACCATCCGCGCCATGGCGTTGCGGTATTCGGGTTCGCCCGCAAGCCCCGTATAGGCCTTGGTGGTCTGTGTTTCCCAGATCCGCTGTTCCGCCGCCTTGACCGCCCGCATGACCGGCGTCACCCCCTGGGGGTCCTTGTAGACGCCGACGCCCAGGTCGATCTTGCCCTGGCGGGTGTCGGCCTTGAACTCCTCGATCAGCTTCAGGATCGAATCGGGGGCTTGGGGTTTCAGGTTCGACAGCATTCAGGCGTCTCCGGTTGCGAGGGGCAGGTCCGGGAAGCTGCCCCATTCGGTCCAGCTTCCGTCGTAAAGCGAGTGGTTGCGGTGCCCGATCCGTTCCAGCGCAAGCGCCAGGACGGCGGCGGTGATGCCGCTGCCGCAACTGGTGATGACGGGCTGCTTCAGATCGACGCCGGCGGCTTTGAATTCGGCCCGCAGGGCCTCGGGCGCCTTCATGGTGCCGTCAGCGTTCAGCAGCCGCCCGAAGGGGACGTTGCGCGCGCCGGGGATATGGCCGGACCGCAGGCCGGGGCGCGGCTCGGGCGCCTCGCCGCGGAACCGTTCGGGCGCACGGGCATCGACGATCTGGTGATCGCCCAGCTTGCTGGCCAAGGCCACCTGCGTCACGTCGCGCACCAACCCCGCCTGACGCTGCACGGTGATGTGACGGTCGCGCAGGATCGGGGCCATGTCCTCGACCGGGCGGCCCTCGGCCTGCCACTTGGCGAAGCCGCCATCCAGCACGGCGACATCGGTCTTGCCCATCAGGCGGAAGGTCCACCAGACCCGCGCGGCGCTGCGCACGTCGGAATTGTCATAGACCACGACTTGGTGCCCGTCGCCCACGCCCATCGCCCGCATCCGGGAAATGAACATCTCGACCGGCGGGGCCATGTGCGGCAGGGCACTGCGCTTGTCGCTGATCGCATCGATGTCGAAAAAGCGCGCGCCAGGGATATGGGCGGTGTCATATTCGGCCCGCGCATCGCGGCCCGTGGCCGGCATGTGCCAGCTTGCATCCAGGATGCGCAGGTCGGGATCGTTCAGATGCGCCGCCAGCCATTCGGTCGAGACCAGCGTTTTCGGATCGTCCTGCATGGCCCCCTCCGCCTTGGTGCGGGCCTGATCTACAGGGGGCCGGTCCCCCTTGCAATGGCCTAGCCCTGCTTCAGCAGCCGCTGCTTTTGCCGGTTCCAGTCGCGCTTGGCGTCGGTTTCGCGCTTGTCGTGGTTCTTCTTGCCCTTGGCCACGCCGATCTTCAGCTTCACGATGCCGCGGTGGTTGAAATACATCACCAGCGGGACCAGCGTCATCCCCTCGCGGCCGATGGCCTGCCACAGCCGCGCCAGTTCCTTGCGGCTGACCAGCAGCTTGCGCTTGCGGCGTTCCTCGTGCCCGAAGACTCCGGCCTGCTTGTAGGCGGCGATATAGCCGTTGATCAGCCAAAGCTCTCCGTCCTCGACCGAGGCATAGCTTTCAGCGATGTTGGACTGGCCGGTGCGCAGGGACTTCACCTCGGACCCGGTCAGGACGATGCCGACCTCGAGATCTCTTTCGATGAAGTAATCAAAGCGCGCCCGCCGGTTCTCGGCGATGATCTTGTAGTTCTTGTCGGGATCCTGGGCCATGACGGGGATAGATAGGCAGCGGCAGGGGGCGTGTAAAGGTCGGGAAATCGCCGTTGCCCCAAGGCAGACGTCAGCCTTACCAATGGCGGCAACCGAAAGGACCGCCATGATCCCCGCGCCCCGCAACCTTGTGACCGACATTCCTGGCCTGCGCGTTGGCAACGCCGCCGATCCGCGCCTGAAATCGGGCGTCACCGTGCTGACCGCCGATGCGCCCTTTGCGGCGGCGGTTCATGTCATGGGCGGCGCGCCCGGCACACGTGAAACCGACCTTCTGGCCCCGGACAAGCTGGTGTCCCGGGTCGATGCGCTTGTGCTGTCGGGCGGGTCGGGTTTCGGTCTGGCCGCCTGCGACGGGGTGATGGCGGGCCTGGCTGCTGCGGGGCGTGGCTTTGCCGTCGGCGCGGCACGGGTGCCGATCGTGCCGGGCGCGATCATCTTCGACCTGCTGAACGGCGGGGACAAGGCGTGGGCCGGCAACCCCTATCCTGCGCTTGGCAGGCAGGCTTATGACCAGGCGGCGGCGGATTTCGCCATCGGCACGGCGGGGGCGGGAACCGGGGCCAGCACGGGCAACCTGAAGGGCGGGCTGGGGTCCGCCTCGGCGCGGCTGTCGAACGGGGTGACGGTAGGCGCGCTTGTGGTGGTCAACGCGCTTGGGCAGGCGACGGTGGGGGAAACCCGAAACTTCTGGGCCGCGCCCTGGGAACTGGACGGCGAATTCGGCGGCCTCGGCCTGCCGTCGGCATTTCCCGCCGCCGATGAACCTGCGCCGGTGAAACGCCTGGGCGAGGCGACCACCATCGCCATTGTCGCCACCGACGCGGCCCTGGACAAGGCGGGCCTGCAGCGGCTGGCGATTGCCGCCCATGACGGCATGGCCCGTGCGCTTGTGCCCAGCCACACGCCATTCGATGGGGATCTGGTCTTTGCCGTCTCGACCGGGGCGAAGCCGCTGGCCGATCCGGTGGCCGATCCCTTCCTGCTGGGGCACGCCGCCGCGTCCTGCCTGGCCCGTGCCATAGCGCGAGGCGTCCATGCCGCCACACCCGCACCGGGCGACCTGCAACCCTGCTGGAGCAGCCTTCGGGCATGAAAAAGGGCGGTGCGCGACCGGCGCACCGCCCCATGTCAGAGAGAGGGTCGCCAAGAGGGAAGGCTTAGCGATACCGTTCCAACGCGGCCGCGCGCATTTGGTTCACGGGTTTCGCCCTGGGCGCGACTTTTTTCCGATACCCTGCAATGCGCCGCCCCCGCTTTGACATCCCCATGCCCACGTGCTGATCTTGGGCAACCGATACGGAGCCAGCCCCATGACCAAGCATTCGACCGACCTGAAGACCCTGTTGCGCGATCCGTCGCTGCTGGAAACCCGCGCCTTTGTCGCCGGCGAATGGGTCGAGGCGCGGGACGGCGCCACCTTCGACGTGACGAACCCCGCCCGCGGCGACGTGATCGCCAAGGTGGCCGACATGGACCGCCAGGACGCCGCCCGCGCCATCGAGGCCGCGGCCGGGGCGATGAAGGGCTGGGCCGCGCGCACGGCCAAGGACCGTGCAGGCGTGATGCGCAAGTGGTTCGACCTGATGATGCAGAACCAGGACGACCTGGCCCGCATCCTGACCGCCGAGATGGGCAAGCCCTTCCCCGAGGCCAAGGGCGAGATCGCCTATGGCGCCAGCTTCATCGAATGGTTCGGCGAGGAAGCCAAGCGCGTCTATGGCGAAACCATCCCCGGCCACATGCCCGACAAGCGCCTGACCGTGCTGCGCCAGCCGATCGGCGTGGTGGGCAGCATCACGCCCTGGAACTTTCCCAACGCGATGATCGCCCGCAAGGTCGCCCCTGCCCTGGCCGCAGGCTGCGGCTTCGTCGCCCGCCCGGCGGCGGAAACCCCGCTGTCTGCGCTTGCCATGGCGGTGCTTGGCGAACGTGCGGGCCTGCCCAAGGGCATCCTGTCGGTGGTCACCTCGTCGCGGTCCTCCGACATCGGCAAGGAGTTCTGCGAGAACCCGCTGGTGCGCAAGCTGACCTTCACCGGCTCGACCGAGGTGGGGCGGATCCTGCTGCGCCAGGCCGCCGACCAGGTGATGAAATGCAGCATGGAACTGGGCGGAAACGCGCCCTTCATCGTCTTCGACGATGCCGACCTGGATGCGGCGGTGGAGGGCGCGATGGCATCGAAGTTCCGCAACAACGGCCAGACCTGCGTTTGCGCCAACCGCATCTATGTCCAGGCGGGCGTCTATGACGCTTTCGCGCAGAAGCTTGCGGCGGCTGTCGACAAGCTGCGCGTGGGCGACGGGCTTGAGGACGGCGTGACCACCGGCCCGCTGATCAACCAGGACGCCGTGGAAAAGGTCGAGGAACATATCCGCGACGTGCTGGACGGCGGCGGCCAGGTCGTCACCGGGGGCGAACGGATGGAGGGGCTGTTCTTCAAGCCCACCGTCGTCACCGGCGTCACCGACCGCATGAAGGTCGCGACCGAGGAAACCTTCGGCCCCCTGGCCCCCTTGTTCCGGTTCGAGACCGAGGAGGAAGTCATTGCCAAGGCCAATGACACGATCTTCGGGCTGGCCTCCTACTTCTATGCGCGCGACATCGGCCGCATCACCCGCGTCCAGGAAGCCCTGGAATACGGCATCGTGGGCGTGAACACCGGCATCATCTCGACCGAAGTGGCGCCGTTTGGCGGGGTCAAGCAGTCGGGCCTGGGTCGCGAGGGCAGCCGGCACGGCATGGACGACTATCTCGAGCTGAAATACGTCTGCCTGTCGGTGTGACATTTTCCACATAAGTTCCACGGCTTGCGGAACGCAATGCGTCCTGCCGGCATTGAATGGGCAAGACCCTGGTCGTCGTGATGTGCCGGGTCATCATGGAAAGGGAAAGTCATGGAAGGTTTTGGCTGGATTCTGTCGATCATCCTGGGCGCGATCGCGGGCTGGATCGCCGAAAAGATCATGAAGAGCGACCACGGTCTTCTGATGAACATCATCCTGGGCATCGTTGGCGCACTTCTGGGCAACTGGTTGGCCCGCGCCATCTTCGGCACCACCGCCGGCGGCGCGATCGGCCAGTTGGTCATCGCCGTGATCGGTGCCTGCATCCTGATTGCGATCGGGCGCTTCATCCGCCGCAAGACCTGAACCCGGTCCGGATGAAAGAAGAAAAGGCCGGTGCGCATCGACGCACCGGCCCTTTTTCATGCGGCCCTGGGCGGGATCAGCGGTCCCCGTCCTCGTCCTCGTCCCGATCGGGCAGGTTGAAGAAGCTGTCGGCATCCAGGTCGGGCTCGGCCTCCTTCGGCTCGTCCCGCGTCAGCGAGAAGTTCTCGAGCCCAGCCATCGACGAGGGCAGGCGCGGCTCGTCGCTCATCGACAGCGAGGTTTCGGTGCTGACCAGCTTGCGGCGTTCGTCGTCGGTCATCACCTCGCCATTGGCGGCGGCCTTCTTGGCGGCTTTCTGGACGGCGGCGTCCAGTTCGGTCTGGCGGCACAGGCCCAGGGCGACCGGGTCGATCGGCTGCATGTTCTGGATGTTCCAGTGGGTCCGCTCGCGGATAGACGCGATCGTGGGCTTGGTGGTGCCCACCAGCTTGGCAATGGCCGCGTCCGGCAGCTCGGGATGGAACTTCACCAGCCACAGGATGGCGTTCGGCCGGTCCTGGCGCTTGGACAGGGGCGTATAACGCGGGCCGCGGCGCTTTTCCTCGCCCTCGGCGGCGGGGTTGTGCTTCAGGCGCAGCTTGTAGGTCGGGCTAGCCTCACCCTTGCGGATCTCCTCGGGGTCAAGCTGGTGGGACGCGACAGGGTCATAGCCCTTGACGCCCGCCGCGACGTCGCCGTCGGCGATGCCCTGCACTTCCAACTCGTGCAGGCCGCAAAAGTCTCCGATCTGCTTGAAGCTCAGCGTGGTATTGTCCACCAGCCAGACGGCGGTCGCCTTGGCCATCAGCGGCTTGCTCATGTCAATCTCCTTCGCATGTCTGCCCCGAACAGCAGGTCTCAGACCGGTAAAACGGCTTTTGGCGGGGTGCCATTCCTCGTTTTCGGGGGGAATTGACGGGTCATATAGCGATTCTGACGACTGGGGAAAAGAGGATTCGCAAGGGTCGTGGACGGCGCCTGCCTGCCGGGGCATGGTGGCGGCATGAGACATGCCTTGCTTGCCGCCCTTGCGCTGACGCTTTGCCCCCTGCCTGCCCCTGCGCAGGATGTCGCGGGCGAATTCGACTATTACGTTCTCGCGCTCAGTTGGCAGCCAAGCTGGTGCCGCGCGACGGGTGATGATCGCGACGCCAGCGAATGCGACCAAGGCAGCGGGCTGGATTTCACGGTCCATGGTCTTTGGCCGCAATACGAACGGGGCTGGCCCGATCATTGCGATACGAATGAACGAGATCCGTCACGGCGCCAGACCCAGGCAATGGACGACCTGATGTCGCCGGGGCTGGCCTTGTACCAGTGGCAGAAGCACGGCCGTTGTTCCGGCCTTTCGGCAAGCCAATACTATGCCACGACGCGGGAAGCTGCCGAGATGGTCCGCATACCCGCCCCCTTCGACGACCTGCCCCGCGACATCACCCTGCCGCCCCAGGTGGTCGAGGAAGCCTTTCTCGAGGTCAATCCCCGGCTGTCACCTGATGGCATCACCGTCACCTGCAAGGCCGAAGCCCTGGCCGAGGTGCGCATCTGCCTGACCCGCGACCTGCGGCCCCGCGACTGCGCCCCCGACGCGCGCCAGGATTGTTCCCGTCCCCGCCTGCTGATGGAAAAGATCCGCTGAAGAAGGGGCGCTGCCCCCGGAGATATCTTTCCACAAAAGATGCGGTTTCAACTTTTCCTTTGGACCTGGGTGCGACATTGAACGCGCGAAACAGGCGGGGACCCCGGTGGCCGCCACCGCATATGCCACAGACCTTGGGGACGGGTGCCCGCTAGGTCTGTGTGCCTGTCTCATCTTCTGTGCGTCAAATATCCCCGCCCGAGGCACCTGCCCGCGCCTCAGGGGCCGTTACCCGCCACTTTCAGGACGATCTTGCCGATATGCTGGCTGCTTTCCATGCGGCGATGGGCCTCGGCCGCGTCGTCCAGGTCGAATTCGCTGTCGATGCTGACCCGGACCGACCCGGCCGAGATCAGCGGCCACAGTTGCTTGCGCAGGGCCTCGGCGATCTCGGCCTTGGCGGCGTCCGATTGCGGGCGCAGGGTCGAGCCGGTCACGGTCAGCCGCTTGGTCATGATGGGGGCGAAGTTCAGTTCGACCTTGGGGCCTTCAAGGAAGGCGATCATGACCAGCCTGCCGTCCGGCGCCAGCGCCTTAATGTTCCTGGCGATATAGCTGCCGCCCACCATGTCCAGGATCAGGTCGGCGCCGTCCTCGGCCGCCATGACCTTGGTGAAATCCTCGGCGCGGTAGTTGATCGGGGTCGCCCCAAGCGCCGCGATCGCTGCGCATTTCTCGGCGCTGCCGGCGGTCGCGAAGACCCGGGCGCCCAGGGCGCGGGCGATCTGGATCGCCATCATCCCGATCCCCGAGCTGCCGCCGTGGACCAGGAACTTCTCGCCCCCCGTCAGCCCCCCGCGGGTCACGACATTGGACCAGACCGTGAAGGCCGTTTCAGGCAGGCAGGCGCCTTCGCGCAAGCCCAGGCCATAGGGGATGCGCAGCGCGTGGTCGGCGTGGCAGACGGCATATTCCGCATAGCCGCCGCCCGGCAGCAGCGCGCAGACCTGTTCGCCCTTTCTCCAGCGGGTCACGCCCGCGCCCATGCCCACGATCTCGCCCGAAGCTTCAAGCCCCGGCAGGTCCGATGCGTCGGGCGGCGGCGCATAGCTGCCCTGGCGCTGCAGGACATCGGGGCGGTTCACCCCGGCATAAGCCACGCGGATCAGGATCTGGTCGTGGCGGGGCACCGGAACGGGGCGGCTGGCGGGCTTCAGCACGTCGGGACCGCCGGGGCCGGCGATCTCGATGGCCTTCATGGCGTCGGGGAACATCGTTTCTCCTTACGGGCGGGTGCGACCGGGCAGATCGCGCGAGCCGGGCGCCCGGATCCAGCCGAACGCCATCTGCGCCAGCTTTTCCGCCCCCGGCAGCTTGCGCAAGGTCGATTTCACCTGTTCGAACCGCATCACGCCGTCGATGCGCCGGTCGATGAAGGCGCGGGTTTCCCGGTGGTCGGGCGAATCGTCGCCCAGCCAGAACAGGACGGTGGCGCTGACCACGGCGGACAGGGTGGCGCGCTTGGAATACCAGTTCACGTCGCGCGACCCGTCGCCCAAGCCGGTCCAGATCACATCAGCCGTTTCCCAGACCAGCCGCGCCGCAAGGGCAGCGTTCTGCGGCAGCGACAGCGTGGCCGCGCCCGCGCGCACCAGTTCGGCATCGACCAGCATCAGGCGGCGCCAGATCGCCTCGGCCACGCGGTCCCGGAAGCGGCCCCCCGGGGGCGTCTGGGCCAGGCTGTCGCGCAGCATCGCATCGGCGCGGCGGTGATAGGCCGCGGCCAGACTTGCCCCGCCCTGGGGAAAATGAACCCGCGCCAGGTCGGGCGACATGGTCAGGTCGCGCGCCCCCGCCATCAGGGCGCGATCGTTCATCCCCTCGAACGGAACATGGGTCAGGGCGGCGTCAAGCAAGGCATCGCGGTCGGTTCGGGTCATGGGCGGCCTCCTGTCTGGACAAGTGCGCCCCGGCCTGATAGGGGGGGCGCATCCTGCAATCTTGCAACTCTAACCTAGGAAGGTGGTGACAACCACATGCAGGTCAATGTTCGCGACAACAACGTCGAACAGGCGCTCCGTGCCCTGAAGAAAAAACTTCAGCGCGAGGGTGTGTTCCGCGAAATGAAGCTTCGGCAGCATTTCGAGAAGCCGTCGGTCAAGAAGGCCCGGGAACAGGCCGAGGCCGTCCGCCGCGCCCGCAAGCTGGCCCGTAAAAAGGCACAGCGCGAAGGCGCACTGTAAGGCGACGCGATCCGCGTTTCCGTCAAACCCCCGCAGCGCAAGCCGCGGGGGTTTGCGTTTACCGCCACAGGTGCAGCTCCAACGCATCCCTGGTCGATGGTCCCATCAGCGATCCGTGGTCTTCCTGCGGATAGGGGCGGTAAAGAACCTCCATCCCCGGAACGCCCGACAGGATCCGCACCAGCGATGTGGGATCATGCGGATGGTTCTGCCGCGGACGCCCGGCCTGGGCGATCATCACCTGGATCGCCGGATCGACCGTCCCGCCCGCTGCCGCGACGCCGCCGGCGAAGGCCGCCGCCTCGCGCTGCGATTCGCCTGCGTTCCACCAGACCGAGGGATCGGCCGCGACGTAGCGCGCGAACAGGCGGGGGCGGGTAAACAGCGCGTGCAGCACGAACAGCCCGCCCAGCGAATGGCCGTAGATCGTCATGTCGCGCAGGTCCAGCGGGTGACGTCGGGCAAGTTCCGGCAGCAGTTCCTCTGCGATCATGGACAGAAAGGCCTCGCGCCCGCCGGTCGGCCGGTCCGCGGGCGGGGCGCGATAGAACAGGATCGGCGCCACCGGCGCCATCGCGCGCGAGGTCAGGTCGCGCCAGCGGCGGTTCGCGTTTTCATAGCTGATGCCGACCAGGATCACCGGCGCATCGCGCGCCCGGGTTTCGCGATGATGCCACAGATGCGGAAAGGTCGTGCCGCCGTCCAGCGAAAGGACCACCGAATAGCCCTCGCGCGGCGGCGGAACCTTCGGCAGGCCCACGAAGATACGCCACTGGTCGCCTGGCGGGCCAAAGGCGAAGTGGCTGGCGCGTGGATCGTCGATTGCAGGCGGCGGCTCGCGCCGGGGTTGCGCCAGTGCGGGTGTCGCCAGCGACGTGGCCAGCAGGGACAGCAGATGACGGCGCAGCATCCTCACACCGGGATCGCAGTGGTGCGGAACACCGTGCGCAGCGCGAAGGAGGAATGCATCTGCGCAACGCCCGGCAGGCGGGCCAGGTGCTGGCGGTGGATGCGGGCGAAGTCGTCGGTATCCTCGACCACGATCTTCAGCAGGTAATCGGCCGTTCCCGCCATCAGGTGGCATTCCAGCACGTCGGGAATCGCGCGCACGCCCTTCTCGAAGGCCTCCAGCACCTCGTCCGCCTGGCCCGACAGGGTGATTTCCACGAAGACGGTGGTCTGGCGGCGCAGCTTGCGCGCGTCCAGCAGCGCGACATAGCCGTGGATCACGCCCGTCTCCTCAAGCCGCTGAACCCGGCGATGGCAGGCCGAGGGCGACAGGTGGACGCGCAGCGCCAGTTCGGCATTGCTGATTCGCCCCTCTTTCTGAAGAAGGGCAAGGATTCGGCGGTCTATTGCATCAAGGTCCGACATGGCCGGATATTCTTCGCCGGAAGCGCCGATAGCCAGTGGTTTGTTTCACGACCATTGCCGAAACGGCTCCAGCTTCGCAGCATCTTGCAGCGGATCGGTGCGACACTTTCCCAAAGCATGGGAGGAATGCATGAAGATTGGTTGCCCGAAGGAAATCAAGCCGCAGGAGTTCCGCGTGGGCATGACCCCCGCCGCCGTCACCGAGGCGGTGGGACGCGGCCACGGCGTGCTGGTGGAAAGCGGCGCGGGGCTTGGGGCGGGCTTCACGGACGAAGACTATGCCGCTGCCGGGGCCAGCATCGCGCCGGATGCAAAGTCGGTCTTCGACAGGGCCGAGATGATCGTGAAGGTCAAGGAACCCCAACCCGCCGAACGCGCGATGCTGCGCGAGGGCCAGGTGTTGTTCACCTATCTGCACCTGGCGCCCGACCCCGACCAGACCCGCGACTTGTTGCGATCGGGCGTCACCGCCATCGCCTATGAGACGGTGACCGATGCGCGCGGCGGTCTGCCCCTGCTGGCGCCCATGTCAGAGGTGGCGGGGCGTCTGGCCCCGCAGGTCGGATCCTGGGCGCTGCAGAAGGCCAATGGCGGGCGCGGCGTGCTGATGGGAGGCGTGCCGGGCGTCAGGCCCGCCAATGTCGTCATCATCGGTGGCGGCGTGGTGGGCACGGCGGCGGCGCGCGTGGCGGTCGGCATGGGCGCCAATGTCACCGTCACCGACCGGTCGGTCGCGCGGCTTTCCTATCTGGACGACATCTTCATGGGGCGCCTGACCACGCAATATTCCAGCGCGGCGGCAACGGCCGATCTGATCCGCACGGCAGACATGGTGATCGGCGCGGTGCTGATCCCCGGCGCCGCGGCCCCCAAGCTGGTGACGCGGGACCAGTTGTTGACCATGCAGCCAGGATCGGTCCTGGTGGACGTGGCCATCGACCAAGGCGGCTGCTTCGAGACATCGCGCGCGACGACGCACCAGGATCCGATCTACGAGATCGACGGCGTGGTCCATTACTGCGTGGCGAACATGCCGGGGGCGGTGGCGCGCACCTCGACCCAGGCGCTTGGCAATGCCACCCTGCCCTTCCTGCTGGCCTTGGCGGACAAGGGCTGGCGGCAGGCGGTGCTGGAAGACCCGCATCTGCGCGCGGGCCTGTCGACGCATGGCGGGCGCCTGACCTCGCCCCCCGTGGGCGAGGCCCTGGGGCTTGAGGCGATCACGCCCGACCAGCTTCTGGCGGGATAAGGGACGGCCCGGCGCGATGCCCCGCGCCGGCACCCGTCACGGCCTTGGCAGCGGATAATCCGCCATCGTGGCACGGTCGGCCAGCAGGTCGCGGATCTGGGCCAGCAGTTCTTCCTGGGTGGGACCGGCTGGGGCGGGTTCTTCCACTTTCTGCCGAAGCGCCGCGCGTTGCAGGCGGTTCACCACCTTGACCAGCAGAAACACCGCCCAGGCAATGATGAGGAAGTTCAGCACCGCCATCAGGAAGGATCCATAGGCGAAGATGGCCGCCCCGGAATTGCGCGCCGCCGCAAGGCTTGCGCCGTCGGGGACGGTGCCGGACAGGACAATGTACTTGTTCGTGAAATCGATGCCGCCGGTCAGCAGGCCCAGGATCGGGTTGATCAGGTCCTCGACGACGGAATTCACGATGGATGTAAAGGCCGCGCCGATGATGATCCCGACCGCCAGGTCGATCACGTTGCCTCGGGCGATGAATTCACGGAACTCTTTGATCATGGGCAAGCATCCCTTGTGCCATGCGCCGCTTTGGCGCAGGCGAAGGATGCGGCCCGATTTGACAAAAAGCAATTCCCAGATGAACCGGGATCATGGCCCGCCCGTCCGGCGAGCCATGCGTCCAGGGCTTACTGGGCAGCCTCGGCCAGCTTGCCCTCGATCACCTGCTTCATGTCGTCCCAGGGCTGGTTCATGACCTTTTCGCCGCCGATGATGAAGGTCGGCGTGGCCTCGATCCCATCGGCGCTGGCATTCTGCTGGAAGGTCGCGATCAGCTGTTCGGCCTTGGCGGTGTCTTCCCAGCAGGCGGTCATCTGTTCCTCGGTCATGCCGGCCTTCAGGCCGATCTTGCGCAGGTTCGCGGCGATCTCCTCGCCCGTGCCGCCGGCCAGCCATTGCTCCTGTTCGTCAAAGAGCATGTCGGACACGGCATAATACTTGTCGTCGCCGCCGCAGCGCGCAAGCACTCCGGCCCACAGGCCGGGCTGGTCGAAATACACGTCGCGCTGGATGAACTTGACCTTGCCGGTATCGACATATTCGGCCTTCAGCCTGGGCCAGTTTTCCTCGTGGAAGTTGGCGCAATGCCCGCAGGTGAAGCTGGCATATTCCACGATGGTCAGCGGCGCGTCATCGGCGCCAAGCGCGATGTCGGGCAGGGCTTCCGCCTGGGCCGCGGGGGCGGCATCCTGGGCCATCGCGGCAGGGGCGGCGATGGCGATCGCCAGTGCGGCGGCGGCAGAACGGATCAGCATGGAAAATCCTTTCGGTGGTTCCGGTGTCGTTTGGTTGCGATGTTCAGGGCCAGCCGGGCAATGGCCTCGGCCAGCGCGGGATCGTCGAACTGGCTGGCGATCTGGTCGGCCTGCTGGCGGACATGCGGATCGGGCGCGGCGGGCTGGGCAGGGGCCGCGGCAAAGACGGCACGGCCTTCGGCAAAGCCCGTGGCAGCGGTCTGGGTCAGCATGATGCGTTGCACGGCATTGTAGCCATAGCAGGCGTTCACCCGTTCGCGCAGCTGCGGAAGCTGCATTTCCACCAGCGGCGCGGCGGGGCCGGTGGTCAGCAGCGTCAGCGTCGCGCCAAAGCCGCCCCGCTGATGGCTGATGCGGACCGGGCGGGTCATCGCGGAAAGCTGGGGGCCGGCGATCTCGGGCCAGTGGGTCAGCAGGCGGGCCACGGCGAAGCCCCGCCCCTCGGCCGCCTTCTGCACCCGGTCGGCCAGCAGGATCGAAGCCTGCTGGAAGCCGCGCCTGCGGCGTGCCATGGGGTTGCGGGTGCGGTCGGGCGGCTGCGCCTTCATTGCCTGTTGCCCATCTTTGCCTGATGCGATGTCACGCCCATATCCTTAATCAGGCCCGCGCCGGGATGAAAGCGCGGCGACAGGACAAGGGATTGATAATTGCGTGACATCCGGGTGATCGCCCCGCAGCTTCTGGATTGGTACGACCGCCACGCGCGCGTCCTGCCCTGGCGCGTGCCGCCCGGTGGGGACGCGCCCGACCCCTACCGCATCTGGCTGTCCGAGGTGATGCTGCAACAGACCACCGTCGCGGCAGTGAAGGCCTATTTCGAGCGTTTCACGACGCTGTGGCCGACGGTGCAGGATCTGGCGGCGGCGCCCGACACGCAGGTCATGGCCGAATGGGCCGGGCTTGGCTATTACGCCCGCGCCCGCAACCTGCTGGCCTGCGCCCGCGCGGTGGCGGCAGCGGGCGGGTTTCCGACGACGCGCGACGGGCTGCAGGCGCTGCCGGGGATCGGGGCCTATACCTCGGCCGCAATCGCGGCGATCGCCTATGACGCGCCAGAGACTGTGGTCGATGGCAACGTCGAACGCGTCGTGGCGCGGCTGTTCGCGGTGGAAACGCCCCTGCCCGCCGCCAAGCCCGAACTGGTGGCGCTTGCGGAAGGGCTGACGCCCCGGCAGCGGCCGGGTGACTATGCGCAGGCGATGATGGATCTGGGCGCGACCATCTGCACGCCGCGCAGCCCCGCCTGCGGCATCTGCCCGCTGATCCACGATTGCGACGCCCGCGCCCAGGGCATCGCCGCCAGCCTGCCGCGCAAGGCGCCGAAAGCCGCCAAGCCCGACCGGACCGGCATTGCCTGGGTCGCCCGCCAGGGCGACGCGGTGCTGTTCGAGGAACGCCCGGCCAAGGGCCTTCTGGGCGGCACGCTGGCCTTCCCCTCGGCCCTTTGGGACGGGCGCGACATGCCACCGCCGGGAAAGGCGAACTGGCGAGAGATCGGCCATGTCCGCCATGTCTTCACCCATTTCACCCTGTCGCTGCAGGTGATGCTGGGCGATTTGGACGCGGCCCCGGCGCGCGGCCACCTGGTGCCCCTGCGCCACGTCAACCGCGAGGCGCTGCCGGGCCTGATGCGCAAGGTCTGGGATATGGCGCGGGCCGAGATCGCCGCATAAGATCACGGGCATGAGCGAATCAACCCCAGGCAGATTGCCGCCCGCCGCGCCGTTCTGGATGTCCGTGGTCATGCTGCCGCTGGTCGTGCTGGCGGCAGGCAGGGGGGGCTTCTGGTGGATGCTGCTGCCCGCCTATGCCTGGTATCTGACAACGGCCCTTGACGGCGTGCTGGGGCTGAACGAGGCAAACCCTGATCCCCAGACCGAAACGCGCGCCCTGTTCTGGCACCGCGCCGTCACGGTTGTCTGGTTCCCGCTGCAATTCGCCGCGATCTTCGGCTGCATCTGGTATGCTAGCCGTGCCGGGCACTTGTCGGGGCCTGAAAAGCTGGGCCTGTTCTTCGGCCTGGGCGTTCTGTCCGGCACCATCGGCATGGTCTATGCGCACGAGCTTCTGCACCAGAAGACGGCGGTGGAACGCTGGATGGGCGACCTGCTGCTGGCCTCGACGCTGTATTCCCATTTCCGGACCGAGCATCTGCTGGTCCATCACGCCTGGGTATCCACCCCCCGCGATGCGGTATCGGCGCGCTATAACGAAGGGTTCTATCGCTTTTTCTGGCGCGTTCTCCTGCAGGGTCCGCGCAGCGCATGGCGGGCCGAACGGCGGTTGCTGGCCCGTGCCGGGCGCCGCCCCTGGGACCGGCGCAATCCGTTCTGGCGTTATGGGATGCTGCAAGGGGGGATGGTCCTGCTGGCCCTGGCCCTGGGCGGCCTGCAGGGGCTGGGGCTGTTCGTCTTCCAGGCCTTCGTGGCGATCTGGCAGTTGGAACTGACGAATTATGTCGAACACTATGGCCTAACGCGCAAGCATCTGGGCGACGGGCGGTATGAACATATCCTGCCGCGCCACAGCTGGAACGCCAGCCACAGGGTTTCGAACTGGCTGCTGATCAACCTGCAGCGCCATTCGGACCACCACTACAAGCCGGACCGGCGCTTTCCCCTGCTGCAAACCTATGGGCAGGACGAGGCGCCGCAACTGCCCCTGGGCTATCCGGCGATGACCTTTGTGGCCATGGTGCCGCCCTGGTGGCGGCGGCGCATGAACCCGCGCGTCCGCGCCTGGCGCAGGCAGTTCTATCCCGAGGTGACGGATTGGGGCCCCTATAACCGGGGCGATCTGCCGATGCCCAGGAACGCGCTTTAGGGCACGATCACCCGCGTGCCGGGCCGCGCATGGCGCGCGATCCAGAACAGGTGCGGACGCGCAAAGGCGATGCAGCCCTCGGTCCCGAACCCCGGCCTGCGCCACTGATGCAGGAAGATCGCGGAACCACGGCCCGGCACCGCATCGGGCCAGTTCCAGTCGGTCGTCAGGATCAGGTCGTAAAGCGGATCGGCCCGGCGCAGCCTTTCGTGGCTGGCGGGCAAGGGCGCACGGGCATGATGGTTGTAGGCCGGATGATCGGGCGCGTCGCACCACAGGTCGCCCGGCCCGATGGGCTGCGCCCAGGGGGCAGGCCGCGCCAGGCGGTCGGGGCGATACCACAGCCCGGTGATCCGCATCACCCCCGCGGGCGTGGCCTTGTCGCCCTCGCGCTTGTCCCGCGTCACGCCGCGCTTGCCGATGCTGCACGGAAAGACCCGCCCGCGATAGCGCACACCCTGCGGCGTCAGGACCAGATCGTCGGGCGTCACAGCAGGTGCCCCGACTTTTCGGCCTTGGTATCCAGATAGGCCTCGTTGAAGCGGTTGCGGCCGACGACCAGCGGCACGCGTTCGGTCACGGTGATGCCGTGGCTTTCCATCATCGCCACCTTGCGCGGGTTGTTGGTCATCAGCCGGGCCTGCTTGAACCCCATCCGCCGCAGCAGGGCCGCGCCAATGCGGAAGTCGCGCTCGTCATCCTCGAATCCCAGGCGGTGATTGGCCTGCACGGTGTCGAAGCCCTGGTTCTGCAATGCATAGGCGCGCATCTTGTTGGCAAGCCCGATGCCGCGCCCTTCCTGGTTCAGATACAGCAGCACCCCCTGCCCCGCCTGCCCCATCGCGGTCAGCGCGGCGTGCAGCTGCGGGCCGCAGTCGCATTTCAGGCTGCCCAGCACGTCGCCGGTGAAGCAGGCCGAATGCAGCCGGGCCAGCACCGGCGCGTCGCGGGGCGGATCGCCGATCTCGATGGCGTAATGCTCGGCCCCGCCATCGTCGGGACGGAAGATATGCAGCCGCGACCGTTCCGCCGCCAGCAACGGCAGGTTTGCGGCGGCAACCGGGGCCAGGGCCGCCTCGTGCGCAAGCTGCGCCAGAAGGGGGCCGGGCGCGACCTGGGTCAGGCCGGGCAGCGGCTCGGTCGGCACCACCAGCACGGCGGGCAGCAACTGCGCGGACTTCGCAAGCGCCAGCCCGGCCATATGCGCCGTCGCATCCCCTTCGCGTTCCGTGAACAGCGGTCCCTTCATCGGGGTCATCAGATCGCCCGAAGGATCGGCCAAGGCCCGCAGCCAGGCATGGTCCGCATCGGCCGGCACAATGACGCGGGCCAGCCCCTGGTCATAGGCCCGGGCCTTCAGCGTCTCGGCCCGCCGTCCGGTCAGCGCAAGGACCGGACGGCCCAGGGCGCGAATCGCGTCAAGCCGCGCGGGCGCCAGGGTTTCCACCGCCGCGACCAGATGATGGCCGATCATCACCGGCAATCCGGTGCGCAGGTCGCTGCGCGCGCGGGATACGGTTTCGGCCAGGGTGGGGATCAGGCTCATCGGCGATCCTGCGGAATTGAAACAAAGTGAAACATAAGCGCCCTGACCGACAACTCCATGTGAGATTTTCGACATGATGCTGGACGCATGGCCGGACGCACGCCACCTACTCGCCCAACAAGATTGAGGAGGCAACATGCCCGGACTGAAAAAGATCCTGCTTGTCGATGACGAGGAAGACCTGCGCGAGGCCCTGGCCGAACAGTTGATCGCCACCGACGATTTCGACGTGACCGAGGCCGGCACCGGGGCAGGCGCCGTAGACGCCGCCAAGGGCGCGATCTTCGACCTGGTGATCCTGGACGTGGGCCTGCCCGACACCGACGGGCGCGAATTGTGCAAGAAGCTGCGCAAGCTGAACGTGAAATGCCCCATCGTGATGTTGACCGGCCATGACACCGATGCCGACACGATCCTGGGCCTGGACGCGGGCGCCAACGACTATATCACCAAGCCCTTCAAGTTCCCGGTCCTGCTGGCCCGCCTGCGCGCGCAACTGCGCACGCATGAACAGTCCGAGGACGCGATCTTCCAGCTTGGGCCCTATACCTTCAAGCCGGCGATGAAGATGCTGATCGACGGGAAGGACCGCAAGATCCGCCTGACCGAGAAGGAGACCAATATCCTCAAGTTCCTGTATCGCGCGCAGGACGGGGTGGTGGCCCGCGACGTTCTGCTGCACGAGGTCTGGGGATACAATGCGGGCGTCACCACGCATACGCTGGAAACCCACATCTATCGCCTGCGCCAGAAGATCGAACCCGATCCCAGCAATGCGCGCCTGCTGGTGACGGAATCGGGCGGATACCGGCTGGTGGCGTGACACGCCACTGCGACACAAGAGACTGCGACACAAGAAAAGGTCCGGCCATGCCGGACCTTTTTGGTTCTGGCAAAGATGCGGACAAATCTGCCGTGACAGGTTAACCTTGCTGGTGTCGAGGGAAACAACTGGGCGGCCCCTGAAAATGCCTATGCCATGGACTTATCGGCATTCGTCCAAGGAGTGGCGGGCAATTCTGGATGACCTGAAGGACAGGATGGATCTGGTGTCTGACAACAGCGCCTACACCGCCTTGGATGCTGTTCTTCAAGTCTTCCGACGCCGCCTTACGGCCCAGGAAGGAATAGATTTTGCATCCGTGCTGCCATCCGTTCCCCGAGCCATTTTCGTGGCAGGGTGGAAAGTGGATAACCCCCCACTTCCCTTCGCCGATCGAGAGGCGCTGACCCTGGAGGCGAAACAGGTCAGGCCGCACCACAACCTGACCCCTTCCAATGCTATCGAGGCAACAGCCTGGACCCTTCGCAGATACATGAACGCGGCCGATCTGGAGCGGGTCCTGGCGCGTCTTCCACAAGAAGCCCGCGAGTTTTGGCACGCCCATGTCAGCAGTCCCGATGAGCTGAAACAACGGATCTTCTGACAAGAATGTCCAGAACCGCGGCGAAGGAGTGAACGCGAAAGACGGAATGCGTTCAGGCAGTCCGGTTCTGGAACCCGCGGCCTGGAAACGCGTTATCCGTCCGAAGCCCAGTGGCCGGAGGATGCGGCCACACTCTCCCTCCCCTCTCTGATGCCCCGGCGTTTTCCCGCGCCGGGGCTTCGTTCATCCGCGGCCATGTGGCGCGGTCCAATCCGCATCGGGACCGATGGGGATGATGCGGTGCGGGTTCACGGTGTCGTGGCTGAAGTAGTAGTGGCGCATGAAATGATCCGGCCGGACGGTCTGGGCCACGCCGGGCATCTGGTACAACTCGCGTGCCCAGGCCCACAGGTTCGAGTAATCGACGATCCGGCGGCGGTTGCACTTGAAATGCGTGTGATAGACCGCATCGAAGCGGACAACCGTGGTGAACAGGCGCCAGTCGGCCTCGGTCAGCCGGTCTCCGGCAAGATATCGGTTCCCGGACAGGATCCCCTCGATCCAGCCGAGGCTGTCGAACAAGGGGTGGACCGCCTTGTCATAGGCTTCCTGCGACGTGGCGAAGCCCGCCTTGTAGACGCCGTTGTTGACCGTGTCATAGATGCGGTCGTTCAGATGCTCGACCTGTTCTCGCAGGAATTCGGGCCAATAGTCGTCGGTGTTTCCGGTGATGCCGTCAAAGGCGCTGTTTAACATGCGGATGATGTCGCTGCTTTCGTTCGACACGATCCGATCCCCGTCGCGGTCCCACAGCACCGGCACCGTGACCCGGCCCGATGCCTTGGGATCCGCGCGCAGGTACAGCTTGTACAGATATGGCTCGCCGAACAGCCGGTCGCCGGTGGCGCCGTCGAAGTCGGTGCGGAACTCCCACCCGTTCCACAGCATGTCGGGATGCACGGCCGAGACGTCGATGTGATCCCCAAGCCCCTTCAGCGCGCGGAAGATCAGCGCACGATGCGCCCAGGGGCAGGCATACGAGACGTAAAGGTGATAGCGCCCGCTTTCCGCCTTGAAGCCCCCTCCTCCGGTCGGGCCGGGACTGCCATCGGCGGTCACCCAGTTGCGGTGCTTGGCCGTGTCGCGGACAAACTCGCCGCCGCTTGCCTCGGTGTCATACCATTCGTCCTTCCAGACCCCGTTGACCAGTTGGCCCATGTTCCCCGTCCTCCTGCTGATTGACAGGGGAACGGGCCAAAAGGGGATGCGGTTTCAGGCAATGGCCTGATCACGCGTCTCGGCCTTGACCAGCAGCAGGGCCAACGCGCCCAGCAGCAGCAGCGCGGCAAAGACGCCAATGGCGAAACCGAAGCCCTTGGCAAAGACGAAGGCCAGCAGGCTGGGGGCCAGGATCCCGCCCAACCGCGCCACCGCACTGGCGGTGCCCATGCCGGTGCCGCGCAGGTGGGTGGGGTAAAGTTCGGGCGTGAAGGCGTAAAGCGCGCCCCAGGTGCCCAGCAGCGCAAAGCTCATCAGGATCAGGGCAGCAGCGATCATGGCCGTTCCCGTCGCCACCGTGAACAGCGCGCAGCCCGCGGCGCTGAGCAGCAGGAAGCCGAGCAGCGTCGCCCGGCGACCCACCGCCTCGACCCCCCAGGCGGCCAGGGCATAGCCCGGCACTTGCGCCAGGGCCAGGATCACCAGAAAGCCATAGCCGTGCACGAAGCCGAAGCCCTCGGTCACAAGCTGGTTCGGCACCCAGACAAAGACGCCGTAATAGGACAGCGACACCAGGAACCACACCGCCAGCACGCCGATGGTCCGCGACCGCAGCATGTCGGAAAAGATCGAGGTCTCGGCCCCCGTGGGGACCTGCGCGGGAACCAGTTCCGCATCGCGCGGCAGCGCCTGCATCCCGTTCGTGACCAGCACCCGGTCGACCACCGCCTTGGCCCCCGCCTTGTCGCCCTTGCGGATCAGGAACATGGGCGATTCGGGCACCCAGAGCCGCAGGAAGATGCCGATCAGGGCCGGAACCGCCGCCACCGCGAAGATCCACCGCCAGGGCGCCACCGCCCCCTGCGCCACCGCGATCCAGGCGGTCAGGGCAACGACGATCGTTCCCACGGCCCAGAAACCCTCCAGCCAGACCAGCCAGCGGCCTCGGTTCCGGGGCGGCAGGAACTCGGCCATCATGGCATAGTCCACGGGCAGCGTGCCGCCCACGGCAACGCCGGTCAGGAAGCGCAGCACCAGAAGCAGCGTGAACTCCTGCGCAAACACGGACGCCAGCCCGAAGATCGCGTCCATGCCCACGGTCAGCACCAGGATGTTGCGGCGCCCGATCCGGTCCGCGATCCGGCCAAAGGCGAAGGCGCCCAGGAACATGCCCGCAAAGAACACCGTGCCGATCTGGAAGGCCGTCACGCGGTCGATCCCGAAGGTCGCAGCGACGGACGGTGCCGCAAAGCCCACCGCGATGACCTGCATCGCGTCTGCCGCCCAGACCAGTCCAAAGATCCCCAGAAGCCGCCATTGGAACCGCCCGGCCCCGCCGCGCGCCAAAGCCTCGTCCACCGTCAACTGCATCTCGCCCCCCTTTGCCCGATGGCATTGCTTAACGGCAGTCGCCGACATCACCAAGCCGTGATTGTGCCGGTGCAGCATTTTCCTGCCGTTGCGTCAACTCGACAGGGCGGATCGGCGCGGCTAGTGTCCGCCCGCCAAAGGAGACTGCCATGTTCACCATCGCCACCTGGAACATCAACTCGGTCCGACTGCGCGAAGGGCTGGTCGCGCGGTTCCTGACCGAGGAAGCGCCGGACGTGCTGTGCCTGCAGGAATGCAAGTCCCCGGTGGACAAGATCCCGCTCGACCAGTTCCGGGCGCTTGGCTACCACCACATCGTCGCGCGCGGGCAAAAGGGCTATAACGGCGTGGCGATCCTGTCGCGCCTGCCCATCACGGATGCGGGCGACCGCGACTATGCCAGCCTCGGCCATGCCCGCCATGTCGCGGCGCGGCTGGAAAACGGCGTGACGATCCACAACATCTACGTGCCCGCAGGCGGCGACATCCCCGACCGCGAACAGAACCTCAAGTTCGGCCAGAAGCTGGATTTCGTGGCCGAAATGCGCGACGTCTTCCATGCCGACAGGCCCGAAAAGGCGATCCTGGTGGGCGACCTGAACATCGCCCCGCGCGAGGATGACGTGTGGTCCCACAAGCAGATGCTCAAGATCGTCAGCCACACGCCCGTCGAGGTCGATCACCTGCTGTCGGCCCAGGATGCGGGCGACTGGGTGGACGTGACGCGCCAGGATATCCCGTCCGGGCTGCTCTATTCCTGGTGGAGCTATCGCGCCAAGGACTGGCACACCGCCGACAAGGGCCGCCGCCTGGACCACATCTGGGCCAGCCGCGACATTGCCAATGCCGCGCATGGCAGCCGCGTCCTGCGTCCCTGCCGGGGCTGGGAACAACCCAGCGACCATGTGCCCGTGCTGGCCTCCTTCGATCTTTGACGTCCCTTCACCTTGGCGCAAATATCCCACAGGGGGTCTGGGGGACGTGAAGTCCCCCAGCTTCGCCGCCCAAAACAACCCTTCCCCTTCACGGCCCCAGCCCCCATATTGCGCCCAACAGTTCAGACCCGAACCTTCTGGGGATCTTCATGACCATGCTCTTTGACGGCGCCACCGACGCACCCAAGCCCAGCGACTTCATCAAGGACGTGACCGAGGCGAACTTCATGGCGGAAGTCGTGCAGGCCTCGATGCAGGTGCCGGTGATCGTGGATTTCTGGGCGCCCTGGTGCGGCCCCTGCAAGACGCTTGGCCCGCAACTGGAAGCCGAGGTTGCGCGCCACAAGGGCCGGGTGCGCATGGCCAAGGTCAACGTGGACGAAAACCAGATGATCGCCGCGCAACTGCGGGTGCAGTCGATCCCGACGGTTTACGCCTTCTTCCAGGGCCAGCCGGTCGATGCCTTCCAGGGCGCCATCCCGCAAAGCCAGATCAAGCAGTTCGTGGACAAGCTGGCGGCGCTGTCGGGCGATGACGGCGGGCTGGCTGACGCCCTTGCCGCGGCCGAGCAGATGCTCGAGGAAGGCGCCTTCGCCGATGCCGCCGAAACCTTTGCTGCCATCGCGGCGGAAGATCCCGCCAGCAACGATGCCTGGGCAGGCCTGGTCCGCGCCCATCTGGCCTCGGGCGATGCGGATGCCGCGCAAGCGGCCCTGGACGAGATCCCTGCACCCGCCGCGACCAGTGCCCCGGTCGAGGCCGCGCGTGCCCAGTTGCACCTGGCCCGCCAGGCCGCGAAGGCCGGGCCGCTGGATGCCCTGCAATCCAGGGTGGACGCCGATCCCGACGACCAGCAGGCACGACTGGAATACGCCCAGGCCCTGCACGCCGCCGGCCGGGTCGACGAGGCCATCGACATCCTGCTGGACAGCTTCCGCCGCGACCGCGACTGGAATGAAGGGGCTGCCAAGGCCCAGCTTCTGACCATCTTCGACAGCCTCAAGCCCAACGACCCGCTGGTCCAGAAGGGCCGCCGGCGCCTGTCCTCGATGATCTTCGCCTGATCCGATGCGGTTCCGCTTCGATCTGCCCTCGCGAATCCCGCTGTTCCCCCTGGAGGGGGCCGTGCTGATGCCCCGGGCGCGGATCCCCTTGCATGTCTTCGAGCCGCGCTATCTGCAGATGCTGGACGACGCACTGAAGACCGAGCACCGGCTGATCGGCCTGATCCAGCCCGAAGGCGAGGGCCTGGCTACGATCGGCTGCGCGGGCCGGGTCGTGGCCTTTTCGGAAACCGACGACGGCCGGCAGATGATTTCGCTTCTGGCGGTGTCGCGCTTCCGCCTGACCGAGGTGCAGGAGGGATTCACCCCCTATCTGATGGCCGAGGTCGACTGGTCCAGCTTTGCCCGCGATCTGAAGGGCCCCGAGGAAGACAAGGGCATGGACCGCGACGCGCTGTTTCCGCTGCTGCGCCGCTACATGGACTCGCATGAACTGTCGACCGACTGGGACGCCGCCGCCGAGGCCCAGGACGAGGCCCTGATCAATTCGCTGTCGATGGTCCTGCCCTTTTCCTCGGGCGACCGGCAGGCGCTTCTGGAAAGCCCGACCCTGGCTGATCGTCGCGAACTGCTGCAAGGCCTGATCGAATTCGCGCTGCATGGCGGCGATACCGAGGACCGTTTGCAATGACCCAAAGCCCCCATCCAGGCTTCGACCGCCACATGCTCGAGGCGCTTGTCTGCCCCGTTACCCATGCCACCCTGTCCTATGACGCGGCGCGGCAGGAACTGGTTTCGCAGGCGGCCGGCCTTGCCTTCCCGATCCGCGCGGGCATTCCGATCATGCTGCTGTCCGAAGCCCGCCAGATCAAGGCGGACTGATGGTGGCCCACAGCGACCCCTTTGTCGCCATGCAGGACAGCCTGCGCCCGCGCCTGCCGATGTGGGTCAAGATCGTGATCGCCCTGTGCTGCGCGATCCAGGTCCTGACCATGGGCGCCGACCTGCTGGGCTATCCCATCGTGCAGCAGGCCCTGGTGATCTTTGGCGGCTTCTGGTCGCCGGTGGTCTGGGCGGGCCACGGAATCTTTCCCGGCCATGTGCTGACGATCTTCGTGACTTATGGCTTCCTGCACGCGGGGCTTTTGCACCTGGGCATGAACATGCTGTCGCTGGTGGCCCTTGCGCGCGAACTGAACCGGTTGATCGGCCCGGCCCGCATGGCCCTTGTCTATGCCCTGTCGCAGGTCGCGGCGGCCTTGCTGTTCGCGGTGATGACGCCCGATGGAGGGCCGATGATCGGCGCGTCGGGCGCGATCTTCGGCCTTGCCGGCGCGCTTGTGGGCTTTGCCGCCGTCACCGGCTGGCGCCGCCGGCGCCCCTTGGGGCAGCTTTGGCGAGGCGTTGCGGTGATGGTGGTGCTGAACGTGGCGCTGACCGTTCTGATGCCCTCGATCGCATGGGAGGCGCATCTGGGCGGCGCGCTGGCGGGCCTGCTGATGGGCGGCTGGATGGCGATGTCGCGCAGCCCCCGCGGATTTTCAGGCCTCTGACGGCGGCGCGTCCGGGGCCGGCCCCTCGGCCTGTCCTTCCGACGCCGCAAGCCGGCGCAGGGCCTGGCGGAAGGGATCGGCGGGCGCAAGCGCCAGAAGGGCCGCATTGTCGTTCGGATGATGGGCCAGATGTTCGGCGACCAGTCGATGGCCCAGGCTGTTGCCGGTCCCCCGCCGCAGGTCGCCCTTGCCCCCGAACCAGCGGCCATGATCGTAATCCTGCCGCGCCCATTCGTTCATCGCCTGCCGCATGGCCCCCTGCGCGGGCCGGACCGCATCCGTGGCATCCGGCTGCCCGCCCAGCACCTGCAGCACGAAATGCCCCGCCAGTCCTTCGCTGACCAAGGCCTCGCCCAGCGAACGGCCATAGCCGGGGCCGTTCCACCGAAGCAGATGGGCCAACTGGCGCACAAGGGCGCGACCAAAGGCGTCCGGGGCGAACCGGGCGGGATTCACCGCAACCTCGACCACGCCGGGGGAGGGGCAATGGCCCTGAACCGCCCCGTCGGCCGAACGATCCGACTGCGCGCGAAGGACCAGATCGAAATCCGGCAGATCGGCATGGATCGAAGCCCGCGCCACCGCATCCCGGCTGGCCTGCCGGATCTCGGACAGGACCGGCGTCAGGTTGTGGCGCGCATTCAGAAGATGGATGTGACAAGTGGTCATGGTCCGGGTATATCCGGTCGCAAGGGCGCCTGCCAGCGGGCGGAAGCAACGGCCAGAACCTGGCGGCAAAGGGCGTCTGCTGTTGACCATGCCCGGCCATGCCTTGCCGATCACCCATGCAACCCGACAGGTTTTTCCATGACCGCGCTTGATATCCGGCTCTGCTCTGGCAGCGACCTGAAGGGGCTGGGAAAGGTTCTGGACAGCATCGACCTGTTCCCGGCCGAGATGCTGCCCGAACTGATGTCCCCGTTCCTTGGCGGCGATCCGGCCGATCTCTGGCTGACCTGCCTGTCGGAGGAAACCCTCGCCGCGCTTTGCTTTGCCCGCGCCGAAAGGCTGACGCAAGGGACATGGAACATGCTCGCCCTTGGCGTGGATGCGGGCTTTCAGGGGCGGGGGATCGGCGCGGCACTTGTGGCGGCGCTCGAGGAACAGTTGCGCGCCAGGGGTGCGCGCATCGTCATCGTCGATACCTCGAGCACCGGGCCATATGAAATGGCCCGCACCTTCTATGCCCGCAACGGATATAGGGAAGAAGCGAGGATCCGGGATTTCTGGGCAGAAGGCGACCACAAGATCACCTTCCGCAAGGCGCTTCGCTGACGGTCAGGACAAAGGGCCGGGGGCGGTCCCGGCGCGGCGGGTGACCAAGGGGGCCTTGGCGCCCGTCTCCTATACCTCGGGCACCAGCACCTCGCGCTTGCCGACGTGGTTGGCTGCCGACACCACGCCCTGCTCCTCCATCTGCTCGACCAGGCGGGCGGCCTTGTTATAGCCGATGGCAAGCTTGCGCTGGATATAGCTGGTGGAACATTTGCGATCCTTGGCGACGATCATCACCGCCTGGTCATACAGCGCATCATCCCCGCCTTCGCCGCCGCCCAGACCCAGAACCGCGTCGATATCGGATGCGACCTCGTCCTCGGGGCCTTCGACCACGCCCGACTTGTAGGACGGCGGGCCGAAGGATTTCAGATGCGTCACGACCTCCTCGACTTCCTCGTCGGACACGAAGGGGCCGTGGATGCGGGTGATGCGGGCGCCGTTGCCCATATACAGCATGTCGCCCTGGCCCAGCAGCTGTTCGGCGCCCTGTTCGCCCAGGATGGTGCGGCTGTCGATCTTCGAGGTGACCTGGAAGCTGATCCGGGTCGGGAAGTTCGCCTTGATCGTGCCGGTGATGACATCGACGGACGGGCGCTGCGTCGCCATGATCAGGTGGATGCCCGATGCGCGGGCCATCTGCGCCAGGCGCTGGATGCAGGCCTCGATTTCCTTGCCCGCGACCATCATCAGGTCGGCCATCTCATCGACGATGACGACGATATAGGGGAAGGTCTCGGGCTTGAACTCCTCGGTCTCGAAGATCGGCTCTCCGGTATCCTCGTCAAAGCCCGTCTGGACGGTGCGCTTGAACATCTCGTTGCGGGACAGGGCCTCGCGGACGCGGCCGTTATAGCCCTCGATGTTCCTGACGCCCATCTTGGACATCTTGCGGTAACGCTCCTCCATCTCGCCCACGACCCATTTCAGGGCCACGACGGCCTTCTTGGGATCTGTGACGACGGGGGACAGCAGGTGCGGGATGCCGTCATAGACCGACAGTTCCAGCATCTTCGGGTCGATCATGATCAGCCGGCATTCGTCCGGCGTCAGCTTGTAGAGCAGCGACAGGATCATGGTGTTGATCGCCACCGACTTGCCCGACCCGGTGGTCCCGGCGATCAGCAGGTGGGGCATCTTGGCCAGGTTCGCCACAACCGGATCGCCGCCGATGTCCTTGCCAAGCGCCAGCGGCAGGGGCTGCGTGCCGTCGCCAAAGGCGCGGGATGCCAGGATTTCGCGCAACAGCACCTTTTCGCGGCGCGCGTTGGGCAGTTCGATCCCGATCACGGTGCGGCCAGGGACCGTGCTGACGCGGGCGGACAAGGCCGACATCGACCGGGCGATGTCGTCGGACAGGCCGATCACGCGGCTGGCCTTCAGGCCCGGCGCTGGCTCCAGTTCGTAAAGCGTGACCACCGGGCCGGGACGGACCTCGGTGATCTGGCCCTTGACGCCGTAGTCGTCCAGCACCGCTTCCAGCATCCGGGCGTTTTCGGTCAATACCTCTTCGGACACGGTCTGCTGGTCGCTGGCCGAGGGTGCGGTCAGAAGGTTCAGCGGCGGGCGTTCATAACTGTTCAGCACGTCTTCGAATTGCAGGTCCGGCGCGGCGACCGGGGCACGCGCGGGCGCAGGCTTGCGGGAAGGCGCCGGCACGGGGGGAAGGGCGTCGTCCGCATCAAGTCCGGTCACGGCAGGGGTGGGATCAGCGCGCCCCTCTCGCAGGCCTTCGCGGGTCAGGCGCGCGGCGACCACCGCCAGAACCGAGGATTTGCCCGACCGGGTGCGGATCGCGTCGTTGATCCGGCCGCTGACTTCCTCGGCCGAAGGGGCGTCGCCGTCGTAATCGGCATCCCGCTCGATCAGCTCGGGTTCGGGCAGGTCTTCCTCAAGCTCGAGGAAATCGGGCTGCGCTTGCTTGCGGCGCGACACGACCGGAGCGCGCGGGGCCGGACCTTCCGCCCTTGCCTCGCGCCGGGCGGCCAGCCGCGACTTCAGCCCCGCCGACGCAGCCGCCCCCTGCCCTGCCGCGCGCATCGACAGGTCGAAGGCGGTCAAAAGGCCGGTGACGAAGCGGCGCCACAGGTCGCGCAGTTCCGACCGCTCGAATCCCAAGGAAAAGGCGGTCATCGCCAGAACGGCAGCGGCGACCAGCAGCCCGGCAAGCCGGATGCCGATCTGCGCCTTGACCGGCAGCAGGTTCAGCATCGCGCCCATCACCATGTCGCCGAAATGGCCGCCCAGGCCATAGGTCTGCTCCCAGCCCTCGCCCGGAACAAGCGTGCTGCAATAAACGGATGCAAGCGCCACCGCGATGGGGGTGAACAGCGCGCGCATGAAGCGGTCCTCGCCCCGGTGCAGCATGAAGCGCAAGCCCCAGACGGCGGCCGCCACGACCAGCATCCAGGCGCCATAGCCCGCGATCATCATCAGCGGAGAGGCGACATAGGCGCCAAAGCTGCCCAAGATGTTCTGCGCGGGTTCATCGGTGGCCGACAGGAAGCTGGGATCCTCGGGCGACCAGCTGGACAGCATCAGGGCGATCATGATGCCGGCAAAGACCAGCAGCGCCCCCAGCAGTTCCTTGCCGCGCCGTTCAAGCGCGGCCTGCGTGGACTGGTCGAACAGCGGATCGCGGTGTTTTGCCTGCCAGCTTGCCATCGGTCCTAACCTTCCCCGCCCGTCGTTTCGTCATAAAGCACCGCACGCAGCCGTTGCAGTGCGGGTTCGGTCGCATCGGCATCGGCGACCAGGGCCACCCGGATGAAGCCACGGCCGGGATTGTGGCCGTCCACCTCTCGCGACAGATAGGCGCCGGGCAGGACCTGGATCCCGGCCCGCGCCCACAGCGTCCGCGCCGCTTCCTCGCCATCCTCTACGGGCAGCCACAGGAAGAAGCCGCCCTGGATCGGCCGGTATCCGGGCACGTTGCCCAGCACCCGGTCGGCGATCCGGTATTTCTGCTGATACAGTGCGCGGCTTGCCGCCACATGCGATTCGTCGCGCCAGGCAGCCTCGCTGACGGCTTGGGCGGGCAGCGACAGGGGGGCGCCGGCATAGGCGCGCAGGCGACGGATCTGGGCCATGCTTGCGGCAGATCCCGCCGCAAAGCCCGACCTCAGGCCCGGCAGGTTCGAGCGTTTCGACAGCGAATTGAAGATCACCACCCGGTCGGCCAGGCCCATCTCGGTCGCCACGGCCAGGGCGCCGGGCGGCGGGGCGTCGCGCCAGATTTCGGAATAGCATTCATCGGCGAAGATCAGGAAGTCGTGCCGGTCGGCAAGCGCGATCAGCTGTTCCAGATAGTCGCGGTCCGCAATGGCGCCCTGCGGGTTCGCGGGCGAACAAAGGTAAGCGATGGCCGTGCGGTCCAGCAGGTCGGGCGGCAGGGCCATGTAGTCGGGCAGGTTGCCGGTTTCCGGCGTGGCCGGCACGAAGACGGGATCGGCCTGCACGGCGGCGGCGGCCACGGCATAGACCTGGTAGAAGGGATTGGGAATCAGGATCGCCGGACGCTGCCCCTTCTTCCGTTCCGGGCACAGCGCCAGGGCAGCGTTGAACAGCCCCTCGCGCGTCCCGTTCAGCGCCATGATCCGGTCGGGCGCGACATCCAGGCCATAGCGGCTGCCCAGCCAGTCGCCGATGGCCGACAAAAGCCCGGGCGTGCCCTCGTTCGCGGGATATTTCGCGAATCCCCCGATATTCGCGGCCATCACCTCGGCCAAGAAATCCGGCATGGGGTGGCGCGGCTCTCCGATCGTCAGAACCACCGGCGCTTCACCTGCGGCCAAGCCCGGCTCGATGCCGGACAGCAACGCCCGCAGACGCGGGAATGCGTATTCCGGCAGGTTCGAAAACCGCTCGGGGATTGCCATCTCTGCCTCGCTTTCAGGGTCTTTGGCCCCGTTTATTACAGGAAACATTAGCGTGATCGGCCGCTTGCGTCCAGCGAAAGGGCAGCCCGTCCGGCCGTGACGAACACAACCCGCGCGGGTGTCCCAAGCCGGCCCTGGATTCCGCGCCCTTGAAAAAGGGCGCAGGTGGGTCAGGCAACCGCCAAGGCAGCCTCGACCCCCGCCGCCACATGCAGCAGATGGCAGTCGCGCCCGGCATGGCCCATGACCGAGATCCCGCAGGCGGGACTGCCGGTGGGCAGGGTGCAGACGGGCAGGCCCAGCAGGTTGCCGATACGGGTGTTGCGCAGCGTCAGCAGGTTGGCGCGCACGAATTCCGCACCGTCATCCAGCAGGGTCTGGGCATTGGGGGGCATGATCGGCACCGTCGGCAGCAGGATGGCGTCAAAGCCCGAGGCGACCTCCTTGATCCACTTGCGCCGGATCCGCACAAGGCTTTCCCAGGCGGCAATGTAATCGGGCGCGCTGACCGCCGCGCCGCTGCGGAAGCGGTCCAGGATCGGGCCCCACATCAATTCCGGCGCATCCTCGATCTGCGCGCGCCAGATGCCATAGGCCTCGGGGGCGAACAGTGCGGCCGACAGCGGCATGGCCTTTGCGATCCAGTCCGAAGATTGCCTCACGATCTGCGCCCCCGCGCGGGCCAGCCGGTCCACCGCATCCTCGAAGGCGGTGACGGGGCCTTCCTCGGCATCGGCGAAGGGCAGGCCTTCCAGCACCATCAGGCGACGCCCGACCAGGTTGGCCCCGCGCAGGTCGGCGGTCTTCTGGCAGGCCATCAGCGCGAACAGCTCGGCGCAATCCTCGACCGTGCGGGCAATGGGACCGGGCACGTCGAAGCGGCGGCAGAGGGGCACGACGCCCTTTTCCGGCACTGAATCACGGGTGGGGATAAAGCCCACGAGGTCGTTCCAGGCCGCAGGCACCCGCACCGACCCGCCGGTATCCGTGCCGATCGCCGCCGCAGCCAGCCCCAGGGCCACCGACACCGCAGCCCCCGAGGAAGACCCGCCGGGCGCAAGGTCGGGGTCAAGCGCGTTGGGCGGCGTCGCGGTGCGCGGGTTCAGGCCCAGCCCGGAAAAGGCCAGTTCTGTCATATGGGTCTTGCCCAGGCAGATCGTGCCCTGCCGCGCCGCGCGGGCCAGCACGATCGCGTCCTTGCGCGGCACCCGGCCTTCCAGCAGCTTCGACCCGGCTTCGGTCACGGTGCCGCCGCTGTCGATATTGTCCTTCCAGCTGATCGCCACGCCGTCCAGAAGACCGCGCCGCAGTTCCAGCTTGGCGCGATCATGGGCGGCCACCGCCTCGGACCGGGCGCGGGTTTCGCTGACGCGGGCATAGATGCGCCGTGCGTCGGGATGGTTCCTGATCGCGGCCAGGTAGGCCTCGGTCTGGTCCAGCGGGTCCAGAAGCCCGGCCATGATCGCACGGCCCTGCTGGGCGGCGGACGCGCGCAGCCAATCCATTCAGAAATCCACCGCGAGGCCGTTCTTTTCGTAATCGCCGTAACGCACGGGTTCCGGGCCGTCGCGGCCGCCGTATTCCTTGGGCAGGGCTTCGGCCTCTGCCGCGGCCTTGCGACGCTCGGCGGCCTCGGCCAGGGCGCGTTGGGCTTCGGGCGGCAGGTCTGCCGGTTCCATCGGGGGCTGTTCGCTCATGGAAAGATCTCCCATCTGGGCGTAAGGGGTCGGGATCAGTCTTCCAACAAGACTTAGGTGAAGGAAAGCGATTTGGCAAAGCGGGGCATGGATATGGCACGTGGGGGCGCGTTGCGCCTGCTGGCGGGGGTGCGGGACGGGCTGTCCCTGTCGGATCAGGCCGGCGCGCTGAAGGCCCTGGCGCCGCCCGACCAGGCCCGCGCCGCGCGCCTTGCGGCCGAGGTGCTGCGACACCAGTCGCGCGCCGATGCGGTGATCGGGGCCTATGTCAGCCGCAGGCCCAGCCCGCAGGTCGCCGACATCCTGCGCCTGGCCACGGTCGAACTGCTGCAGCTTGACGGGGCTGCCCATGGCGTTGTCGATGCCGCCGTCACGCTGACCCGTGGCCTGGGTCAGAAGGGCCAGGCCGCCGCGGGCATGGTCAACGCGGTGCTGCGCAAGGTCGCCGCGCATCGGGGCTGGACGGACCTTCCGCCCCAGCCGATGCCCCACTGGCTGCGCGACCCCGTCGCCGCCGCCTATGGAGAAGAGGCCGCACGCGCCATCGAGGCCGCGCATCAGGCCGGGGCACCGCTGGATCTGACCCCGAAGCCCGGCGCTGTGGTCGAGGGGGCCGAGACGCTGCCCACCGGATCGCTGCGCGTCCATGGGCCCGCGCAGGTGTCGGCCCTGCCGGGCTTTGCCGCGGGCGACTGGTGGGTGCAGGATGCGGCCGCCGCCCTGCCGGTGCGGCTGCTGGACCCGCAAGCGGGGGAACGAATCGCGGATCTCTGTGCCGCGCCGGGCGGCAAGACGCTGCAACTGGCCGCGGCCGGCGCGCAGGTGACGGCGGTGGATATCAGCCCCGCCCGCCTCAGGCGCGTGGCCGAGAACCTGAACCGCTGCGCTCTGTCGGCCGATCTTGTCGCGGCGGATGCGCTTGAATGGCGGCCCGATACGGCGCTGGAGGCGGTGCTGCTGGATGCGCCCTGTTCCGCCACCGGCACGATCCGCCGCCACCCGGACCTGTCCTTCCTGCGCGACGGGTCGGGGATTCCTGGTCTTGTCGATCTCCAGGCGCGGCTGATCGACCACGCGCTGTCGCTGATCCGGCCCGGCGGGCGGCTGGTTTATGCCGTCTGTTCGCTGCTGCCGGACGAGGGCGAGGTGCAGGTCGCCGCCGCCCTGGCCCGGCATCCGGGCTTGGCGGTCGAGACCCCGGATCTGCCCGGGGTTACGCCAGGCTGGATCACGGCGGAAGGCGGGTTGCGCACGCGGCCGGACTTCTGGGCGGATCGGGGCGGAATGGACGGCTTCTTCATGGCCCGCCTGCGCAAGGCGGAATGACGGCAGGATTGTTCGCACAACGACGAAGCGCAGGTGGTTCTGGACCTTGGGCCGCGGGACGGGTAGTTGGGCGCAAACCAGATGCGAGGCCCCCATGTCCCGTCCCGTGCCGATCCGACGCGCGCTGATTTCCGTTTCCGACAAGACCGGGCTGATCGACTTTGCCCGCAAGCTCGAGGCGCGAGGGATCGAGATCCTGTCCACAGGCGGCAGCGCCAAGTCGCTGCGCGAGGCGGGGCTGACGGTGGTGGACGTGGCCGACGTGACCGGCTTTCCGGAAATGATGGACGGCCGCGTCAAGACTCTGCATCCGGTGGTCCACGGTGGCCTGCTGGCCCTGCGCGACAACGCCGAGCACCAGGCCGCGATGGAGGCCCATGGCATCGGGCCCATCGACCTGCTGGTGGTGAACCTTTACCCCTTCGAGGAAACCGTTGCCAAGGGCGCGGACCATGATGACTGTATCGAGAATATCGACATCGGCGGCCCGGCGATGATCCGCGCCGCCGCCAAGAACCACGGCTTCGTCACCGTGATCGTGGACGTGCAGGATTATGACGCGCTGCTGGCGGAACTGGACGCCAATGACGACCGTACCACGCTGGCCTTCCGCCAGCGCCAGGCGCAGATCGCCTATGCTCGCACCGCCGCCTATGACGCAGCCGTCAGCACTTGGCTAGCCGATGCCATCGGCGAGGAGACGCCCCGCCGCCGCGCCTTTGCGGGCACGCTGGCCCAGCCCCTGCGCTATGGCGAGAACCCGCACCAGTCTGCGGCTTTCTATGTCACCGGCGAGAACCGCCCCGGCGTCGCCACCGCGAAGCAGTGGCAGGGCAAGGAACTGTCCTACAACAACATCAACGACACCGACGCGGCCTTTGAACTGGTGGCCGAGTTCGATCCCGCCGAAGGCCCGGCCTGCGCGATCATCAAGCACGCCAATCCCTGCGGCGTGGCACGGGGCGAAACGGCGCTGGAAGCCTACAAGCGGGCCTTCGACTGCGACCGGACCTCGGCCTTCGGGGGGATCATCGCGCTGAACCAGGTGCTGGACGGCCCCACCGCCGAGGAGATTGCCAGGATCTTCACCGAGGTCGTCATCGCACCCGATGCGGACGAGGACGCCAAGCGCGTCTTCGCCGCCAAGAAGAACCTGCGCCTGCTGACCACCGGCGGGCTGCCCGATCCGCAGGCGCCCGGCCTGTCCTTCCGCCAGGTCGCGGGCGGTTTCCTGGTGCAGGGGCGCGACAACGGCCATGTGGGCCTGTCCGACCTGAAGGTCGTCAGCGACCGCCAGCCGGATGACGCCGAACTGCGCGACATGCTGTTCGCCTGGACCGTTGCCAAGCACGTCAAGTCGAACGCCATCGTCTATGCGAAGGATATGGCCACCGTCGGCATCGGCGCCGGCCAGATGAGCCGCGTGGACAGCACCCGCATCGGTCGCCGCAAGTCCGAGGACATGGCCGAGGCGCTTGGCCTGGGCCAGCCCCTGACCATTGGCGCGGCTGTCGCATCCGACGCCTTCTTCCCCTTTGCCGACGGGATCGAGGCCCTGGCCGAGGCCGGCGCCCGCGCCGTCATCCAGCCCGGAGGATCCATGCGCGACGACGAGGTGATCGCGGCGGCCAACCGCCTGGGCCTGGCGATGGTCTTCACCGGCCAGCGGCACTTCCGGCACTGATGCAGCAGGAACTGCCCCTCGATCCGCCGCCGCCCGCGCCATCCAGACCGGCGCCGAAGCCGCGCACCCCGCGTGCGCCGAAGAAGCCCGCGCCTCCGCCCCGCAGCGACATGCGGCTGCTGATCTGGGTCGCGACGACGATCTTCGTGCTGGACCAGGTGCTGAAATACTGGGTGGTTCATGTGCTGCAACTGGACCGCGTGCGGGAAATCGACGTGCTGCCGCCCTGGCTGAACCTGCGCATGGCCTGGAACCAGGGCGTGAACTTCGGGCTGATGGCCTCGGACACAGACGTCACGAAATGGATCCTGATCGCGGTGGCGCTTGGCATCGTGGCCTGGGTCTGGGTCTGGATCTGGCGGTCTAACGCGGGCGTGATGGCGCGCATTGCGGGCGGGCTGTTGATCGGCGGGGCGATCGGCAACGTGATCGACCGGCTACTTTACGGGGCGGTCGCGGATTTCCTGAACATGTCGCTGCCGGGCTGGCAAAACCCCTACAGCTTCAACGTGGCCGACATTGCCATCTTCGCGGGCGCAATCGGGCTGGTCCTGGTCCCGCAGAAGAAGGAACCGGAAAAGCCCGGGCGCAAGCCGCGCCCCAAGGGGGCCGACAAGACCCGTGACGGGACGGGCAAATCCGGCTAGAACGGGCGCAACAAGACAAGGGGCAGGTTCATGCAGGGTTTCGTCAAGGGCATCGCGGCAGCGGCCGTCATGGGGCTTTCGGCCTGCGGCAGCAACCAGCTGATGAATATCGAGACAGGCCAGAACAGCCCGGATGAATTCGCCATCCTGCCGACCCGGCCCCTGTCCATGCCGGCGGATCTGGCGCTGCTGCCGGCGCCCACGCCGGGCGGGGCGAATATCACCGATCCCAATCCGAATGCCGATGCGGTCGCAGCCCTTGGCGGCAATCCGGCGCGGCTGCAGGACCAGGGCATCGCCGCAGCCGACGGGGCGCTTGTGGCCCATGCCACGCGGCGGGGCACCGATCCCGCGATCCGCGAGCGGCTGGCCGAATCGGATGCTGACTGGCGATCGCGCAACAAGCGCCGCCCGCTCGAGGCGCTGTTCGGCTCGACCGTCTATCAGCGCGCCTATCGCCCGCTGGCGCTTGATTCGCGGGCCGAACAGCAGCGGTGGCAACGCGCGGGCGCGATCACCCAGACATCCCCGGCCCCGATCGAGGAATGACGGCGGGCTTTGACCCGTCGCAGCCCGGTTTCGGAAGCGATCCCTGGCCACAATACGCAAGGCTGCGCGCGACGCCCGGCCTGCCCGACTGGCAGGGCTTCCGGCTGGCCTCGCGTTTCCAGGATGTGCAGGCCATTGCCCTTGACCGGCGGATGGTGCGCGGCACCGCGCTGTTCGGGGCGGATGAACAGCGCCGGATGCAGCGTGCCGAGAATTTTCACGACATGCCGTTCCATGAACGCTTCGTACAGACCTCGATGCTGGAACTGGACGGGCCGGACCATGACCGGCTGCGGCGGGCGGTCTTTCCGTTCTTCACCAAGACCCGGCTGGAAGGCCTGCGGCCCTTCGTCACGCAGTGGGTGGACAAGGCGCTTGACCGCCTGATCCCGCAGGGGCGCTTCGACTTCATCGCCGATCTGGCCGCAGACCTGCCCGGCCAGGTGATCGGGCACCTGATCGGGACTGATCCCGCGCTTGCCCCGCAGATGACACGCTGGACCGAGGATACCGTCGGCTATTTCGATGTCAGCCGCCGCACCGCCGACCGCAAGGCCCGGGCCGAGGAAGCGGTGCGCCTGTTCCACGACGCTCTGCAGGATCTCTATGCGGAACGAAAGGCCCGGCCGCGCGACGACCTGATGTCGGCGATGATCGGGGCTGAAGGCGCGGGCCTTCTGGCCCATGACGAACTGATCGCGACCATCATGCAGATCCTCCATGCCGGGCACGGATCGACCATCGACGTGATGGGCAGCGGGCTTCATGCGCTGCTGACCCATCCGGGGCAGATGGCCCGGCTGCGCGCCGAACCCGGATTGATGCCCTTGGCCGTGCAGGAGATGTTCCGCTTCGCCCCGCCGCTGGTCTTCTTCCACCGCTATGCGTCCGAGGATCTGTCCGTTGCAGGCCAGGACTGGCCGCGCGGCACGCGCTTTGGACTGCTTTACGCCAGCGCCAACCGCGACCCCGCGGCCTTTGCCGATCCCGACCGCTTCGACATTGCGCGCAGGCCGAACGTCCACCTGGCCTTCGGGGCGGGGCCGCATGTCTGCCTGGGCAACAACCTGGCCCGGCTGAACATGGAGGTGCTGTTTGCCCGCCTGATGGCACGCGCGCCCTCGATCGGGCTGGACGGCCCCGTCGCCTGGCGCATCGGGCTTCAGGCGCATGGCCCGGAAACGCTGCCCATCACCCTTGCGACACAATAGCGTCAGGCCGGTTGCGCAAGCCTTGGGATCGGGCCAGATTTCCGCCAGGACCAAGGAGGTTTCGCCCCCATGCTGCGACAGACCCTGCCCGCATTTCTGGCCCTGATGGTCAGCGCGGTTCCCGTTTGGGCCGACCTGTCCGAAGGCGTCACCCATTTCACGCTGCCCAACGGGCTGGAGACCGTGGTGATCCAGGACCACCGCGCCCCGGTCGTGGTGCAGATGGTCTGGTATCGGATCGGATCGGCGGACGAGCCGCCGGGCAAGTCGGGGATCGCCCATTACCTCGAACACCTGATGTTCAAGGGCACCGAAAAGCTGGAGCCGGGCGAACTGTCCAAGACCGTCACCGCCAATGGCGGCATGGACAACGCCTTCACCTCCTATGACTTCACCGCCTATTTCCAGCGGATCGCATCCGACCGCCTGCCCCTGGTGATGGAGATGGAGGCCGACCGCATGGCCAACCTGCGCATCGGCGAGGATGACTGGCAGGCCGAACGCCAGGTCGTGCTGGAGGAACGGGCCCAGCGGGTGGACAGCGACCCGGCATCCCTCTTCGCCGAGGAACGCAACGCCACGCTGTTCTACAACCACCCCTATGGCCGCCCCGTGATCGGCTGGCGCGCCGAGATGGAGGGGCTGACCCGCGCCGATGCCCTGGAGTGGTATGACAACCATTATTCCCCGAACGAGGCCGTGCTGATCCTTGCGGGCGACGTGACCCCCGAACAGGCCCGCGAACTGGCCGAGCAATATTACGGCCCGATCCCCGCGAAGGGAGAGGCCGAGCCGCGCATCCGTCCCCAGGAACCCGTCCAGCGGTCCGCCCGGCGGATGGAGATGACCGATCCCCGCGTGCCCCAGCCGGTGATGACGCGCAGCTACATCGCGCCCGAACGCAACCCCGGCGACCAGAAGGACGCCGCCGCCCTGACGGTGCTGGCGGAACTGCTGGGCGGGTCCATGCAGACCTCGGTCCTGGGGCGCGAACTGGCGATGAAGGGCAAGGCCTTGTGGGTCAATGCGGGCTATGACGGCTTTTCCGTCGATCCGACCAGCTTCGCGATCTCGCTTGTCCCGGCGGCCGACATGGAGCCAGAGGAGGCCGAGGCCGAACTGGACAAGGTCCTGGCCCGCTTCCTGGAAACCGGTCCCGACGCCGCCGATCTGGACCGCGTGAAGACCCAGATCGAGGCCGCGCGGGTTTATGCCCTCGATTCCGCGCATGGGCGGGCCTATGACTATGGGCAGGGCCTGGCGACCGGGCTGTCGGTCGAGGATGTGGCGGCATGGCCCGACATCCTGGCGGCAGTCACGGCCGAGGACGTAATGGCTGCCGCGCGCAAGGTGCTGGGCAACGAGGCCTCGGTCACCGGCTGGCTGCTGCCCCCGCCCCCGACCGAAGGCGAGGCGCCCGCGCCCACCCCGGCCGCCGCCGAGGCGCAGCCGACGCCCGCGCCCGTTCCCGCGCCCATTCCGGCGCCCATTCCGGCGGACGATGCCGCGCCCGCCCCTGCCGAAGCCCCCAACCCCGAGGTGCAAGGATGATCCGCGCCGCCATCGCCCTCTTCCTGGCCGCCCTGGCCGTTCCCGCCCATGCCATCGACATCCAGGAGGTCACCTCGCCCGGCGGGATCAAGGCCTGGCTGGTCGAGGACGAGACGATCCCCTTTGTCGCCATCCAGTTTTCCTTCAAGGGCGGCGCCAGCCTGGATGCCGAAGGCAAGCGCGGCGCGATCAACCTGATGACGGCCACGCTGGAGGAAGGCGCGGGCAGCCGCGATTCAGTGGCCTTCGCCCAAGCGGTCGAGAATCTGGGCGCGCAGTATTCCTTTGATGTGGGCGACGATTCCCTGACCGTCGGGATGCGCGCGCTGACCGAGAACCGCGACGAGGCCGCGGCCCTTCTGGCCGAGGCGCTGACCAAGCCCCGTTTCGACGACGCCGCCATCGAACGCGTCCGCGCGCAGGTCCAGTCTATCATCCGGGCCGAGGCAACCGATCCGCAAGCCATCGCCGCCAAGGAAATGTCGCGCCAGGCCTGGGGCGACCATCCCTACGCGACCTCGATCAACGGAACGCAGGAATCGGTGGCCGGTCTGACGCGGCAGGATCTGGTCGCGGCCAAGAACCGCGTTCTGGCCCGCGACCGCGTGGTGGTGGGTGCCGCGGGCGACATCACGCCCGAGGAACTGGGCCTGCTTCTGGACGCCGTGCTGGGGGGCCTGCCGGAACAGGGCACCGCGCCCCTGCCGGAACCGGCGGACCTGCAACTGACCGGCGGCGTCACCGTGATCGACTGGGACAGCCCGCAGACCGTGGTCAGCTTTGCCGGACCGGGCATCGCGATCAACGATCCCGATTACTTCGCGGCCTTTGTCGCCAACCACATCCTGGGCGGCGGCGGCTTCAGTTCCCGCCTGATGGAGGAGATCCGCGAAAAGCGCGGGCTGACCTATGGCGTCGGCACCTCGCTGGCGACGGGTGTCTATGGCCAGACCTGGCAAGGCGGCATGGCGGGATCGAACGCCACGACCGGCCAGGCGGTGGACCTGATCCGGGCCGAATGGGACCGCATGGCCCAAGGCGGCGTGACCGACCGGGAACTGACGGATGCCAAGACCTACCTGACGGGCGAATATCCGCTGCGCTTCGACGGCAACGGCAGCATCGCGGGCATCCTGGCGGGGATGCAGTTGATCGGCTTTCCCATCGACTATGTGAACACCCGCAACGCCAAGGTCGAGGCCGTCACCGCCGAGGACGTGAAGCGCGTCGCAGAACGCTTGCTGGATGCGGACGACCTGCGCTTCGTGCTGGTCGGCCGCCCGGAAGGAATCACCGCGACCGAGCCCGCCCCCATCAACTAGAATCGCTGGCGAGGCAGGACTGCGGATGCTAGATTTGGGTGCATGAACAGCCATGCCCCCAATATCCGGCCTGTGATCCGCCAACTGGACGAGGCCACGGCAAACCGCATCGCGGCGGGCGAGGTGGTCGAGCGCCCGGCATCCGCCGTCAAGGAGCTGGTGGAAAACGCGCTTGATGCCGGGGCCAGCCGCATCGACATCGCCATCCAGGACGGCGGCAGGCGGCTGATCCGGGTCTGCGACGACGGCTGCGGCATGGCGCCCGAGGATCTGCCCTTGGCCCTGTCGCGCCATGCCACCAGCAAGATCGACGGGACCGATCTTCTGGCGATCCGCTCCTTCGGTTTCCGGGGCGAGGCGTTGCCGTCGCTGGGGGCTGTGGGGCGGCTGACGATCACCTCGCGGATGCGGGGGGGCGAGGGCGCGGTGATCGCGGTGGCGGGCGGCAAGCTGGCGCCGGTGCGGCCCTCCGCTTCCAATCCCGGCACGGTGGTGGAACTGCGCGACCTGTTCTTCGCCACCCCTGCGCGTCTTAAATTCCTGCGCGGCGACCGGGCCGAGACGATGGCCGTGGCGGAATGCGTCCGCCGCCTGGCGATGGCCGAACCCTTCGTGGGCTTCACCCTGATTGCCGACGGCAAGGAAATCTTCCGGGCCGATGCCGAACAGGGCGAATTGTTCGATGCCCTGCAGATCCGCCTGTCCCGCGTGATGGGCCGCGACTTCATCGACAACTGCATTTCCCTCGATGCGGAACGCGACGGGCTGGGGCTGGCAGGCTTTGCCGCCCTTCCCACCTATTCGCGCGGAACTGCGGTGGCACAGCATGTCTATGTCAATGGCCGCCCGGTCCGGGACAAGCTGCTGACCGGCGCGCTGCGGGCGGGCTATATGGACGTGCTGGCATCCGGGCGCCATCCGGCGGCGGTCCTGTATCTGTCCTGCGACCCGCAGCTTGTCGATGTGAACGTCCATCCCGCCAAGGCCGAGGTCCGCTTCCGCGATCCGCAGGGGGCGCGCGGGCTGGTGGTCAGCGCGCTGCGGCACGGTCTGGCGGGGGCGGGACATCGCGCGTCATCGACCCTGGGCGATGCCACGATGGCGGCCTTCCGCGCCGAACCCGCCGCGCCCGTCGTTGCCTCGCCTGCCTACCAGATGGACTATCGCCCCTCGGGGGCCGCGATCCGCGCCAGCCTGGATCTGCAGGCCCCTGTTCCGGGCTTCGCCGAAGCGCCTTCGGCCCGGGCCGAGGAACCGGCAGACGCCCCTGCCGAGGCCCCCTTGGGTGCCGCGCGGGCGCAGATCCATGAAAACTACATCATCGCCCAGACTGCGGACGGGCTGGTGATCGTCGATCAGCACGCAGCGCATGAACGGCTGGTCTATGAACGGCTGAAGGCGCAGGCCGCGGCGACCGGCATCGCGCGCCAGGCCCTGCTGATCCCCGAGATCCTGGACCTGCCCGAAGCGGATGCCGCCCGGATCCTGTCCGTCGCGAATGACCTGGCCGACCTGGGCCTGGTCATCGAGCCGTTCGGCGGCGGCGCAGTCGCCGTGCGCGAAGTCCCGGCCATGCTGGTGAAGCTGGACCTTCGCGCGCTGATCCGCGACATCCTGGACGACCTGTCCGACCAAGGCATGTCCGACCGCCTGCGGGGCCGGCTGGATGCGGTCCTGTCGTCCATGGCCTGCCATGGATCGGTGCGGTCGGGACGGCGCATGACGGCTGACGAAATGAACGCCCTGCTGCGCGACATGGAACGCACCCCCAGGTCCGGGCAGTGCAACCATGGCCGCCCGACCTGGGTGAAGCTGCGGCTGTCCGACATCGAGCGGCTGTTCGGACGCAAGGATTGACCGGCACCCTGAACGGCGCGACAGTCGCGTCAACCCAGGAGCCCGCCATGCTGCAGATCAGCCCCGACAAGATCGCCCATATCATCATCCGGGTCCGCGAATACGGAAGCGGCCTGGACCCTTGGGCGCATTCGGGCGGCAGGGTCCAGCACGGCATCCGGTCTGAACTGCACGACTTCGTCGCCAACCTGAACGAGGACGAGCAGGCATCCTTGGTCGCCGTGATGTGGATCGGCCGCGAAAGCTTCGAGCCCGAGGAACTTGAGGAAGCCATCGAGACCGCCCGGATCGAACGGACCACGCCCACCGAGGATTACCTGCTGGGCGAGCCACGTTTGGCCGACATGCTGGAAGCCGGGCTTGAAGCCCTCGGCATCTCTCCCGAGGATGCCGAGGACGATGTGATCCGCCCGGTCTAGAACCGGCTCACGAATCGCTCTGCGCGGGGGTCACGCGGATCAGGCGGCCGTTGTCTTCGTCCGTCAGCAGCATCAGGGCGCCGTCGCTGGCGACCTCGACCTCTCGCACGCGGCCGATGCCTTGCAGATGGCGCGCCTCGCCCGTCACGCGGTCGCCGTCCAGTTCCAGGCGCACGAGGTCGTTCGACTTCAATCCGCCGATCAGCAGGTCGCCCTGCCAGTCGGGGAACATCTCGCCGTCATAGAAGGTCATCTGGCCGGGCGCGATCACCGGATCCCAGTAATAGACGGGCTGCTCGGTGCCCTCCATCTGGGTCACGCCCTGCCCGACCGGGTCGCCGCTGTATTCGACGCCATAGGTCACGCGCGGCCAGCCATAGTTGCGGCCCGCCTGAGGCAGGTTCAATTCATCCCCGCCCTTGGGACCATGCTCGATGGTCCAGAGCCTGCCCTGGTCGTCAAGCGCCGCGCCCTGGATGTTGCGATGGCCCCAGGACCAGATCTCGGGCAGGGCCTCGGCCACGCCCGGATCGCCCATCGGTGCGCCCGTCTCGGGGTCGATGCGGACAACCTTGCCCAGCGTTGTGGTCACGTTCTGGGAATAGACGCGCGCATCGGGAACCGAGCGTTCGCCGGTTGTCACGAACAAGCCGCCCTGCCCGTCATGGATCAGAACGGATCCGTAATGCTTGGTCGAATCCCAGGCGGGCTGCTGCTGCCAGATGACCTCGGTCCCTTCCAGGCTGCTGCCGTCGGCCGACAAGGTGCCGGTGGCGACGGCGGTTGCCGTCTTGCCGTTCTCGCGCGGTTGGGCGAAGCTGACCCAGACGCGGCGTGTGTCGGCGAAATCATCCGCCACCGTCACGTCCAGAAGCCCGCCCTGGTCGCGGGTGTCGATCTCGGGCAGGCCACTGATCGGGTCCGACAGCGACCCGTCCGCACCGACCATCCGCAGATTGCCACCGCGCTCGGTCACAAGCCAGGCGCCGTCCGGCAGTTCTGCCAACCCCCAGGGATGGTCCAGCCCATCGGCAAGAACGGTCTGGTTCAGGCTTACGTCATCGGCCAGCACCGGGGCGCGGGTCTGGTTTTCGAAGGCGGGCTGCTGATCGGGTGCATTGGGCGGCGCGGCATTGAAATCCTGCGCCAGGGCCGTTCCGGCCAGCAGGCTGGCGGCGACGGTCAGGCAGGTCAGTCGGGTGGCGGGACGGATGGCGGAACGGGTCGGGGTCATCGGTGCCTCTCGATTGCTGGAATGGATCGCGGGCGGAACATCGCCCCGCCCGCCCGCGTTCCGCCCGGTCCCATCACAGCCGCATCACGTCTGTGTCAGACCCTTGGCGTGCTTGTCGAAAAGACCGCCCGCGCGGCCCCATGCGCCATCATCGATGCGATCCAGATCCGACAGCACCGGCAGCAGTTGCCCGGCATAATCCTCGGAACTTTCGCGCGGCAGCATCGAGGGAAGGTTGTCGATGGCCACCACGTCCAGGGGCGGATTGTCCGCCACGCGCAGGGCGGGCTGGTCCCAGGTCGTCGTGCGGTCATAAACCTTGATGGGGGAAAAGTTGCTGCTGGGATCGCAGGCCACGTCCCCGATCACCGTCAGCCGCCGTCCTGGGGCCACGGCACTTGCCGGGACAAAGACCGGCGCTCCGGGCTGGGCCAGGATCGCGTTGATGAACAGGTCATGCGCCAGAACCTCGGGGAAGGGGCCGCCATGCGCGGTTTCGGCCATGTCCCAGCGGGTGACGGGCACGCCCATCGCGACAAGCAGGTCGGCCGCGCCGGTACCGACCCGGCCCATTGCGCCGATGACCAGGGCATGGGGGCGCGGCTGGCCGGTCGCGTCCAGTTGGGCTCGCAACTCATCCTGCAGCAGGGTCTTGTCGGGATAGGCATGGACCGGCCCGCAAAGGCCGCCCCGCTGCTGGGCCGCCCATGCCTTCAGCGAAACCGCCGCCCCCGCATAGCCCGCCCAATAGCCAAAGGCCGCAAGGCGGCGGCCCGTATCGTCCGTCAGGTATTCCAGGTCATACAAGCGCCCGCCCCCGGCAAGAAAGCGGCGCAGCAGCGCCTGGCCCGCTGGCTGTCCCTTGTAGGCATGGCCGAACATGACGTGGCGGTGGCGCAGGGGGGTGCCGTCCTCGGGCAGTTCCTTCAGGCCGAAGATGATCGCGTCGTCGGGCGCGGTGGGCCAGCTTCCCTCGGGCACGATGGTGGCGCCGGCCCTGGCATAGGCATCGGTGGGCAACACGCGGCGGGGGCTGTCCTCGACCGTGACGGTCATGCCCCGGGCGATCAGAGCGGCCACGCCTTCGGGGGTGATGCCCACCCGATCCTCGTTCGCGCGGCTTTCCGCCCGCACCCACAGATGTGTCATAGTTCCCCCGATTCCGGATTACCCCGCCATCCTGCCTGCACCCGACAGGGGCGGCAAGGGAACCGCCCAGGCGAGGATGGTGTTCAACCCGCGTTCCCCTTTTCGTGTTCCGGAGAATCCTCATGATCCTCAGCCGCCGCACCAGCCTGATCCTGGGCCTTGCCGCAAGCGCCGCCACCATCATGCCGCGCCTGTCCCTGGCCCAGACCCAGACGCCGACCTCGTTTTCCTTTCCGGTCGAGGGGGGCCAGGTCGTCTTTCACCCGGTCGATCACGCCTCGATGGTGGTCGAGACGCCGGGCGGCGTGATCTATGTCGATCCGGTGGGCGGCGCGGAAGCGTATCAAGGCAAGCCGCAGCCGTCGCTGATCCTGATCACGCATGAACATGGCGACCATTTCGACCTGCCCACCCTGCAGGCCCTGCCCGCCGTGGCGATCATCGCCAACCCGGCCGTCCACGCGATGCTGCCCGCCGAGATGCAGTCGCGCGCAACCGCGATGGCGAATGGCGACCAGGCCCAGGCCATCGGGATGCTGATCGAGGCCGTGCCCGCCTATAACACAAGCGCGGACAAGCAGCAGTATCACCCCCAGGGCCGCGACAACGGCTATGTCCTGACCATCGGCGACAAGCGATTCTACATCGCGGGCGACACCGAGGACACGCCCGAGATGCGCGCCCTGGAAAACATCGAGGTCGCCTTCCTGCCGATGAACCTGCCCTACACGATGACCGTGCAGCAGGCGGCGGATGCGGTGGGGGATTTCCGGCCCGTTTCGGTCTTTCCCTATCACCACCGGGGCAGCGACGTGCAGGAATTCGCCCGCCTGGTCGAGGCATCCGACGCCGGCAGCGTGGTCGTGATCGCCAACTGGTATCCGCAGGGCGAAGCCGGCTGACTGCTTTACCGGCCCCGCGCGGCAAGGTAGCAAGGCGGGATGCTGCGATACCTTCTGCGCCGGATGTTCGTGATGGGGGCAAGCCTTCTGGCGGCCTCGGTCCTGATCTTTTCGGTTGTTGAACTGGTGCCGGGCGATCCGGCCAGCTTCATGCTGGGCACCGGCGCCCAGCCCGAAACCCTTGCGGCCCTACGCACCCAGCTTGGTCTGGACCAGCCCCTGCCGCTGCGATACGCGGCATGGGCGGGGGCGATCCTTCAGGGGGATTTCGGCACCAGCTTCACCTACAAGACGCCGGTCGCGGGCATGATCCTGGACCGCTTGCAGGTGTCGCTGCCCCTGGCGGTGCTGGCGCTGCTGCTGGCGGTGGCGATAGCGCTGCCGGTCGGGCTGTTTGCAGCGGGCCGCCACCGCCGGGCCGGCGATGCGCTGGCGATGGGCGCGGCGCATCTGGGCGTGGCGCTGCCCAACTTCTGGCTGGCGATGCTGCTGGTCCTGGTCTTTGCCGTGAACCTGCAATGGCTGCCCGCCGGCGGCTTTCTGGGATGGTCCGACCCCGTCCCCGCGCTGCGGTCGTTGATCCTGCCCGCCGTGGCCCTGGCCCTGCCCCAGGCCGCGATCCTGGCCCGCGTCCTGCGGTCCGCGCTGATCGAGACGATGGGCCAGGACTATGTCCGCACCGCCCGCGCCAAGGGTCTGAGCGCGTCGCAGGCCCTGCGCCGCCACGCGTTGCGCAATGCGCTGATCCCGGTCCTGACGATCCTGGGAATGCAGTTCAGCTTTCTGCTGGCGGGCGCGATCATCATAGAGAATGTCTTCTACTTGCCGGGCCTGGGGCGGATGATCTTCCAGGCCATCACGCAGCGAGACCTGATCGTGGTGCAGTCGGCGGTGCTGGTCCTGGTCGCGGCGGTCATGGCTGTGACCTTCCTGGTGGACCTGGCCTATGCCGCCGTGGACCCCCGGCTGCGCCGCGCATGAGGATCGGCCTGATCCTGGGCTGCGCCCTTGCGGGGCTTGCGTTGCTGGCGGCCCTCGTCTCGTCCTTCTGGACGCCCCATGACGTCACCCGGCTGGACATCGCGCAGAAGCTGATGCCGCCATCGGGCGTGCATTGGTTCGGCACCGACCAGTTGGGCCGCGACATCCTGTCCATGGCGATGCTGGGGGCGCAGACCTCGCTGGCGGTGGCGCTTGTCGCGGTGGCGGTCGGCATGGCCGCTGGCGTGCCGCTGGGACTGCTGGCGGCGGCCCGACGCGGCGGCTGGGTGGACGAGATCGTGATGCGCGGCAACGACCTGATCTTCGCCTTTCCGTCGCTGGTGATCGCGATCCTGATGACGGCCGTTCTGGGGCCGTCTGCCACAAATGCGATGATCGCCATCGGCATCTTCAACATCCCGGTCTTTGCCCGCGTGACGCGCGGCGCGGCGCTGCCGATCTGGGTGCTGGACTATATACGCGCGGCGCGGGTGGCGGGCAAGGGCGCGGTCCTGATCAGCGTCCAGCATGTCCTGCCCAACATCGCCAGCCTGCTGATCGTGCAGGCCACCATCCAGTTCAGCCTTGCCATCCTGGCCGAGGCCGGGCTGTCCTATGTGGGCCTTGGCGCCCAGCCCCCCACGCCAAGCTGGGGGCGGATGCTGGCCGAGGCGCAGACCATGGTGTCGCTGGCCCCGCATGCGGCGATCATTCCCGGCCTTTGCATCGTGCTGACCGTGCTGGGGCTGAACCTGCTGGGCGACGGCTTGCGCGACAGGCTTGACCCCCGGCTGCGGGTGCTGCGGTGATTCGGGTCGCGGATCTGTCCGTGGTCCTTGACGGGCGGAGGGTGCTGGACCGCGTGTCGCTGGATCTGGTGCCGGGCCAAGTGACCGGCCTGGTGGGCGAATCGGGCAGCGGCAAGTCGATGACCGCGCTTGCGGTGATGGGCCTTCTGCCGCAGCGGGCGCGGGCTTCGGGGCAGGTCGCGCTTGACGGGCGGAACCTGCTGGCCCTGCCGGAACGCGAACTGTGCCGGATCAGGGGCGCGCGCATCGGCATGATCTTCCAGGAACCGATGACCGCGCTGAACCCGCTGATGACCATCGGCGACCAGGTGGCCGAGGTGCTGCGCCTGCATCAAGGCCTTAACCGCCGCGCCGCCCTGGGGCAGGCGCGGGAACGGCTGGATCGCGTGGGCCTGCCCGCACCCCGGTTTCCGCTGAGCCTATACCCGCATGAACTGTCGGGCGGGCAACGCCAGCGGGTGGCAATCGCCCTTGCCATCGCGCTTCGCCCCGACCTGCTGATCGCCGACGAACCCACGACCGCGCTTGATGTGACCACCCAAGCGCGGATCCTGGATCTGCTGAAGGACCTGGTGCGGGACGAGGGGATGGCCCTGCTGCTGATCACGCATGACCTCGCCGTCGTGGCGGGAATGGCCGACCGGGTGGCCGTGATGCAAAACGGACGGATCGCCGAGGAAGGCCCGACCGGATCGCTGTTCCGCGGCCCTCGCCACCCTTATACCCGTCAGCTTCTCGACGCCTCGCGCCCTGCGCCGGCACGGCCTGCGAGCGATTTCCCGACACCCCTTGTGCAGGTGGAGGGGGCGGTCCGCGACTACCGCACCGCGGATGGCGGCCTTCGCGCCCTGGACGGAATCAGCATGACCATCGGGCGCGGCGAAAGCGTCGGGCTGGTGGGGGAATCGGGCTGCGGCAAGTCCACCCTGGCCCGCGCGATCCTGGGGCTGGAACCGTTGCAAGCCGGGCGCATCACGCTTGACGGGCAGGTCGTGGATGCGGGACGGCTCATGCCGCGCGGCCTGCGCGCGCGGATGCAGGTGGTGTTCCAGGATCCCTTCGGCAGCTTCGATCCCCGCTGGCGGGTGGACCGCCTGCTGGCCGAGCCCTTCCACCTGACCGGCCGCCCGCCCGACTGGCGCAAACGCGTTGCCGAAGCCCTGGCCGAGGTCGGGCTGCAGCCCACGGACGCCCGCAAGTTCATCCACCAGTTCAGCGGCGGCCAGCGCCAGCGCCTGGCCATCGCGCGCGCGCTGATCATCCGCCCTGCCCTGATCGTCCTGGACGAGGCCGTCAGCGCGCTTGACGTGCGGGTCCGCGCCCAGGTGCTGGACCTGCTGGCCCGGCTGCAAAGGGATCACGGGCTGTCCTACCTGTTCATCAGCCACGACCTGTCGGTCGTGCGCGGCATCACCGACCGCGTCCTGGTCATGCAGGCGGGCCGCGTCGTCGAGGAGGGGCCGACCCAACAGATCCTGGACGCGCCCCGGAACGACCACAGCCGGTCGCTGGTCGCAGCCATTCCCGCGATCCCGATCGACTGGTCCTAGCTGAAGTAGCCGCCGTCGGCGTCGTCGCCCGATTCCTCGACCAGCCGGCCGAAATCGGGCAGGACGATGGTGCGCTTGCC
>NZ_BNCL01000005.1 GCF_014656455.1 Paracoccus aerius
TCACGGCATCCGCCAGAATGTTCACGCCCCGAAGCATCCGGTCGCGCGCGTCCGTGTTGAACTTCACTTCTTTCGCAGCCATTTGACTCTCCTGAATTTAGTGGGGAAGGACGCGGATCAGGCGATCACGCCCAGGATGTCGCTTTCCTTCATGATCAGCAGCTCTTCGCCGTCGATCGTGACCTCGGTGCCCGACCACTTGCCGAACAGGACGCGGTCGCCCGCCTTGACCGACGGTGCGATCAGTTCGCCCGAATCCTTGCGCGCGCCTTCGCCGGTCGAGATGACCTCGCCCTCGGCGGGCTTTTCCTTGGCGCTGTCGGGGATGATCAGGCCGCCCTTGGTCTTTTCGTCCGACTGGACGCGGCGGACCAGAACGCGGTCATGCAGCGGTTTGAATGCCATTGGTGAACACTCCGTGTTTCAGGTTGCAGTGTCGCTGTTGGCACTCAAGGCAGGTGAGTGCCAATGGCGGTGAGATAGGGCAACCGGCCGCGGCTGTCAACGGCGGGGCGTCGCCCAGATGTGACCGGCCTCGGCTGGTCAGGCCGGTGTGGTTGTGCCAGCCTGTCGCCGGTTCGATGAAAGGAGAGGGTGATGCGGGCAGTTCTTGCGGGCGTGGTGATGGCATGGGCGGCTGCCGCTGCCCCCGCCCTGGCCGAATGCGTGGGCAGCAACCTGTTCGACACCATGCCCTCCGAACAGCGGGCCGAGATCGAGGCTGCGGTGGAAGGCGTTCCCTTTCACCAGGGTATCCTGTGGCGCGCGACCAAGGCCGGGCAGGAGATGACGCTGGTCGGCACCTATCACTTTGGCGATCCGCGCCATGACCCGATGCTGGACCGCCTGGCGCCGCTGATCCGGCAGGCCGACGCCGTCTTTGTCGAGGCCGGCCCCGAGGAAGAGCGGAGGCTGACCGATGAGCTGTCCTCGGATCCGACGCTGATGGTCGATCCGGCAGGGCCGACGCTGCCCGAACGGCTGGATGATCGGGACTGGCAGGCACTGGCGGCGGCCATGGCGGAACGGGGGATGCCGGCCGTGATGACCGCGAAGCTGCGGCCCTGGTATGTGGCGATGATGCTGGGGATCAGCCCATGCATGATGAAGCAGATGGCCGAAGGCGACGCGCGGGGCCTGGACCACCGGATCATCGAGCAGGCCGGGTCGATGGAGGTTCCGGTCCGCGCGCTTGAACCCTGGGATACGGTCTTCACGCTGTTCAGCCACCTGTCCCCTGGGCAGGAGATCGAGATGATCCGCGCCAGCCTGCCTGCCGCCGCCCATGCCGACGATTACGCCGTCACCCTGACCGAGGCCTATTTCGCCGGCGATGTGTGGGCGATCTGGGAGTTTGGCCGCTTCGATGCCTATCGCAATTCGGGGCTGACCAGGGAACAGGTCGATCAGCAGATGGATCTGGCGCAGGAACATCTGATGGAGCGGCGCAACGAGGCCTGGATCGCGCCCCTGACCGCCGGGGCCAGCGACGCGGCCGACAGGGGCAAGGGCATCCTGGCAGCCTTTGGCGCACTGCACCTGCCGGGCGAGGGCGGCGTGCTTCGCCTGCTGGAGCAGGATGGCTGGACCATCGAGAGGCTGGACGGCTAGCGGCCGCCCAGCACAGACAGGGCCTGCTGTTGCCCGCCCTTCACGAAGGTGATCCGGCTGTCGCCGATATCGGTAATCGTGCCGCCGTTGATCCGGTCGCCTAGACGCAGCGTCAGCACCCGGCCGTTCGACAGCCGCACCAGGGCGCGGCTGGCCTTGCCCGCGCCGATCGTGCCGATGATCTGCGTGCGGTTGATCTGGATGCCATCCTTGACGGTCGCCGCATTGCCCGCGGTCGTGGGGGTCCGGCCGTCAGGGATGTTGGCCGCGACCTCGGGCTCGTCCTCGGCCTCGGGCGGGGCATAGCGTTGCTGGCGGGCGGCGGCGGCGCGCGCCTCGGCCTCGGCCTGGGCGCGGGCGCGGGCCTCGGCCTGGGCACGGGCCTGCGCCTCGGCCTGGGCGTCCTGGGCGGCGCGGGCGCGGGCGCGGGCCTCGGCCTGGGCCTGCAGCTCGGCGTCCAGGCGGCGCTGTTCGGCCAGGGCCGCTTCCTCGGATTGGGCTTGTGCCGCGGAACGCAGGTCGCTGGGCGTCGGCGTCAGTGATGTGGCGGCCAGGGTGGCGGTGCCTGCCGCGCCGGCAACGGCTGCTGCGGCGCCTGCGGCGCGCCGGGGCGGAAGGGCAGATGAACGAAGCGCCGTCAAAGCGACGGCGCCTGCGGGGGGAGAGTTTTCCGAAACGGCTTCGGCGACGGCCCGGTCGATGGCTGCGCCCGACAGGCTTGCGCTGCCGGGGCCGGGATCGCTGCGGGCGACGGTCCTTGCCCCGCCGGGCCGAGCCATCGGTCGAGCGGACTGGCCAAGGCCCGCAGCGGACCGGGTGCGCGGTGTCTCGGCCACGGCGGCCGCGACCGCGTCCTGCACGGCGCGTTGCGATGGACCGCCCACGGCCACCGGCTTGCGGGACGGGCGGGCGTCGGCCAACTGGATCAGGGCTCCGCGTTCTGCCGCGCTGAGACCGCCTGCGCCAGCCTGGGCGGTTCTGAGGTCGCGCAGCAGCTTGGTCAGGGACGCGCGTTCCGCCTGGGTCAGGCGGGTCGGCTGGTCTTCCTCGGCCCGGCTGCCTTCCTCGAGGCTGCTTTGCCGTTCCGGGCGCGCGGGCGGACGGCCCGATGTCCCCACGGACGGCGCGGCGCGGGAGGGCGCCACTGCCGGTGCTGCTGCCGGTGCCGTGGCGGCAGGCGATGCCGCCGGGCTGCTGGCTGGGGTGACCGAAGCGGGACGTTCCGGCGGGCGCGAGGCCGACAGTCGCGACGTCTGCGGACGCGCCGCCGCCGGGCGCGCGGCATCAGCCTGGGCGCGTGCCGCAAAGGGCTGCGGGTTTGCGGGGACGGTCGGCCGGGCATCGGTCCGCGCAGGCGGCGTGGCTCGCACGGGGGCCACGCGCGGCGGGCGGGCCGAACTGGCAAGCCGCTGTTGCGCGGGCGCTGCTGCAGGGGCCGGTGCAGCCGGGGCCACGGCCGCAGGGGGCTGCGCAGGGGTCTGCGTCTGCGCCGGTGCTTGTGTCGGTGTCTGCGCCTGGGCCTCGACCACCGGAGCCGCCATCGTTGCCGCGCTGATGGGGGTCTGCGAAACAGCGCCGGTCGGTGCGGCCATGGCTTCGGTCAGGGCCTGTGCCAGGGCATCGTCACCCTGGGCGACGGGCACTGCGGGCTGCTGCTGAGGCGCGGGCTGCGGCCGGGCGGCCGCGATGGCGGGCGCTGTCGCGGCGGGGGCAGCAGCCACCGGCGCGGGTTCAAGATCGACCGGCGCAGGTTGGGGCGCAACCTGGGGCGCTGCCGTGGCGATGTCGGTGCCCGAGACGGCCGGGCGGGCGTCTGCTTCGGCGGCTTCCTGCGGCCGAGGCTCTGCCGCCGGGGACGGGCTCTCAATGGCCGGGACAGGGGCCTGGGCTTGCTCGACCGGCGCGGCGGGGACAGCCGAAGGCTCGGGCGCGGCGCTCGCTTCGGGCACAGGATCGGTCGCGGCCACCTGCTGGGGCGCGGCGCCCTGATCCGGGGACGAGCCGAAGAAGACCAGAACCGCGACAAGCGCCAGGACCAGCACGCCCATCATCACCGGCAAGCGGCCCGGATCCAGGCGGCGCAGCCAGGCGAGGGCGAATTCACCTTCGTCGTCGCGCGGCGCCTCGGCGGCACGCAGGGCGCGCGCATCGCGGGCGCGGTCATGCACCGCCTGGGCGCGGGGCGACAGGGCGCGTGGGGCCGCAGGGGGCTTGACCTCGCCGTGGCGGATCACCCCGGGCACCGAGGCCGGGGCTGCGATGCTGCCGGCGTCAGCCCGGGCAGGTTCGGCTTTTTCCGCATCGGATCGTGCACTCGCAGGGGTTGCCACGACATGGGGCACGATGCGGCTGACGATGACCGGCGCGGGCCCTGTCATGGCGGGCACCACGGCTTCCGGGTCAGTCACGACCGGATCCGTGACGCGGGCCTGGGCCAGATCGGGCTGGCTGAAGGGCGGGCGGGTGAAGCCTTCCGCGGCAAGACGGCTGGGTCCGAAATCGGGCTGGCCGTCGAAGCGGTCGTCATCCGGACGCGCCACGAAGCCCGATGGGCGAAAGCCTTGGGCGCGGGCGAAATCCTCGGCCTCTTCCAGGGTGCGGCGGGCGACGGCGGCCACGCGCAGCGTCTCGATGTCGCCATTGGCCGAGGGGCACCAGTCATAGGCCAGGTCCGAGGCCGGATAGGGCGTCATCGCCTCAAGCGCGCGGGCCACGGCGGCGGGTGTGTCCGATCCCCTTGGAACGGTCAGCGTGGTATACAGGATCTGGTCGTCGGGGATGACCAGAACGGTGTCCAGATCGCCCGGCTCGACCCCCGCCTGCTCGCGCAGCGCGGCAAGCCGGGCGGTCATTTCCCGGCCCGCGAAGGGGGCTTTGCCAAGCGGCTGCCAGCCGAACCCGTCGCGGCGTTCAAGCAGGACCGCCTCGGGCGTGAAGCTCATGGCGAAATCGGGCGGGGCGATGGGTCTGTTCATGATGGATCACTGCTCGATGACGATCGCGTGTTTTAAGGGTCCGCGATTTGTTTGATTGTCCCAGATCTAGCGGATTTTGCATCCTGTGGAAAGGCAAACTGGCGGATCCGTGAATGCAATTGCTTTGAACTTCATCCTGCCGGATGCTGTTAATGGGCAACGACGATTTCCGCAGAAAGGACAGAGACATGACCAAGCTTCCGCGACGGCTGGCCCGGGCCGCGCTTGTGGCCTCGACCGCCCTGGCGCTTGGCGCCCCCGCCATGGCCGCACCCGGCATGGGCGGTCATTCCATGTGCCATCCGGGCATGTCGCGCCTGACCGTGACCGGCGAGGGCGAGGCGCGGGTGGCCCCCGACCTGGCGATGGTCCAGCTTGGCGTCACCACCCAGGCTGAAAGCGCAGCCGAGGCGATGCGCCAGAACTCGGTCCAGCAGACCGCGGTGATCGAGGCGCTGACCGGCGCCGGGATCGAGCCGGCGGACATCCAGACCTCGGGGCTGAACCTGAACCCGATGATGGATTACGGCGAAGGGCGCGCGCCAGCCGTGACGGGCTATCAGGCCAGCAACATTGTCGCGGTCCGGGTCAAGGACGTGGCACGCCTGGGCGAGGTTCTGGACGCCATTGTCGGCGCCGGCGCGAACGAGATCAACGGTATCAGCTTCACCCGCGACGACAGTTCGGCCACCGAGGATGAGGCCCGCCGCGCCGCCGTCGAGGATGCCCGCCACAAGGCCGAGATCCTGGCCGAGGCCGCAGGGCTGACCCTCGGCCCGGTTCTGGTGCTGCGCGACACGCCTTCCCCCGAAGGCCCGCGCCCGATGATGATGGAGGCGCGCGCAGCGTCAGACGCCGCCAAGGTCCCCGTCGCCGCAGGCGAGGTGGCGCTGTCCGCGATGGTCGAGATGCAGTTCGCACTGACGGGTCAGGATTGCGGGCCGATGGGTGGTCATCACGGCCATGGCGGCATGGGCCACGGACCCGCAGGCGGACACGGCGGATCGGGCCACGGCGGTCCGGACCAGGGCGGCGGTGCGCTGCCCGAGGGGCATCCGCCGGTTCCCGGCCTTGATCCGGCCCCGGCCCCCGACGCCGATGCAGGCCCTGCGCCCGATGCCGATCCCGCCACGCCCCCGGCAGGCGATCTGCCGCCGCCGCTGGGCACGGACACCGGCGCGCCGGAACCTGGCGAACCGGTCGTGCCGATGGGCAAGGCCCCTGCCGAAAGCCCGGCGCCCGCGAACTGAACTGGAACGGGGGCCGCATGGCCCCCTTTCCTATGCCACCGCCGCCGCCAGGGCCTGGTCCAGATCCGCGATCAGGTCGGCGGGATCCTCGATCCCGACCGACAGGCGCAGCAGGTCGGGGGCCGCGCCCGCCGCGCGCTGCTGATCCTCGGTCAACTGGCGGTGGGTGGTCGATGCCGAATGGATCACCAAAGACCGCGCATCCCCCAGGTTCGCCACATGGCTGAACAGCTTCAGCGCGCCGACCACCTTGACCGCCGTCTCATAGCCGCCCTTGACCGAGAAGGTGAACAGCGCCCCGGCCCCCTTGGGATAAAGGCGCCTGGCCGTCGCATTCCAGGGCGAGGATGCCAGCCCGGCATAGGTCACGGCCGTCACGCGCGGGTCGTTTTCCAGCCATTCCGCGACCTTCTGCGCGTTTTCGACATGACGCGCCATGCGCAGGCCCAGCGTCTCGATCCCCATCAGCGTGTAATGCGCGCCCTGCGGGTTCATGGTCATGCCCAGGTCGCGCAGCCCGATGGCGATGGAATGGAAGGTGAAGGCCAAGTTGCCGAAGGTCTCGTGGAACTTCAGCCCGTGATAGGCGGGTTCGGGGGCCGAGAGGCTGGGGAACTTGTCGGATGCCGACCAGTCGAAACGGCCGCTGTCCACGATCGCGCCGCCCGTGACCGTGCCGTTGCCGGTCATGTACTTTGTCAGGCTGTGGACGACCAGCGTCGCGCCCATCTCGATCGGGCGGCACAGGTATGGCGTGGCCAGCGTGTTGTCCACGATCAGCGGGACGCCTGCGGCCCTGGCGATCTCGGCCACCGCCGGAATGTCGGTGACATAGCCGCCGGGATTGCTGATCGATTCGCAGAACACCGCGCGGGTGTCGTCGTCGATGGCAGCGCGCAGGGCGTTCAGATCGTCGAAATCCACGAACTTGGCCGACCAGCCGAACCGCTTGATGGTCTGGCTGAACTGCGTGACCGTGCCCCCGTAAAGCCGGGTCGAGGCGACGATGTTGCGCCCCGGCGCCATCAGCGGGAACAGCGCCATGATCTGCGCCGCGTGCCCTGACGAACAGCAGACCGCCCCCGCGCCGCCTTCCAGTGCGGCGACCCGGTTCTGCAACGCGCCGACGGTGGGGTTGGTCAGGCGGGAATAGATGTATCCCACCTCTTGCAGCCCGAACAGGCGGGCGGCATGGTCGGCGTCCTTGAAGACATAGGACGTGGTCTGATAGATCGGCACCTGCCGCGCCCCGGTCGCGGGATCGGGTTCGGTCCCGGCATGGATCGCGGTCGTGTCAAAGCCCTGGGTCATGTCTCTCTCCTCTCGATGTCGTTTTAGGGGCAGAAGGTCATGACAGCGGCCCGGTTTCAATTGGGATTATGGGGTTGTCCCTGCGGGCCTTGGCCCCGATCATGCCGCGACCGCTTTCAGGAACAGCCCATGCGCATGATCGACTTCAGCAACTGGAACAGCATCCTGTCCACCGTGATCGGGATCGCCCTGTTCGCGCTGATCGGCATCGGCATCCGCGTGCTGGTGATGTTCACCGTTCAGCAGCGCCGCGAGCGGATGAACCGCCAGATCAACGAACGCCTGCGGGTGCTGATCGCCGCCTACAAGGTGCTGGGCGGATCCTTCACGGGCGATCTGGCCGTGGATCCCGCCCATTTGCGCGACCTGCGCCAGCGGGCGATGGACGAGGGGGTTGAGCCTTCTGAAGGCTCGGACCGTCGTCGCCGCATCCGGGACGCGGTGGAAGGCGCACTGTCCGACATCCTGTTGCTGGGAACGGAAACCCATGTCCGACTGGCCGAACGCGCCGCCCGCGACCTGGTGGAAGGGCGGCCGGTTCAAACGGATGAACTGGTGCGGTCCCTGCGCGATTTCATCCGCACGGCCCTGGATTTGGACCCCGTTCCCACGGGCCTTGCCATCCCGCCCCAGGGTCCGACCAGGCCCGCGCCCGGTGGCGGCAAGGGCCGGGGCGGGGACGAGGGACGGTCGCGCGGCGGCGGCGCAGGCGGCGGAGGGGCTGGCGGCGGCATGGGCATGGGCATGGCTGCGGGCCGCCATGCCGACGACCCCGCGACCGGCGCCTGATGCCTACCGCTGGCGCCGCGCCATGAAGGCCAGCTTTTCGAACAGCGCCACGTCCTGTTCGTTCTTCAGCAGCGCGCCATGCAGTTTCGGCAGCATGGTGTGGGGATCGCGCCGCAGATCCTCGGGCGCCAGATCTTCGGCCAGGATCAGCTTCAGCCAGTCCAGCAACTCGCTGGTCGAGGGCTTCTTCTTCAGTCCCGGCGTCTCGCGCAAGTCGAAGAACTGGGTCAGCGCCTGATCCAGCAACCCGCGCTTCAGGCCCGGGTAATGCACGTCCACGATAGCGCGCAGCGTGTCTGCATCGGGAAAGCGGATGTAGTGGAAGAAACAGCGCCGCAGGAAGGCGTCCGGAAGCTCTTTCTCGTTGTTCGACGTGATGATGACGACCGGCCGATGCGCGGCGCGGACCGTCTCGCCGGTCTCGTAAACGTGAAACTCCATCCGGTCGAGTTCCTGCAGAAGGTCGTTGGGAAACTCGATATCCGCCTTGTCGATCTCGTCGATCAGCAGGACCACCTTGCCGGGCGCCGTGAAGGCCTGCCACAGCTTGCCCCGGCGGATGTAGTTCGACACGTCATGGACCCGCGCATCGCCCAGCTGGCTGTCGCGCAGGCGCGAGACGGCGTCGTATTCGTACAAGCCCTGCTGGGCCTTCGTCGTTGATTTGACGTGCCATTCGATGATCGGCAGCCCCAGGCTGGCCGCAACCTGGCGGGCCAGTTCTGTCTTGCCCGTGCCCGGTTCGCCCTTGACCAGAAGCGGCCGTTCCAGCGTCACGGCCGCGTTCACGGCAACCGCCAGGTCGGGCGGGGCGACGTAACGGTCCGTGCCGGTGAAATGCATGAAACTCTCCTTTCAAGTGAAATACTTGTAGCGTGGCAGCGCCAGAGGCGATCTGTCGTCGCGCCACAATCGTTTCGCCTAGTGACAAGCAAGACGTCATACTTTATGGGGGCGCGCAAGGTGCCGGTTTCGCGTTCCACCCGGCGCCGCCGGAGATGATTTATGAAAGCCCAGACCTTCCTGCCCCAGGACTATCGTCCCGCCGAGGATGAGCCGTTCATGAACGACCGGCAGCTTGAATATTTCCGGCGCAAGCTGGAAGCATGGAAGCAGGAACTGCTGGACCAGTCAGCCGAAACATTGGAAGGGCTGCAGGACAGCGCCCGCAATGTCCCCGACATCGCAGACCGCGCGTCCGAGGAAACCGACCGCGCGCTCGAGCTGCGTACCCGGGACCGTCAGCGCAAGCTGGTCAGCAAGATCGACGCGGCCCTGCGCCGGATCGAGACCGGCGAATACGGCTATTGCGAGATGACGGGCGAACCGATCAGCCTCAAGCGCCTTGACGCGCGTCCCATCGCCACCATGACGCTGGAAGCGCAGGAACGCCACGAACGGCGCGAGCGGGTCCACCGCGACGACTGACCCGATGGCCGGCGCGCTTCGATCACGGCCCGTCACGGTCGTCGGAGGCGGCGTCGCGGGCCTGACCGCCGCGATCGCCCTGCGCCAGCGAGGCGCGGATGTGACCATCCTGGAACGTGCCCCGGCCATTACGGAAGTCGGCGCCGGGTTGCAGCTTTCACCAAACGCGACACGGGTGCTGGATGCGCTTGGCCTGATGCCGGCCCTTGACGCGGTATCACTGCCTAGCCAGGCGGTGCGGCTGCGCGATGCTTCCGGCGCCGATGTGGTGCGGCTGGATCTGGCGCGCCACCGCCCGCGGGCCCGGTTCCGCCTGATCCACCGCGCCCGCCTGATCGAGATCCTGGAACATGCCGCCCGGCAGGCAGGTGTCCGGATTGCACTCGGCCAAGCCGTCGATACCCCCCCTGACGGCACCCTGGCGATCGGGGCCGACGGCTTGCACAGTCGCATGCGCACCGCCTTGAACGGGCGAGAGGTGCCCTTCTTCACCGGCCAGACCGCCTGGCGGGCCGTGATTGCAGACGAGAACGCCGCCAATGCCCCCGAGGCCCAAGTCTTCATGGGGCCGGGTCGGCACCTGGTCAGCTATCCTCTGGCGGGTGGGTTGCGCAACATCGTGGCCGTCCTGGAAACCCGCGACTGGCAGGATGAAGGCTGGTCCCGTCCCGACGACCCCGCCAACCTGCGGGCGGCCTTCGGCCGTTTCGGCGGCCCGGTGCCCGGCTGGCTGGCGCAGGTGGACCAGACCCATGTCTGGGGCCTGTTCCGGCACGAGGTCGCGGCCCGCTGGCAGGACGGCCGCATCGTGATCCTGGGCGACGCCGCCCACCCGACGCTGCCTTTCATGGCACAGGGCGCCTGCATGGCGATCGAGGATGCCTGGACCCTTGCCGCCTGCCTGGACCATAGGCCCGACCAGCAGGCCGCCTTGTTGCGTTATGAAAGCCTGCGCAAGCCGCGCACGACGCGGATCGTTGCCGCAGCGAACGACAATGCGCGCAACTATCACCTGACGGGACCGAAACGGCTGGCCGCCCATGCCGCCCTGCGGATCGGCGGCAAGGTCGCGCCTGGGGCGATCCTGTCGCGCTTCGACTGGATCTACGACTTCGACCCGGTGACGGAAGCGCCCTGAACCTTTCACTTTGGGCCAAATATCCCGCGGGGGTCCGGGGGCGCGAAGCCCCCGGCGGTCACGGCCTCAGGCTGCCTTTTCCACCGCCGCAACGATCCCGTCCACGACCTCGCGCAGGACGGTTTCGTTCTCGGCTTCGGCCATGACGCGGATCAGGGGCTCGGTGCCCGACTTGCGGATCAGGACGCGGCCGGTTCCCGCCAGCCGTGCCTCGGCATCCGCGATCACCGCGCGCACCTCGGCAGCCGACAGGGGGTCGGCGCCTGCGGCGTAGCGGACGTTCTTCAGCATCTGCGGCACCGGGTCGAACTGCGCGGCCAGGCTGCTGGCGCTTTGCCCGGTCTCGGCCATGGCGGCCAGGAACTGCATCGCGGCGATCAAACCGTCTCCGGTCGTGGCATAGTCGGTCATCACGATATGGCCGGACTGCTCGCCGCCCAGGTTGAAGCCTCCCTCGCGCATCCGCTCGACCACATAGCGGTCGCCGACCTTGGTGCGTTCCAGCCGCAGCCCGCGGCCTTGCAGGAAATGTTCCAGCCCCAGGTTGGACATGACGGTGGCGACCAGGGCGCTGCCCTTCAGCCGGCCCTGGTCGGCCCAGCGGGCAGCCATCAGCGCCATGATCTGGTCCCCATCGGCCACCTGGCCCTTTTCGTCGATGATGATGACCCGGTCCGCGTCGCCGTCCAGGCTGATGCCCAGATGCGCGCCATGCGTCAGCACCGCCGCGGCGCAGGTGTTAGGATGGGTCGAACCGACGCCCGCGTTGATGTTGCGCCCGTCGGGTTCGACGCCGATGGGGATCACGTCGGCGCCCAGTTCCCACAGCACGTCCGGGGCGGCGCGATAGGCCGCGCCATTGGCGCAGTCGATCACCACCCGCAGGCCGTCCAGGCGGCGACCCGCCGGGAAGGTGGTCTTGGCATATTCGACATAGCGGCCGCGCCCGTCGTCGATCCGCTTGGCGCGGCCGATATTCCCGGGCTGGGCGGGGGCGATCTCGCCCGCGACGATTCGCTCGATCTCGGCCTCGGCCTCGTCCGACAGCTTGAAGCCGTCGGGGCCGAAGAACTTGATGCCGTTGTCCTCGGCCGGGTTGTGGCTGGCCGAGATCATGATGCCCACATCCGCTCGCATCGAGCGGGTCAGGAAACCTACGGCGGGCGTCGGCACCGGCCCCAGCAGCAGCACGTTCATGCCGGTGCTGGTCAGCCCCGCCGTCAGCGCGTTTTCCAGCATATAGCCCGACAGCCGCGTGTCCTTGCCGATCACCACGCGATGCACGCTGTCCTTGCTGTCGCGGCGGAAATACCGCCCCGCCGCCGCGCCCAACCGCAATGCCATCTCGGCGGTCATGGGATGGGTGTTGGCGCGCCCGCGCACGCCGTCTGTCCCGAACAAGCCTCTGCTCATTGTTCTGCCTTTTCGTTGTTGACGGCCTGCCACAGCCGCAGTCCCTGAACCACCGCGCCCACGTCATGAACACGGTGAACCTGCACCCCCTGCGCCACGGCCGCCAGCGTCACCGCCAGCGTGCCCGGCGCCCGGTCTGCCGGATCCTCGGCGCCGCCCAGCGTCCCGATTAACCGCTTGCGCGAGACGCCCAGAAGGACCGGGCAACCCAGCCCATGATACAGCGATATGCGCCGCAGGATCGCAAGATTATGAGCCTGCGTCTTGCCGAAGCCGATGCCCGGATCGACGATGATCCTGTCGCGCGAAATCCCTGCTGCCTCGGCCCGCCGCACCCGCGCCTCAAGCGCGTCATAGACATCCAGCAGCACGTTGTCATAGCGCGGATCGTCCTGCATCGTCTCGGGCAGGCCCTGCGCGTGCATCAGGCAGACCGGGACGCCAGCCTCCGCAACCAACGGAGCCATGGCCGCATCGAAGTCAAAGCCCGACACGTCGTTGATCATCGCGGCCCCGGCGCCAAGCGCGGCCCGGGCGACCGCCGCCTTGCGCGTGTCGGCCGAGACGGGCGCCAGGTCGGCCACGGCGCGGATTGCGGGGACGATGCGGGCGATTTCCTCGTCCACCGCCACCTCGGCCGCACCTGGACGGGTCGATTCGCCGCCGATGTCTAGAATGTCCGCGCCCTCGTCCAGCAGCCGGTGGCCCTGGGCCACAGCCTCATAGCGGCCGCCGTCCGAGAAACTGTCGGGCGTGGCATTCACGATGCCCATGACGCGCGGCCGGTCGAGCGGGAGGCCCAGTATCCCTGCGCGGGGCGTGGTCAGCCGCTCCAGGACTTCGGCTGGGATGTCGTCGGTGACGCTCGGCGACTGGCCGCGCTGCAGCACCTCGACCTGCGAAAAACGGGTCCAGCCGCCTGCCAGCCGATGGCGGCCATGAGCGACAGGAACGGGGCGGTAATAGAGGGTCATTCGTCGCCGCCCCGGATGCGTTCCACCGGAACTGCCAAATCCGGCGGCAGGGCGGGCAGGGGGCCTGCGATGTCGATGCGGTCGGCTGCCAGCCGGGGCGCCAGCCAAAGCGCAAGCGCCGCACCTTCCGGCGCAACATCGGGCGCCTCGACAGCAAGGCGCGCGGGGGCCCAGACGACCGCGCGTCCCGCACGGATCGCGGCGTCAAGCTCCGTCCGGGTCTCGGCCACCTCGATCCCCAGCGTGGCGGCCAGGATCCAGGCAGACTGGTCCAGACCCAGCAGCGCCAAGCGGCGCGCGTCGCCGCCCTGCGGCAGTGGCTGGACGGGGGCGTCGGGCAGGACCACGACCGCACCGGGCGGCAGGTCGGCGGGACGCCCGACGATGATCCGCACCGGCAGATGGGCGGGCGTCACGGCCACCCTGCCTGCGGCGCGGCTGATGGTGATGCCAAGGGCGCCGGGGCCGCGGTCCAGCTTTTCGACGGTGACCTCGATCCGGGCGGCGCGGGGGTCGGCCAGAACCTCGGCGGCAATGCGCTCGGCCAGGGTTTCGACCAGGTTATAGCGCTGATCGGCCAGGGCCGCGTCGATCGCCTGGACCAGCACGTCATAGGACAGGATCCGGTCCACGTGATCGTCCGCCCCGTCAACGGGGTCGCGCAGATCAACGGTCAGGGCAAAGCGCAGGCGCTGCGTCTGGCCCCGTTCGGATTGGAAGGCGCCGATTTCGGCGGTCACGACATGGTCGCGCAGGTGGATGCGGTCGGGTTGGGTCATGCCCGCCATTCACCGCAAATCCGCGCGGCAGGCAAGCCCGCCTTAGTTCGAGGCGACCCGCTGCCCGCCCGGACGATAGAAGATGTGCTGGCCGATCCGCACGGTGCGCTGGAACCGATGCGACCATGAAGGCCGCACGGCAGGCGTGTGGAAATAGGTGGCGCCGCCGGTCAGCACGCGCGGTGCGCCGGCCAGGGCGTTGCGGGCGATGTCGCGGGCGCGCAGATAGGCGGCCTTGTTGCCGATCTTCTTCTTGCCGCCGATCGTATAGCTGAACTGGCTGGGCTGGTTCACGACACCGCAGACCGAGGGCGGGAATTGACGGCTTTCGACCCGGTTCAGGATCACCTCGGCCACGGCGGCCTGGCCCTGCGTGCTTTCGCCGCGCGCCTCGTGATAGATGGCTTCGGCCAGGCAATTCAGGTCGCGTTCGTTGAAGCGGCCCCGGCTGCTGGCAAGGAAGGTCTTGGCCGAAGGAATTTCGTCCGCGACCGGGTTTTCCACCTTCACAGGCTCGGCATCCGTATATAGAAGCGGCGTCGGGCGAGGGCTTTCCGCCCGGTTCGCGACAGCCGCAAAAAGTCCCGCATCGGACGAGAACAGCGATCCGTTGCCCGCCGAGGCGCCTGTGGCCGTAAGGGTCAGGGCAGAGGCGCACAGACAAAGCGGCGCCGTCCGCCGAAGCAGCGTTTTCATAAGCAATCCTATAACCGTGCCAGATGGACAGGGCGTTAACATCGCCGCGGAAACCCGAGCAGATGGCCCCCTTGGCGTCTGCGGAATGATTACGGTTTTACGGATCGTCCGGGCCATGCCACTTGTCCGTGAGACGGGCGTGAGCGCCCGAAACCAAGATTTCCGGCAGCTTCCTGCCGACGACAAAATGGTTAACTGGCAGGAATCAGCGTGACAGCATCCAACAAGGTCCGGTGCGGACCCAATACGGGCGGCTCGAAACAAGGTTTCAGTGATTCGTTGGGCCGGTCGGAAGCCTATCGATCTTCGTGCCGCAAGCGCGCCCGCAGCGACGATTGCGCCGCCGCAAGCCGGGCCACAGGCACGCGGAAAGGCGAGCAGGAGACATAGTCGAAGCCCGCGTCATGGCAGAAGGCAATCGATTCGGGATTGCCGCCATGTTCGCCGCAGACCGAGATGGTGATGCCCGGATGCTGACGGCGTGCCCGCTGCGCGCCCGTCAGCAGCAGTTCGCCCACCCCGTCCTGGTCAAGACAGTGGAACGGGTCTTCGGCATAGACCCCTTGCCCCACATAGGTGGCCATGAAGCGTCCCGCGTCATCGCGCGACAGGCCATAGGTCATCTGCGTCAGGTCGTTCGTGCCGAAGGACAGAAAGGCCGAATGCGCCGCGATGTCGCCCGCCCGCAGGCAGGCGCGGGGCGTTTCAACCATCACGCCCAGGCGATAGGCGAAATCGGCGCGCCGGTCGTTCCTGACGGCGGCCGCGACCGCGTCGATGCGGTTCTTGACCAACTCGACCTCGCGCATGGCGCTGACAAGGGGGATCATGATCTCGGGGACGACGGGGTCGCCCTTGCGGCTGGCCTCGACCGTGGCCTCGAAGATGGCGCGGGCCTGCATGTCATAGATTTCGGGAACGGTGATCCCCAGGCGGACCCCGCGCATCCCGAGCATAGGGTTGAACTCGGACAGGGCCTCGACCCGGCGGGTCACGTCGGAGAGGGGCAGGTCCAGCGAATCGGCCAGGTCGCGCAAGCCTTCGCGGTCGTGGGGCAGGAATTCGTGCAGGGGCGGGTCGAACAGGCGGATGGTGACGGGCAGCCCTGCCATGATCTCGAACAGGGCGGTGAAATCCTGGCGCTGCATGGGCAGGATGCGGTCCAGCGCCAGGCGCCGATCCTCGGGCTTGTCGGCAAAGATCATCTCGCGCATGGCGGGCAGGCGCTCGGCGTCGAAGAACATGTGCTCGGTCCGGCACAACCCGATGCCCTGGGCCTTGAAGCGGCGCGCAGTGCGGGCATCCTCGGGCGTGTCGGCATTGGCGCGCACCCCGATGCCGCCCGCCGCGTCCGCCCAGTCCAGAAGCTGGGTGAAGTTGTCGTCAAGCGCCGGTTCCAGCAGGGGCACGCAGCCGGCCAGAACCTCTCCGGATGATCCGTCGATGGTGATCTCGTCCCCCTCGCGCAGGACGGTGCCGCCTGCGCGCAGCGTGCGCTGCCGGGCGTCGATGCTGATGCCCGTGGCTCCGACAATGCAGGGCAGGCCCATGCCGCGTGCGATCACCGCCGCATGGCTGGTGGTGCCTCCGCGTTCGGTCAGCACCCCCACGGATGCGTGCATCCCGCGCACATCCTCGGGGACGGTTTCGCGGCGCACCAGGATGCAGGCCTCGTCGCGCGCGGCGGCGGCCTGGGCCGCAGCCGAGGTGAAGACGATCCGCCCCGTTGCCGCGCCGGGGCTTGCGTTGATGCCGCGGGCGATCACCTCGCGCGGGGCGCGGGGATCGACCTGCTGGTGCAGAAGGTCGGCCAGGGCGCGGGGTTCGACGCGCATCACGGCCTCGGATTCCGGGATGATGCCGTCACGGGCCAAGGCCACCGCGATCCGCACCCCCGCGCGCGACGTGCGCTGCACGCGGGTCGCATCGATGATGGCGATCTGGCCGTCCATTACCACGAACTCGATCTGCATTTCCTCGCGCAGGCGCTCGCGCGCGGCGACGCCGAAGCGGATCAGGTCGGCAAAGACCTCGGGCGCGGATTCTTCCAGGGAAGGGCCACGGGTGTCGCGGGTCAGGAACTGGGTTTCCGCCCCGGCCCCGTCCGCGCCGCCATGATGCTGGCGGCGGAAGCGGCCGGTGACGCGTGGCGCACCGGTGACGGAATCGGCGAACTGGATGCTGCCCGACCCGCAAAGGCCCGGCCCCTGGCCCAGCACCATCTGCTGCACGACCAGTCCCAGCGGAGCATTCGACGGCGCGCCCTTGGCCTGGCGCAGCAGCCGCGCCGTGGGTCCTTCCCAGGCGCGGGCCATCGACCGCAGCACCTCGGCCAGTTGGGTTGCGGGATCCTGGGGAAAATCCTCGTCGGTTTCCTCTCGATAGCTGCGCAGGGCCTCGGCCAGGGCGTTTTCGCCTTCCTGCGCGAACATGTCGGGATCAAGGCGGGCGATGTTGATCGCGTATCCCTGGACGAAACGGCGATACAGCGTGTCGGCATTGGCACGACCGATGCGGCGGGCCAACCGGTCATGGGTTTGGGCGTTTATGCCCACGTTCAGGACCGTCCCGGGCCCGCCCCATTCCGGCATCAGGGCCGAGGGTCGGACGCTGACCAATCCGTCGCCTTCCGAGAACAGATCCGACAAGGCCCCAAGATCGACGGGTTTCCCCGTGGCGATCGACTGCACGGTTTCCGAGGGGATGGCAAAGCTGCGCGGGACCGGCAGGCGCATCCTGACCAACCGCTGCAGGCATTTCGCACGCCAGCCGTGACAGGCACGTTCAACCCCGGCCGAGGGGGTGATTTCGGTCACGTCGGGAAGGTCGCGCGGTTCCATCTTGCGCGACCATAGGCGGGCCAAAGCCCATGCTGCAAGCGCGAAAAAAGGGGGCCGTGGCCCCCTTAATTCCGTCTTATTCGACGATCGTGACTTTCGCCATATAGTCGGGCTCCTCGACGGCGCCATTGGCGTTGGCATCGCCCTTCTTGATCTGGTTCAGCACGTCCCAGCCCTCGACCAGTTGGCCCACGACGGTATATTGCCCGTCAAGGAAGGTCGCCGGAGCCAGGTCGATGAAGAACTGGCTGTTGGCGCTGTTCGGATCCTGCGCGCGGGCCATGCCCACGGTGCCCGCCTGGAACGAGACGTCGTTGAACTCGGCTTCCAGGTCGGGCAGGTCGGATCCGCCCATGCCGGCCATGTTGGTGCTGGCGCCGTCATGCTTGCCATGTTCCACGTCGCCGGTCTGGGCCATGAAGCCGTCGATCACGCGATGGAAGACCACGCCGTCATAGGCGCCGGCCTTGGCCAGCTCGACCAGCCGGGCGACATGGTTCGGCGCCTTGTCGGCCAGAAGATCCAGCGTGATGGTACCCTTGGACGTGCCGTCGGCGGCAGCCACTTCGATCACCATGTTCGGGCCGGGGCCGTCTTCATGCGCGGGGGCCTGGGCATGGGCCGCCGTTGCGGCCAGGACGAATGCGGGGATCAGCAGCTTACGCATCGGCAGCCACCTTGACGCTGATCATGCGGTCGGGGTTCGCAGGCGGCTCGCCGCGCGCGATCTTGTCCACGTGCTCCATCCCCGAAACGACCCGGCCATAGACGGTATACTGGCCGTTCAGGAAATGGTTGTCCTTGAAGTTGATGAAGAACTGGCTGTTGGCGCTGTTGGGGTTCTGCGACCGCGCCGCGCCCAGGGTGCCACGGTCATGCGGCAGCTTGGAAAACTCGGCCGGCAGGTCCGGCAGGTCCGACCCGCCCGTGCCCGAACGGCCGGGGTTGTAGTTGTTTTCCATGTTGGCGTGCTGCACGTCGCCGGTCTGGGCCATGAAGCCCTCGATCACGCGGTGGAAGGCCACGTTGTCGTATTTCCCGGCGCGCGCCAGTTCCTTCATGCGCTCGGCATGTTTGGGGGCAACATCGGTCAACAGCTCGATGACGACGGGGCCGTCCTTCAGCTCGATGATGATGGTGTTTTCGGGATCCTTGATCTCGGCCATGCGGCCCTCCTTTGCCACGTTCGGTCCTTGGTCTAGGGCTTTGGCGCCCCAAGGGCAACGCGCAAACCCGTTCACGGCGGGATCACCCTTACGCGAGAGTTGACGCCGCCCGCCCCATGCGGGACAAGCCTCGGACGCCCCAAAAGCCCGAAAGGACGACGCGATGGCCGATTTCAAGACGATCGATGACCTGGACATGGACGGCAAGGTCGTCCTGACCCGCGTGGACGTGAACGTGCCGGTGGAAGACGGCCGCGTGACCGACGCGACACGGATCGAGAAGATCGTGCCCACGGTCAAGGACATCCAGGCCAAGGGCGGCATCCCCGTTCTGCTGGCGCATTTCGACCGCCCCAAGGGCAAGCGCGTCGACAGCATGAGCCTGAAGCAGATCGTCCCTGCCCTGGAAGCGGCGCTTGGGCAACAGGTCGTCTTTGCAGACGACTGCATCGGCGGCCCGGCCAAGCGCGTGGTGGCCGACCTGAAGCCCGGAGACGTGGCCTTGCTTGAGAATACCCGCTTCCATGAAGGCGAGGAAAAGAACGACCCGACCTTCGCCGCATCCATCGCAGCACTTGGCAAGGTCTTCATCAACGACGCCTTCTCGGCCGCGCACCGGGCGCATGGTTCAACCGAGGGGCTGGCCCGCCTGTTGCCGTCAGGCGCGGGCCGGCTGATGGAGGCCGAGTTGAAGGCGCTTGACGCGGCCCTTGGCAATCCGCAGCGCCCGGTGATGGCCGTGGTGGGCGGGGCCAAGGTTTCGACCAAGCTGGACCTGCTGATGAACCTGGTGGACAAGGTCGATCACCTGGTGATTGGCGGCGGCATGGCCAACACCTTCCTGGTCGCCAAGGGCGTCGAGGTGGGCAAGTCCCTGGCTGAACGCGACATGGCCGACACCGCCCGGCAGATCCTGGAAAAGGCCGACCAGGGCGGCTGCGTGATCCATCTGCCGCTGGACATCGTGGTGGCGCGCGAATTCAAGGCCGGCGCGGAATCGCAGGTGCTGCCGGTCGATCAATGCCCGGCCGACGCGATGATCCTGGATGCCGGTCCCGCCACCGTGGACGCGCTGCGCGAGGCGATGGGCCATTGCAAGACGCTGATCTGGAACGGCCCCCTGGGCGCCTTCGAGATCGAGCCTTTCGACAACGCCACGAATGCCGCCGCCCGGGCGGCGGCCGAGATGACCGGCAACGGTACCCTGACTTCGGTCGCGGGCGGTGGCGATACCGTCGCTGCACTGAACAAGGCCGGCGTGGCGGGCGATTTCACCTTCATCTCGACCGCCGGGGGGGCCTTTCTGGAATGGATGGAAGGCAAGGAACTGCCCGGTGTCGCGGTCCTGAAGGACGCGCGGAACGGCTGACGAAGAAAGGGGGCGCTCGCGCCCCCTCTTGCGCCCCGGGGCGCAATTGACCCCCGAGAATATTCTAGCACAGAAGATGGGCTAGCCGCGCAGGCCGGTCTGCTTCAACAGGCCCTTTCGCTTGGCCTCATAGTAATAGCCGCGCGAATACCACATCACCGTCCTGTCCGGGTTGCCGTCTGCCACCATCCAGGCGCCGCGCAGGTATTTGACGCCATAGCGCAGGTTGGTATCCGCATCCAGCAGCGCCTCGGGCGATCCGCGATGGCCCATGGTGCGGGCCGTCTGCGGGTTCAACTGCATCAGCCCGTAATAGGGGCCGTTGCGGGCACCAGGCCGGTGCTGGGATTCGCGCAGGATGATCCGCTGCACCATCGCAGGTGGCACCTCGTAATGGCGCGACCAATAATTGATGCGCGCGCGCAACTGCGGCGTCTCGTTGGGGTAAAGCCCGTTGCGGCCCAGCCCGGCCGGCATCTGCTCACGCCGGCCACCCCCGCAGGCGGCAAGCGCCAAAACCGCCAGGATCAGGCCACGTCGCCCCATCTTCTGCGGCGAAGCACCCCGGGGGGTGAGACGCGCCAGCGTCAAGGGGGGCAGCGCCCCCCGTTCCAGGTCAGACATGGATGGCGCCATCCCCGCAGGCAAGCGCCGCTTCCCGCACCGCTTCCGAGGTCGTCGGATGCGCATGGCAGGTCAGGGCCAGATCCTCGGCCGAGGCGCCGAACTCCATCGCCACGCAAACCTCGTGGATCATCTCGCCCGCGTTGGGACCGATGATGTGGCAACCCAGGATCCGGTCGGTTTCCGCATCGGCGATCAGCTTGACGAAGCCGTCGGCCTGCATGACCGCCTTGGCGCGGGCATTGCCCATGAAGGGGAACTTGCCGACCTTGATCTTGCGGCCGCCTTCCTTTGCGGCTTCCTCGGTCAGGCCGACCGTGGCGACCTCGGGCATGGTATAGATCACGCCGGGAATCAGGCCATAGTTCACGTGGCCGTGCTTGCCGGCAATCACCTCGGCCACGGCCATGCCCTCGTCCTCGGCCTTGTGGGCCAGCATCGGGCCGGGCACCGCGTCGCCGATGGCATAGATGCCGGGGACGGACGTCGCCCAATGTCCGTCGACCTTGATATAGCCGCGGTCGGTCATCTGAACGCCCAGGGCATCAAGACCAAGGCCATCGGCATAGGGGCGGCGGCCGGTGGCGACCAAGACCGTCTCGGCCTCCAGCACGTGTTCGCTGTTGTCCTTGCGCAGGGTATAGCTGACCTTGGCCCTGCCATCGGCGGCCTCGACCCCCGATACGGCGGCGCCGAGGACGAATTTCAAGCCCTGCTTGGTCAGGATCTTCTGGAACTGCTTCTGCACCTCGGCGTCCATGCCGGGGGTGATGGCGTCGAGGTATTCGACAACGGTCACCTGGGTGCCAAGCCGGGCATAGACGGAGCCCAGTTCCAACCCGATCACCCCCGCGCCGATCACCACCATCGACTGCGGGATCTTGGGCAGCGCAAGCGCGCCGGTCGAATCCACCACGATGCCCGCGTCATTGTCGACCGTGACACCCTTCAGCGACGACGGAACCGAGCCTGAAGCGATCACGATGTTCTTCGCGTCGTAGGTCGTGTCGCCGACCTTGACCTTGCCCGCCGCCTCGATGACGGCCCAGCCCTTCAACCAGTCTATCTTGTTCTTCTTGAACAGGAACTCGATGCCCTTGGTGTTGCCGCCGACGGTTTCGGCCTTGTAGCCCTGCATCTTCTGCCAGTCGACTTCGACATGGCCCGCCATCAGGCCCATCTTGGCAAAGTTCTCGTGCGTTTCGTGCAGCATGTGGCTGGCGTGCAGCAGGGCCTTGGACGGGATGCAGCCCACGTTCAGGCAGGTGCCGCCCAGGGTCTCGCGGCCCTCGACGCAGGCGACCCTGAGACCCAGTTGGGCTGCCCGGATCGCGCAGACATAGCCGCCCGGTCCCGCCCCGATCACGATCAGGTCATAGGTGGACATCGACTTCTCCTTCATTGTCCCTCATGGCCGGCGTCCAGGGCGATGCCTAGAACAGCGCAGCCAGTATCATCACCATCGTCGCCGCAAATCCCACGGCCCATATGACCGAGCGCCACGGCACCCAGCCAAAGACATAGGCCGGCACATAGAGGATTCGCGCCGCAAGATAAATCCATGCGCAGGCGGCGGTCGTACCGCTGCCTTGACCGCCCAGCGTCACCACCACGACCGCAAGCGTGAACAGGATCAGCCCTTCGAAATGATTGTTCAGCGCCCTCTGCAGCCGTCCTGCGGTGCCCTTCAACGATGGTGCGCTGTCCCGCGGGCCCATCGCCACGCGCGGCCCGACCTGAAGGTTCGCCGCAACCGAAAAGGCTGCAAACTGGACGGCCTGCAACAGCCCCGCAAGCGCCAGGACAGTCAGTTCGGGCGTCATGCTCAGGCCGTTTCCACGAAATGAAAGTCCACGCCCGTCACACCGGCCTGCGCGTTGAACGGTGCCGCGCCGCCGGACAGATAGGCCCGCGCCGCCTTTGCATCCGTCACCTGGAACAGCGCCCAGTGATTGCGGTCATCCTCGCGCCACAATTGCAGCAGCGACAATCCGTTGCGCCCGCGATCCTCGGCATCGGCATCGAATGCCGTGCGGAAGGGGACGGGATCGGTGACGGTATAGTGGGCGATCATTTGCATAGACTGTCCCTTTGTCGAAAAAGGCGCCGCCACGGATGCAGCGGCGCCGTCGGACCTTACAGGTCCATCAGCAACCGGCGCGGATCCTCCAGCGCCTCTTTGACCCGCACCAGGAAGGTCACGGCGCCCTTGCCGTCCACGATCCGGTGGTCATAGGACAGCGCCAGATACATCATCGGCCTGATGACGATCTGCCCGCCGACCACGACCGGGCGTTCCTGGATCTTGTGCATCCCCAAGATCCCCGACTGCGGGGGGTTCAGGATGGGCGAGGACATCAGCGAGCCGTAAACCCCGCCGTTCGAGATGGTGAAGGTGCCCCCCTGCATTTCCTGCATGGTCAGCTTGCCGTCGCGGCCCTTGGTGCCAAGTTCGCCGATTTCCTTCTCGATCGCGGCAAAGCCCTTCTGGTCCGCGTCGCGCACGACCGGAACGACCAGACCCGAAGGCGTGCCCACCGCCACGCCCATGTTGACATAGTTCTTGTAGACCACGTCGGTGCCGTCGATCTCGGCGTTGACCTCGGGCACTTCCTTCAAGGCGTGGCAGCAGGCCTTCACGAAGAAGGACATGAAGCCCAGCTTGACCTTGTGCTTCTTCTCGAAGGCGTCCTTGTATTCGTTGCGAAGCTGCATGATGCCGGACATGTCGGCCTCATTGTAGGTCGTCAGCATCGCCGCGGTGTTCTGCGCGTCCTTCAGGCGACGCGCGATGGTCTGGCGCAACCGCGTCATCTTGACGCGTTCCTCGCGCGCGGCGTCCTCGGCCGGGCGGGGGGCGGCCGGAACGGCGGCCTTGGGCGCGGGCTGTGCCTTGGCCACGTCTTCCTTCATCACGCGGCCGTCACGGCCGGAACCCGTCACCTGGTCGCGGCTGACGCCCTTTTCGGCCATCGCCTTCTTGGCCGAGGGCGCATCCTCGACATCGGTGCGGGGCTGGGTCTGCTCGGGGCCGGCGCCGGGGGATCCGACCTCGCCGGCCGTCACACCGTCCTCGCCGCCCGAGGCGGAACCGACGGGGGCCGCGGCATTTCCGTAGGCGCCCTTGTTGGACGACGCAGGCTGGGGGGCCGATGCGCCGGCATTCCCGGCAGCGCCTTCGGTGATGATGGCCAGGCGCGCCTTGGCATCGACGGTAGCGCCTTCCTCGGCCAGGATGTCGGCCAGGACGCCGGCGGCAGGGCTGGGAACCTCGACCGACACCTTGTCAGTTTCCAGTTCGCACAGCATCTCGTCCACGGCGACTGTGTCGCCCGGCTTCTTGAACCAGGTTGCCACGGTCGCCTCGGTCACGCTTTCGCCAAGCGCGGGCACCATCACGTCCACGGATTTGCCGCTCATCTGTTTTTGTCCTTCCGGGGTCTTCTGGGCCGTCTCGGCCTGCGGGTGGTCTTTGGGGGTATCATTCTGGCCGCCTTGAGAGATCTGGGCCAGCAGGGCGTCGGGGCCGACAGTCTCGCCTTCCGCCGCAAGGATTTCGGCCAGGGTGCCCGCCGCAGGGCTTGGCACCTCGACCGTCACCTTGTCTGTTTCCAGCTCGCACAGCATCTCGTCCACCGCGACGGCGTCACCCGGTTTCTTGAACCAGGTGGCGACCGTCGCCTCGGTGACCGATTCGCCCAGTGCGGGCACGCGGACTTCGATGGGCATCGGATCATCCTTCAAGCGACAGCGCCTCGGACACCAGGGCCTCCTGCTCGGCCTTGTGGCGCGAGGCGAGGCCGGTGGCAACCGACGCGGCTGCGTTGCGGCCGACATAGCGGGCGCGGTTGTGGCGCGCGCCCAGCCGGTCCAGCGACCATTCTAGGTAGGGCTCGACAAAGCTCCAGCCGCCCTGGTTCTTGGGCTCTTCCTGGCACCAGACAATCTCGGCGTCCTTGAAGCGGGACAGTTCCTTGACCATCGACTGCGCGGGGAACGGATAGAACTGTTCCAAACGCAGCAGGTAGATGTCATCGATCCCGGCCTCGTCCCGCGCCTTCAAGAGGTCGTAATAGACCTTGCCCGAACAGATCACGACGCGGCGGATGCGGTGATCCGGAACCAGCGTGATGTCCGAGGCACCATGCTGCGCGTCGTCCCACAGCACGCGGTGGAAGGTCGATCCGGTCTGGAAGTCGGCCGCCTTGCTGGTGGCCTTGGGGTGGCGCAGCAGCGATTTCGGCGTCATCAGCACCAGCGGCTTGCGGAACCGGCGGTGCATCTGGCGGCGCAGGATGTGGAAATAGTTGGCCGGAGTCGTGCAGTTGGCGACGATCCAGTTGTCCTCGGCGCACATCTGCAGGAAGCGTTCCAGGCGGGCCGAGCTATGCTCGGGCCCCTGGCCCTCGAAGCCGTGGGGCAGCAGCATCACAAGGCCCGACATGCGCAGCCATTTCTTCTCGCCTGAAGAGATGAACTGGTCGAACATGATCTGCGCGCCGTTGGCGAAGTCGCCGAACTGGGCTTCCCACAACACAAGCGCATTGGGTTCGGCCAGCGAATAGCCGTATTCGAAGCCCAGAACCGCGTATTCCGACAGCATCGAGTCGATGACCTCGTAGCGGGCCTGACCCTCGGCGATGTTGTTCAGCGGGTAATAGCGATCCTCGGACTTCTGGTCGATGAAGGCCGAATGACGCTGGCTGAAGGTGCCGCGCGTGCTGTCCTGGCCCGCCAGGCGAACCGGCTTGCCTTCCAGCAGCAGCGACCCGAAGGCCAGGGCCTCGCCCGTGGCCCAGTCAAAGCCTTCGCCCGTCTCGAACATCTGCTTCTTGGCTTCCAGAAGCCGGCCCACGGTCTTGTGCAGGTTGTGGCCCTCGGGAACCCCCGTCAGCGCGCGGCCGATCTGGGCCATTGTCGAAGGCTCGATCCCGGTTTCGCCCGACACGTATTCCGCGCCCTCGCGGTCAAGGCCCGACCACTTGCCGTCCAGCCAGTCGGCCTTGTTGGGCTTGAAGGCCTTGCCCACCTCGAACTCCTCGTTGAGGTGGTTCTGGAAGGCGGTCTTCATGTCCTCGATCTCGCCCTCGGGGACAAGGCCGTCGGCGACCAGGCGTTCGGTATAAAGCTGCAGCGTCGTCTTCTGCGCCTTGATCTTGGTATACATCGCCGGGTTCGTGAACATCGGCTCGTCGCCTTCGTTGTGACCGAAGCGACGATAGCAGAAGATGTCGATCACGACGTCCTTCTGGAACTTCTGGCGGAACTCGGTCGCGACCTTGGCGGCATGGACCACGGCCTCGGGGTCGTCGCCGTTCACGTGGAAGATCGGCGCCTCGACCATCAGGGCGATATCGGTCGGATAGGGCGAGGTGCGGCTGAAATGCGGCGCGGTGGTGAAGCCGATCTGGTTGTTCACCACGATGTGGATGCAGCCGCCGGTGCGGTGGCCCTTGATGCCCGACAGTTGCAGGCATTCCGCCACGACGCCCTGGCCTGCGAAGGCCGCGTCGCCATGCAGCAGGATCGGCAGGACCGCGCTGCGGTCATGCATGTCGCCCAGTTGGTCGCCCTTGGCGCGCGCCTTGCCCAGCACGACCGGGTTCACGGCCTCGAGGTGCGAAGGGTTGGCGGTCAGCGACAGGTGGACGGTATTGCCGTCGAACTCTCGGTCGCTCGATGCGCCGAGGTGGTATTTCACGTCGCCCGAACCGTCCACGTCCTCGGGCTTGAACGAGCCGCCCTGGAACTCGTGGAAGATCGCGCGATAGGGTTTCGACATCACGTTGGCCAGCACCGACAGGCGGCCGCGGTGGGGCATCCCCACGACGATCTCCTTCACGCCCAAGGCGCCACCGCGCTTGATGATCTGTTCCATCGCCGGGATCAGCGCCTCGCCCCCGTCGAGGCCGAAGCGCTTGGTGCCCATGTATTTCACATGGAGGAACTTCTCGAAGCCCTCGGCCTCGACCAGCTTGTTCAGGATGGCGCGGCGGCCTTCCTGTGTGAACTGGATTTCCTTGCCATATCCCTCGATCCTCTCCTTCAGCCAGGCGGCTTCCTCGGGGTTCGAGATGTGCATGAACTGGATCGCGAAGGTGCCGCAGTAGGTCCGCTTCATCAACTCGGTGATCTGGCGGATCGAGGCGACCTCCAGCCCCAGCACGTTGTCGATGAAGATCGGGCGGTCCATGTCGCCGGGGCCGAAGCCGTAGGTGGCCGGGTTCAACTCGCCGTGGTCGGGCACGTCGCGCAGGCCCAGCGGGTCAAGGTTGGCGTGCAGGTGGCCGCGGATGCGGAAGGCACGGATCAGCATCAGCGCGCGGATCGAATCCAGCACGGCCTGGCGCATCTGGTCCTCGGTCAGGCTGACGCCCCTTTCCTCGGCCTTGGCGGCGATCTTCTTCATCGCGGCGCGGGCTTCGTCCTTGGAGGCCATCGGCCATTCGCCGGTCAGCGCGGCGGTGGTTTCATCGGACGGCATCGGCGGCCAGTCTGCGCGCTTCCAGCTTGCGCCTTCGGCTTCGCGCGCGGCATCTTCTCCGGCATCACCCAGGCCGCGGAAGAAGGCGTCCCATGCGGCGTCGAAGTTCTGCGGGTTCTGCGCCCACTGGCCGTAAAGCTGTTCGATATAGGCCGCGTTATGTCCTTGCAGGAAGGACGAGTCGTGGAAGTCGGCGTTCTTGGGTTGGTCGGTCATCGGGTCTCGCGTCCTTGACGCAATGGAAGGATAAGGGCGGAATTGCGGCGTCAGGCGGCGCTGCAGGTGACGATCATCATCTGGACGCCGGGCATCGCGCTGCCGGCGCCCGGCTTGTTGGTGCGGCTCTCGGCAACGTCGCGTCCGGCCGCGCGGCAAAGCTGCGCGGGCGCGGCCTCGATCTTGCCGGCGTCGGTCTGGGCAGGGCGGAACAGCACGGTATAGCGGCTGTCGGCATCCCCGGTGACCGAAATCAGCGAAGCCTGGTGCAACCCGGTGCGTCCGTCGACCGGTCCGGTCGGCAGGGCCGGGGCCGCCGGCGCCGCGACTGGCGGCGCAACGGGCACTGTCGGCACCACGACACGCGGCGCAGCCGGCGCGGCGGGGGCTGAGGGCGCGGGAACCGGGGCCGGGGCAGCCGCAGGCTGCATGCAGGCTGCCAGCCCGCAGACCGCAAGAAGCGCCAGGACGCGGGGCATGGTGGGAAGACTGGCTGCTGGAATTCTGGATGTCATGACCGCCTCAGGCACAATAAACGTCGATGATGGCCGCGCCGGGATCGACATAGGGATCCACCCGCGGGATGCGTTCGATCCGCGCCACAGCGCGACGTTCCAGGCCGCACAGCGCACGGGCTGCGCCCTGGTCGGCACCGGCGGGCGCGCGGGCGGGGTGATAGATCAGCCGCCAGCCGAAATCGCGCCGCGCGACGGTGCGGACCGCATCGGGGGGCAGGGTGCTGGCCTGGTGAAGGTTCGTCATGGCGGGAATGCCGCCGGGCAGGATATCGTCGGTGGGCGCGCGACCGCAGGCCGTCAGCGCCAGAAGCGCGGCCAGTGACACGGGCGCAAGACATCCGCCAGCCCAGGCTTGCGCCCGGCTTGTCGCGATTGCTGCCCCGCAGTGCGGCTGGTCGTCCACATCATCCCCCTGGTCCTGCCAGTGCCCCCATACTTAAGTCGGGAGCACGGCTTTTCAAATCCGTCACGAACAGGTGACGGTCATCCTCTGAACGCCGGTCCCGAACTGAGGCGCGGTCGTGTCCACAGCCTGGGCGCTGAAAACGGTCGAGGCGGTGTTGGCGCAGATCGTCCGTGGCGCGGCCGCCAACTGTTCGGCGGTGACGCCGTCGTCGCGGTAGAAGACGACATACTGGTTGTCCGTCCGGGTCACGCCCAGGACCGCGTCGGCCGGAAGGCCGGTCGCCGCGGCAAGCGCCTCGGTCGAGGCCTGGTCGACCGTGACGGCGGTTTCGACGCGGGTGACAGGCTCGGGCGCGCAGGCCCCCAGCACAACAGTCGAGGCGATGATGGTAGCCGAAAGCATCTTCATCTTCAGTCTCCTGTGTTTGATCGCGAAAGGTGATCGTGCCGGGGCAACGCCCGCCCCGCAGGGCGGGTTCAGTCTCAGCCCTTGATGGCCTTCAGCACGGCCTCGCCCAGGCCAGCCGGGCTGTCGGCCACGACGATCCCGGCGCGCTTCATCGCCTCGATCTTCGATTCCGCATCGCCCTTGCCGCCGGACACGATCGCGCCCGCATGGCCCATGCGACGGCCCGGAGGGGCAGTGCGGCCCGCGATGAAGCCTGCCGTCGGCTTCCACTTGCCCTTCTTCTTCTGCTCGGCCAGGAACTCGGCCGCTTCCTCCTCGGCCGAGCCGCCGATCTCGCCGATCATGATGATCGACTCCGTCTCGGGGTCGTCGAGGAACATCTGCAGCACGTCGATATGCTCCATCCCCTTGATGGGGTCGCCGCCGATGCCGACCGCCGAGGACTGGCCCAGGCCCACGTCCGAGGTCTGCTTCACGGCCTCATAGGTCAGCGTGCCCGAACGCGACACGACGCCCACGCTGCCGCGGCGGAAGATGCTGCCCGGCATGATGCCGATCTTGCATTCGTCGGGCGTCATGATCCCGGGGCAGTTCGGCCCGATCAGGCGCGACTGCGACCCTTGCAGGGCGCGTTTCACGCGCATCATGTCCAGCACCGGGATGCCTTCGGTGATGCAGACGATCAGCGGGACCTGCGCGTCGATGGCCTCCAGGATCGAATCCGCCGCAAAGGGGGGCGGGACATAGATCGCGGATGCGGTGGCGCCCGTCTTTGCCACGGCCTCGTGGACCGAGTTGAAGACCGGCAGGCCCAGGTGTTCGCTGCCGCCCTTGCCGGGGGTCACGCCGCCAACCATCTGCGTGCCATAGGCGATCGCCTGTTCGGTATGGAAGGTGCCCTGGGATCCGGTGATCCCCTGGCAGATGACTTTGGTGTCTTTGTTAACGAGAACGGCCATCGTTTCTTATCCCTTCACCGCTTTCACGATTTTCTCTGCCGCATCCGACAGGTCGTCGGCAGCGATCACGTTCAGGCCGGACTTCGCGATGATTTCCTTGCCCAATTCGACATTGGTGCCTTCCAGACGCACGACCAGCGGAACCTGAAGCCCGACTTCCTTCACGGCGGCGATGATGCCTTCCGCAATGATGTCGCAGCGCATGATGCCGCCGAAGATGTTGACCAGGATGCCCTTCACGTTCGGGTCCGAGGTGATGATCTTGAAGGCTTCCGTCACCTTCTCCTTGGTCGCACCGCCGCCGACGTCCAGGAAGTTCGCGGGTTCCGCGCCATACAGCTTGATGATGTCCATCGTGGCCATGGCCAGGCCCGCGCCGTTCACCATGCAGCCGATCTCGCCGTCAAGGGCGATGTAGTTCAGGTCGAACTTGGAGGCGGCCAGTTCCTTGGGGTCTTCCTCGGTCTCGTCGCGCAGGGCCATGATGTCGGGCTGGCGGTAAAGCGCGTTGTTGTCGAAGCCCATCTTCGCGTCCAGGCACTTGATGTTGCCTTCGGGGGTGACGATCAGCGGGTTGATCTCCAGCATCTCCATGTCCTTCTCGATGAACATGCGATACAGGTTCTTGACCAGGGCGACGCATTGCTTGACCTGCGCGCCTTCCAGGCCCAGGGCGAAGGCCACGCGGCGGCCGTGGAAGTCCGACAGGCCCGAGGCCGGGTCAACGCTGAAGCTGACGATCTTTTCCGGCGTGTGGGCGGCCACTTCCTCGATGTCCATGCCGCCTTCGGTCGAGGCGACGAAGCTGACGCGAGAGGTCTGGCGATCCACCAGCAGCGCCAGATACAGCTCGCGCGCGATGTCGCTGCCATCCTCGATATAGATGCGGTTGACCTGCTTGCCGGCAGGTCCGGTCTGGTGCGTGACCAGCGTCCGACCCAGCATCTGGCGGGTCAGTTCCTCGGCTTCCTCGACCGACTTGGCCAGGCGGACGCCGCCCTTTTCACCGGCTTCGGCTTCCTTGAAGCTGCCCTTGCCGCGACCGCCCGCGTGGATCTGGGCCTTGACCACCCACAGGGGGCCGTCCATCTCGCTTGCGCAGGTCTTGGCTTCGTCAGCCTTCATCACGATCCGGCCGTCGCTGACCGGCGCGCCGTATTGACGCAGCAGCGCCTTGGCCTGGTATTCGTGGATATTCATCCTGACCCCCTTTTTCGGTTCGACAGATTTGCGGGGGGTCTTGCCACATCGGGGGCGGGCCGGGAAACGGTTTTCCCCTAAAATGCAGGAAACCCGCAAGAAGTCGCCTATTGTGATCACGGCTGGAAATCCCGTGATCACAAAGGTCAGTATCCCAGGATTCGCCTGCCGATCTAGCCTGCGACCCGGGCGCAGTCGAAGCTGTCGCCCGTGGTCTGCGAGGTGAAGGTCATCTGGTTGTCGTTCTGCCACTGCACCTGGATGACGGCCCCGTCAGCCAGCGTCATGGTCGTGACCCGGTTCTGGGTCGAGAACCTGGCGATGCGGATGGGCGAGGCGTCGTTCGCGGGCAGATAGGATTCGGGCGTGAAGGTCATGGTCGTGGCGCCGCAGTTCCATGAGCCCATGAAGGGCAATTGGTCGGTCGGGCGGGGGCTGGAGGGCGGCGCGGAACAGGCGCCGATCAGCAGGGCAGAGAAAAGCGCAGCAGGCAGGACGGTTCGGGTCATGGTCGCCTCCGGTTCACTGGATGCGGAAATGCTACGACGGAACCGGAAAGATGAACATCATCAAATGCAAAGGCGCGCCCCGGGGGACGCGCCTTGCCGATCTGCGGGACCCGTCAGGCCAGCGAGCCGTCGATGCCCTTGCAAGCCTCGACCAGGCCCTTCACCGCGTCGACCGACTTGGTGAACATCGCCTGCTCGTCGCCGTCCAGCGTGATGTCGATGACCTTTTCCACGCCGCCCGCGCCGATCACGGTGGGCACGCCCACATACATGCCGTCCAGGCCGTATGCGCCGTCGACATAGGCCGCGCAGGGCAGGACGCGCTTCTGGTCCTTCAGATAGGCTTCCGCCATCTCGATGGCCGAGGTCGCGGGCGCATAGAAGGCGCTGCCGGTCTTCAGCAGGCCGACGATCTCGGCCCCGCCGTCACGGGTGCGCTGCACGATGGCGTCCAGCTTTTCCTGGGTGGTCCAGCCCATCTTGACCAGGTCGGGCAGGGGGATGCCGGCCACGGTCGAATAGCGGGTCAGCGGGACCATCGTGTCGCCGTGGCCGCCCAGGACGAAGGCGGTGACGTCCTTCATCGACACGCCGAATTCAAGCGACAGGAAGTGGCGGAAGCGGGCCGAATCCAGCACGCCGGCCATGCCGCAGACCTTTTCGCGCGGCAGGCCCGAAAATTCGCGCAGCGCCCAGACCATCGCGTCCAGCGGGTTGGTGATGCAGATCACGAAGGCGTCAGGCGCGTGCTTGGCAATGCCTTCGCCCACGGATTTCATGACCTTGAGGTTGATGCCCAGAAGATCGTCGCGGCTCATCCCCGGCTTGCGCGGGACGCCGGCGGTGACGATGCAGACATCCGCGCCCGCGATGTCGGCATAATCGTTGGTGCCCTTCAGGACCGCGTCGAAGCCTTCGGACGGACCGGATTCGGCGATGTCCAATGCCTTGCCCTGGGGCGTGCCTTCGGCGATGTCGAACAGGACGACGTCGCCCAGTTCCTTCATCGCGGCCAGATGCGCCAGCGTGCCGCCGATCTGCCCCGCACCGATCAGTGCGATTTTGGGTCGGGCCATGGATAACCTCCGGGTGTCATGGATGATTGTTGCGGGGTTGGTTACGGGGTCGTGAAACGAATCGCAAGCCCGCGCCACTGCCGCGCGCCACTGTTGGCGCTGACACTTGTCATTCACCATCCGGGCGCGCATTCCTGGCCGGCGCGGACGGAGGGTGGCGATGCTGGAACTGACGGTCGGGGGATGGGTGCTTGCGGTGCTGGCCTCGATCTCCGTGGGGCTGGCCAAGGGCGGGCTTGCGATGGTGGCGATGCTGGCGGTGCCGCTGCTGTCGCTGGTCATGTCGCCGGTGCAGGCGGCGGGGCTGATGCTGCCGGTCTATGTCGCCTCGGACGTGGGCGGGCTGATCGCGTTCCGCCGCAACTTCGACCTGCGGGTTCTGGCCACCGCCTTGCCGGGCGCAGTGGCAGGCATCGGCCTGGGCTGGGCGGGTGCGCATCTGGTGCCGGTCTGGGGCGTGACGCTGATCGTCGGGCTGATCGGGGTCGTCTTTGCCCTGAACGCGCTGATCCGGCCGCAACTGGCGGGTGCCGCGCGGGAACCGTCCGCCGCGAAGGGCAGCGTCTGGGGCGGCATCGCGGGCTATACCAGCTTTGTCAGCCATTCGGGCGCGCCGCCCTGGCAGGTCTATGTCCAGCCGCTGCGCCTGTCGCCGGTGATCTATGCGGGCACGACGACCTGGTTCTTTGCCATCTGCAACTGGGTCAAGCTGATCCCCTATGCCGCGCTTGGGCAGTTGTCGGTCGCGAACCTCAAGGCGGCGGCGGTGCTGACGCCGGTCGCTTTGATCTCGGTCTGGGTCGGGCTGCGGCTGGTCCGCATCATCCCCGAGGCGCTGTTCTACAAGCTCATCACCTGGGGGCTGCTGGTGGTGTCATTGCGGCTGGTCTGGCAAGCCCTGGCATGATGCCGCAGCGCAGCAAAATTGCACTTGCCAAATCTGGCGCAGCAGGGCAGCGTCACGCAAGATTGTTGCGAGGAGGATCTGATGGCGCGGCCCTATCGTTCGGTTCTGTATATTCCGGCAGCCAATGCACGGGCGATGGAGAAGGCCCGGGGTCTGCCCACCGATGCGATCATCTTTGATCTCGAGGATGCGGTCGCGCCCGCCGAAAAGCCAGCCGCGCGCGACGCCCTGGCTGCGGCACTGGCCGATGACTATGGCCCGCGTGCGCGGATCGTGCGGATCAACGGGCTGGCCACGGAATGGGGCGGGGACGACGCCCGTTTCTGCGCCGGTCTGGACGGCGCGGATGCCGTGCTGATCCCCAAGGTGGACAGCGCCGCCGACCTGGACCGCGTGGCCGCGATCATCCCCGACCTGCCGCTGTGGGCGATGATGGAAACGCCTTCGGGGATGCTGAACGCCCCGCAGATCGCCGCGCATTCCCGGCTTCAGGGGATGGTGATGGGCACCAACGACCTGGCCAAGGAACTGAACAGCCGCTTCCGCCCCGACCGGCTGCCGATGCTGGCAGGCTTGGGCCTGTGCCTGCTGGCGGCCAAGGCCCATGGCAAGGTGATCGTGGACGGCGTCTTCAACGCCTTCAAGGATGACGATGGCCTGCGCGCCGAATGCGAACAGGGCCGCGACATGGGCTTTGACGGAAAGACGCTGATCCACCCCGCCCAGCTTGCCATCGCCAACGAGGCCTTCGCCCCGACTGAAGCCGAGGTTGACCTGGCCCGCCGCCAGATCGACGCCTTCCAGTCCGCCGCGGCCGAGGGCAAGGGGGTCGCCGTGGTCGACGGCAAGATCGTCGAGAACCTGCATGTCGAGACGGCCCGCAAGACGCTGGACCGCGCCAAGGCAATTGCGGCAATGGCAGGATAAGGGCAGGGTGCGCCCCAGGACATCCAGCGAAAGGAAAGCCAGATGGTTCTGCTGATTTCGGGCGTGGCCCTGTGGTGGGCGGCGCATCTGTTCAAGCGGGTGGCACCGGACCGCCGCGCCGCCTTGGGCGACAAGGGCAAGGGGCTGGTTGCGATCCTGCTGATCCTGTCGGTCTTCATCATGGCGCGAGGCTATGGGCAGGTCGATGGGCCGGTCTGGTGGGGCAGGTCGCCTGCGACGACCGGCATCAACAACCTGCTGATGCTGCTGGCCTTCTATCTTTACGCGGCCGACGGAATGGGCACGCGCGTCACCGCCTGGATCCGGCATCCGCAGCTGACCGGCTTCTCGCTCTGGGCCGTGGCGCATCTGCTGGTGAATGGCGATCTGGCGTCGCTGATCCTGTTCGGCGGGCTGTTGGCCTGGGCGCTTGTCGAAATCGTCCTGCTGAACCGGGCGGGCGCCTGGAAGCGGCGCACGGGGCCATTCCCGGTCCGCAAGGAAATCATGGCGGCCGTTGGCGCGGTTGTCGTCATGCTGGTCGTGGGGCTGATCCACGGCTGGATCGGACCCTGGCCATTCGGAGGCTGAACCATGACCACCCTATACCGCTGCATCACCGAGGACGACACCTCGCAATTCTGCCACCGCGTCAGCGAGGCGCTGTCGAAGGGCTGGTCCCTGCATGGCAGCCCGACCATGGCCTTCGATCCCGTCAAGGGCGTGATGCGGATGGGCCAGGCCGTCACCAAGCAGGTTCAGGCCGAATACCATCCCGACATGAAGCTGGGGCAGCAATGACCAAGACCAATCCGGGCCGCTTCTTCGAGGATTACCAGCTTGGCCAGGTGATCCGCCATGCCGTTCCCCGCACGGTGGCCGAAGGGGAACGGGCGCTGTATCACGCCCTGTATCCGGCCCGGCACGCGCTGTATTCCAGCGACGAATTCGCGGCGAACTGCGGGTTGGAAAGCAGCCCCCTGGACGACCTGCTGGCCTTTCACATCGTCTTCGGCAAGACCGTTCCCGATGTCAGCCTGAACGCGGTGGCGAACTTGGGCTATGCCCAGGGCCGATGGCTGGCGCCGGTCTGGCCGGGTGATACGCTGCGGTCGGAATCGCAGGTGATCGGGCTGAAGCAGAACTCGAATGGCAAGTCGGGCGTGGTCTGGGTCCGGACGCAGGGGCTGAACCAGATGGACCAGCCGGTGCTGGACTATGTCCGCTGGGTGATGGTGCGCAAGCGCGACACCGATGCGCCCGCGCCTGAGACGGTCGTGCCTGACCTGCCGCCCGTGGTCGCGCCCGAGGATCTGGTGATCCCCGACGGACTCGACTTCACCGAATACGACTTCGACCTGGCCGGGGAGCCGCATCGCTTGGGCGATTACCAGATCGGCGAGAAGATCGACCATGTCGACGGCGTCACGGTCGAGGAGGCCGAGCACATGCTGGCCACGCGCCTGTGGCAGAACACCGCCAAGGTGCATTTCGACGCAACCAACCGCGACGACGGGCGGCGGCTGATCTATGGCGGCCATGTCATCAGCATGGCCCGCGCCCTGTCCTTCAACGGGCTGGCCAATGCACAGATGATCGTCGCGCTGAACGCCGGCGCACATGCCAACCCATGCTTTGCGGGCGATACCGTCCGCGCCTGGTCCGAAGTGCTGGACAAGGCGGAAACCGATGCGCCGGGCGTTGCTGCAATCCGGCTGCGGCTTGTGGCAACCAAAGGGAACAGCAGGGATTTCGCGCTGAAGGATCCTGATGGGCGCTACCAGCCGGACGTGCTTCTGGACCTGGATTACTGGGCCTTGATGCCGGTCTGAAAGTCCGAGTCGGCACAGGCCGGCACAAGGCGCAACCATGTGATCACGACCCGCAGGGGTGTGATCACAAAGGACTGAAAGCAGCGAAAATTCGGTCCATGCTATGGCATCTGGCGGTGACAGATGCCACAAGACAGGACAAATACGCGCCAATCGCCAGCCTGCGGGGCCAGCTTCGTGCCTGCTGCGGGTCAAGCCAGAACCGTTTAAAGGAGCGCCGCATCATGGCCGACGTGAACCGGGGCAACCGGCCGCTTTCCCCCCATATGCAGGTTTACCGCCTTCCCTTGGCGGCGATCACCTCGATCATGACGCGGATCACGGGGCACGCGCTTGTCGCGGGCATCCTGCTGCTGGTCTGGTGGCTGGTCGCTGCCGTCACCGGCCCCCAAGCCTTTGCCGCCGCCGACTGGGTGGTGCGGTCTTGGATCGGCTTCATCGTGCTGACCGGATCGGCCTGGGCGCTGTGGTTCCACGCGCTGGCCGGCATCCGGCACCTGTTCTACGATTCCGGCAAGCTGCTGCGGATCGAGGAAGCCGAACGTGCAAGCTGGGCCATCATCATCGGGTCGGTGGTGCTGACGCTTCTGTCACTGATCCTGTTCTTCTTTGCATAAGGGCAAGGCAACCATGCGCTATATCACACCCCGCAAGGCGGCCATGGGCCTGGGTTCCGCCCACAGCGGCACGGCCGACCACTGGTTCCTGACCGTCAGTTCCTGCGCCCTGGTCCTGTTGGTGCCGGCCTTCATGCTGGTGATCGGCAATGCCATCGGCCTGCCTCATCCCGAACTGGTGGCTTACTTCGGCCGTCCCTATCCGGCGCTGATCACGGCGCTGTTCATCGTCGTGGGCATGGTGCACTTCATCAAGGGCACCCGGATCATGATCGACGATTATTTCCAACACACGGCGCGCAAGGTGGCGATCATCGTCTCGGTGGTCTTTTCCTGGGCGGTCATTGCGGCGGCAGTCTTTGCGCTGGCCAAGATGACCCTCGTCACCGTCGCGATCTGAGGGCATCATGGCAGCATACGATATTCATACGCATGATTACGACGTGGTCGTGGTGGGCGCCGGCGGTGCGGGCCTGCGGGCGACGCTGGGCATGGCCGAACAAGGGCTGCGCACGGCCTGCGTGACCAAGGTCTTCCCGACGCGGTCCCACACGGTTGCCGCGCAGGGCGGCATCGCCGCCTCCTTGTCGAACATGGGCCCGGACAACTGGCAGTGGCACATGTACGACACCGTGAAGGGGTCGGACTGGCTGGGCGACACGGACGCGATGGAATACCTGGCGCGCGAGGCGCCCAAGGCCGTCTACGAGCTTGAACATTACGGCGTTCCCTTCAGCCGGACCGAGGAGGGCAAGATCTACCAGCGTCCCTTCGGCGGCCACACGACCGAGTTCGGCGAAGGCCCCCCGGTGCAGCGCACCTGCGCCGCGGCCGACCGGACCGGCCACGCCATCCTGCACACGCTTTACGGCCAGTCGCTGAAGAACAACGCGGAATTCTTCATCGAATACTTTGCGATCGACCTGATCGTCACGGACGGCGCCTGCACCGGCGTGGTCTGCTGGAAGCTGGACGACGGCACCATCCACGTCTTCAACGCCAAGATGGTGGTGCTGGCGACCGGCGGCTATGGCCGGGCCTATTTCAGCGCGACATCGGCCCATACCTGCACCGGCGACGGCGGCGGGATGGTCGCGCGTGCGGGCCTGCCCCTGCAGGACATGGAGTTCGTGCAGTTCCACCCGACCGGCATCTATGGCTCGGGCTGCCTGATCACCGAAGGCGCGCGGGGCGAGGGCGGATACCTCACCAATTCGGAAGGCGAGCGTTTCATGGAACGCTATGCGCCGACCTACAAGGATCTGGCGTCCCGCGATGTGGTCAGCCGCTGCATCACCATCGAGATCCGCGAAGGCCGCGGCGTCGGTCCCGACAAGGACCACATGTATCTGAACCTGATGCACCTGCCGCCCGAGGCCTTGGCCGAACGCCTGCCCGGCATCAGTGAATCGGCCAAGATCTTCGCAGGCGTCGATGTGACCAAGCAGCCGATCCCGATCCTGCCGACGGTCCATTACAACATGGGCGGCATCCCCACGAACTATTGGGGCGAGGTGCTGGCGCCGACCGCCGACAACCCGGACGCGATCTTCCCTGGCCTGATGGCCGTGGGCGAGGCGGGCTGCGCATCGGTCCACGGCGCGAACCGCCTCGGCTCGAACTCTCTGATCGACCTTGTCGTCTTCGGTCGCGCCGCCGCGATCCGGGCGGGGCAGGTGATCGACCGCGAAAGCCAGGTCCCCTCGACCAACCAGGCATCGGTCGACCAGGCGCTTGGGCGTTTCGACGCGCTTCGCCATGCCCAGGGCACCGTTCCGACTGCCGAGCTGCGGCTGGAAATGCAGCGCACCATGCAGGCTGACGCGGCGGTGTTCCGCACCGACAAGACCCTGGCCGAGGGCGCCGAGAAGATGACGGCGATCGCCGCCAAGATGGACGACATCAAGGTGACCGACCGCAGCTTGATCTGGAACAGCGACCTGATGGAAACGCTGGAACTGACCAACCTGATGCCCAATGCGCTTGCCACCATCGTCGCGGCCGAGGCGCGCAAGGAAAGCCGGGGCGCCCATGCGCATGAAGACTGGCCCGAGCGGGACGACGCCAACTGGCGCAAGCACTCGCTTGCATGGGTCGATGGAAACGCGGTTAAACTGGATTACCGCCCCGTCCATCTGGACCCCTTGACCAAGGAAGAGGATGGCGGGATCGACCTGAAGAAGATTGCTCCCAAGAAAAGGGTTTACTGATGCGCTTCCAGACTTTCGCCGCCCTGGGCCTTGCGGCCGCCACCCTGGCGGCCTGCGCCGCACCGATGCCGCCGGCGACCACCGTCACCGTGCCCCCTGCGGTCGTCACCACGCCGACCGTGCTGGACGCGGCCTCGCGTCAGGTTGCCCGGACCGTCATCAACGCCGAGATGGAAAAGCGCCTGCCCGGCGCCAATGTCGCGCCCTATACCGACTGCGTCGTCAACAACGCCACCACGGCGGAACTGATCGACATCGCCCAGGCCTCGCGCGCGGGCGTTTCCGGCACGGCGGACAGCGTGGCGGCCATCGTCTCGCGCCCGGCGACCACGCAGTGCATCGCTGCGGCGGCACGCACGGCCTGATGTGATGCGCGCGCGGGCGGGACATACGGCCTTGGCGCTGATCGGGACGCTGGCTGCCTGCGGCCCCGTCCCGGTCGAACAGGCCGAGGTGACCTGCCTGCGCGACGCCGAACTGGCCGTCCGCCCGCAGACCAATGTGGCGGTCGGCATCGGCACCGGATCGTCCGGCACGCGCGGCTTTGGCAGCGTGTCGGTCGATCTGTCGGGCGACTACCTGATGGGGCGCGACCCGTCGCAAGTCTATGACCGCTGCGTGCAGCGCCGGTCTGGCCAGCCTCCACGCCGGCCGCTGACCCAGCAGCCGGGCTGGACGGGCTGAGCCATGGCGGGGCAGGCAGGGACAGGGCAGGGGGCGCGGCGCCTGATCGTTCATCTGGGCGTCCAGAAGACCAGCAGCACCTCGATCCAGCGGCATCTGCGCCGCAACGCCGACACGCTGGCGCATCACCTTGTGGTCCGCACGCCTGAGGAAGGATCGCCCATGCGCCCGCTGGGCCGCGCGGCCATCGCCTTCAGCCTGGCGCCTTCGGACGACCGGGCCCAGGCCTTGCGGCTGGCCTTCCGCGACGTGCTGGACAGTCTGCCCGCAAACGCGGTGCCGGTCCTGATCAGCCACGAGAACCTGGCGGGCGCCATGCCCGGCAATGGCGGCGAGACGCGGCTTTACCCCGCGCTTCCGCAGATCGCCGCGCTGCTGATGGCCGAGGCACGCGAGTTCACGACTGATTTCGTGATCTATACGCGCAGCCGGAAAAGCTGGCGTCCCTCGGTCTGGGCGCAGGCGGTCCGGACCGACGGTTATACCCGCAGCCTGCTTGAATTCGAGGCCGAGACTGCCGATCTTCCAGGCTGGGGCGACCTTGTCCGCCGCATGACCGCCGAGACCGGCGATCGCGTGACCCGCTTCCGGCTGGAGGATGAGACGGATCCCCTGCGCCCCGGCCGCCAGCTTCTGCGCCATGCCGGTCTGGACGATGCCCCGATCGACGCGCTTCAGCCGCTGGACGGGCCGACCAACAACCGCCTGAATGACGGGGCGACGGAATTTTTGCGCAGGCTGAACGGCCTGTCTCTGAACCCCCACGCGCATGGCCGGATCGTCGATCTGGTCGCGCGCGCCGAACATCTTTTCGCGGCGGACGTGACGTCGCAAGGCACTTCCTGAGAGGAGCACCCAATGGTCCAGTTCACCCTGCCCAAGAACAGCCAGATCCGGGTCGGCAAGACCTGGCCCGCGCCTGCGGGCGCCACCAATGTCCGCAAGTTCAAGATCTATCGATGGGATCCCGACACGGGCGAAAACCCGCGGCTGGACACCTATTTCGTCGACCTGGACAAGTGCGGGCCGATGATCCTGGACGCGCTGATCAAGATCAAGAACGAGATCGACCCGACCCTGTCCTTCCGCCGGTCCTGCCGCGAAGGGATCTGCGGGTCCTGCGCGATGAACATCGACGGCGGCAACCACCTGGCCTGCATCTATGGCATCGACGAGGTGAAGGGCGACGTGTCCATCTATCCGCTGCCGCATATGCCGGTGGTCAAGGACCTGGTGCCCGACCTGACGCATTTCTATGCCCAGCTTGCATCCGTGAACCCTTACCTGATCACCAAGTCGCCCACGCCGGGCAAGGAATGGAAGCAGTCCATCGAGGACCGCAAGAAGCTGGACGGCTTGTATGAATGCATCCTCTGCGCGTCCTGTTCGACCTCCTGCCCGTCCTACTGGTGGAACGGCGACCGTTATCTTGGCCCGGCAGCGCTGCTGAACGCCTATCGCTGGATCATCGACAGCCGCGACGAGGCCACGGGCGAACGGCTGGACGAGCTGGAGGATCCCTTCAAGCTGTACCGTTGCCACACGATCATGAACTGCACCAATACCTGCCCCAAGGGGCTGAACCCCGCCAAGGCGATTGCCTCGATCAAGCACATGATGGTCGACCGGATGGTGTGATCCGCGTCCCGCGGTGGCCGGGGGCCAGCCCCCGGACCCCCGGGGTATTTGGGCAACGAAGAAGGGCCGGAGGTTTCCCCGGCCCTTTTTGCTGCGCGTCTTGCGTTTGCTTGACGGATCCTTCCCCAGCAGCCTTACCCTTCAACCTTGGTGAAGTCGGCGATCTGCTGGCCTGCGGCGCGGATGCGGTGCAGCAGGTTCAGGCGGTTGCGGCGGACGATCTGGTTGTCGGTATTGACCTGCACGGTGTCGAAGAAGGCGTCGATGGGGGCGCGGAGGCCTGCGATGGCGGTCATGGCGGCGGGGAAATCCTCGGCCTTGATCGCGGCCTTGATCGCCGGTTCGGCGGTGTCGAGGGATGCGAAAAGGGCGCGTTCCTCGTCGGTTTCGGCGAATTTCACGTCGGCGCCGAAGCTGTATTCGACGCCGTCCTTTTCCTCGGCCTGGGCCAGGATATTGCCCGCGCGCTTGAGACCCTGGGTCAGGTTCCGCCCGTCATCCGTCTGCAGCATGGCGTTCAGTGCGGTCGCGCGGTTCACCACCAGCACGAGGTCGTCGTTACCGGGTTGCGCCAGCACGGCGTCGATGATGTCGTGGCGGATGCCTTGGTCGCGGAGATAGACCTTGAGGCGGTCGTGGAGGAAGGAGAGGAGGTCCAAAGATACTTTGTCATAATTGATGGTTGAACCATCGAAGAGGGGATTTTTTTCTGTCTCAAGGGATGTCGGACCAAGACGTTGTGTTGTCCACTCGTGAAGAGCATCAATACGCTTATCTAGATCTTTACTCCGAGTGCGAGGTAGGCTCTCGCCTCTTAGGAAAGCAGTCATCAGTTCGCTGCTAGCGGCTTCGTCAGTGCTTCGAACGGTTTCTGCATAATCAAGAACAAAGCGTTTGTAGGCTGCTTGCTCAGTGAAGCTGCGCAGCCTGATGGTCACTTTGCTTGCAAGAATAAGTCGAATTACCCCTAACGCCGCGCGCCGCAGCGCATAGGGATCCTTCGATCCTGTAGGCTTCTCATCAATCGCCCAGAACCCGGTCAGCGTGTCGATCTTGTCCGCGAGTGCCACCGCCACTGACACAGGCGCGGTCGGCACTGCATCCGACGGCCCAAGCGGCGAGTAGTGGTCGCGGGCAGCATTCGCCACGGCCTCATCCTCGCCAGCCGCAAGCGCGTAGTAGCGACCCATCGTGCCTTGCAGTTCGGGGAACTCGCCGACCATGGCACTGCGCAGGTCCAGTTTCGCAAGCTTCGCGGCCCGTTCGGCCTGATCCGCATCGGCGCCGACCAAGGGCGCGATCTCTCGGGCAAGGGCGGCGATGCGTTCGATGCGGTCCGCCTGCGAGCCCAGCTTGTTGTGGAAGGTGACCGACTTCAGGCCCTCGGCCCAGGCCTGCATCCCGGCCTTCGCCTCGCGCAGGTCGTTCTGCCAGAAGAACGCTGCGTCCGACAGCCGCGCCGCCAGCACCCGCTGGTTGCCAGCCAGGATCGTCGCACCGTCGTCGGGGGTCTCGATATTGGCGACGGTGACGAAGCCCTCGATCCGGCCGGTCCTGGGATTGCGGGCCGAGAAGAACTTCTGGTGTTCCTTCATCGAGGTCTGCAGCACCTCGGGCGGCAGGTCCAGGAAGCGTTCCTCGATCACGCCCATCAGGGGGACGGGCCATTCGACAAGGCCCGCGACCTCGGACAGCAGGGCGTCGTCGGGCACGATCTGCCAGCCGCGCGCGAAGGCGAGGTTTGCGGCGCCCTGGCGGATCGTCTCCTCTCGTTCGTGGCTGTCGAGGATGACATGGGCGCGGCGCAGCTTGGCGGCATAGTCATCGAAGCCCGTGACCGTGAAGGCGTCGGGGGACAGGAAGCGGTGGCCGCGCGTGCTGTTGCCGGCGGCGATGCCCTCGACCGTCAGGGGGACCACTGTGGCGCCGGATTCGTCGGAAAGCAGGCAGATGATGGAATGCAGCGGGCGGACCCAGCGGAGGCTGCCCGCGCCCCACCGCATCGACTTGGGCCAGGGAAAGTTGCGGATGGCGGCGTCCAGAACCTCTGCCACGATCTCGGCCGCGGGGCGGCCGGGCTTTTCAACAAGAACAAAGATAACAAACTGACCTTTGATTTTCTTAATCTCAAAGGGGACATCGCCGATAACCAGATCAGCACGAATTTCTCGACTGCCAATTCTAACTTTATGCTCAGCTTGCACAGTCCCATCATAGCCTTGTGCCTTTAGATACGAAGCAATTGAGGAAAGCGCATCGCGTTCTGCCAGCGAGCCATCAAGTTCGTCAGGAATTAAAACTGGCACTTTACTAGGATCAAGACTCAATGACCGCAGGAATCCTTCAACTGCCTTGAGCGGTGCGTCTGTGCGGGGGCCCTTGCGTTCCTCGCGCGTGGTGGGGCTGTGGGCGGTCAGCCCCTCGACCGTCAGGGCCAGGCGGCGGGGGGTGCTGAAGGCGCCCGCGCTGGCATAGGTCAGCCCGGCGTTCACCAGACCGTCGGTCACAAGCTTCTTCAGATCCTCGCGCGCGCGGGCCTGCATCCGGGCGGGGATTTCCTCGGAGAACAGTTCGATCAACAGGTCGGGCATCAGTCCATCACTCCGCGTTCCGGGGTCTTGTCGTTGTATTGGTGCCAGCCATAGACGCGGCCGTCGGGATAGATCGCCAGAACGCGGTCCACGTCGGGGCGGATCTCGGCCTGACCCAGGACGGCCTGGGCGGCGCCCGAGGCGAGGTCGGCGGTCAGTTGCCCGTGGTCGAAGCAGTCGAACCAGCCGGGTGCGCCAAGCGGTGTCGCACCGTCGAACGGCACGGGGTCAGCGGGCTGCTGGTCCACCACCGCGCAGGCCCGCCAGCGAAGCGGAGAGCTGTCGGCGTCGATGCCCTGGAAGTCGCGGACAGGCAAGGTGGCGGGGCCGCCGTCGGTCTGGACGGTGATCGTGTCGGCGGCGGGGATGCGGTCGTAGAAATGGTATTCCTGCAGATACCACATGCCCCCGCCCGCGATCACGCCGATGGCCAGCAGCCCGATGCCGACGATCTTGCCGTTCATGCTTGCGCGGCCTCGGTTGTGACGAACAGGTCGGCGCAGGCCTTCGCCAGGGCGCGGACCCGGCCGATATAGGCCTGGCGTTCCGTGACCGAGATCACGCCGCGCGCGTCCAGCAGGTTGAAGATGTGGCTGGCCTTGATCGCCTGGTCATATGCCGGATGCGCCATGGGGATGGTGCGGCCAGCGGCGTCCTCCGGATCGGCGGCGAGGATCCGGGCGCATTCGGCCTCGGCGTCCTTGAAGTGCTGGAACAGGGTGTCGGTGTCCGCCTGGTCGAAGTTCCAGCGGGAATATTCACGCTCGGTCTGGCGGAAGATGTCGCCATAGGTCAGCGGGATCGGCGCGTCGGGATCGTTGAAGGGCATGTCCATGACATGTTCCACCCCCAGCACATACATCGCCAGCCGTTCCAGGCCATAGGTCAGCTCGCCCGACACGGGGCGGCAGTCATGGCCGCCGACCTGCTGGAAATAGGTGAACTGGCTGACCTCCATCCCGTCGCACCAGACCTCCCATCCCAGGCCCCATGCGCCCAGGGTCGGGGATTCCCAATCGTCTTCCACGAAGCGCACGTCGTGGACCATGGGATCCAGGCCGATGGCGCGCAGGCTGCCCAGATACAGGTCCTGCAGGTTCGCGGGGCTTGGCTTGATGATGACCTGATACTGGTAATAGTGCTGCAGGCGGTTCGGGTTTTCGCCATAGCGCCCGTCGGTCGGGCGGCGCGAGGGCTGGACATAGGCCGCGGCCCAAGACCGGCCGCCCAAGGCGCGCAGCGTGGTCGCCGGGTGGAAGGTGCCCGCGCCCACCTCCATGTCGTAGGGCTGCAGGACGGCGCAGCCCTGGGTGGCCCAGTAGGTCTGCAACCGCAGGATGACGTCCTGGAAGCTGCGGGGTCGGTTTGGGCTGGTCATCGGGGCCGTCCTTTGCATAGATCAGCACATGCTTGCGCGCCTTCTAGGCGGGGCGGGGAACGGGGTCAATAAAGGCCGCAAGAACGGCCTGGACAGGGGGACGGGAATGCGGCGCTTGGCTTTCTTGGTGATGGCGGCAGGTCTGCCGGTTGGCGCTTTGGCGCAGGAGGCCGTCATCCGCATCGAGGCCAAGCGCGATGCCGAGGCATCCGAGGCCGCCGCCCGCTGGGCCAGCCAGTTCGACGAGGTGGTGACCTTTCCCCTGCCGGGCGGCTGGACGGCCATCGGGATCGGTCCCCTGTCGGCCGAGGAGGCTGCCGCGCAGATCGGGGCGCTGAAGGAAGCGCGCCGCATCCCGGCCGACAGTTTCGTCGCCGTGCCGGGCGATGATGTGGTGCTGACCCCTGTGGCCGGGGATGCGGCGACTGTCGCCGATGCACCCGCTGCCGCCGCGCCCCAAGCCGAGGCTGCCCAGCCTGCCAAGCCGCAGGCGGACCTGCCCGCGCCCGGGACCTATCTGCGGCTGCAATCGGTTCAGGCGCGGGCCGAGGCCGATGCCGCGCTGTCCGAATGGCGCAAGATTTTCCCCGAGGCTGGGCTGGCGGAACTGCCCAACGGCTGGTTCGGAGTCGTGCTGGGTCCGGTGGACCGCGCCGCCGCCGATGCTTGGCTGCGCGTCTTCAAGGACCGTCACTTGGTGCCCGGCGATGCCTTTGTGTCCGACGCCGGCGAACTGGGCGCTGTGGTCGAGGCCGGGAAGGCGCCGGATCTGCCCGCGCCACCTGCCGCGCCTGCCGAGATGCCGCCGCTGGACCAGGTGCAGCGGGCGCTGCGGTGGGCCGGCCATTACGACGGGGCGATCGACGGAAAGACGGGCCCCCGCACCCGCGACGCCATCCAGGCCGAGATCCTGGGCAGCCGCCGGTCCACCGATCCCGGCACTGCGATGCGCGACCTGATCGCCCGCCGCGATGCATGGCGGTCCGAGATGGGGCTGACCACGCTGGGCGACCGGGCGACGGGTCTGTCGGTCATCGCGCCAATGGACCGGCTGGCCTTCGACCGGACCGAACGGGCGCTGTCGATCTATGGCCCCAGGGACGGGTCGGGCGCGGCGCTGATCCTGTTCAGCCAGCCCGGGGGGCAGCAGGAACTGCTGGATCTGTCGGGCCTTGTCACGGCCCTTGGCTGGGTGCCGCAGCCGGTGCGCGACATCAAGCCCGGTCATGTCCTGCTGGAAGGCGCGAACGAGGCCCATATCGGCCGCGCCGAAGGCTGGGTCCGCGACGGCCGGGCCGAAGGGTTCGTGCTGATCTGGCCTGCGGCGGATGCGGAAGGTCAGGCGCGAATCGCGGCGGAAATGTCGGACAGTTTCGCGCGTCAGGGGCCGGCTGCGAATGACAGGGCAGCGACTGAACCAGCGACGCCCGTAGCAGAAGCGCAGTGAAACGAAGGGCGAGCAAGGCCGCATGGCTTGCCGTGGTCCTGCTCATGGTCTTCGTGGCAGTTGTGGCCTGGCCACCCGCAGCTACGCGCACGGATATTGCCGCCCTGTCGGAAGAACGGCTTGTGACTCTGGAGGGCGTCGTTCCGGCTGTCTCGCTTTTGTCTGTCGCAGACTACGACTTCATCTGCCTGCTGGGGCCGTATGATGAGGTCGCCATGCAATCTTCCGACAACACGACGCCGACCGGGCTTCGGCTTGATCTGCTCGCCCCATTGTTCCCGATAGACGACTCTGAATTTCATATCGTCGGGCTGACTGCGACCAATGCCGATTTCAACACCTATGATCGCCGCGGCATGGATGTCTTGTCCGGGTTTGCCGATCTGGATCAGACTGCGCGCCATGTTCGCGACAACCGCACCCTTTGCGGGCGAACGGCGGATGTCAGTTTTTATGTTCTGCCACAGGGAAATCATCGGGCGGTGGGGATCGGACTGATCGAGACGCGCATTTCCCCCTCGTGATGCTAACCCCGCCAGAAGCGCGGCAGCAGCAGGACCAGCACCGATACCAGTTCCAGCCGGCCCAGATACATCCCCAGCGTCATCAGCCACTTGGCCGCGTCGGGGAATTCGGCGATGGATCCGTTCGCCGTGATCTCGGGACCCCAGACGGGGCCGATATTGGCAATGGCGGTCCAGGCGCCGGTCAGCGCGGTGCGGGGATGCAGCCCGGTCAGCGACAGGCCCACGATCAGCAGCCCGAAGGTCAGCATGAACAGCGTGAAGAAGGCCATGACGGAATCGATCACGTCCTGATCCAGCGGGCGGCCTTCATAGCGCAGGGCATAGACGCGGTGGGGCGAATGCATCCGCCGCAACTGCGCGCGCACCGCCTGGAACAGCACCAGGTATCGGAACACCTTGACCGAGCAGCCCGTGGATCCGGTGCAGCCGCCGATAAGACCGCAGATGATCAGCACCGCCAAGGGCAGGTGGCCCCATTCCATCACATTGGTCGAAGAAAAGCCCGTGCCCGAAAAGGTCGAGATCACGTTGAAGACGGTTTCGCGAGCAATCTCGGCAAGGCTGCCCTGATGCTGCAGGAAGACGATCCGATAGATCAGGATGATCACGCAGGCATAGCTGATCCACCGCAGATAGGCCCGGATCTGCGTGTCTTGCCAGATCGGTGTGAACTGCCCGTGCAGCGCCTGCACCATGCGAATGAACGGGATCGAGGCCAGGATCATGAAAAACGACGCCGCCCATTCCAACGGCCCCAGGAAGGCCCCGAAGCTGGCGTCGTAGTTCGAGAAACCGCCGGTCGAGACCGTGCCGAAGGCCTGCACAATGGCGTCGAAGCCGTTCATCCCCAGCAGCAGATAGGTGATCGTGCAGAACCCCGTCAGCATGATGTAGATGCGGGTCATCTCGGCCGCGATCTCTCCGGCACGGGGCATGATCTTGCCCAGCGTGTCAAAGCCCTCGGACCGGAAGAACTGCATCCCGCCCACCTTCATGATCGGCAGGAAGACCATGGCGACCACGACGATCCCCAGGCCGCCGATCCAGTGCAGGATCGCGCGCCACAGATGCGTGCCGCGCGGCAGGTCGTCCAGTTCGGGGAATGCGGTGGTTCCGGTTGTCGTGACCCCCGACATGGCCTCGAAATAGGCGTCCACAAAGGGGGCATCGGGCTGGCCCAGCATGAAGGGCAAGGCGCCGAAGACCGGCAGCACCGCCCACAGCCCCGAGGTCAGCAGGAAGGCCTGCTGGATCGACAGGCTGCGGTAATCGCCCCAGGTCGCCACCGACACCAAGGTTCCTGCGACAACCGTCAGCGCGGCACATTGCAGAAAGACCACCCAATGCGGATCGCCATGCCACCAGTCCACCAGCATGGGCGCCAGCATCGAGGCCCCCAGGGTCACGATGATCTTGCCGATCGGATGGGCCACGGGGCGCAGGTCTGTCATGCCGATTGCTTGCCCGGCGCTGTCGCGGGCGTCAAGCGCCCTGCAAGGCCGGGGCCAGGGCTGCGGCTAGCTGTTCGGATCCTGATACACGCCGGTTTCCTTCAGCGTGTCCATGACCTCGCGCGGCATGTAGGTCTCGTCGTGCTTGGCCAGCAGGTCGCGCGCCTCGAACCGGCCGTCGCGGAAATAGCCCTTGGCGATGGTGCCCTGGCCTTCGGTAAACAGGTCCGGGCGCGGGTCGCGGCCAACATAGCTGACAGGGATTTCCGCCGCGCCGTCGGTGATGACGAAGTCGAATTCGACCCCGTCGCGGTTCACGATGGACCCGTCCTTCACCAGGCCGCCAAGCTGGAAATACTCGTCCGGGTCGGGGGCGGCCTGGGTCACCTGGGTGGGCGAGCGATACAGGTTGATGCCGTCGCGGAAGCCGTATCCGATCAGCACGGCCGCGATCAGCAGCGCGACGGTCGCGGCAACGATGACCTGGATGCGGCGGCGTTTCTTCAGGGATTTCATGCCAGCCATGGACTTGACCTCATGCTGCCTCGAAATGGATGGGACGGCGCAGGAACTGCGTGGCCTTGCCGGAGACCCGGACCGGATCGCCCGTGGTCAGGTTCTTGGATTCGGTGCCCGAGCCCAAGAATTCCGGCCTGCGCTGCAGATAGTCGGCCAGGCTTTCCGCGACCAGTCCCGCCTGGCTGAAAACCTTGACATCGGGGCCAAGCGCCTTCTGGAACGCGGCTTCCACCAGCGGATAATGCGTGCAGCCCAAGACCGCGGCTTCGGGATAAGGCATCCGGCGCAGCAGCGCCTCGACATGGGACGCCACAAGCGCCTCGGCCAGGATCTCGTCGCCCATCTCGATGGCATCGACCACGCCGCCGCAGGGCTGGGCCTCGACATCGACGCCCACGGCGCGGAAGGCCAGTTCCCGCTGGAAGGCGCGGCTGGCGACGGTTGCCGGGGTGGCGAACAGCGCCACATGCTTGACCGCGACCTCGCGCGGCGGCGAATTGTCGCCCCAGCGGCGTTCGGTCAGCGCCTCGATCATCGGCACGAAGACACCCAGAACGCGCTTGTCGGCGGGCAGCCAGGTTTCCTGCATCCGCTTCAGCGCGGCGGCGGACGCGGTGTTGCAGGCCAGGATCACCAAGTCGCAGCCTTCCTGCCACAACCGTTCGACGCCCGCGCAGGTCAGGTTGAAGATGTCCTCGGCCGTGCGGGTGCCATAGGGGGTGTGGGCGTTGTCGCCCAGATAGACCAGCGGCAGGTCGGGCAGGCGGGCGGCGATGGCCTGATGGACCGTCAGCCCGCCCAGCCCCGAATCGAAAACGCCTACTGCCATGGTCCGTCACTCCTGCCTGTCGCGAGGCGCCTTTCTAGGGCGCATCGCGGTTCTTGGGAATGACATAGATCAGGCGGCCATCAAAAGGTCGTCATTCGGCCGCCTGCTGCAGGGGTGCCTGGCCGCTGCGGAGTTGCGACAGCAGTTCGCTGCGCCGCGCCGCCGCCGCGGCCTCGGCCTGTGCCTTGACCGGGCCGAAGCCTCGCACCGTCAGGGGCAGTTCCGCCAGTTCGAGGGCGACAGGCATGGTGGCGTCGGTGACATTGGCCAGAACCTCGCGCATGTCGGCCTCGTATTCGCGGATGGCGGCGCGTTCGCGACGGCGTTCAGCGGCATAGCCGAAGGGATCGAAGGGCGTGCCGCGAAGGAACTTCAGCCGCGCCAGCAGCTTGAAGCTGCGCAGCATCCATTCGCCGTATTCCTGTTTCTTCGGTCGGCCGTCGGCCCCCGCTTTGGACAGCATCGGCGGGGCCATGTGCAGGGTCAGCTTCGTATCGCCGTCCCATTGCAGGGCAACCTGTTCTGCGGTGGACAGATGCAGCCGGGCGACCTCGTATTCGTCCTTGTAGGCCAGCAGCTTGTAGTAACCGCGCGCAACGCTTTCCCGCAGGGGTGCGGGGGCCGCGTCCACCAGCTTGCGGAAACGCTTCGCCAGCCGCTTGTTCTGATAGCCCACCAGCCGCGCCTCGCGATAGGCGACGGGATCGGGGGGCAGTTGCGTAACCGGGGCGGGCTTGCGGGTCTGGTCGGGGAAGGCCATGGCCCAGCGTCCGATCTGGAAGGCCCGCTGGTTTTCCGCCACCTTGGCGCCGTTCAACTCGATCGCCTGCATGATCGCGTCCAGCGACAGGGGGATCAGCCCCTGCTGCCAAGCCGCGCCCAGCACCAGCATGTTCGAATAGATCGAATCGCCCAGCAACCGCAGCGCCAAGTCATTGGCGTCGAAGAAGGCCACGCGGTCGCGCAGCCGCGCCTGAAGCGATACCTTCAACTGGTCCGAGGGCACGCGGAAATCACGCAGGCGGGTGAAGTCGCCGGTGATGATCTCGTGATCATTGACCACCGCGCCGGTGCGGTTCGTGGTCATCAGCCCGATGGTCTTGGCGCCTGCGGTCACGACCAGATCGCCGCCGATGATGCAGTCTGCCTCGCCCACGGCGACGCGGATGGCGCTGATGTCCTCGGGGCGGTTGGCCAGGCGCAGGTGGATATGGACCGCGCCGCCCTTCTGGGCCAGTCCTGCCATCTCCATCATGCCGGCGCCCTTGCCGTCGATATGGGCAGCCTGGGCCAGCACCGCGCCGATGGTCACGACCCCGGTGCCGCCGACGCCGGTGATGACGACGTTATGGGTGCCGGTGATCGCGGGCAGGGCCGGGCTTGGCAGGTCGGGGATCTCGAAGGCCTCGGCCTTGGGCTTCCTCAGCTTGCCGCCTTCCACCGTGACGAAGCTGGGGCAGAAACCCTTGAGGCAGGAGAAATCCTTGTTGCAGGACGACTGGTCGATCTGGCGCTTGCGGCCCAGTTCGGTGTCCAAGGGCACGATCGACACGCAGTTCGACTGGATGCCGCAATCGCCGCAGCCTTCGCAGACATCGGGGTTGATCCAGACGCGGCGGTCGGGATCGGGAAACTGGCCCTTCTTGCGGCGGCGGCGTTTCTCGGCGGCGCAGGTCTGGATATAGAGGATCGCGCTGACGCCCTCGGTCTGCGCAAGATCGCGCTGCACCGCCATCAGTTCGGCCCGTTCCTCGAAGCGAAGGCCAGCCGGGAATTGCTTGCGGTCGATGTCTTCCTTTTCGTCATAGACGACGACCAGGGACTTTACGCCCATCGCCACCAGTTCCTCGGCGATCTGGGGGGCGGTCAGGCCGCCTTCGTTGGGCTGCCCCCCGGTCATGGCGACCGCGTCGTTGAACAGGATCTTGTAGGTGATCGTGGTGCCCGCCGCGATGGCCGCGCGGATCGCCAGCGAGCCCGAATGGTTGTAGGTGCCGTCGCCCAGGTTCTGGAAGACGTGCTTGGTCTTGCTGAAAGGCGCCTCGCCCACCCAGTTCACGCCCTCGCCACCCATATGGGTGAAGCCGGTGGTTTCCCGATCCATCCACTGCACCATGTAATGGCAGCCGATCCCGGCATAGGCGCGGCTTCCCTCGGGCAGGCGGGTCGAGCTGTTATGCGGGCAACCCGAGCAGAACCAGGGGGTCCGGGTCGCGATTTCCGGCGCGTTGTCGGCGCGGCGAACCTCGGCCAGGCGCGACAGGCCCGCCTTGATGTGGTCAGTGCCGCGGCCTTCCTCGATCAGGATCTCGCCGATCTTCTGGGCGATCATCACGGGGTCAAGGGCATAGCGGGTGGGGAACAGTTCCGCGCCGGTGCGGTCGTGCTTCCAGCCATGGACGCGGCGGCCGTGGCGGTTGTCGAAGATCGCCTCCTTCAGCTGCACCTCGATCAGCTTGCGCTTTTCCTCGACGCAGACGATCAGTTCAAGGTTTTCGGACCATTCCTGGAATGACTTCATGTCCAGGGGCCAGGTCTGGCCGACCTTGTAGGTGGACAGGCCCAACCGCTCGGCCTCGGATTCGTCAATGCCTAGCAGGGACAGTGCATGGACCAGATCCAGCCAGTTCTTGCCCGCCGCGACAAAGCCGATCTTGGCGCCGGGCTTGCCCCAGACCTTGTGGTCGATCTTGTTGGCGCGCGAAAACGCCTCGGCCGCCCAGCGTTTATAGTCGATCATCCGCGCTTCGGACGCGACGGGCGTGTCGTGCAGGCGGATGTTCAGCCCGCCTTCGGGCATCTGGAAATCGGGCGCGACGAAGGACAGCCGGAACGGATCGCCGTTCACGACCGAGGTCGCCTCGACCGTGTCCTTCATGGTCTTGAGGCCGGTCCAGACGCCCGCGAAACGCGACAGGGCAAAGGCATAAAGGCCGTAATCCAGGATCTCCTGCACGCCCGCGGGCGACAGCACAGGGATATAGCGGTCGATCATCGCCCAGTCCGACTGGTGCAGCACCGAACTGCTTTCGCCGGTATGGTCGTCGCCCATGGCCATGACCACGCCGCCGTGCTTCGACGTGCCCGCCATGTTGGCATGGCGCATCACGTCGCCAGAACGGTCGACGCCTGGCCCCTTGCCATACCACAGCGCGAAGACGCCGTCGTATTTGCCTTCGCCGCGCAACTCGGCCTGCTGGCTGCCCCAGATGGCGGTGGCGGCCAGATCCTCGTTCAGGCCTGGCTGGAACAGGATGTTGGATGCCGACAGGCGCTTGCCTTCGCGCATCATCTGCAGGTCGACGCCCCCCAAGGGCGAGCCGCGATAGCCGGTCACAAGCCCCGCCGTATCCAGCCCCGCCGCCTTGTCGCGCGCCGCCTGCATCAGCATCAGCCGGACCAGGGCCTGGGTGCCGTTCAGAAGCACCTGCGGCTTGGTCAGATCGAAACGGTCGGCTAGCGAAAATTCCTGCTTGCTCATCTGGCGTCTCCTCCACCCTTGCCCTGCAGTATAGGTCAGGTTTGCTGACCGAAGAAGGAAAATATTCGTGCGTGGCTTTTACTTGCCGGGGCAGGGCATTCGGGTTAGGTCTGCAAAAATTGCATGGCAGTCACGGCAGGATTGTAACAGCATGGACTGGGACAAGCTTCGAATCTTTCACGCCGTTGCCGATGCGGGCAGCCTGACCCATGCCGGCGATACGCTGCACCTGTCGCAATCCGCCGTCAGCCGGCAGATCCGCGCGCTCGAGGAGTCGCTGGGCACCACGCTGTTCCACCGCCACGCCCGCGGCCTGATTCTGACCGAACAGGGCGAATTGCTGTTCGAGGCCACATCCTCCATGGCCCGCAAGCTGGACACGGCATCCGCCCGCATCCGCGACAGCGAGGAGCATGTCTTCGGCGAGCTGAAGGTCACGGCCACTGTGGGCTTCGGCACCCTGTGGCTGGCCCCGAAGCTGGTGAAGCTTTATGAAAAATACCCCGATCTGAAGATCGACCTGATGCTGGAGGAACGCGTGCTGGACCTGCCCATGCGCGAAGCCGACGTGGCGATCCGCATGAAGGAACCCAGCCAGTCCGACCTGATCCGGCGCCGCCTTCTCAGCGTCAGGATGCGGCTTTATGCGACGCAGGAATATCTGGACAAGGCGGGTGTGCCGGAAACCATGGCCGACCTGTCGCCCTATCGCCTGATCTGCCAGCGTCCCGACCAGCCGCAGGTCGCGGCAGGCGCGCGGCTGGTGCAGGAAATCATGGCCCAGAACATCGGATCCACCCTGACGGTGAACAACTATTTCGGCGTTCTTCAGGCGGTGCTGGCGAACCTGGGGATCGGCGTGTTGCCCGATTACCTGACCGCCGATCACAAGCGCCTGGTCCGCGTCCTGCCCAATATCGAATCCGGCGAGGTGCCGGTGTTCCTGGCCTATCCCGAGGAATTGCGCCAAACCCGCCGCGTCGCGGTGTTCCGCGATTTCGTGCTGGAGGAAATCCAGGCATTTCGCCGCAGGCAAAGCGAGGCCCTGCTGCAAGAGGCAGTCGGCAGCGACTAAAGTCGCAGTCAAACCGGGAAATCTGCAACTTTCGCGTGTAGCCATTCCGCAACTGCATGGCGGGTATGCTGCAACTGCGGCAGCACGGGTCTTGAACCGTTAACAACCTGCCCATAAATCAAGCGTCGAAGGCGATGGTCAGCGTAATCGCGCATCACCTTCTACCTCCCTGTTGGACTTAGGCCGGGCCTTGTGCCCGGCTTTTTTTTGTCCCTGTCCGGGCGGGTGGCGGTGCGGGCCTTCCCATATGCGGCATCTGGCCATAAAAGGCGCCCTGATCCACCCCGGCAGGAAGGCACCACGATGCAGGAACCGACGATCACCCCCGACCTGATCGCCGCGCACGGGCTGAAGCCCGACGAATACGACCGCATCCTGGACATCATCGGCCGAGAGCCGACCTTTACCGAACTGGGCATCTTCAGCGCCATGTGGAACGAACATTGTTCCTACAAGTCATCCAAGAAATGGCTGCGCACGCTGCCCACGACCGGCCCCCAAGTGATCTGCGGCCCCGGCGAGAATGCGGGCGTGGTGGACATCGGCGACGGCCAGGCCGTGGTCTTCAAGATGGAAAGCCACAACCACCCCAGCTATATCGAGCCGCACCAAGGCGCCGCGACGGGCGTGGGCGGCATCCTGCGCGACGTCTTCACCATGGGCGCGCGTCCGATCGCCGCAATGGACGCGCTGTCCTTCGGGCGTCCCGAACATCCCAAGACCCCGCATCTGGTCAAGGGCGTGGTGGAAGGCATCGGCGCCTATGGCAATGCCTTCGGTGTGCCGAATGTCGGCGGCGAAGTGCGCTTCCACCGCAGCTATGACGGCAACTGCCTGGTCAACGCCTTTGCGGCTGGCCTGGCCGATGCGGACAAGATCTTCTATTCCGCCGCTTCGGGCATCGGGATGCCGGTGGTCTATCTGGGCGCCAAGACCGGTCGCGACGGCGTGGGCGGTGCGACCATGGCCAGCGCCGAGTTCGACGACACGATCGAGGAAAAGCGCCCGACCGTGCAGGTGGGCGATCCCTTCACCGAGAAGTGCCTGCTGGAAGCCTGCCTCGAGCTGATGCAGACGGATTCCGTAATTTCCATCCAGGACATGGGCGCGGCTGGCCTGACCTGTTCCGCCGTGGAAATGGGCGACAAGGGCGGACTGGGCATCAAGCTGATCCTGGACAACGTGCCCCAACGCGAAACCGGCATGACGGCATACGAGATGATGCTGTCGGAAAGCCAGGAACGGATGCTGATGGTCCTCAAGCCCGAGAAGGAGGCCGAGGCCCGCGCCATCTTCGAGAAATGGGATCTGGACTTCGCCATCGTGGGCGAGACGATCGCCGAGGACCGCTTCCTGATCCTGCACGGCAATCAGGTCAAGGCCGACCTGCCGCTGTCGAAGCTGTCCTCATCCGCGCCGGAATACGACCGCCCCTGGGTGGAAACGCCTGCCGCCGGGGCCATGCCCCACCTGCCTGCGATCACGCCCATAAAGGCGCTGCGGGCGCTGATCGGCAGCCCGTCCTATGCGCACAAGGGCTGGGTCTGGGAACAGTATGACACCCAGGTCGGCGCCGACACGATCCGCCGCCCCGGCATGGGCGCGGGCGTGGTCCGCGTTCACGGCACCAACAAGGCGCTTGCTTTCACCAGCGACGTGACGCCGCGCTATGTCAAGGCCAACCCCTTCGAGGGCGGTAAGCAGGCCGTGGCCGAGGCTTATCGCAACCTGTCTGCCGTTGGCGCGGTGCCGCTGGCCACTACCGACAACCTGAACTTCGGCAATCCCGAAAAGCCCGAGATCATGGGCCAGTTCGTAGGCAGCATCAAAGGCATCGGAGAAGCCTGCAAGGCGCTGGACTTCCCCATCGTGTCGGGGAACGTGTCGCTGTATAACGAAACCGACGGCAAGGGCATCCTGCCCACGCCCACCATCGGCGGAGTGGGCCTGATCGACGACCTGTCGAACCTGATCGCGGGCCTGCCAGGCGAAGGCGACGTGGCTGTCGTCATCGGCCGCACGCAGGGCCACCTGGGCCAGTCCGCCCTTGCTGCCGAGGCCTTCGGGATCGAGGAGGGCGACGCCCCCCATGTCGATCTGGCGGCCGAGCGCAAGCATGGCGAGTTCCTGCGCGCCAACCGTGCCCACGTGAAGTCCGCCACCGACCTGTCAGACGGCGGCCTTGCCCTTTCCGCCTTCGAGATGGCCGAGGCCGCGGGCATCGGCATCCGCCTGGACAGCGGCGACATCGCGCAACTGTTCGGCGAAGATCAGGCCCGCTATCTGGTCGCCTGCGACGCCGCCGGGGCCCAGGCGCTGCTGAAGGCGGCCGATGCTGCGGGCGTGCCTGCCGCACAGGTCGGCGTCTTTGGCGGATTGGCGGTGCAGATGGGCGACGACGCGGGCGATCTGGCGGAACTGTCGCAGCTTTACCGCACCGCCTTTGCCCGCGCGATCCGGGGCGACATGCCCGACCACGCATGACGGTCAAGGCGCCCTCGGGCTATGCCGCCATCATCACCGGCGCCGGCCGCGGCACCCGCGCGGGCGGTGAGCCGAAGCAGTGGCGCGACCTTCGTGGGCGCAGTGTCCTTGCGCGGTCGCTTGACGCCTTCGCGGGCTTTGACCGCGTGGTGCTGGTGGTCCATCCCGACGATATGGCCCGCGCAATCCGCGACTTCGCGGGCGGGGTGACCATCGTCACCGGGGGCGAGACACGCGCGGCCAGCGTCATGGCGGGGCTTCAGGCCTTGGACGGGCAGGCGAGCCACGTCCTGATCCACGATGGCGCGCGGCCCCTGGTCAGCGATGCGGTGATCCAGGGCGTGATCGACGCGCTGCAAGGCGGCGCACAGGCCGCCGCCCCGGCATTGCCGGTCAGCGACGCCTTGTGGAACGGCGCAGAAGGCGCGGTCACCGGCACGACCTCTCGTGCAGGTTTGTTCCGCGCGCAAACCCCGCAGGGTTTCACCCTGGACCAAATATCCAATGCGCACCGCCTGCACCCGGACGACGCTGCCGACGACGTGGAACTGGCCCTCAAGGCCGGGATCCCCGTTGCGATCACCCCGGGGTCCGAGGACAATCTGAAGATCACCTTTCCCGCCGATTTCGCGCGGGCCGAACGGATACTGGGGACCGCGATGGATATTCGCCTTGGCAATGGCTATGACGTTCACGCCTTCGGGCCGGGCGACCATGTCTGGCTCTGCGGCGTGCAGATCGCGCATGAAGCCGGGCTTGTCGGCCATTCCGACGCGGATGTGGGAATGCACGCGCTGACAGACGCGATCTATGGCGCGCTGGCCGAAGGCGATATCGGCCGCCATTTTCCCCCCTCGGACCCGCAATGGAAGGGCGCCGACAGCGCGATCTTCCTGGCGCATGCGGCGGACCTGGCCCGCGAACGGGGCTTCACCTTCGGCAATGCCGATGTCACCCTGATCTGCGAGGCCCCCAAGATCGGCCCCCACGCGGTCGCCATGCAGGCCCGCCTGGCCCAGATCATGGATGTTGACCCAAGCCGTATCAGCGTCAAGGCCACGACCTCGGAACGGTTGGGCTTCACCGGCCGGCGCGAGGGCATCGCGGCCATCGCCACCGCAGCTTTGATCAGGGCGTGAACATGGACCGTCTTTTGGCGACCTGGTTCTATTCGGGCCTCTTGCGCCCCGCGCCCGGCACATGGGGATCGGCCGTCGCCGTCGCGATGGGGCTGGTCCTGCACAGGATCGGGCATTTCCCGCTGCTGGCCCTGGCGACCGGGCTGGTGATCGTCCTGGGGTTCTGGGTCGTGCCGCGCTATACCGCCGGCATGGCCGATCCCGACCGCAGCGAGATCGTCATAGACGAGGTCGCGGGACAATGGCTGGCGCTGATGGCGCCGTCCTTCGGCTTCTGGCACGCTGGCCTGCCGGCCGACAGCTTTCCTTATCCGGGCTGGGTCGCGGCCTTCCTGTTCTTCCGGCTGTTCGACATCTGGAAGCCCTGGCTGGTGGGCCGCGCCGACCGACGCCATGATCCGGCAGGGGTGATGCTGGACGACCTTTGGGCCGGGATTTTTGCAGCCATGGCGACGATGGTCGCGGCGGGCTTAGCGCATGGAGTGCTGATGTGACCCTTGCCGCCGAGATTCTCGACGCCGCCCGCGCCCGCGGCGTAATGATCGCCACCGCCGAAAGCTGCACCGGCGGGCTGATCGCGGGCGCCCTGACCGAGGTGCCGGGATCCTCGGACGCCGTGGACCGCGGCTTCGTCACCTATTCCAACGCCGCCAAGCAGCAGATGCTGGGCGTGCGCGCCCAGACGCTGGAAGCCCACGGCGCCGTCAGCGAACAGGTCGCGGCGGAAATGGCCGCGGGCGCGTTGCGCCTGTCCCAGGCGGGCATCGCCGTGTCCGTCACCGGCATCGCTGGCCCCGGCGGGTCCGAACACAAGCCCGAGGGCCGCGTCTGCTTCGGCGTCGCCCAGCCCTTCGGCACGCATACCGAAACGGTCGAGTTCGGCGCCATCGGTCGCCGCCAGGTGCGCGAGGCAACCGTGGACCACGCCCTTCGGATGCTGCTGGACGCGCTGCGCGTCTAGCAACGCACGCAGGGTTAACAGCCCCTTAACGCAGGCCCGCCACCCTTCTGCCTTATTTGCAGGACGGGGTAGCCATGCCAAGCGTTGAAGAAGTCGCAGCCCAGATCGTCGCGCGCGAGGGCGGATATGTGAACGATCCCGAGGACCCGGGCGGTGCCACCAACTATGGCGTCACGATCGGGACCATGAAGTCCCTGGGGCTGGATTTGAACAAGGACAGGCGCGTCGACGCGACGGATGTCCGGATGCTGACCCGCGCGCAGGCGCAGCAGATCTTTGTTGAACATTATTTCCGGCGTCCGCGCCTGTCGGACCTGCCGCCTGCAGTGCAAGCCAGCGTGTTCGACATGTATGTGAACGCCGGCACCAATGCGGTGAAGATCCTGCAGCGGCTGGTCGCGCGCATGGGCTTTTCCGCGACGGCCGATGGCGTGATCGGGCCGCAGACCGTGGCCGCCGCCCATGACGCCGCCGCCGCCGCGCCCGATCACTTCGCCGATGCCTACGGGATCGCGCGGCGCAATTACTACTACTCGCTGGCAGATCAGCGCCCCGCCAGCCGCAAATACGCGCGCAGCAAGTCGGGCGGCAAGGGCGGCTGGATCACCCGGGCCGAGGAGTTCATCAGTCCCCGCTATCACCTGACCGAGGCCGAGCATCGCGAAAGGACCGCCAAATGGGCATGATCGACCGCTTCATCGGCCTCGGCCAGGGTGTCACCGCCCTTGGCAGCGCCGCCACCGGCATGGCCGAGGTCTTCACCCAGAACGCCACCCGCAAGATGGAGCTTGAGGAGGAAGCCTATGCCCGCGCGATCAATCAGCTTGGTCAGGAGTTCCAGACCGTCCGGCCCGGCTTCTTCGACAGCTTCGTCAATGGGTTGAACCGCCTTCCCCGACCGCTTCTGGCCTTGGGGACCATGGCCCTGTTCGTCTATGCCATGATCGAGCCCGAGGGGTTCGGGCTGCGCATGATGGGCCTGCAACAGGTGCCCGAACCCTTGTGGTGGCTGTTGGGCGCCATCGTCGGCTTCTATTTCGGCGCACGAGAGGCGCATCATTTCCGTCATCGCGTCTGGCCCGCCCAGCAGGTTAAGACCAGCGTCACCACGACCCAGCAGGTCGCGGTCCGCAAGCCGGACGACGATTTCGCCGACAATGCCGCCTTGCGCGACTGGGCGGCGGGCCTGCGCGAATAGGCCGCAGCCCCACCCACGCGAAACTGATCCGGGCGGTCAAGGGGGGACTTTTCCCCCCTTTTGCATGGTCCTATGCTGGGCAGGCACCAAGGGATCCCGCCATGACAGCAGAATTCGGCCATTTCGCCCTGATCCTCGCCTTTGCGGTGTCGCTGTTCCAAATGGTGGTGCCGATGGTCGGCGCCTCCAAGGGCTGGGGAGCTTGGATGGACAGCGCCCGCCCGGCCGCCGTGGCGCAGTTCCTGCTGGTCGGCCTGTCCTTCGCGGCGCTGACGGTGGCCTTCGTCACCTCGGACTTCTCGCTGAAGCTGGTCTACGAGAACTCCCACACTGCCAAGCCGATGCTCTACAAGATCAGCGGCGTCTGGGGGAACCACGAAGGGTCAATGCTGCTGTGGGTGCTGATCCTGGCGCTGTTCGGGGCGGCAGCTGCGGCTTTTGGCGACAACTTGCCGCCTGCCCTGCGGGCGCGGGTGCTGGCGGTGCAGGCGGCGATCGGCGCTGCCTTCTATGCCTTTATCATCTTCACCTCAAACCCGTTCCTGAGGCTGGCAAGCCCGCCTTTCGACGGGCGCGACCTGAACCCGCTGCTGCAGGATCCGGGCCTGGCCTTCCATCCGCCCTTCCTTTACCTGGGCTATGTTGGGCTCTCGATGGCCTTCAGCTTCGCCGTCGCCGCCCTGATCGAAGGCCGCGTGGACGCCGCTTGGGCGCGATGGGTCCGCCCCTGGACGCTGGCTGCCTGGATGTTCCTGACCATCGGCATCGCGCTTGGCAGCTGGTGGGCCTATTACGAGCTTGGCTGGGGCGGCTTCTGGTTCTGGGACCCGGTGGAAAACGCCAGCTTCATGCCCTGGCTGCTGGCCGCGGCCCTGCTGCATTCCGCCATTGTGGTGGAAAAGCGCGAGGCGCTGAAAAGCTGGACCATCCTGCTGGCGATCATGGCCTTCGGCTTTTCCATGATCGGGACCTTCATCGTCCGGTCCGGCGTCATCACATCCGTCCACAGCTTTGCCAGCGACCCGGCGCGCGGCGTCTTCATCCTGGGGATCCTGGTGGTCTTTACTGGGGGCGCGCTGACGCTTTACGCCGCGCGCGCCGGACAGATGACTGCCAAGGGTGTCTTCGCCCCGGTGTCGCGGGAAGGGGCGCTGGTCCTGAACAACGTCCTGCTGGCGGTGTCGGCCTTCGTGGTCTTCATCGGCACGATGTGGCCCCTGATCGCCGAGATGCTGTGGGACCGCAAGCTGTCGGTCGGCCCGCCCTTCTTCAACCAGGCCTTCACCCCCTTCATGATCGTGCTGGCGATCGTGCTGCCGCTGGGTTCCATCATGCCCTGGAAGCGCGCCGCCCTGTCGCGCATCATGCGGCCGCTTTGGGGGGCTTTCATGCTGGCCGGGGCGGTGATGGCGCTTGTCTTTGCCGTCTCGACCGGGCGCTCGGCCGTCGCGGTGATCGGCGCGGGCCTGGGCGCCTGGATCATCTTCGGCGCGGTGGCGGAACTGGTCCACCGGACCGGCCAGTCGGGCCTGTCGCGCCTGCTGCGCCTGCCGCGCGCGGATTGGGGCAAGGCCACAGCCCATGCCGGCATGGGCGTGACCTTCATCGGCGTCGCCCTGCTGACGGCCTGGCAGGTCGAGGATATCCGCGTGGCGCAAGTGGGCCAGCCCTTCACCGTCGGGGGCTATGACATCACCCTGGCCTCGGTCGACGAGGTCGAGGGACCGAACTTCATCTCGACCACGGCAACGATGCAGGTGGCGCGGGACGGCCGCCCGGTGGCGGTGCTGCATCCCGAAAAGCGCGTCTATCCGGTCCAGGCCATGCCCACGACCGAGGCCGCGATCGACAACGGCATCTTCCGCGACATCTACCTGGTGATCGGGGATGCCCAGGCCGATGGAGGCTGGGCCGTGCGGACCTATATCAAGCCCTTCGCCAACTGGATCTGGGCGGGTTCGCTGCTGATGGCGCTTGGCGGGATCATCAGCCTGTCCGACCGCCGCTATCGCGTGGCTGCTGGTGCCCGCCGCGCACCCGCCAAGACGGTGGCCGCGGAATGAGGCGGCTCCTGATCCTTCTGGCGCTGCTGCTGCCGGTTGCGGCCTTTGCCGTCCAGCCGGACGAGGTCCTGCCCGATGCCGGGCAAGAGGCGCGGGCGCGCGAAATCTCGCAAAAGCTCCGCTGTCCGGTCTGCCAGGGCGAGAATATCGACGAATCCAATGCACCCATCAGCCGCGACCTGCGCCTGTATGTCCGCGAAAGGATCGTGGCTGGCGACAGCAACGACGAGGTGATCGACGCGGTGGTGGACCGCTTTGGCGAGTTTGTCTTGTTCGAACCGCGTGCCAGGGGCGGGAACCTGGTCCTGTGGCTGGCCGGGCCGGTCATGGCGCTGCTGGCCTTGCTGGGCGCCTGGCGCTTCCTGCGGTCCCGCGCCACCGCCCGCCCCGAGGAGGCGCAGGCGCTGAGCCAGGCCGAGCGCGAGCGGCTGGACCAGATCATGCGCGACTGACGCGGGGTCGGGCTTTTCCCGCGCGCGGTTTGCGTCATGATGCCCCGCAAAAGGGGGACCGACATGAGCTTTGAAACCATCGAATTTGCCATCCAGGACGGCGTGGCGACGCTGACGCTGAACCGCCCGCAGGTGATGAACGCGCTGAGCAGCCGGATGCGGGTCGAGATCACCGAGGCGGTGACGACTCTGCCCGCCGAGGCCCGCTGCCTGGTCATCACGGGGGCCGGGCGCGGCTTCTGTTCGGGACAGGATCTGACCGACCGGGCTGCGGCGGCCGATCTGGAAGGCACGCTGCGGGATGAATACGAGCCGATGCTGCGGGCGATCCGCGCCTGCCGCGCGCCGGTCATCGCCGCGGTGAACGGCGTGGCGGCGGGTGCAGGGGCGAACCTTGCGCTTGCGGCCGACATAGTGATCGCTGCCGAAAGTGCCAGCTTCATCCAGGCCTTCACGCGGATCGGGTTGGTTCCCGATGCGGGCGGAACCTTTGTCATTCCACGCGCCGTGGGCATGGCCCGGGCCATGGGGATGATGCTGTTCGCCGAACCCGTCAGCGCGCGCCAGGCCGCCGACTGGGGCCTGATCTGGGAAGCCTTGCCTGACGACGCCTTTGCCGAAGGGGTGGCCCTGCGTGCCCGGCAACTGGCCCAGGGTCCGACTGCCGCCTATCTGTCGATCCGCGAGGCGGTGCAGGCCTCGACCCAGAACGACATGGACGCGCAGCTTGTGCTGGAAGCGCGGCTGCAAGGCGCGGCTGGCCGGACGGCTGATTTTGTCGAGGGCGTGACGGCATTCCTGGAAAAGCGCCCGGCGCGGTTCACCGGCCGCTAGGCGATTTGCGCGAAACGCGGGGCCAGGGTGCGGTTGTCGAAGAAGGGCACCGTGTCCGGCACCGGCAAGGGCGCGCCGGGGGCCAGGCCTGCGATCAGGTCCGACAATTCGGCCAGCACGACCTCGGTGATGAAGGGCAGGTCAAGCGCGCGGGCCTGGGACAGCGGCACCCAGTGCAGGTGCGAAAGCTCGTCGCAGGCGCGGCTGAAATCGTCGGGATCGGTCGCAAGCGCCGCCGCATCGGCCAGAAAGAAATGCGCGTCGAACCGGCGCGGGCGGCCGGGCGGCGTGATCGCCCGGAACAGATAGGTCAGGGCCGAGGCGTCGGGGGCAAGCCCCGCCTCGGCAAAGCCGGTCATGTCGCTGGCGCCGGGGCGGCCGATCAACTGGCCGGTTTCCTCGGCCAGTTCGCGCAGGGCCGCGGCGGCGATGGCATGGGCATCGGGGGCCGATCCGGGACGCGGCTGTTGCAAAAGACGGCTGCGATGCGGCTCGACCAGGGGCGCCGCCAAGGGCACCGCTGCATCGGCGGCGTCCACCGCGCCGCCGGGGAAGACATATTTCGACGGCATGAACACCGCACCAGCGCCGCGCATTCCCATCAGGACCGAGGAACCCGACGCGTCGCGCCGCAACAGGATGATGGTCGCGGCGTCGCGGATGGGCGGGTTGGCATCACTCACGAGGGCAGGGGCTCCGCGCCGAAGCCGTGCATCCGGCGCGCCCATTGCAGGCCCACGAAGGCGCCCTTGATGCGGGGCAGCAGCAGCATCGACAGGATGATCGAGCCGAGCCCGAAGGTCCAGATCATCGTCATGGCCGACGGGCGCCAGGCGATATAGCAGGCCAGCAGCAAGGGCGCGCCCAGATGCGAGACCAGCAGGATCGTCAGATAGGCCGGCCCGTCGTCGGCCCGCTGATGATGCAGCGCTTCGTTGCAATGGGGGCAGTGGTCGGCGACCTTCAGGAAGGACCGGAACAGCTTGCCTTCCCCGCAGGCCGGGCAGCGGCCAAGGGCGCCGCGCAGCATTGCCTGCCCCGTGGGCCGTTCGTTCGAGTCGAGGGTTGCGGCGGGCGATGGCATGGCGGTCTCCGGCAGGGGTGGACCGTGCCAATGTAGGCATGGATGCGGACCGTTGCCAGTCCTCCGTTCCGGACGATTGGTCGCATCAGCAGACCGGCTGCGTGGGCGCCATCAGCACGCGGTTCCGGCCCAGCGACTTGGCCGCGATCATCGCGCGGTCCGCGCGTTCCAAGGCGATCTCGGCTAGAACGTCGGGCCTGCTGATGCAGAAGGGCGCTTGTTCGAAGGCCACTCCGATCGACAGCGTGGCTTGGACCTGCCCCCCGCCCGAGATCGGCGGCAGCAGCGTCGGATGGGTCTCGACCTCTTGTCGGATCTCCTCGGCCAGGCGGAAGGCGTCAGCCTCGGTTGCGTGGGGCAGGACCACCAGGAACTCCTCGCCTCCAAGGCGCGCGGTCAGGCCCTGGCTGGCCACGATCCCCTCGACCCGCCGGGCGATGTCGCACAGAACCGCGTCGCCTGCGGCATGGCCGAAATTGTCGTTGATCGCCTTGAACCGGTCGAGGTCAAGCGCCATGACCGCGAAGCCGTCCTGGCGCCGCATCGCGCTGCGGGCGATCTCGGCCAGCCGGGGCATCGCGTAGCGGCGGTTGTGAAGGCCGGTCAGCGGATCGGACATGGCCCAGGCCATGTTGCGCTTCATCTCCTGGCGCCGGCTATCTGCCCGGCGCTTGCGGTCCAACTGGTTGCGCAGCGCCAGGGCGGCGATCTCTGCGTTATTGTCCCCGGCCGGGTCCAGGGGCAGGACCTCGCCCGCGCCCAGATCCAGGGCGATCGCGCACAATTCCTCACGCTCGGGCGCGACAAGGACGGCGAAGCCCGCTTCCTTTGATCCATTGCGGGATCGCAATTCGGACAGCAGCCGCAGCCCGTCGCCCTTCTGCTCGATATCGGCAGCGATGATATACAGGTCCGCCCCGTCGCCATGCGCCGCCGCGCTGAGCGTCTCGTCCGGACTGGCGATGGCAAAGCGGCAGTTCAGGCGCGGCTGCAGGATATGGCGCCAGCGCTGCGCCCGACCCGGCTGGTCGGCCACAAGCACAACATTGCCGGACGGGGCGTGGACAAAGCCGCCCGCATCCTCGGCCAGGGCGAAGTCGGGGGCATCGTCAGCCTCGGCATCGCGCAGCAACCCGCGGACACGGGCCAGCAGCATCTGTTCGGCCACGCGCGGATCCAGCACGGCGGCGGCCCCTGCCTGAAGCGCCTCGACCCGGCGTTCCCCGTCGGCAAGCACCAGAACGGGCGTGCGGGGCCGCTCGACCGAGATCATGTGAAAGGCGTCCGCCAGGCGAAGCCCCGTGAAACCCGGTCCCAGCAGGATCAGGTCGGGGCGCCCCTGGCGCAGTTGCGACAGCAGGTCGTCGCCCGTCGCCGCCGTCAGCACCTCGTAGCAGGCGCCCGACAGCTTGACCTTCAGGCTGATCCTGCTTGTCGCACTGCCTTCCGCGATAAGGATACGCGCAGTCACCGATAACGCCCCCTTTTCGACGACATGTGCAGAATGGCATTGATTCCTTAACAAAGCGTTTCCAAACAGGGGCGGCAGCCGCCCGATCCAAGGACCCACGATGACATATTCGAGAGAAGCCGCCCAAAATCTGGCCACCTCGGTCCTGATCTACATGGCGGAACGGCCCGACCTGATGGCCGGGTTTCTGGAGGCATCGGGCCTGAACCCGCAAGACTTGCGAAAGATCGCGGCAGATCCGGAAATTGCGCTGCATGTGCTGGACTTCCTGCTGGAAGACGACCGGCGCGTCCTGGACGCCGCCGCCGATCTGACCATTCCCCCCGGCGACCTGATGCAGGCGCGGACGGCCCTTGCCGGACCGGGCAGCTATGGCTGGGACGTCTGAAATTTGCGATTTGTTCACCCCTGTTGCCTATGAAGGGCGGCGGAGGTGATCCATGAACGATCTTGTCAGTCGCGCAATAGAACGGTTCTTGGCCGAGGAATCGGTGCCCCTTCAGGCCGGGGCGGAAAACCTCGACCCCGCCGGAATGCTGCATGACGCCGCGCGCCGCCTGGACAAGCCGGTGGATGAACTGGTCGAGGATCTGGGTGCCTGGCTGGTGCGGCAGGACGAGATCTGGCGCCTGCTGCGGTTCTGCGGACAGGATTTCCTGGATTTTCTTCTGCGGCTCGAGGAATTGCCGGACCGGATCCGGCTGGTCACCGATGATCTCGACATCCCCGAAATTGGCTTGTCACGCAGCGATGACGGCCTGCTGTGGATCAGTTTCTCGCACGGGCAGGCGGTCTGGACAGCGCTTCTCAGCGGGCTCCTGCGGGCGATGGCCGATGACTATGGCGCGCTCTGCGTGATCACCCCCCGGGATGGCGGATTGTGCGTGGACATATCTGACTCCGCCTTCGCGACGGGGCGGACATTCCATCTTTCGCCCAGGATCCAGGCGTCATGAGCCACGGCTTGACCTTGGGGCAGGATGTGCTGGACCGGCTGATGCCCATGCATCTCTGCGTGGCCGACTGCGGCCTGATCCATTCCGCCGGGCCGACCATGCGAAAGCTGATGCCCCCGGATGCGCAGGATGTCGAGGATGTCTTTGTCGAGGGGCGGGGCGCGGCCTCGGGCCATGTGATCGGGGCGATCCGCGCCGCGAAGGGCGGCAACCGGCTTGCCTTGCGGCTGCGCCACCATCGGCGCCTTTCGCTGCGGGGCCATGTCGTGGCGCCGGGATTTGGCGGGCTTCTTCTGAACTTCTGCTTCGGGGTATCGCTGTCGGAAGCGGTGGCGGTCTTCGGCCTGACCGAATCGGATTTCGCGCCGTCGGAACTGGCGCTTGAGCTGATGTTCCTGCAGGAAGCCAACCGAGCCGTCCAGCAAGAGCTTGCGCGCTTCAACCGCCACCTGATGCTGGCCCGCAAGGATGCCGAGCGCGAGGCCCATACGGATGCCCTGACCGGCCTGCTGAACCGCCGGGGGCTGCAGGCTGCGATGCAGAACGCCTTCGAGCCGCAGCACGGGACGCCCGGTTTCGCCCTGGCGCATCTGGATCTGGACAACTTCAAGCAGGTCAACGACCGCATGGGCCATGCCGCGGGCGACCGCCTGCTGGTCGAAGTCGCGCGGGTGCTGACCCGCACGGTAAGGGCGCGCGATGGGGTTGCGCGGATCGGCGGCGATGAATTCGTGCTGATCCTTGACGGCGCCTGGACCTGCCAGGCCCTGACCGATATCGGAACGCGCATCATCCAGGGGATCGAGGACGTCTCGCCAGCCGATTGCAATGTTTCGACCAGCATCGGGATCGTGCTGTCGGCGGGTTACAGTGCCGATGCGATCGACCGGATGCTGGAAGACGCGGATGTCGCCCTTTATCGGTCAAAGCGAGAGGGCAAGGGCCGCGTCTCGATTGCGCCCCTGCCGGTCGCGGCCAGTCCTAGCTCCTTGCAAGGGCTGCGATGATGGGTTCGAAGTCCGCGGCTTTCAGACTTGCCCCGCCCACCAGGGCTCCGTCCACATGCGGGATCGCAAAGATTTCCGAAGCATTGCCCGGCTTCACGCTGCCGCCATAAAGCAGCCGCACCTCCGCCGCATCTGCGACCTTGCCCTCCAGCCGGTCACGCATCAGAGCATGAACCTCGGCAATCTGGTCGGTGGTGGGGGTGCGGCCGGTGCCGATCGCCCAGACCGGCTCATAGGCAATGACGGTGTTTGCTGCCGTGGCCCCGGCGGGGATCGATCCATGAAGTTGCGCAGCAATCACGTCCAGCGTCTCGCCCGCGTCGCGCTGCGCCTCGGTCTCGCCCAGGCAGATGATCGCGACCAGCCCGGCCGCATGGGCCGCAGTCGCCTTGGCAGCCACCGTCGCATCCGTTTCGCCATGACCGGCGCGACGTTCGGAATGGCCCAGGATCACATAGGTGGCGCCTGCATCGCGCAGTTGCGCCGCAGCGATGTCTCCCGTATGCGCGCCAGAGGCCTGGTCATGGCAGTCCTGCCCGCCGATGGCGATGACATCGTCCGCACGCGCCTTCGCCGGATGGATCAGCAGCGCAGGCGGGCAGATCAGGATCTCGCAGCCGGGTGCCGGGTACGCCGCCACAAGAACGTCGATTTCGGCCAGGGCGGCCAGATTGCCGTTCATCTTCCAATTGCCAGCGGCCAATTTGCGCGGTGCCATGCCATTCCTCCAAAACCTTTGGCGGGCTTAGGGGCAGGGGGCGTCCTGCGCAATCATGGTAGCGCCGAAACCGGCCACACAATCCGCGTCAGACGGCGCGGCTGCCTTCCAGCGGCTCGAACCGGACCGATTCGCCGCAGCCGCAGGCGTCGGTCACATTCGGATTGCGGAAGCGGAAGCCCGATTCCAGCAAACCGTTTTCGTAATCGATCTCGGTCCCGAACAGGAACATCTGGGCCCGTGGCGCGATCAGCACCCGGGCGGCACCCTGTTCCACGACCTCCTCGTTCGGCTCGGCGGCCTCGACCAGGTCCATCGTGTATTCCATGCCCGCGCAGCCGCCCTTTTTCAGCCCGATGCGCAGGCCAAAGGCGTTCCTGCCCGTCATCAGCCGGGCGATCTGGCGTTCGGCGGCAGGCGTGATCTTGACCGGAGACGATCCGGGAATGGCAAACATGGCGCGTTCCTTCTGTTCACCCGTAAAGATAATCCCGCCCCCCGCCTCCATCAAGGCACATGGCCTTTCGCCTTGGTGCAAATATCCTCGGGGGAGGTGCCGGAACGGCACCCGGGGGTAGACAGCCCCCGCCACCGCCGCTGCAGGCGGCCTACATGAAGCCCAGTTCCAGCCGGGCCTCGTCGGACATCATGTCCATGCCCCATTGCGGCTGGAAGGTCATTTCCACATCGACCTGCTTCACGCCCGGAATGGCCTCGACGGCGTCGGCGACCCAGCCCGGCATCTCTCCGGCGACGGGGCAGCCGGGGGCGGTCAGGGTCATGACCACCCGCACCTCGTTCTGGTCGTTGATGGCGATGGTGTAGATCAGCCCAAGGTCGAAGATGTTGACGGGTATTTCCGGGTCGTAGACCGTCTTGCAGGCCTCGACGACGCTGTCATACAGCGGATGGTCGGTGGACGAGGGCGCGATCAGCGGGGCGCCTTCCTGCAGCTCGGTCATGGCGAAATCCTGTCAAATGCGACCCTGATATAGGTGGTCGCCTCGCCTGCGTCCAGAGCAGGGCGGATTGCGAAGCCCCCTCGCATTCGCTAGACACGGCCGGTTCAAGAAACAGGCACCACCATGAGCGAGCGTTTCCACTTCAGCCTCCAGGCGACCGACGGGCAGGCCCGCGCCGGCACGATCCACACCCCGAGGGGAGAGATCCGCACGCCCGCCTTCATGCCCGTGGGCACCGCCGCCACGGTCAAGGCGATGCTGCCGGAATCGGTGCGCGCGACAGGTGCGGACATCCTGCTGGGCAATACCTATCACCTGATGCTGCGCCCCGGCGCGGAACGCATCGCGCGTTTGGGCGGCCTGCACCGCTTCATGAACTGGGACCGGCCGATCCTGACCGATTCGGGCGGCTTCCAGGTCATGTCGCTGGCCGCGCTGCGCAAGCTGACCGAGGACGGGGTCACCTTCTCGTCCCATATCGACGGGTCCAAGCACATGCTGTCGCCCGAAACCAGCATGGAGATTCAGCGTCTGCTGGGCAGCGACATCGTGATGTGCTTCGACGAATGCCCCGCGCTTCCCGCGACCGAGGAAGCGGTCGCCCGGTCCATGCGCCTGTCGATGCGGTGGGCGCAGCGGTCGCGCGACGCCTTTGGTGACCGTCCCGGCCATGCGCTGTTCGGCATCATGCAAGGCGGGGTGACGCCCGAACTGCGCGAAGAATCGGCCGAGGCGCTCAGGGCCATCGGCTTCGACGGCTACGCCATCGGCGGCCTTGCCGTGGGCGAGGGGCAGGAGGCGATGTTCGGCGTCCTCGACTATGCGCCCGGCTTCCTGCCCGCCGACAAGCCGCGCTACCTGATGGGCGTGGGCAAGCCCGACGACGTCGTGGGCGCGGTCCAGCGGGGCGTGGACATGATGGACTGCGTCCTGCCCTCGCGGTCGGGGCGGACCGGGCAGGCTTGGACACGGCGCGGGCAGGTCAACGTCAAGAACGCGCGCCACGCCGATGACCCGCGTCCGCTGGACGAACATTGCACCTGTCCCGCCTGCACGGGCTATTCCCGCGCCTATCTGCACCATGTCTTCCGCGCGGGCGAGATGATCAGCGGGATGCTGCTGACCTGGCACAATCTCCATTATTTCCAGGAGCTGATGGCGGGCTTGCGCAGCGCCATCGCCCAAGGCCGGCTGGACGAATTCGTGGCCGATTTCCATGCCCAGCGGGCCGAGGGCGACATTCCACCCCTGTGATCCGTCAGTCCCGCTGACCAAAAACACTTTCCTTTGAGAAGGCCCGGGCTTATCGGTGTCCGGTTGGCGGACGAACCGCCCTGGGCGAAAGACCACATGAGCGACGACATCATCACGATCACCCGCACCGAAGACCTGGCGCTGTTCTGCGAGAACGCCAAGGCAGCCCCTTATGTCACGGTCGATACCGAGTTCCTGCGCGAGCGGACCTATTGGTCAAAGCTGTGCCTGATCCAGCTGGCGCTGCCGCCCGCATCGACGCCCAAGGCCGCAGGAGGCGAGGCCGTGCTGGTCGATCCCCTGGCCGAGGGCCTGTCGCTCGAGCCGCTCTACGACCTGTTCCGCCATCAGGGCACGGTCAAGGTCTTCCACGCCGCCCGCCAGGATCTCGAGATTTTCTTCCACGACGCCGCGCTGTTCCCGCAGCCGCTGTTTGACACCCAGGTCGCCGCGATGGTCTGCGGATTTGGCGAACAGGTCGGCTATGAAACGCTGGTGCGCAAGATCGCGCGGGCGAACCTGGACAAGTCGTCGCGCTTTACGGATTGGTCCCGCCGCCCGCTGTCGGACGCGCAAAAGGCCTATGCGCTGGCCGACGTGACCCATCTGCGCGTGATCTACGAGTTCCTGTCGGCCGAACTGCGCAAGAACGACCGCGAAAGCTGGCTGGCCGAGGAAATCGCGGTTCTGGAAGACCCGGAAACCTATATCACCCGCCCCGAGGAAGCCTGGCTCAAGGTCCGCACCCGCACCAACTCGCCCCGGTTCCTGGCGATCCTGCGCGAACTGGCGCGCTTCCGCGAAGCCTATGCCCAGGAACGCGACATCCCCCGGTCGCGCGTGTTCAAGGACGATGCCATGATCGAGGTGGCCTCGACCAAGCCCGCGACCGAGGCCGATCTGGGCCGCTCGCGCCTGCTGCTGCGCGAGGCGCGCAAGGGCGACATCGCCAATGGTATCCTGGCGGCGGTGAAGGCCGGGGTAGACTCCAAGGATCTGCCGCAGGCCAAGGCCGAGGAACCGGGCAAGCCCGGCAATGCCGCGCTGTCGGATCTGCTGCGCGTGCTTCTGAAGGCCAAGGCCGATGCGGCAGGGGTTGCGCCCAAGCTGATTGCCTCGGCCGCGGAACTGGATGCGATTGCCCAGGGGGAACGCGACCTGCCCGCCCTCAGGGGTTGGCGGGCCGAGGTCTTCGGTCAGGACGCCCTGCGCCTTGCCGCCGGAGAGATTGCCTTGTCGGCCAAGGGCGGCTCTGTCCGGGTCGTGCCAGTCCCCTGACGCGCCTTTCCGCCCGTCAGGCGACCAGGCACATCAGCCAAGCGGCGGATTGCGCCTGGCGGCCTGGTCCAGGGGCTGGGGGGTGATCAGGCGAAACCGTGACCGCCGTGATTCGGGGCTGTCGGTCCGCTTGCCCGGCAATTCCGCAGGCAGAGGCGCCTGAAGCTTTGCCGGCCGTGCCGACCGCCAGTCCTGTCCCAGGTCGGAAGGCGAGGGCGTCAGCGTCTTGCCCCCGTCGATGATCGGCAGAACCTGGTCCGCCACCAGATCAAAGCGGCGCGGCGCAATGCCGATCTGGCCTTCCGCGATGATGCAGCCCAAGGCCCGCGTCACGTCCCCCAGATCCGAGGCCAGCGGCAGCAGCAAAAGCCGGGCCGACAGTTCGGGACGGGCATAGTCGGCCTTGGCATGAAGCGTCATCTCGGCAATCTGGGGTGCGCGGAAGACCGATTCCAGGACGTCGGACCACCGCCCGCGAGAGCTGGGATTGGCCAGCGAACAGAAGGCCATGCCCCGCACCTCCATGCCCATCAGGTCGATCAGGTGCTGGCCCGCAAGGCGAAAGCGGCCAGCGCCGGGCGCGATCCGTTCAAGGATGAAGGCATGGTCAAGCGCGCGGTGGATGCCATGCGGATGAACGTCCGCGCGCGCGGGAACGGCACGGCCCTTGCGAAGGCTGTCCCAATAGGCGCGAAGATCGGCCATGATGCGGGCAGGTTGGTCGGGATTGAAGTCGGCAAGTTGCAATACCTGACCCATGCCATCCGCCCCGGGCGGATGCGACGCGTTGTCGTCCTGCCATTTCGACACTGTCTGACCCTCGTTACTGGCGCGCCCAGAAACACGGACACGCTATACACTCCAACAGCATGATAAACATAAGTTCAGCCCATGCCGAGTCGTTTTCCTAACGAATGGTTAAGACATTTGGTTCAACACCTGGCCCTGCCCGGGACTTGACCACTCGGCGCCGCTGGTCCATCCCGCCGCAAGGCAAAGAAAGGGCACGATCCATGGACAGAACCGGCTTGTTGATCATCCTGTCGTCCCCTTCGGGCGCGGGGAAATCGACGCTGGCCCGGCGGCTGATGGACTGGGATCCTTCCTTGCGTTTCTCCGTATCCGCGACAACCCGTCCGCCCCGACCGGGAGAGGTGGACGGGCAGCATTATTATTTCACCAGCCCCGGCGCCTTTCACCAGATGGTCGAACAGGGCCAGATGCTGGAACATGCCGAGGTGTTCGGAAACCTGTACGGCAGCCCCCGCGCCCCGGTCGAGGCCGCGATGCGCGACGGGCGCGACACGCTGTTCGACGTGGACTGGCAGGGTGGCCAGCAGATCCGTGCCTCGGCCCTGGGCGGGCATGTCGTGTCGATCTTCGTGCTGCCGCCGTCGCTGCCGGAACTGGAACGGCGCCTGCGGTCGCGCGGGCAGGACAGCGACGCCGTGATCGCCGGCCGGATGGAGAAAAGCCGGGCCGAGATCAGCCACTGGGCCGAATACGATTACGTCCTTGTCAACGACGACCTGGACGAAACCGAGGCCCGGCTGCGCGCCATCCTGACGGCGGAACGCCTGCGCCGCGAACGCCAGGGCGGGCTGGGCCGCTTCGTGAAGGGCTTGATGGAGGAACACGCATGATCTGGGAACTGGACGGCCAAACCCCCGAGATCGCGCCCGACGCCTGGGTCGCGCCGGATGCGCAACTGATGGGCCGGGTGGTGCTGGAGGCCGAAGCCTCGGTCTGGTGGGGCGCGATCCTGCGCGGCGACACCGAGGAGATCCGCGTGGGGCGCGGCAGCAACGTCCAGGATCTGAGCGTGCTGCACACCGATCCGGGCTGCCCGCTGGTCATCGGTGCGGATTGCACCATCGGCCATCGCGCGATCCTGCATGGCTGCACCATCGGCGACGGTGCCCTGGTGGGGATGGGCGCGACGATCCTGAACGGCGCCAAGATCGGGGCGGGGGCGTTGATCGGTGCCGGCGCCCTGATCGCCGAGGGAAAGGACATCCCGCCCGGCGCCCTGGTCATGGGCGCGCCCGGCAAAGTCGTACGGATGCTGGACGAGGCCGCGCTTGAAGGCCTGCGCCAGTCGGCGGCGCGTTACCGCGCCAATGCCGCCCGTTTCCGCACGGGCCTGCGGCAGGTCCGCTGATGCAGCAGGGTCATCGCCGGGCCTCGGACCTGCTGGAAGGGGTGCCCGTGGCGATGCTGGCCGTGGATGGACGCGCCCGCACCATCGGCGCCAACCGCGCGGCCGTTGCCCTGTTCGGCGAGGGCGATCTGCTGAACCGACCCTTTGTCACCGTCCTGCGCCATCCCGCGGTGGTCGCCGCCGTGGACTGGGTGCTGGACCCCGACCGCCATCCTGCGCCGGTGCCCGACCCCTCGCTGCCGCCGCCGGTCGAGGGCGTGGCGCGGCTGAACGCGGTCTTTTCCGCCGACGGACGCGATATCGCGGCCGAGATCACGGTGGCGCGGCTGCCCTCGCCCCTGGGAAAGGGGGCAACGATCGCCGTCATGGACCGATCCGCCGCCGAAGAGGCCGAGCAGATGCGACGCGATTTCGTCGCCAATGTCAGCCATGAACTGAAGACGCCTCTGACCGCGATGATCGGCTTCATCGAGACGTTGCGCGGCCCGGCCCGCGACGACGCCCGCGCGCGGGACCGCTTCCTGGATATCATGGAACGCGAGGCCGGGCGCATGAACCGGCTGGTCAGTGACCTGCTGTCGCTCAGCCGCGTCCAGGCCGAGGAGCGGCGCCGTCCGCTGGGCCGGGTCGACCTGCCGCTGCTGTTGCGGGGCGTGCTGGCGACGCTGGGCCCCGCCGTCCAGGCTGCGGGGGTCGCGGTCGAGACGCAGGGCATCGACGGCAGCCGCGAGGTGCCGGGCGACCCCGACCAGCTGGTGCAGGTCTTCCAGAACCTGATCGAGAACGCGCTGAAATACGGCGGCTCGGGCGGCTATCTGGGTGTCGCCATGCGCCGGATCGACCACGAGCCCCTGCTGCGCGGTCCTGCCTGGGCCATCGAGATCCGCGACCGGGGCGAAGGGATCGAGGGGATGCACCTGCCGCGCCTGACCGAACGCTTCTATCGCGTGGACACGCACCGGTCGCGCGCCCAGGGCGGCACCGGGCTGGGCCTTGCCATCGTCAAGCATATCGTCAACCGCCACCGGGGCCGGCTGCGCATCGACAGCGCGCGGGGCGAGGGCAGCACCTTCACGGTCATCCTGCCCGAAAGCGCCAACCGGGGCTGAGGTTTGCCGGTGGCGGGCGGCCCGCCCCTGGCCTATAACCGTCCAAGCTGATCCGGAGGAGCCCGCAGATGACCCAGACCCCCCAGACCGATCCCGCCAAGCTGGCGGCCGCGCGCGCCGCGGTGGCGCTTGTCCGTGACGGCATGAAGCTGGGCCTGGGCACCGGATCGACCGCCGCCATCATGGTGCGGGAACTGGCCGCCCGCGCCCGGGCCGAGGGTCTGTCGCTGCGCTGCGCCGCGACCTCGAAGGGCACTTGCGACCTGGCCGAAAGCCTGGGCCTGTCCATCGAGAGCCTGGACGAGATCGGCTGGCTGGACATGACCATCGACGGTGCCGACGAGGTTGACCCCGACCTGCACCTGATCAAGGGCGGCGGCGGGGCGCATCTGCGCGAAAAGATCGTCGCCGCCGCCAGCCACCGCATGGTGGTGATCGCCGATCCCGGCAAGGTCGTGGAACAGCTGGGCACCTTCCCCCTGCCGGTCGAGGTGCTGCAATTCGGCTTCGAGACGACGCGGACCCTGATCCGGCGCGCCCTTGCGGATCTGGATCTGGGCGATCGCGACGTGCTGCACCGCCTGAAGGGCAGCGAGCCCTGGGTCACGGATGAGGGGAACTGGATCCTCGACCTGCATCTGGATTGCATCCCCGATCCGGTGGCCCTGGCCCGCGCGCTTGCGGCCATTCCGGGCGTCGTGGAACACGGGCTGTTCCTGGGCATGTGCCATGTCGCCATCATCGGCAAGCCGGATGGCACGGTTGTCCAGCTTGACCGCAATGCCGATATTGATGCCGACATGCTTGCGGGCGAGGGGGACTGACGTGACTTTCGACTTTGACCTGTTCGTGATCGGCGGCGGATCGGGGGGCGTCCGGGCCGCCCGGATCGCAGCGGGCGAACACGGCGCCCGCGTCGCCCTGGCCGAGGAAAGCCGCATGGGCGGCACCTGCGTCATCCGGGGCTGCGTTCCCAAGAAGCTGATGATCTTCGCATCCCAAGCCGGCCTGATGGCCGAGGAAATGCGCGGCTATGGCTGGGAAGGCGCCCAGGCCGGTCGGTTCGACTGGCCGGTCTTCAAGCACAAGCTGGATTCCGAACTGAACCGGCTTGAGCTGATCTATACCGCAAACCTTCAAAAATCCGGGGTCCAGATCTTCCACCAGCGGGCCACCATCGTCGATGCCCATACGGTCGCCTTGGCAGACGGCACGCGGAAGACCGCCAAGCATATCCTGATCGCCGTGGGCGGGCGTCCCGCGCTGCCGGGCATCCCGGGCGAGGAACTGGGCCTGATCTCGGACGACCTGTTCCTTCTGGACCGCCTGCCGCGCCGGGTTCTGGTGGTGGGCGGCGGCTATATCGCCTGCGAATTCGCGACCATCCTGACGGGCCTGGGCTGCGAGACGGTGCAGGTTTATCGCGGCGACGCGGTGCTGCGCGGCTTTGACCGGCAGATGCGCGACATGGCGACCCTGCAACTGAGCGGCATCGGCATCGACCTGCGGCTGAACGTCAACCTGACGCGGCTGGAACGGACGGGCGACCAGACCCGCGTGACCTTCAGCGACGACAGCCACGAGGATTTCGACGCGGTCATCTGGGCCACCGGCCGCGACCCCTATACCGGCGGGCTGGGGCTGGAGAATACGGGCGTCCATCTGCGCGCGAACGGTGCGATCCAGGTAGACGAATGGTCCCAAACCTCGGTCCCGTCGATCTTCGCGGTGGGCGACGTGACCGACCGCGTGAACCTGACCCCTGTGGCGATCCGCGAAGGCCATGCCTTTGCCGATACGGTCTTTGGCGGCAGGGCGCGCAGGGTCGCCCATTCCAATATCGCAAGCGCCGTCTATCTGCGCCCGCATGAAGCCGCCTCGGTGGGCCTGACCGAGGAGCAGGCCTGCGCGCGCGGCGATGTCGACGTCTATGCGACCACCTTCCGCCCGATGCGGTCGATGTTCGCGGGCAGCGACGCCAAGGTGATGATGAAGCTGCTGGTCGAACCCGAAACCGATGTCGTGCTGGGCTGCCACATCTTCGGTCCCGACGCGGGCGAGATGATCCAGCTTGCCGCCATTCCCATCACCATGGGCGCGACCAAGGCCGATTTCGACGCGACGATGGCCGTGCATCCCACCGCGGCCGAGGAACTTGTGACGATGCGCCAGCCGTCCCGGCGTCACCGGCTGGAGATTCCTGCACAGGCTGCAACTGCCTGACAATTGCGACAGATGCGCGCGCTGAGGGGGCCTTCGGGTTGACATTTCGCCCTGCCGGCCCAGTTTCAAGTGACGGATTTTCGAAGAAGAAAGAAGGACCACGGATGGCAAGTCAGGGCCCTTGGGGCGGCGGAAGCGGCGGAGGAGATGACGGGGATCGCGACAAGCGTCCGACCAACCGCCCCTGGGGACAGCAGCAACCACCAAAGGGACCGCAGCGCCCCGGTGGCCCGCAGCAGATGCCCGAGATCGAAGAGCTGATGAAGAAGGGCCAGGAACGCCTGCGCGTGCTGATGGGCGGGCGCGGCGGCGGCGGGCCGACCGGTGGCGGCGGCGGACGCCGGGGCCCCAGTGGCCCGGCGTTCCAGATGAACCGCTCGACCCTGACCATCGCGGGGCTGATCCTGCTGGCCTTGTGGGCATTTGCCAGTTTCTACCGTGTCCAGACCAACGAACGCAGCGTCGAGTTCCTGTTCGGCCGCGCCGTGGCGGTGGGGACCGAGGGTCTGAACTTTGCCCCCTGGCCCGTCGTCACCGCCGAGGTGATCCCCGTGACCAACGAACGCGTGACCGAGATCGGCACCGGCGCCCAGGGCGAGATGGACAATGGCCTGATGCTGACCCGCGACCAGAATATCGTGGACATGGAATACCAGGTCGTCTGGAACATCTCGGACCCCGAGAAATTCCTGTTCAACCTGGCCGACCCGGCCGACACCATGCGCGCCGTGGCCGAATCCTCGATGCGCGACATCATCGCGCGCAGCGAACTGGCGCCGATCCTGAACCGCGACCGGGGCACCATCGCCAACGACCTGCAGCAATCCGTGCAGCAGACGCTGGACGCCTATGAATCCGGGATCAACGTGGTCCGGGTCAACCTTGACCGCGCAGACCCGCCTGCCGAGGTGATCGACGCCTTCCGCGAAGTCCAGGCCGCCCAGCAGGAACGCGACCGGCTTGAGAAGGAAGCCGATGCCTATGCCAACCGGGTGCTGGCCCAGGCCCGCGGTGACGCCGCAGCGACCTTGGAACAGGCCGAGGCTTATCGCGCCCAAGCCGTCAACACCGCCCAGGGCGAGGCGGCGCGCTTCAATTCGATCTACGAGGAATATGTGAAGGCGCCCGACGTGACCCGCCGCCGGATGTATCTGGAAACGATGGAAACCGTGCTGGGCCGCGTGGACAAGGTGATCCTTGGCGATTCGGTGAACGGTCAGGGATCGGGCGTGGTGCCCTATCTGCCGCTGGACCAGTTGCGCCGCCAGGGCACCGGCACGCAGAACACGGGCCAGCAGAACCGGGCCTTGCCGAACAGCGGTCAGCAGACCCTGGGCCAGCCCGCCACCGGCCTTCAGAACCAGGGCCAGACCGGCACGAATATCGGGGGTAACAACTGATGGCCACTGCTCGCAGAATCACGGCCGCGACGCTGGCCATCCCGTTCCTGATCGTGGTCGCGGTGCTTGTCGCTTCGTCGCTGTTCATCGTGGACGAGCGCGAAAAGGCGCTTGTGCTGCGACTGGGTCGCGTCGTGGACGTCAAGGAGGAACCGGGCCTGGGCTTCAAGGTGCCCTTCCTCGACAATGTCGAGAAATACGACGGCCGCATCCTGGGCCTGCCGACCGTTCCGCTGGAAGTCACCCCGCTGGACGACCGCCGCCTGATCGTTGACGCCTTTGCCCGCTGGCGGATCACCGATGTCGTGCGCTTCCGCCAGGCGGTCGGCGCGGGCGGCATCCAGGGCGCCCAGGGCCGTCTGGAACCCATCGTGCGCAACGCCATCCGCGAGGTTCTGGGCACCGTGCCGTCCACCAGCGTGCTGTCGGACGACCGGACCGCGCTGATGAACCAGATCCGGGACGAGGCGCGCAACAATTCCGAAGGGCTGGGTGTCGAGATCATCGACGTGCGCCTGACCCGCACCGACCTGCCCGAGCAGAACCTGAACGCGACCTATGCACGGATGCGGGCCGAACGTCAGCGCGAGGCCGCCGATGAAATCGCCCGGGGCGGTGAGGCCGCGCAGCGCGTTCGCGCCGCAGCCGACCGGACCGTCACCGAGCTGACCTCGGAAGCGCAAAAACGGGCCGAGATCGTCCGAGGCGAGGCCGATGCGCAGCGCAACGCGATCTATGCCGATGCCTTCGGCCGCGATCCCGAGTTCTTTGCCTTTACCCGGTCGATGACCTCGTATGAACGCGCGCTTCAGGGCGACAACAGCACGATGGTCCTGCAGCCCGAGGGCGAGTTCTTCAGCTATCTGCGCGACGATGGCGCCAGCCGGGCCAACCCCTCGCCCACGCCTGTCCCGGCAGGCAATTCCGCGGCCGAGGTGCTGACACCCGCCGCGGGCGAGGAGGAGGAAGGCCTGGTCACGCCCACCGTGACCGACCGCGAAGGCAATCCCTTGGGCGAAAGCGCGGGCGTCAAGCTGACCCCGGTGCCCGAGATGCTGACGACCCCGCCCCAGCAAAGCGACGGCGTCGTGGCGCCGGTCAGCGGCGCGGCTGATCCCGCCTCGCCCGAAGCTGCCCCGGCAGAAGCCGCACCGCCGCCAGCCGATGGGGCGGCGGAGCCCGCCCCCCAGCCCGTGGAGACTGAACCCGCGGCGGAACCGGCGCCGGAAGCCGCAGCAGGGGCAGGCGAACCCGCCCCCGAGGCCGAGCTGACGCAGTAACATCAGGCGAAAGGGCGGGTGGCGACATCCGCCCTTTTGCAATGAAAGTCACGATCAGTTCACTGGCCGAGAGCGTGGTTTATTTGCAACGCTTCCCTATTTCTTCTTCATAACAACCGCGGTCCCCGGCCCCCTGTCAGGATCGACGAACTGCGAAAGATGAGGACATCCGCATGAAGACGTTTTCTCCTCGGCACCTTCTGACCGCCTCGGCACTGGCCGTGACCGTCGGCCTTGGTTACGCGGCCGCGCAGGATGCGCAGCCCGACATCACGCCCGAGGCCAGCCAGCAGGCGCAAGAGGCGGCCAACAACAACGAACCCTTGAAGGCAGAACCCCAGGCCGGCGCGTCCCAGGTCATGCCGGACAGCTTTGCCGATCTGGTCCAGCAGGTCGCCCCTGCGGTCGTCAACATCACCACAAGCGCAGTGGTGGCCCAGCCCACCGGCGGCGAGGGCGGCCCGATGTTCCCCGAGGGCAGCCCGTTTTCGGACCTGTTCCGCGACTTCGGCTTTCCGGGCGTTCCGGGCCAGCCGGGTCAGGGCGGCCCGCGGATGCCGCAGCGGTCCAACGCGCTCGGCTCGGGCTTTGTCATCTCGGCGGATGGCTTCATCGTCACGAACAACCACGTGATCGAGGGCGCCGACGAGATCGAGATCGAGTTCTATTCGGGCGAAACCCTGCCTGCGACGGTCGTGGGTACCGATCCCAACACGGACGTGGCCCTGCTGAAGGTCGAAAGCGACGAGGCGCTGCCCTTCGTGCAGTTCGGCAATTCCGACGAGGCCCGCGTGGGCGACTGGGTGCTGGCGCTTGGCAACCCGCTGGGGCAGGGTTTCTCGGCCAGTTCGGGGATCGTGTCCGCACGGAACCGCGAACTGTCCGGCACCTATGACGACTACCTGCAGACCGACGCCGCCATCAACCGGGGCAACTCGGGCGGGCCGCTGTTCAACCTGCAGGGCGAGGTTGTGGGCGTGAACACCGCGATCCTGTCGCCCAATGGTGGATCGATCGGCATCGGCTTCTCGATGGCCTCGAATGTCGTGTCCACGGTCGTGGACCAGTTGCGCGAATTCGGCGAAACCCGCCGCGGCTGGCTGGGCGTCAAGATTCAGGACGTGACCCCCGACATGGCCGAGGCGCTTGGCCTGGCCGCCGAAGCGGGCGCGATGGTCACCGACGTGCCCGAAGGCCCCGCGCGCGAGGCCGGGATGCGGGCGGGCGATGTGATCACCAGCTTCGCCGGTTCCCCGGTCGAGGATACGCGCAGCCTTGTCCGCCGCGTGGCCGAGGCCCCGGCGGGCGAACCTGTCGATGTCGTGGTGCAGCGGCAGGACGGCCCCGTCACCCTGTCCGTGACGCTGGGCCGCCGCGAGACTGCCGAGGGCGCCAGCCCCACGCCGTCCGGTTCGGACCGCGAACCGGCGCAGCAGGACATCCTGGGCCTGTCGCTGTCGGTCCTGACGCCCGAGATGGCGCAGGACATGGGCCTTCCCGATGACGCCAAGGGCCTGCTGATCCAGGAGGTCGATCCTGAAAGCGAGGCTGCCGAAAAGGGCCTCGCCCCCGGCGACGTCATAACCGAGGCGGGCCAGCAGCCCGTCGCGACCATCGCCGACCTGAACGCCCGCATCGACGAGGCGCGCGAGGCCGGACGCAAGTCGCTGCTGGTGCTGGTGCGCCGCGACGGGGAACCGCGCTTCGTCGCCCTGCCGGTCAGCGAAAGCTGATCGCCAGGGGCGCAGGCCCGGCAAGCATGACTGAAAGGGCGGCCCGGAAGTTCGGGCCGCCCTTTGCATGACCGGCCGACAGGAGGGCCAGGGACCGAAAGGAGATCCAGGTATGGCCGACGACGACCCGCTGATCCTGACCGCCCAGCTTGACGATGCCAGCTTTGCCCATTTCCAAGCCATGCGGCAGCGGCATTTCCCGCCTGCGCGCAATCACATCCCCGCGCATCTGACGCTGTTTCATCATCTGCCGGGCGACCGAATAGGCTGGGTGGTTCAGGAGCTGCAAGGGATTTGCCTCACCGCCGCGCCCCTTCCGGGCCGCGTGGCAGGCCTGCGCTTTCTGGGCAAGGGCGTTGCCTATGACCTTGACTGCCCCGGGTTGGAGCAGTTGCGCAGCAGGCTGGCCGCCATCTTCGCCACCGTCCTGACCCCGCAGGACCGCCAGCGGATCAGGCCCCATGTCACCATCCAGAACAAGGTCGCACCTTCCGAGGCGCGCCGGCTGTTCGACGATCTCTCTACCGGCTTCCAGCCCTTTCCCTTCACTGTGACCGGGCTGCTGTTGTGGCGCTATCGTGGCGGGCCGTGGGATCCGGCCGGGCGGTTTCCCTTTCCTGGCGCGGCCGATGCGCCCGGACCGGGGTAAGGGCGCTGCCCCTTTTCTTTGCGGGGGCGATGGCCTATCTGCCCCCTGCACAGCAAAGGATACGCAAGCCATGGCCCGCATCACCTATATCGAGCATAACGGAACCCGCCACGAGGTCGACGTGAAGCCCGGAATGACGGTGATGGAAGGCGCGCGCGACAATGGCGTGCCCGGCATCGACGCCGACTGCGGCGGCGCCTGCGCCTGTTCGACCTGCCATGTCTATGTCGATCCCGCCTGGCTGGACCAGCTTCCCCCCAAGGATCCGATGGAGGAGGACATGCTGGACTTCGCCTATCAGCCCGATCCGGAACGGTCGCGCCTGACCTGCCAGATCAAGGTGACGGATGCGCTTGACGGGCTGGTCGTCCAGCTTCCCGAACGCCAGATCTGATCACTTCAGCAGCGACAGCGCCTGGCCCAGGTCGATTGCGCCGTCATAAAGCGCCCGGCCCGAGATTGCTCCGGCGATGACCTGCGTGCCGGCAAGCGCCCGCAGGTCGTCCAGCGACGAAACCCCGCCCGAGGCGATCACCGGGATGCTGACCGCGCGGGCTAGCGCCTCGGTCGCGGCGATGTTGGGGCCTTGCATCGCGCCGTCGCGGTCGATGTCGGTATAGATGATCGCGGCGACGCCCGCGTCCTCGAACCGGCGGGCAAGATCGGTCGCCATCACCTCGGTCTCGGTCGCCCAGCCACGGGTCGCGACACGGCCCCCGCGCGCGTCGATGCCGACCGCGATCCGGCCCGGAAAGGCTGCGGCCGCCTGCCGCACCAGGTCGGGGTTTTCCACCGCGACAGTGCCCAGGATCACCCGCGACAGGCCCTTGTCCAGCCAGCCTTCGATCGTCGCCATGTCGCGGATGCCGCCGCCAAGCTGGGCGGGTATGTCTATGGCGGCCAGGATCGCCTCGACCGCCGCGCCATTGACGGGACGGCCTGCGAAGGCGCCGTTCAGGTCCACCAGATGCAGCCATTCCGCGCCCGCATCCTGGAAGGCGCGCGCCTGCGCCGCCGGGTCGGTACCGAAGACGGTCGCGGCCTCCATCTCTCCGCGCAGCAGGCGTACGCAGTTGCCGTCCTTCAGGTCGATGGCGGGATAAAGGATCATGGCACGGCCTCCTGGTTCGCGGATCGCGCTTCCTTTGCCATGCGGACGGGCGGAACGGAAGGGCGGGCCGCGACCTGACGTCACGCTTGCCAGAATCCGGGCGCCCCCCGCAGCATCCGCCCATCCCAGGGAGGAGGGAAACCACCATGCGCCACATCATCATCGCCGCAGTTCTTTCGCTTGCCGCCACCGTCGCCACCGCCGACCCGATCGAGGGGATCTGGCAAACCCAGCCGGACGAGGGCGCCTTTGCCCATGTCACCATCGCGCCCTGCGGCCAGGCCTATTGCGGAACCATCACCCGCGCCTTCAAGGACCGGGCGGAATACCAGTCGCCCAATGTCGGCCGCCAGATCGTCATCGACATGGCGCCCCAGGGTGGCGGCAACTATTCGGGCAAGGTCTGGCGGCCCGCCAATGACAAGATCTACAATGGCAAGGCCAGTGTCCAGGGCGACCGGATGAGCCTGTCGGGCTGCGTCGCCGGCGGGCTGATCTGCAAAAGCCAGACCTGGGCGCGGGTGCAATGACCAGCCGCCCTTGTCGATGACCGCCAAGGCGGCACCTAGGTGATCCGGCGCCTGCCGGACCCTGGGGTATGACTTTATCTACAGGTCCGGCAGTTTTTCATGGCAAGACAGGCAGACCCCGTGTTCATGTCACGAAAGTGTCATGTTCATGTTTGGGGTTTGCTCGTCATGTTATACGACCGTTCGGAACCGCTGGTTCCAGCATCCGGAAACTCAGTCTGGCGCATTGCCCTGATGGACCGCCCGACTTTTGTCGTCGCAACCGCACTTATCGGCGGAATTGCAGCTCTGGTCCTGATCAACCTTGTGCTGGACGGTATGAGGGCGTCGCCTGACGACTGGGAAACAGTTCCTGCCCGCCTTTACGGGATGGTCCATATTGGTGCCGAACGATCACTGGCGGAAAGCTATAACTACGGGCTGGCCTTTGGCGCCGGGATCATGTTCCTGGCGGCGGGGATCTCTTCCAGGTCCAGAACCTGCCTCGCGATGGCCGGGGCCATGATGATCGCGTGGTTTGATGATTCAGGCCAGTATCACGAGCGAATGGGAACGGTCTTTGCCGAAAGCCTGCCAACGCTCAGGTTCATGGCCCTGGACGCCCATACCTTGGGGGAACTGTTCGGCTGGCTGACGATCGGCATCGTCTTCGCCGGACTTTTCCTCTGGGCAAGCCGACGGTTCGACCGGATCGACCGCATCGTCGTCAAACTGGTCAAGGGGCCGCTGCTTCTGTTGATCGCCTGCGCCAGCATCGTCGATCTTGTCCATGCCTTGGCGGGCGGCGTGCTTCTCAGCTACCTGTTCCTCTACCTCGAGGACGGAGGAGAAATGCTGGCGATGGCTTTGCTTGCCACCGCCAGCCTTTATCTTGCCCGGAATGTCGAGCGAATCGACGACAAACCCTAAGCCGTCCGCCATTGCGACACGCAAGGGATCTTGTCCCGGTCGCAGCGGTCGGCGTATTTGCGGGCGATTTCCTGCACCTCGGCCAGCAGGCCGTCGGCCAGCTTGATCGGCTCGAGCCCCATGCCAAGGAAGCGGTCGTTGGCGACGTGCAGGTCGTTCTCGTCCGCCTCGTTGCGGGGGTTCTTCAGGAAGGCGACCTCGACCCCGGTCTGGTCGGCGATCATCTGCGCCAGGTCGCGGACGCGATGCGTTTCGGTCATCTGGTTCAGGATGTTGACCCGGTCGCCCTTGGCAGGCGGGTTGGTCAGCGCCAGTTCGATGCAGCGGCAGGTGTCCTGGATGTGGATAAAGGCGCGGGTCTGGCCGCCCGTTCCATGCACCGTCAGCGGATAGCCGATGGCCGCCTGCATCAGGAAGCGGTTCAGCACCGTGCCGTAGTCGCCGTCATAGTCGAAGCGGTTGATCAGCCGGTCGTCGAGGCGCGTTTCCTCGGTCTGGGTGCCCCAGACGATGCCCTGATGCAGGTCGGTGATCCGGACCTTGTCGTTCTTGTTGTAGTAGAAGAAGAACAGCTGATCCTGGGTCTTGGTCATGTGATAGATCGACCCGGGATTGGCAGGATACAGGATTTCCTGCCGGTGGGGGCCGTTCTCGGTCTCGACCAGGACATCCAGGTATCCTTCGGGGATCTTCATGCCCGCCGTGCCATAGCCATAGACGCCCATGGTGCCCAGGTGGACCAGGTGGATGTCCTGGCCGCTTTCGACGATCGCGGCCAGCACGTCGTTCGTGGCGTTCAGGTTGTTGTTGACCGTGTACCGCTTGTGCCAGCTGGATTTCATCGAATAGGGCGCGGCGCGCTGTTCGGCGAAATGGATCACCGCGTCGGGCTTTTCGTCGCGCAGCAGGGTCAGCAGGCGGTGGTAATGCTTGCCCACCGTGAAGTTCTCGACCCGGATGGTGTGGTTGGTCAGTTCGTGCCAGGCCTTCACGCGTTCGCCCAGGGGGCGGATCGGGGTCAGGCTGTTCACCTCAAGTTCGACGTCGATCTTGCGGCGCGACAGGTTGTCCACGATGATGACGTCATGGCCCCGCGCCGAAAGATGCAGTGCCGTCGGCCATCCGCAGAAGCCGTCTCCACCCAGAACGATGATCTTCATGAACCTGCCTATCAAGGACCGCGTTTCGGCGTCTTGTAGAATGCCGAAATGGCGGATGCCATAGCTGCCATGCAGGTGACATCCGGCTGTCGCAATCGCCCGCCGACAGGCGTCAGCCCCGCGGGTCTATCAGCCGGGCCAGGACCGCGTCGCGGGTGATGCAGCCGCCGCCCTGAACGGGCAGGGCGGTCCTGCCAGACAGAAGGCCCATCACCTCGCGCACGGGCATGTCGCGGGGGACAGGATCGCCCGGCGCGTCGCCCGGCTGGACAACATCGGCGGCGGTCAGCACACCAAGCGGGTTCATGTGGGCCACGAAATCGGCCACATACTCGTTCACCGGGTTGGCGATGATCTCTCGCGCGGTGCCGATCTGGACGATGCGGCCGCCTTCCATCAGGGCGATGCGGTTGCCCAGCTTGAAGGCCTCGTCCAGGTCATGGCTGACGAAGATGATGGTGCGGCGCGTCTTGGCCTGAAGTTCCAGCAATTCGTCCTGAAGCCTGGCGCGGATCAGCGGGTCAAGCGCGCTGAAGGGTTCGTCCATCAGCAGGATCGGCGCCTCGGTCGCGAAGGCGCGGGCCAGGCCCACGCGCTGCTGCATCCCGCCCGACAGGTCTCCCACCTTGCGTTCGGCCCAATCGTCCAGCCCCACCGTCGCAAGCTGCTGGTCCACGCGCGCCTTGCGTTCGGCGGCGGGCATCCCCGCCAGTTCCAGGCCCAAACCCACGTTCTCGCGGACGGTGCGCCAGGGCAGGAGGCCGAATTGCTGAAAGACCATCGCCACGTGGCGCAGGCGGATGTCGCGCAGCGCCCGCTTGCCCGCCCCGCTGACCGAGATCATCTTGCCGCCGTCCCAGACCCGCACCTCGCCCCGGCAGACATGGTTCAGGGCGTTGACCGCGCGCAGCAGCGTCGACTTGCCGGACCCGGACAGGCCCATCAGCACGAGGATCTCGCCCTGCTGGACGTTCAGGCTGCAATCATGGACGCCCAGGACCTGGCCGGTGGCCGACCGAATCTCTCCGCGTTCCTTGCCCTGGTCCATCATCGGCAGGGCCTGTTCGGGATGGTCGCCGAAGACGATGCTGACGCGGTCGAATTCGACGGCATTGGGTATGCTGTTCATTTGCGGCCCTCCATCCGCAGCATCCGGTCCAGAAGGATCGCCACCACGACGATCACGAAGCCCGATTCGAACCCCAGCGAGGTGTTCACGCTGTTCAGCGCTCGGACCACCGGCACCCCAAGGCCGGACGCGCCCACAAGCGCGGCGATCACGACCATCGACAGCGACAGCATGATGGTCTGGTTCAGGCCCGCCATGATCTGGGGCAAGGCGCTTGGCAGTTCGACCTTCCACAGAAGCTGGCGGGGCGTCGCGCCAAAGGCGGTGGCGGCCTCGACCAGGGCGGGCGGGGTGGAGGCAATGCCAAGCTGGGTCAGCCGGATCGGCGCGGGCAGCACGAAGATCACCGTCGCCAGCAGGCCCGGCACCATGCCGATGCCGAAAAAGACGATGGCGGGAATCAGATAGACGAAGGTCGGCAGCGTCTGCATCAGGTCCAGCACAGGCCGCATCCAGGCGTAAAGCCGGGGCCGATGCGCGGCGGCGATGCCCACCGGCACACCGATCGCCATGCAGACCAGGCAGGCTGCCAGGACCAGGGTCAGTGATTGCTGCATCTCCTCCCAATAGCCCTGGTTCAGCACGAACAGCAGGCCGGCCGCCACCAGCAGGCAGGTCTTCCAGTTGCGCTGCAAAAGCCAGGTCAGCGCCACGGACAGCAGGATGAACAGAAAGGGATGAGGCGCCTCCAACGCGGCGAGGATCCGGCCGATCAGCCAATCGAGCGCGTTCGAGATCGTATTGAACAGCCCGGCAGCATTGGCGTTCAGCCAGTCGAAAACCGTCTTGGCGGTTCGTCCCACCGGGATCTTGTTATCCGTCACCAACGCCGTCAGCTGCTCCATGCGGACATCCTTGCTCCGTTGTTATGGCTTGTTCGGTCGTGGCGCGCGGCCCGGCGGTCAGCCGGACAGCGCCTCGGTCAGCGCGGCCTGGGCGTCATTGCCGTCAAAGGTCGTCACGCCGTCCAGCCAGGGGGTCGCGGCATCGGGATTGGCCGAAAGCCATGCCTTGGCGGCGTCCATCGGATCCTGCCCGTCGTTCAGGATCATGCCCATGATCTCGTTCTCCATGGGCAGGGTGAATTCCAGGTTCTGCAGGAACTTGCCGACATTCGGGCATTCCTGGACATAGCCCTGGCGGGTGTTGGTACGCACCTCGGCGCCGCCCAGGTCGGGGCCGAAGATTTCGTCGCCGCCGGTCAGGTAGGTCATCTCGAACTGGGCGTTCATCGGATGGGGTTCCCAGCCCAGGAAGACGATCGGCTGGCCCGCCGCATCGGCGCGGGCGACCTGCGCCAGCATCCCCTGTTCGCTGGATTCAACCACCTCGAAGGTGCCAAGGCCGAACTGGTCTTCGGCCACCATCTCCAGCAGCAGGCGGTTGCCGTCGTTGCCCGGCTCGATGCCATAGATCTGGCCGGACAGGGCGTCCTTGTGTTCCGCGATCTTGCCGAAATCGGTGATGCCCAGGTCGGCGCCCGCCTTGTTCGTGGCCAGCGTGTATTTCGCACCCGTCAGGTTGGTGCGGACCGTGTCCACCGTGCCCGCGTCGCGATAGGGGGCGATGTCGGCCTCCATCGTGGGCATCCAGTTGCCCAGGAAGACGTCCACGTCATCGGTGGAAAGGGCCGTATAGGTCACAGGCACCGACAGCAGCTTCGTCTCGGTCTCGTATCCCAAAGCCTGCAACACGGTCGAGGCAAGGGCCGTCGTCGCCGTGATGTCGGACCAACCCACATCGGACAGGACCACCTGGCGGCATTGGTCCGGTTCGGCGGCCAGGACGGGTCCGGCAAGTGCGGCGCCCATCACCACGGAAAGGGTCAGGCTTTTGCGGATCATGCGAGGCTCCCTGTTCTTGATTGGTCAGTCAATTAAAGTTACATAGGACCTGAATAGCAACCTTATTTTTCGAAGCAGGTGCCACATTGCCCAAGATCGGGGCCGAGCCTATCCGAAAAGCGGCACTAATCAACGCCACGATCTTCGAGATCGGGCGGGCCGGTTCTCTGGATGTCACAGTGGCGCAGATCGCCCGCCGCGCAGGCATGTCGCCGGCGCTTGCGCATCATTACTTCGGGTCCAAGGAACAGATTTTCCTGGCCGCGATGCGCTATATCCTGCGGGTCTATGGCCGGTCGGTGGCGGAACGGCTGCCGGGCCACGGACGGCGCGGGCGGCTGGACGCGATCATCGGCGCCAGCTTCGCGCCCCAGAACTTCCAGCGGGAAACGGTCAGCGCCTGGCTGAACTTCTATGCCCTGGCGCTGATCAACCCCGAAGCCGGGCGCCTGCTGCGGGTCTATCACTTTCGCCTGCGGTCGAACCTGATGCTGGCGCTGCGGCCGCTGACCAGCGAGCCGGCCCAGGTTGCCGAGACCCTGGGCGCGCTGATCGACGGCCTTTACCTGCGCGCCGTCCTGACTCCGGGCGGCATCGACGCCCAAACCGCCGAAAAGCTGATCTTCGATTATCTGGATGAAACCCTGACATGACCCACGACGCCCAACCCAAGGCCAGCCTGTTCATCGACGGACGCTTCGTCGAAGGCGAGGGCGCGGTCCTGCCCGTCCTTTATCCCTATACCGGCGAGGAAATCGCATCCCTGCGCGAGGCATCGGCGAATCAGGTGGCCCAAGCCTGCCAGGCAGCCGCACGGGCCCAGCCCGGATGGGCCGCGATGGCGTCCGCCGACAGGGGCCGCGTGCTGTCCCGTGCCGCACAGATCATCCGCGACCGCAACGAGGAATTGTCCCGGCTGGAGACGCTGGATACCGGCAAGCCCATTCAGGAAACGCTGGTGGCCGACTGGGCATCCGGGGCTGCGGCGCTGGAGTTCTTTGGCGGGCTGGCCGCCACCGTGACGGGCCAGATGATTCCCTTGGGCCGCGACTGGGCCTATACCCGGCGCGAGGCGCTGGGCGTCTGCGCGGGCATCGGCGCCTGGAACTATCCCAGCCAGATCGCCTGCTGGAAGGCCGCCCCCGCGCTTGCCATGGGCAATGCGATGGTCTTCAAGCCGTCCGAGGAAACGCCGCTGGGCGCGTTGAAGCTGGCCGAGATCCTGCTGGAGGCCGGCGCGCCGCCGGGCATCTTCAACGTGGTGCAGGGGCGCGGCCAGGTCGGCGCCGCGCTTGTGACCGACCCATGCGTCGCCAAGGTCTCGCTCACCGGATCGGTCCCCACCGGCCGCCGCGTCTATGCCGCCGCGGCCGAAGGGATGCGCCACGTCACGATGGAACTTGGCGGCAAGTCGCCGCTGATCGTGTTCGACGATGCCAGCCTGGACGATGCCGTTGGCGCGGCGATCCTGGCCAACTTCTATTCCTCTGGGCAGATCTGTTCCAACGGCACGCGGGTGTTTTTGCAGCAGGGGATCGCGCAGCGGTTCCTGGCCCGGCTGGCGGAACGGCTGGCGACGATCCGCACGGGCGACCCGCTGGACCCGAACACGCAATTCGGCCCGATCATCAACGGCACCCAGGCTGCCAAGATCCGCGCGGCGATCACTGCCGGGCAGGACGCAGGTGCGCGGCTGGTCTGCGGCGGCGCGGGCGAAGGGGCGTTCATCCCGCCCACCGTCTTTGCCGACGCCACCGACGACATGACCATCACCCGCGACGAAATCTTCGGCCCGGTGATGACCGCCCTGACCTTTGCCGACGAATCCGAGGTCGTGGCCCGCGCCAATGCCACCGGCTTCGGGCTGGCCGCCGGTGTCTTCACACAGGATCTCACCCGCGCGCATCGGGTGGTCGCCGCGCTGGAAGCAGGCACCTGCTGGATCAACGCCTATAACCTGACCCCGGTCGAGATGCCCTTCGGCGGCGTCAAGATGTCGGGCCTGGGGCGCGAGAACGGCACCGCCGCGATCGAGCATTATTCGCAACTCAAGACCGTTTATGTCGGGATGGGCGCCGTCGAGGCGCCGTATTAGGGGGATCGCCATGACCGCTGATTACGTCATCGTCGGGGCAGGGTCCGCCGGATGTGCCCTGGCCTATCGCCTGACCGAGGCAGGCCACGGCGTCACGCTGATCGAATATGGCGGCAGCGACATCGGCATCTTCATCCAGATGCCAGGCGCGCTGTCCTATCCGATGAACATGCCGCGATACGACTGGGGCTTCGCGACCCAGCCCGAACCGCATCTGGGCGGGCGCAGGCTGGCCACGCCGCGCGGCAAGGTGCTGGGCGGGTCGTCATCCATCAACGGCATGGTCTTCGTGCGCGGGCACCGCAAGGATTACGATCACTGGCGCGACAGCGGCGCGGCGGGCTGGGGCTATGATGACGTGCTGCCCTATTTCAAGCGCATGGAAACCTGGCATGGCGGCGCGTCCGAATGGCGCGGCACCGACGGCCCCTTGCACGTAACGCGCGGCAAGCGCCGCAATCCGCTGTTCAACGCCTTCATCGAGGCCGGGCAGCAGGCCGGTTGGCCCTATACGCCCGACTATAATGGCGAACAGCAGGAAGGTTTTGGCCCGATGGAGGCCACCATCTGGAAGGGCCGCCGCTGGTCCGCCGCCAATGCCTATCTGCGCCCGGCGCTGAAGACCGGCCGCCTGACCATCCTCCGGGGCTTCGCCCGCCGCATCCTGTTCGAAGGCAAGCGCGCCACAGGCGTCGAGATCGAGACCAAGCGCGGCATCGAACAGATCCGTGCGAACCGCGAGGTCATCGTCTCGGCCAGTTCGATCAACACGCCGAAGCTCTTGATGCTGTCGGGGATCGGCCCGGCCGACCATCTGCGCAAGCACGGCATCACGCCGCTGGCCGACCGGCCGGGCGTGGGGTCGAACCTGCAGGATCACCTTGAAATATACATGCAGTACAAGGCGCTGAAACCGATCACGCTCTACACTTATTACAACCTTCTGGGCAAAGGCCGGGTGGGTGTAGAATGGCTGTTGCAGAAGACCGGGCTTGGCGCGTCGAACCAGTTCGAAAGCTGCGGCTTCATCCGGTCCTCGGACGGGGTGGATTATCCCGACATCCAGTATCACTTCCTGCCGCTGGCCGTTCGCTATGACGGCAAGGCAGCGGCGCAGGGGCATGGCTTCCAGGCCCATGTCGGCCCGATGCGGTCGAAATCGCGCGGCACTGTCCGACTGGCGTCAGGCGATCCTGCCGCCGCACCCGAGATCCGCTTCAACTACATGTCCCATCCCGACGACTGGGCCGAGTTCCGCGCCTGCGTGCGCCTGACCCGCAGGATCTTCAACCAGCTGGCCTTCGCCGAATACCGCGGCGACGAGATCCAGCCGGGCGCCGCCGTGCAGACCGACGACCAGATCGATGCCTTCATCCGCGAGCACGCCGAATCGGCCTATCACCCCTGCGGCACCGCGCGCATGGGGTCGGCCACAGATCCGATGGCGGTGGTCGATCCGGATCTCAGGGTGATCGGCGTGGAAGGCCTGCGCGTGGCCGACAGTTCGATCTTCCCGCGTATCACCAACGGCAACCTGAACGGCCCGTCGATCATGGTCGGCGAAAAGGCCGCCGATCACATTCTGGGCCGCGCCCTGCACCGCGACGAAGGCCGGCTTGCCGCCGAATAGGCATTTTCTGTGCTGCAAACACCCCCGCCGGAGGCACCTGCGATCACAGCAGGCGCTACCCCGGCGGCCGGGTCAGCCGTTCCCCCCGCGCGCGGCAGCGACCACGGGTTCCAGGCCGTCCGCAGGCATCCCGCGCAGCAGGGTGTCGCCGATGATGAAGGTGGGCGTGCCCATGATCGCCATCCGCTCGGCCAGCTGGCGGTTCTCGCGCAGGACGGCCGAAACGGATTCGGTGTTCATGATGTTCAGCGCCTCGGCCCCGTCAACGCCGATGTCGCCCGCGATCTTCCCCAAGGCCTCGGGCGAGGGAGAGCCGCGCAGGTCCATTAGCGCATCATGCGCCTTCACATAGGCCTCGTCCCCGGCAAGCTGCTTGACCGCCACCGCAAAGCGGGCCGAGGTTTCGCTGTCCTGGCCCAGGATCGGAAATTCCTTCAGGATCAGCCGGATGTTGCCGTCGCTTTCGACGATGTCATGGACCTGCTGGTTGAACTTGCGGCAATAACCGCAGCGATAATCAATGAACTCCACCATCGTCACGTCGCCGTCCGGGTTGCCGCCGACCCAGCTGTGGCCGTCGTCGAAGATCGCGTCGCGGTTCGCGGCCACAAGGGCCACGTCGTTCTGCGCCTCGGACGCGACGCGGCGTTCCTCCAGCACGTTGATCGACTCCACCAGCACTTCGGGATTGGCCATCAGGTATTCGCGCACGGCGTCCCCGAAGGCGGCTTTCTCGGCCTCGGTCATGGCGGAAATGTCAAAGGCCATGACAGGGGTCGCGGTCAAAAGCAGCGCGGCGATCAGGCGTTTCATCGGGATCCTCGTGTTCCGGTCGCATTGACCTTGGCGCGCGCGCGCGGGCTTGGCAAGAAAGCCGCTCACAAAGCTGCGTGACCGAAGGGTGTCATGGGCCTTTTCGCCTGGGCCCTGGGGGCGTAAGACAAGGGAAAAAGACAAAAGGCATCCGAGCATGAAGAAATCCCTTCGCGGTCAGGTCGATCCCTTCATCGTCATGGACGTGATGGAGGCCGCCAGCCGGGCCGAGGCCGCAGGCCGCCACATCATCCACATGGAGGTGGGCCAGCCCGGCACCCCCGCACCCGAAGGCGCGCGCCGCGCGCTGGCTGCCGCGCTGGAACAACCGCTGGGCTATACCGTGGCGCTTGGCCTTCCCGCGCTGCGCCAGGGGATCGCGGATCTTTACCGCCGTTGGTATGGCGTGGATCTGGATCCGGCGCGCGTGGTGGTAACGCCCGGCAGCAGCGGGGCCTTTATCCTGGCCTTTTCGGCCCTGTTCGATGCGGGTGACAAGGTGGCGATGGGCTATCCAGGATATCCAAGCTATCGCCAGATCCTGCGGGCCATGTCGTTGGAACCTGTGGGCATTCCGACGCGGGCCGAGGACCGCTATCAGCCGCGCGCCCAGGATCTGCCCGAAGGTTGCGCGGGACTGATCCTTGCCTCGCCGGGCAACCCGTCGGGCACGGTGTTGCGGACCGACGAACTGCGCGCGCTGTCGGATGCGGCCCGAGCGAAGGGCATGGCACTGATCTCGGACGAAATCTATCATGGCCTGTCCTATGGCGACCGCTGCCATTCCGCGCTCGAGGTGACGGACAATGTCTTCGTCATCAACTCCTTCAGCAAGTATTTCTCAATGACCGGCTGGCGGGTCGGCTGGATGGTCGTGCCGCCGGACCACATTCGCACGGTCGAACGGCTGGCGCAGAACATGTTCATCTGCCCGCCCCATGCCAGCCAGGTCGCAGCCCTTGCCGCATTGGATTGCACGGGCGAAGCCGATGCCAACCTGGCCGTCTATGCGGAGAACCGCCGGCTGATGCTGGAAGGGCTGCCCAAGGCGGGCTTCCACCGCATCGCGCCGCCGGAAGGGGCCTTCTACATCTATGCCGACGTGTCGGATCTGACCGACGACTCGCTGGCCTTCGCGGCCGAGATCCTCGACAAGGCAGGCGTGGCCGTGACGCCGGGGCTGGACTTCGATCCCGACCGGGGTGCGCGGACACTGCGCTTTTCCTATGCCCGTGCCACGGCGGACATCGCCGAAGGCCTGCGCCGCCTGACGGAGTTCATGGCTGCGCGATGACATGGCTTGCGCTGATCCTGTCGCTGCTGATGTCGCTGCCCGCCTGGGCAGAGGATCCGGCGCGGCTGGATCTGGGCGGCTCGGCGCTGGTCACGACGGGGCGCGGCTGGGGCGGGCCACAGCCGCTGGAGCTTCGGCTTTCGCTGACGAAGCCCGTGCCCTATCGCACTTTCCTGGTGGACGGCCCGCCCCGGCTGATCGTCGATCTGAAGGGTGCCGATCTGGGGTTGGCGCACCCGCAGGACATGTTCGGCGCGGACAATGCACCTGCGATCCGCTGGGGGGCATACCGCCAGGGCTGGTCGCGCGTGGTCGTGGAATTGCCCGGCCCCTATCGCATCGACCGGGCGGGTCAGGCCGCGCGCGCGGCCTTGTCGCAGATCACCGTGGCCCTTGCCCCCGTCGCCGCCGAGGACTTCGCGCCACGTCCCTCGGCCACGGCTGCGCTGCGCGACCTGCCCGAACCGGCCGAAACGCCCGATGCCCCGGCGGACGAAGCCTTCACCGTCGTCCTTGACCCAGGCCATGGCGGCTTCGACCCCGGCGCCCTGGCCGAGGGCGAAAGCGAGGCGAACCTGGTCCTGGTCTTCTCGCTGGAACTGCGTGCCGCCTTGCAGGCGCGGGGCATCAATGTCGTGATGACGCGCGAGGATGACAGCTTCGTGGCCCTGGAGCGCCGCATGACGATGGCGCGGCAGGCGGGGGGCGATCTGTTCATCTCGCTTCATGCCGATGCGCTGCCGGAAGGGCAGGCGGCGGGGGCGTCCGTCTATGTCTGGAACCCTTCGGCGGACGGGCGGGCGACGGAACAACTGACCCTGCGCCACGAACGGGACGACCTGATGGCGGGCATGGACTTTTCCGGCCATGACGATGCGCTTGCGGGCGTGCTGATGGACTTCGCCCGCACCGACACCCAGCCCCGGTCGGAAAGCTTCGCCCGCTGGATGACCTCGCGGATGTCGCTGCTGGGAATCGTGATGCATGAACGGCCGGTCCAGCGCGCGACCTATTCGGTTCTGAAATCGCCCGACATGCCGTCGGCGCTGCTGGAACTGGGCTTCATCTCGGACCATGACGACCGGGCGAACCTTTTGAACCCGCAATGGCGCGAACGGATGGTGCGGGCGGTGGCCGAGGCGATCGTGGGCTGGGCGCGCGACGAATCCGCGCGGGCCGCGATGCTGCGCCGCTAGGGCCCATCACCGGCGCGTGATCGCTTAGTGTTGTTTTGACCGGGGCAGGCCGTGCCGCTATAGACGGGACCAAGTCCACGGAAAGGCCCTTCCTTGCTGCGCAGCATCCTGTCCTTCTTCGGCGCCATCTTCTCGTGGTTCGTCACTGCGAGCTTCTTCATCGCGCTGACCGTGGGCGCGATCTTCTGGATCTATTCCCGCGACCTGCCCAGCCACGAGACGCTGGCCCAGTACACGCCCAAGACCATCAGCCGGATCTATTCGGGCGAGGGGATGCTGATCGACGAATTCGCCGAGGAACGCCGCCTGTATGTTCCGGTCGAGGAGATCCCCGACCTGGTCAAGCACGCCTTTATCAGCGCCGAGGACAAGAACTTCTACAACCATCCCGGCTATGACGTGCGCGGCATCATCAGCGCGGCCTATCAGGCGGTGGCCTCGCGCGGGTCGTCGGTGCGGGGTGCGTCCACGATCACGCAGCAGGTGATGAAGAACTTCCTTCTGTCCTCGGACCGCAGCGTGGAACGCAAGGTCAAGGAACTGATCCTGGCATCGCGGCTGGAACGCACGCTGTCCAAGGACCAGATCCTGGAACTGTACCTGAACGAGATCTTCCTGGGGCAGAACAGCTTTGGCGTGGCCGCCGCCGCCCAGACCTATTTCAACAAGTCCCTGTCGGAACTGGCCCCGCACGAGGCCGCGATGCTGGCCGCCATGCCGCAGGCGCCCGGCCGCTATCACCCGGTCACGGCCAAGGACCGCGTGACCGAACGGCGCAACTATGTCCTGCGCGAGATGTGGCAGAACGGCTATATCGAAGAGGCGACCTATCAGGCCGAAGCCAGGCTGCCGCTGAAATCAGTGCAGAACGGCGACTACCCGGCCTTTCGCCAGCAGCTTCCGCCGCGCGACTATTTCACCGACGAAATCCGCCGCCAGCTTGCCGCCCAGTTCGGCAACGAGGAATTCTTCGGCGGCGGCCTGACCATCCGCGCGACCGTAAACCCCGACCTGCAGTCGGCGGCGGCCGATGCGCTGCGGGACGCGCTCGAGGATTATGACCGGGGCACGGGCGTCTGGCGCGGCACGGGCGAAACGATCCCGGCCGAACAGTTGACGGACGAGGCCACCTGGCGCGGCGCCTTGTGGCAAGTTCAGGTGCCGCGCGACGTCCCCGGCTGGCATCCCGCCGTGGTGCTTGAGGTGGGGGCAAGCGATGCCCGTATCGGTATCGAGGGGATCGAGGAAGATCCCGACGGGCACTGGATCCCCGCCGAGGATGTGCAATGGGCGCGCAAGCGCGGCCCCGACAACAGGCTGGGCCCGCGCGCGCAGGTGGCGGGCGATCTGGTCGCGGTGGGCGATGTGGTTCTGGTCCGCGCCATGACGCGCGACAGCGACGGCAGCTTCATCCGCTGGACCCTGCGCCAGGTGCCCGAGATCCAGGGCGGCTTCATGGCCATGGACGTGAACACCGGCCGCGTGATGGCGATGCAGGGCGGGTTTTCCTACCAGTCCTCGGTCTTCAACCGGGCGACGCAGGCGCAGCGCCAGCCGGGGTCCAGCTTCAAGCCCTTCGTCTATGCCGCCGCGCTGGACAACAACTATACCCCCGCCACCATCGTGGTGGACGAACCAATCACGCTGAACACCCCCTTCGGCCTGTGGGAGCCCAAGAACTCGACCGGGCAGACCTATGGTCCGACGCCCCTGCGCACCGGCATCGAGATGTCGCGGAACCTGATGACGATCCGCATCGCCCAGGACATCGGGATGGAGCGGGTGGCCGAATATGCCGAAAGCTTCGGCGTCTATGACGAGTTGAAGCCGTTCCTGGCCAACGCCCTGGGCGCGCAGGAGACGACCCTGTTCAAGATGGTGGCCGCCTATGCGATGTTCGCCAACGGCGGCGAACGGGTCGAACCCACGCTGGTGGACCGCGTGCAGGACCGGCGCGGGCGCACGATCTATCGCCATGACCAGCGGGTCTGCGAGACCTGCGGCCAGCAGGCGCTGCCGGTGGGGCAGGGGCCGGTGATCGACACCAACCGCGAACGGGTCATGGATGCGGTGACGGCCTATCAGCTGACCTCGATGCTGGAAGGGGCGGTGGAACGCGGGTCGGGAAGCGGGGTCGATCTGCCGGTGCCGATCGCTGGCAAGACGGGCACCACGAACGATGCCAAGGACGTGTGGTTCATCGGTTATTCCAGCAACATCGTCGCGGGCTGCTATCTGGGCTATGACCAGCCGCGCACGCTGGGCAGCAACGCCTATGGCGGGACGCTGTGCGTGCCGGTCTTCAACGCCTTCATGCGCAAGGCCGTGGCCGAGTTCGGCGGCACCGACTTTGCCGTTCCGCCCGGCGGCTACTGGGTCAAGATCGACCGCACCACCGGGCAGCGGCTGCCCGACAGCGCCACCGGCCCCAATGTCGTGGCCGAGTATTTCCGCAACGGCACCGACCCCGATTGGGGATCGCCGCTGATCGTGTCGGGCTTTGGCGACGACAATGTGGTCCTGCCCTGGCAGGCGGGGGCGGGATCCGCAACGGGGACCGCCATCACCACCTCGACCGGGGAACGCAAGGTGATCCCCAGCCGGACCGATTTCGGCACCATGTCCTCGGGCGGGCTGTACTGACCAGCGGTCAATCCTTGGGATCAGCGCCGGGTTTTCCTTGATGATGCGCGGGGGTCCGGACGATCCGCACCATCCACAGGATCAGCACCGCCAATGCCGTCCCCATCACGGCCAGCAGCCCGTCCCCCGTGCCCGAGGCCAAGCCAACGGCGCCCGCCAGCCACATCGACGCGCCGGTCGTCACGTTGCGCACGGTTCCGCCGCTGAAGATGATCGACCCTGCCGCCAGGAAGGCCACGCCGGCAGTCACGGCCTCGATCAGGCGCAGGGGGTCGATGCGCAGGGCCTCGCCCTCGTCTGCGGGGAAATGGGTCAGTTCCATCGCGACCACCGTGAACATCGCTGCCGCAAGCGAGATCAGCATATGCGTGCGCAGCCCGGCCGCGCGGGCGCTGACCTCTCGTTCCCAGCCGATCAGGCCGCCCAGCACCACCGCCAGGGCAAGACGCATCGCCACCACGGGCAAGGGCATGGATTGCAGCGGCTGGAACAGATCCTCGATCAGGGGCATGGCAGTCCGTGACGGTTTCGTGACGATGCGGGTCAACGTGGGACGGTGCCACAGGGTTGCAGGCCCGGCCCTTGCCCGGCAGCCCCGCGCGCGTTATCACCCCTGACCTGACGCCCGTCCGCCCGAACCCCAAGGATCCCGCCATGCGCGCCGAAACGCAGTCCACAATCGAGGCCATCCGCAAGTCGCTGACCCTGCTGGGGCAACGGATGGATTGGCAGACCGCGCCGCACCGGCTGGAGGAGATGAACGCCATGATCGAGGCGGGCGACCTGTGGTCCGATCCCGCCCGCGCGCAGAAGCTGATGCGTGAACGCCAGGCCCTGCTGGACGCGCTTGAAACCTATCGCCGCATCGACGGGGACTTGGCGGCCAATGCCGAGATGGTCGAACTGGCCGAGGAGGAAGGCGACGCAGACCTGGTGGCCGAGGCCGAAGCGAACCTGAAGTCGCTGGCCGAACTGGCCGCGCAAAAGGAACTGGAAGCCCTGCTGAACGGCGAGGCGGACGGCAACGACACCTTCCTGGAAATCAACGCCGGCGCGGGCGGCACGGAAAGCTGCGACTGGGCCTCCATGCTGGCGCGCATGTATGTCCGCTGGGCCGAGAAGAAGGGCTACGAGGTCGAGCTTCTGTCCGAAACCTCGGGCGACGAGGCCGGCATCCGCAGCGCCGCCTATAAGGTCAGCGGCCACAATGCCTATGGTTGGCTGAAGTCGGAATCGGGCGTGCATCGCCTTGTCCGCATCAGCCCCTATGACAGCGCGGCGCGGCGGCACACGTCCTTCAGTTCCGTCTGGGTTTATCCTGTCGTGGACGACAACATCGAGATCGACATCCCCGACCGCGACATCCGCATCGACACCTACCGGTCGTCGGGAGCGGGCGGTCAGCACGTCAACACCACCGACTCGGCCGTGCGGATCACTCACCTGCCGACCGGGATCGTGGTCACCAGCTCGGAAAAGTCGCAGCACCAGAACCGGGCCAATGCCATGGCCGCCCTGAAGGCGCGTCTGTACCAGATGGAACTGGACAAGCGGAACGCCGAGATCAACGCCCAGCACGCCGCCAAGGGCGATGCCGGCTGGGGCAACCAGATCCGCAGCTATGTCCTGCACCCGTACCAGATGGTCAAGGATCTGCGCACGGGCGAGGAGACCAGCGACACGCAGGGCGTGCTGGACGGCGACCTGGACGCCTTCATGGCCGCCACCCTGGCCCTGGATGTCGCCGGGAAAAGCCGGGCCGAGGCCAACGCCGAGGACTGAGGCCGGGGATAGACCGGACCGCCAATCGCGTTATGCTGCACCTGCGAAGAAAGGGGCAGCGATGGACGAAAAGCGGATCAACCTGGCCTTGCAGGGCGGCGGCGCGCATGGCGCCTTTTCCTGGGGCGTCCTCGACCGGCTTCTGGACGAGGATTGGCTGACGATTTCCGCCATCAGCGGCACCTCGGCCGGTGCCCTGAACGCTGCGGCCCTGAAAGGCGGGCTGGCGCGGCATCCGGGCCGGGCGGGGCGCCGGGCGGCGAGGGAAAACCTCGATTTCCTGTGGGCGCAGGTCGGGCAGCGCAGTGACAACCGTCTGGTGCGGTGGATGCATTCGATCTTTCCGGCCCCGCAAGGCATGGACCGGCTGACTGAACTGTTCTCTCCGGCGGCCTGGCTGGACAGCCTGACGCGGGTTTTCAGCCCCTATGACTATGGTCCCTTCTACGTGAACCCGCTGGGGGCGGTGCTGCGCGAGTTGCCCCATCCCGATTTCAGCAACGACCGGGGACCGCGCCTGTTCGTCGCGGCGACCAATGTGCGCACGGGCCGGATCCGGGTGTTCACCCGTGCCGCCGCTACGGTTGACGCCGTCATGGCCTCGGCCTGCCTGCCGACCCTGTTCCGCGCGGTCGAGATCTGCGACCCTGATACCGGCGCGCTCGAAGCCTTTTGGGATGGCGGCTTCACCGGCAACCCGGCGATGTTCCCGCTGTATGACCAGAGCTTGCCGCGCGACATCGTCATCGTGAACATCAACCCCCTGCTGCGCGACGGAATCCCCCGCACGCCTGCCCAGATCGCCGACCGCGTGAACGAGGTCAGCTTCAATGCCTCGCTGATGGCCGACCTGAGGGCCATCAACTTCGTCAAGCGCCTGTTCGCCGAAGACCGGCTGCAGAACCGCACCATGAAGAACCCGCTGGTCCACATGATCCTGGACGACGTGCTGATGAACGACTTGACCGCCCGGTCCAAGCTGATGCCCGCCCCCGGCCTGCTGGCCCGCATGAAAGAGGCAGGACAGGTCGCGGCGGACAGCTTTCTTGCGAAACACGCCGACGCGCTGAACCGCCGTGACACGGTGGACCTACCGGCCTTGTTCGCAGGATCGGGCGTGATCGGCGCGTGATGGGGCACGCAGCTTGCCAACCCCTGCGTGCCCGGCTAGAAGGCAAGCCGGCGGGCGGTTAGCTCAGTTGGTAGAGCGCTTCGTTTACACCGAAGATGTCGGGGGTTCGAGTCCCTCACCGCCCACCATCACCCCGATATTGCGGATGTGGCCCAAGCGGGCTTGCGCTTGTTCGCAAACGCCTGCGGCGAAACATGGAACATCGCCCCAGGACATCGTCCCGGGCATCCGCATTCTGATGAAATGGCTTGAAGTTCTTTGGTGGAGCCAAGGGGAGTCGAACCCCTGACCTCTTGAATGCCATTCAAGCGCTCTACCAACTGAGCTATGGCCCCACCGGAGGTCTGCAGCGTCTTTCGACGTTGTGTGGGGGGTCTATAGGGGTGGCCAAAGCGGGGCGCAAGCGGAAAATTCATTCCGAAGGGAAGATTGCGTGCGGAATGGAGGATCAGCGAATTATGCTTCTGTTCCTGCTGGATATTCGGTGGGCGACAAGGGAACGAGCTTCGGGACAAGAGCGGGAAGGCGGAGGACCGAGCCACCGATCCCGATGCTTGCTCGAAACACTCGCAATGGACCTTTCAGGTCTGCGATGCGATATTCTGCTTCGTTACTGGACGGGATCCAGGCAATGCCGACGATCTTCTGCAAACCGACAGAGTATCTCGGGGCAAGTAGCTTATTCGCTTGGAATATTGGCTCCGGCGGTAGGGATCGAACCTACGACCAATTGATTAACAGTCAACTGCTCTACCGCTGAGCTACGCCGGAACACGGGGGCCGTATAGCAATGGTCTTTGGGGGCGTCCAGAGGGAGCGCGCCGATTTTTTCACAAAGATGCAAAACTTGTTTCGGGACCCAGCAGACCGAGGGGCGCGATGGCCCCGAGGTCGGCCAGGGCCAGCAGATGCGCCAGCACGTTGCGGGTTGCCGCCGGCATCAGGTGCGGGGCCACGTCGTAGATCCGCGCGGCAATGGTTGCTGCATTGGATGGGCCATCGCGCAGGACCGCAAGGATCTGGGCGCTGCGTTGGCGGCGGTGCGCGGCAAGTTCCGACAGCCGGGCCAGCGGATCCTCGATCGGTGCACCATGTGCGGGCAGCAGGCGGCGGGCACCCGTCTGCGCCAGCCGATCCAGCGAGCGCAGGTAGTCGGCAAGGTCGCCGTCCGGGGGCGATATGATGGTCGAGGACCAGCCCATCACCAGATCTCCGCAGAAGACCTGATCGCCCCATTGCAGGCTCAGATGGCCGCCGGAATGGCCCGGCGTGTGCAGGGCGGTCAGGCTCCAGTCGGCGCCGCGGATCACATCGGCATCGCGCAGCCTGATATCGGGGGTGAAGGTCAGGTCCAGTCCCTCGCCGCCGCCCACTCCGTGATCTGAAAGCCGCTTCATCAGGGGGGAGCGCCCGGACAGCGCGTCCCCGAAGGCCAGGACCGGCGCGCCTGTCATGTCGGACAGGCGCCGGGCGCCGGCGCTGTGGTCCAGATGGGCATGGGTCACGATGATGTGGCTGATCCGCCCCCGCGCCGCTTGGCGGATCGCCGCAAGGTGGCCCGCATCGTCGGGGCCGGGGTCGATGACGGCGGTCTCCTCTTGCCCCAGAAGGAAGGTCGTGGTCCCCGGCCCGGTCAGCGGCGACGGGTTCGGGGCCAGGATTCGCAGCAGGTCTTTCGTCTGTCCGTCCATGCCGCTAGCCTTAGCATGGAAGTGAAGGGTTGCCATGTCGAACCACACCGACAACGGTTGGCTGAAGGGCTTTTTCCCGCGCGGGCTTTACGGCCGCGCGGCGCTGATCCTGTTCCTGCCGGTCGTGGTGGTGACGCTGGTGGTCAGCGTCATGTTCCTGCAACGCCATTTCGAGGGCGTGACGCGGCAGATGACCACCAGCATGGCGCGCGAACTGGCCTTTGTCGCGGCACGCATCGACCGGGCAGGGGGCCAACGCGACGCGGGGCGCGAGATTGCGGTGCCGCTGGACGTCACCATCGGCGAACCCACCGGCAACCAGGCTGGCGACAGCCGGCTGTTCTACGACTTTTCGGGCCGCGTGGTGATCGAGGTCCTGCGCGAGACCCTGGGCAACATCCGCGCCATCGACCTGGCCAGCGACGACAAGCGGGTGGTCCTGACGATCGACGGCGTGGCTGGCCCTTATACCCTGGCCTTCGACCGGCGGCGGGTCAGCGCCTCGAACCCGCATCAGTTGCTGGTCCTGATGGTCTTCACCTCGTTCCTGATGACAGGGATCGCCACGGTCTTCCTGCGCAACCAGCTGCGCCCGATCCGCCGCCTGGCCGAGGCCGCCGAGGATTACGGCAAGGGCCGGATTGTGCCTTATCGTCCGTCCGGCGCGTCGGAGGTGCGCAGCGCGGGCACCGCCTTCCTCGACATGCGCAACCGGCTGGAACGCCAGAACGAGCAGCGCAAGATGATGCTTTCGGGCATCAGCCACGACCTGCGCACGCCGCTGACCCGGCTGAGGCTGGGCCTGTCGATGATGTCGCCAGACATGCCCCCCGACGACGAGGATCTGCGCGCGATGGAGGCTGACATCGCCGAGATGAACCGGATGGTGGACGCCTTTCTGGATTACGCGCGTGACGATGCGCAGGAAAGCCCGCCCCAGCCGGTGCGGGTGGCAGATTTCGTGGATGGGGTGGTGGCCGACGCGCAGCGGGCGGGCCAGCAGGTGTCGCTGCGCAGCCTGGACGGCGATGTGGCGGGCCGCGCGACCTTCCGGGCCGACATGCTGCGCCGGGCCCTGGACAATCTTCTGGGCAATGCCGCCCGCTACGGCACCCGGGCGGAACTGGACGCCACCCTTGGCCCGCGAAGCCTGCGCATCGGGATCGAGGACGACGGCCCCGGCATTCCCGACGACAGCCTGGACGCGGCGATGCGGCCCTTTACCAGGCTGGACCCCGCGCGTGGCCGCAACAGCGGCGGCGGCGCCGGGCTGGGCCTTGCCATCGCCGCCGATGTCGCGCGCGCGCATGGCGGGCAGTTGCGGCTGGGACGGGGGCAGCGCCTTGGCGGCCTGCGGGCCGAGATCGTCATTCCGCGATAAGCCAGCGGCGCAAAGTAGCGGGCATTTTGCGCGTCATATTGAACGCGGGGTGCCACAGCCCTAGATTGACGGAACGCAGGGGCCGTGTGTCGCCAAGACGGGGCCACGGCTTCGGGCAGAAAGGAACGCATATGAACGAATTCGCATCTTCGACCTATCCGGTGCTGCCGCTTCGCGACATCGTGGTCTTTCCGCACATGATCGTTCCGCTGTTCGTGGGCCGTGAGAAATCGGTCCGCGCCTTGGAAGCGGTGATGGAATCGGACAGCCCGATCCTGCTGGCCGCGCAGAAGGATGCCTCGGTCGACGAACCCACGGAAGACGGCATCTTCCGCGCCGGCGTGCTGGCGAATGTCCTGCAACTTTTGAAACTGCCCGACGGCACCGTCAAGGTGCTGGTGGAAGGGCGCGAGCGCGTCCAAATCACCGAGTTCGTCCCGAACGAGGATCACTTCGAAGCCACCGCTATCCTTCTGGCCGAGACGCCGGGCGATGGCGCGACCGTGACGGCCCTTGTCCGCACCGTGGCCGAGGAGTTCGAGCGTTACGTCAAGGTCCGCAAGAACATCCCCGAGGAAGTCGTGACCGCCGTGGCCGAGGCGAAGGAGCCCGGCAAGCTGGCCGACCTGGTCGCCGGCCATATGGGCATCGCGCTGGACAAGAAGCAGGATCTGCTGGACACGCTGGACGTGGCCGAGCGGCTGGAGAAGGTCTATTCCCTGATGCAGGGCGAGATGTCTGTCCTGCAGGTCGAGAAGAAGATCAAGTCGCGCGTCAAGACCCAGATGGAGAAGACGCAGCGCGAGTATTACCTGAATGAGCAGATGAAGGCCATTCAGAAGGAGCTGGGCGACGGTGAGGACGGCCAGAACGAGATCGCCGAGCTTGAGGAAAAGATCGCCAAGACCAAGTTCAGCAAGGAAGCCCGCGACAAGGCGGAATCCGAGCTGAAGAAGCTGAAGTCGATGTCGCCGATGTCGGCCGAGGCCACGGTCAGCCGCAACTACCTCGACTGGCTGCTGTCGCTGCCCTGGGGCGTAAAGTCGCGCACCCGCAAGGATCTGGTCGCTGCCGAAAAGGTGCTGGATGCCGATCACTATGGCCTGGAAAAGGTCAAGGAGCGGATCGTCGAATACCTGGCGGTGCAGACCCGCAGCCAGAAGCTGAAAGGCCCGATCCTGTGCCTCGTCGGCCCTCCGGGCGTCGGCAAGACCTCGCTGGGCCGTTCGGTCGCCAAGGCCACGGGGCGCGAATTCATCCGCATCTCGCTGGGCGGCGTGCGTGACGAATCGGAGATCCGCGGCCACCGCCGGACCTATATCGGGTCGATGCCGGGCAAGATCATCCAGGCCCTGAAGAAGGCCAAGACGACCAACCCGCTTATCCTGCTGGATGAGATCGACAAGATGGGCCAGGACTTCCGCGGCGATCCTGCAAGCGCGATGCTGGAGGTGCTGGATCCCGAACAGAACGCGACCTTCGTGGACCACTATCTGGAAGTGGAATACGACCTGTCGAACGTGATGTTCGTGACCACGGCCAACAGCTATAACATGCCGGGGCCGCTTCTGGACCGGATGGAGATCATCAGCCTGTCCGGCTATACCGAGGACGAGAAGCGCGAGATCGCGCGCCAGCACCTGCTGCCCAAGCAGATCGCGGCGAACGGCCTTCGCAAGGACGAGTTCGAGGTGACAGACGACGCGCTGACCCATGTGATCCGCTACTACACGCGGGAAGCCGGGGTGCGTTCGCTGGAACGCGAGATCGCCAAGCTGGCCCGCAAGGCCGTGACCGAGATTCTGAAAGGGCAGTTCAAGTCCGTGACCGTGGATGCGGCAAAGGCCGAGGAATACTTGGGCGTGCGCCGCCACCGTTACGGCCTGGCCGAGAAAGAGGATCAGATCGGTGTGGTGACGGGTCTGGCCTGGACCTCGGTCGGCGGGGATCTGCTGCAGATCGAGGCGCTGAAGCTGCCGGGCAAGGGCCGGATGAAGACGACCGGGAAACTGGGCGACGTGATGAAGGAGTCGATCGACGCGGCCTCCAGCTATGTCCGGTCGATTGCGCCGCAGATCGGGGTCAAGCCGCCAAAGTTCGACGCGCTCGACATCCACGTCCACGTTCCGGACGGCGCCACGCCCAAGGACGGCCCCTCGGCCGGCCTGGCAATGGTGACCTCGATCGTGTCGGTCCTGACGCAGATCCCGGTCCGCAAGGACATCGCCATGACGGGCGAGGTGTCCCTGCGCGGCAATGCGATGGCCATCGGCGGGCTGAAGGAAAAGCTGCTGGCGGCCCTGCGGGGCGGCATCAAGACCGTGCTCATCCCGGCCGACAACGAAAAGGACCTGGCCGACATCCCGGCCAACGTCAAGGAAGGCTTGACCATCATCCCGGTCAACCACGTCCGCGAGGTCCTGAAGCACGCCCTGGTTCGCCAGCCCGAGCCGGTCGAATGGGACGAAGCGGCCGAGGAAGCGGCCGAGGCCGCCCGCGTCGCCGCCGCGCGTGACGAACGGGCAGGTGGCAGCGCCGTCGCCCATTGATCGCGGCGATTTGATCCGATGACGCAGGGCCGGTTCACGCCGGCCCTGTTTTCATTGCGGCAATGGAATGCTTGTCGTTAATCGGGCGTCTTTCCCGCGCATGGAAGCCGCGCTAGGATCACGGCATGAAGCTTGCATCCCTCCTGTTCCCCTTGGCACTGATTGCCGCCCAGCCTGCCTTCGCGGCGGATCCGCTGGCGGGCATCTGGCAAACCAGCCCAGGTCGCGACGGCGGCTTCGGCCATGTCCAGATCAAGCCCTGCGGTGCCGGCTTGTGCGGCACGGTCGTGCGCACCTTTGATGCCTCGGGCAAGGCCGTGCAGGCCAGCGACCTGGGGGCGGCGATCCTGGACCAGGTGCAGCCAACTGGTGGCGGCGGCTATGGCGAAGGCCGCATCATCAACCCGGAAAGCGGGCGAAGCTATACGGCGCGCCTGACCCTGCGCGGTGACCAACTGGACGTCGGCGGCTGCATCCTGATGATCTGCCGCAATGCCGGGACCTGGCAGCGGGTCAAATAGCCCCGCCGGGAACCGTTGCAGGCGTCGGGCATTGGCTTCCCGCCATGCCGCCGCTGACGCCTGACCAACGCTATATCGTCGTTCGCGGCCGGCTTTGGCGCGCGGCCAATCCGCATCTGCCGCAGGCGGAACGGGATCGGCTGGTCAAGGCGCTGATGGATGCGCGGCGGGCAGTCAAGGTTGCGAAGGCTGCCGGGGACAAGATGGCCGAGGATGAGGCGCACCGGGCGGTGGACCAGGCCAAGATCGCCCTGGGCGAACGCGGCCCGGTCTGGTGGAGCGACGGCGCCCCCGACATGAACCGCCGGATGGTCCGGAACACGCTTTATGCCGACTGGTTCGCCGGGCTGGAGGAGGACTAGGCCAGATCCTCGATGATGTAGTCGTCCCAGTCGTCCTCGGTCACCTCAAGCTCGCTGACGGTCCAGCCCCGCACGCTGGCGCCCGCCCGGTGGACCGATTCCGAATCGCCCGAGATCAGGTGGTGCCACTTATAGAGCGGCCGCCCCTCGTGGCGCAGGCGGTATGCGCAGGTCGAGGGCAGCCACCAAGCGATCTCGGCCAGCTTCCTCGGGGTCAGGACCACGCAGTCGGGCACGAAGTTGTGCCGGTTGGCATAGCTGCTGCACTGGCATTTCTCGCCGTCCAGAAGCTTGCAGGCCACGCGGGTGAAGGCCAGTTCGTTCGTATCCTCGTACTCGATCTTGTTCAGGCAGCACTTGCCGCAACCGTCGCACAGCGCCTCCCATTCGTCGGGTTGCAACTGCGGCAGGGGCAATTCCCAGAACCGGTCGCGCATCAGGCGCCCGCCAGCACGGCGCGGGCCTGTTCGGCATCGGCGGCGATCTGGTCGATCAGGACCTGCACGCTGTCGAACCTGGCCTCGTCGCGCAGGAACTCGACCAGGCCCACAGACAGGTGCTGGCCGTAAAGATCGCCGTCGAAGTCGAACAGATGCACTTCCAGGTTGGGTTCGTTGCGGCCGAACATGGGGCGCACGCCCAGGCTGGCGACGCCTTGGCAGGACAGCTTGTCCGGCCCAGTCAGCACGTCCACCACCACGGCATAGACGCCAAGGCGCGGCAGGTGCAGGTCGTGGATATGCATGTTCGCGGTGGGCCAGCCGAATTCGCGGCCGCGCTTGTTGCCGTGGACGACCTCGCCCTCGATCCGGTGCAGGTGGCCCAGCATCCGTTCCGCGTCGCGGGGGCGGCCGTCCGACAGAGCCTGCCGGATCGCAGTCGAACTGTAGTCCTGTCCGCCGGTGCCGACCAGCGGCACGACCGTGACACCAAAGCCCAGCATTTGGCCCAACTCGCGCAGCGTGGCGACGTTGCCGGCCCGGTCCTTGCCAAAGACGAAGTCAGCGCCCACCGTGACATGGCTGACGCCAAGACCCGTCACCAGCACGTCGCGGGCGAAAGCCTCGGGCGACAGGCCCGCCAGCACCGCGCCGAAGGGCAATTCGTATAGCTGTTCCACCCCCAGCCGGGCCAGGCGGTTGGCGCGGGATTCCGAATTCATCAGCCGGAAGGGCGGGGCGTCGGGTGCGAAGAACTGGCGGGGATGGGGCTCGAATGTCACGATGCCCAGCGGCGTCCCGGCCTGGCGCGCGGCTTCGATCACGGCCCGGTGGCCCAGATGGACGCCGTCGAAATTGCCCATGGCGACGGATGCGCCGCGGGCGCCTGCCGGAAGTCCTGTCCAGTCGCGGTGGATTTGCAAAGGGTGCCCCCACTGGGGCGCGCGCGCCCCGTCAGTCGAACTTGCGGCTTGGCGCCAGAACGACCGCCTCGCCTTTCAGGACGACCGTATCACCCACGAGGCAGCGGGTTGCAAGCGTGACCCGCCGTTTCGCGTGGTCGATCGTGTCCACCGTCACCTCGGCCCGGACGGTGTCGCCGGGGCGGACGGGGGCCATGAACTTCAGCGTCTGGCCCAGATAGACCGTGCCATGCCCCGGCAACTGTTCCCCGATCACGGCCGAGATCAGCCCGGCGGTCAGCATCCCATGCGCGATGCGTCCTTCGAAGATCGTGTCGCGGGCATAATCATCATCCAGATGCACCGGATTGCGATCCGTCGAGACCTCGGCGAACAGGTCGATGTCGCGGTCGGTCACCTGCTTTTGCAGATAGCGGGTCATGCCCACCTCGAGATCCTCGATGACGATGGTGCCGCGGGGAAGGTTGTCCAGCATGATGCGTTCCATGGGGCAAAGAACCGTTGTCGCCAAGATGCTGCATAGCAGCGAAACCCCCTTAAAGCAATAAACTTATACAGTGGCAGACTTAAGCATAATATTGTTACCTGATAGGGTGAAGGTGATGATGGCGCAGATCGCGAACCAGCCGCAGGCCGAATTCTGGACCTCGCCCGCCGGGCGGGCCTGGGTGGACCATGAACAGGCCCTGGATGCCACGATGGAAGGGCTGCTTCGCCCCCTGCTGGACGCTGCGGATCTGTGCGGGTCCGAGGACATGCTGGATGTCGGTTGCGGCACCGGGGCCAGCACGCTGGCCGCCGCGCGGCGGGTGCCGAGGGGCACGGTGCTGGGGCTGGACATCGCCGCGCCGATGCTGGACCGGGCGCGGCACCGCGCGCAGGCCGAAGGGGCGGCGAATGTCGCCTTCCACCTGTGCGATGCCCAAGTCGAACGCCTTGCCCCCGACAGTCGCGATGTCATGATCTCGCGCTTCGGGATGAGCTTTTTCGACGACAGCGTGGCGGCCTTTCGCAATCTGTCCCAGGCGCTTCGCGACGGCGGGCGCATGGTCTTTTTGTCTTGGGCGCGTCTGGCGGACAATCCCTGGTTCACCATCCCCGAAAAGGCCGCGCGGGACTGGCTGACTGCCCCGCCCGAGCCGCCGACGAAGGGTCCCGGCCCGCTGGCCTTTGCGGATGCGGATCATGTGCTGGCTCTGATAGCGCAGGCGGGGCTTGTCGAAGGGCGGGTCGAGACGCTGCAAATCGACCTGACGCCGCCCGGCGGTCCATCGGGGGCAGCACGCCTAGCCACCCATGTCGGACCAGCCGCGCGCCTGCTGCGGATCTGCAATGCCACCCCCCAGGATCGAGAGGCGATCGTCGCCCGGATCGAAGACGATTTCACCGGCTTCGGCCACGGCGCGGATATGCGGATTCCGTCATCCGTGCATCTGTTTTCCTGCCGCGCCGGGCGGCAGGAATAGGCGTCAGCGCAGCCGGCCGATGCTGTATTGCGGGGCCATGGCATGGTCCTCTAGCCAGCCCAGCAGCAGGGCATTGTCGGGATTTTCCACGTCCGGCCCAAGCGCGTCCGCCGCAAGCCCGCCGGTCACGAACAGCGCGTCGATGCCCTGGTCCAGCGCGCCTTTCACATCGGTGAAGATGCCGTCGCCGATGGCCAGGATGCGTGCGTCCGGCCCCAGGTCCAGCAGCCGTCGCGCCCGGTCATAGATCGGAGGATGCGGCTTGCCGAAGTAAAGCGACGTGCCCCCCAGCCCTTCGTAATATTCGGCCAGGGCACCTGCGCAATAGATGCGCGTCTCGCCCATGTCCACGACCACATCCGGGTTTGCGCACAGCAGCGGCAAGCCACGATCGCGCGCCTGCATCAGCCGGTCGTGGTAGTCCGCCGGCGTTTCCGTCAGCTCCTCGAAGGGGCCGGTGGCGACGATCCCCTCGGCCTCGTCCAGGGGCACGCGGGTGATGGCGGGGCTGCCGGCGAACTCGGCGGGAATGTCGTCGAAGAAGCCGTCGTCCTTGGCGGTGCCGATATGCCAGACCTTCCGCCCGACCGTGCCCGCAAACATCGCCTCCTGCGCGGCATCGCCCGAACTGACGACGATGTCCCAGGCGTCGCGGGGCACGCCCATGCGGTCCAGTTGCGCGATCACGAACTGGTTGGGGCGGGGCGCATTGGTCATCAGCACGACCTTGCCGCCCCCCTGGCGGAAGGCTTGAAGCGCCGCGACGGCGGCGGGATAGGGCTGCTTGCCGTTATGCAGGCAACCCCAGAGGTCGCAGAACAGGACGTCGTAATCGCCGCCGATCTGCGACAGGGACTGGATGATGCGGGTCATCAGACGGCAAGCACCGGGATGATCTGCTTCTTTCGGCTCATGATGCCGGGCAGGACCACGCTGTCGCCGGTCACGGTCACCCCGAAGCTGCGTTCCGCGACCTGGCGGACGAAATCGTTGGGGACCAGCAGGGTCGCTTCCTCGCGCAGGATGTCGACGATGAACAGCAGCACCTGGTCTGCACCATCGGCGGCAGCGACTGCAGGCATGGCGGCCAGCAGCGCGTCCTTGCGGGCCAGCAGGACCTGCGGCGCGGTGGTTTCCAGGACCGAGATGCGCAGCTGCTTGCCGCCCAGCTCGTATTCCTTGCTGTCCAGGCGCAGCAGCGCGTCTTCGGCGAAGGCGCTGACATCGGACTTGGCCGCGAACATCTCGGCCGCATAGTCGGCGATGTTGACGCCCAGGTCGGCGGCCAGCTTTTCGGCTACGGCGCGGTCATGGGCGGTGGTGGTCGGGCTGCGGAACTCCAGCGTGTCCGACAGGATGCAGGTCAGCATGGCGCCCTTCACGGCCTGGGGCGCGCGGGCCATGTCGTCACCGATGAGGTCGTGCATGATCGTGGCTGTGCTGGCCAGCGGGCGCACGGTGATGTTGATCGGCTGGCGGGTCTTGATGCCGCCCGCCAGCAGGTGGTGGTCGATGATCTCGATCACCTCGGCCTTGTCCAGACTGGCAGGAAGTTCGGCTGGATTGTTGGTGTCGACCACGACGCACTGGTCGCCCTCGGCCACGTCGGCGATGATCTGGGGCTTGTCCAGGCTCCAGCGGTTCAGCATCCACAGGGCTTCGGTATTCGGTTCCCCTTGCAGGACGGCCTGGGCGGGCGTCTTTCGGACCTCGTTCAGGTACCAGGCCCAGATGATGGGGGAACCCGTCGAATCCGTGTCGGGGGCGGTATGGCCGAAGACCTTGATCATGATGCACCTTCGCAGCGTCTGGATGTCGGCGGCGTTATAGGGCCGCCCGGGGGCGATGTCCAACGGCGAGGGTGGAATGGTGCCGGTTGAGGGGATTGAACCCCCGACCTTCGGTTTACAAAACCGCTGCTCTACCGCTGAGCTAAACCGGCGTTGCGCGTAAGGCGCGCGTTCTGGCGATACCCCGTGATCGCGATTACTGCAAGCGTTGCTGCAACTGGCAAAGCGATTTGACTGCACCGGCAGGGTGGATACTGTGCAGCGGCACACGCCGGGGTTGCGGCGACGAAAGGACGGTTCCGGAATGCAGATGGTCTTTCACCTGGGAGTTCACGCCACGGATGGCGACAGGCTGCTGAAGACCCTGTTGAACAACCGCGACTGGCTGATGCAGCACGGCACCGACATCATCACCCCGAACCGCCATCGCGGTTTGTTCGAAGAGGCGCTGATGTCGCTGAACGGCGGGCGGGCGAGCGCCGAGATGCAGCAGATCATGCTGGACGCCGTGCTGAACGCCGACAGCCCTGAACGTGCGGTCTTCTCGACCCCCACATTCATGGGCGCACCGGGCCGCGTGGTGGGGCAGGCGGGGCTTTACCCGCAGATGGGCGCGCGGGCGGCGGCACTGGCCAACCTGTTTCCCGACCACGAGGTCGAATTCTTCCTGGCCATGCGCAATCCCGCCTCGCTGATCGCCGAGGTGCTGCCGGTCTTCACGGGCGGGGGCTATCACGTGCTGATGCAGGGCCGCCAGCCGCTGGAACTGCGGTGGCGCGACGCGATCCAGGGCCTGCTGCGCGCCGTGCCCGGGCGGCGCATGGTGATCTGGTGCCACGAGGACGTGCCCCTGATCTGGCCCGAGATCGCCCGGCTGGCGGGCAACATCCCCCCCGAGGCGCCGCTGAAAGGGGCGATGATGTATCTTGAGGACATCCTGACCGGGGCGGGCCTGGCGGAACTGAAGGAAGCGCTGGCCGCGCAGGACCAGATGACGATCGCCAGGCGGCGCGACCTGTCATCGCAGATGATCCGGGACCACGGGCTGCCCGCGGTTCTGGACCAGGTCATAGACCTGCCGGGCTGGACGCAGGATCTGGTGGACCGCGTCACTGCGCAGTATCGCGCCGACGTGGCCGAGATCGCGGTCCTGCCCGGCGTCGAGTTCGTGCTGCCCTAGCGCGCGATGAGCCGGTCGTATTGCGCGGCGGTCAGGTAGCCGGTGGCTTCCTGGTCGTTGGCACGCTGCCATGCGGCAATGGCGTTGCGGGTGCCCTGGCCGAAGATCCCGTCCACGCCGCGCGTGTCGAAGCCCCGGCGCGTCAGCCCCGCCTGCACCGCCCGGCGCTGTTCGCGGCCAAGCCCCAGGTCGGCCTCGGCCCCTGCCGCGCCAACCGAGGGGGCGGGGGCCGATGGCGTGGCGGCGGTGCCGCCCGTGCCGCGCAGGATCTCGTTCGCCTGGGCGGTGGTCAGCGATCCGGTCTGGGCATAGTTGCGGTCGCGCTGCCACAGGCCGATGGCCCGGCGGGTGCCCGGGCCGAAGTTGCCGTCGGCGCCATTGGTGCTGTAGCCCAGCCCGTTCAACTGCCGCTGGATCTGCAGGCGCTGCTCGCGGGTCAGACCGGCGGTGTCCGTGTTGGTCGGGTTGGCAGGCGCCGTCGCCGGGGTGCCGCCGCCCAGACGCTGGATCCGGTCGCGCGCCTGCGCGGCATAGGCGCCATTGGGAAACTGGCGCAAATAGGTCTGATAGGCCGCGCGCGTATCGGCGCTTTGCGCCTGGGCATAGGCGGCGCGGTCCTGTTCCTGCTGCAGATACTGGCGGGCGATCCCGCCCACGACATCGCCCAGATCCTGTGCCTGCACCGGCGTGAGGGTGACAGCGGCGGCGAATGCCGCGGTAAGCATCGTTCTGACCATCGGAGGGCCCTTTCGCGTTCAAGCCCCAAGCCGGGGCGTCAAAGCTATATCGCAAAGACGCGCTTCGGGTTCCACTGCCGGATCAAGATGATATGCAACGGAAAAAAGGGCGCCCGAAGGCGCCCCCAAGTCCTGGCCGGACCGCGAAGGCCCGCCCCATTCCGGCAGGATCTTACTTGATCTTGCCTTCCTTGTATTCGACGTGCTGACGGACGACCGGGTCGAATTTGCGAACGGTCATCTTTTCGGTCATGGTGCGGGCGTTCTTCTTGGTCACATAGAAGTGGCCCGTGCCGGCGGTCGAGTTCAGCCGGATCTTGATGGTGGTCGGCTTCGCCATGTCATTGCTCCTGCTTCGGGGCAATCGCGCGGCGCAGACCCCGTGGAATTCGTTTGAAGCCCGCCTTTTACCCACGGGCAGGCCGAAGTCAACCCGAATCGCCGGGGAAATCACGGCAGAAGGGCCAGATTGCGCGGAGGGCCTGTAAGCCGGATTCTGTCCACCGCCATTGGCGGCTGGATGACCATTCCTCTGGCCCGGCGGTTGCCCGCCGGATCAAGCTGCCTACCCGGACCTGCTGGGGCAAGGCGGCCCTGCGGGGTTGCCCCCGCGCGCGGTCCCTATTCGGCATTGCTCCCGGTGGGGCTTGCCATGCGGGGCCTGTTGCCAGGCCCCCGGTGGGCTCTTACCCCACCGTTTCACCCTTGCCCATGCGGACATGGGCGGTCTGTTCTCTGTGGCGCTTTCCCTGGGGTTGCCCCCGCCGGGCGTTACCCGGCACCGTCGCCTCATGGAGTCCGGACTTTCCTCGACGGCGCACCGCCGCGGTCATCCAGCCCTCCGCGCCAGGCGGATATGGCGGGGATGGGGACGCGCGTCAACGAAAAACCCCCGCCGCAGGGCGGCAGGGGCGGGGGGTAGGGTGCGTGCTTGCACGCACCGTTGCGGCGATGCGGATCAGCCCTTGGCAAGGTTGCGCAGCACGTAATGCAGCACGCCGCCGTTCTTGAGGTATTCGATCTCGACCTCGGTATCGACGCGGGCCTTGAGCTGGATTTCCTTCACCGTGCCGTCGGCATAGGTGATGGTGCAGGGCACCAGCGACAGCGGCTTGAAGTCCCCCGCAAGGCCGTGGATCGACACGGTCTCGTCGCCCTTCAGGCCCAGGGTCTTGCGGTTCTCGCCCGGCAGGAACTCGAACGGGACGACGCCCATGCCGACCAGGTTCGAGCGGTGGATACGCTCGAAGGATTCCGCGATGACCGCCTTGACGCCCAGCAGGTTCGTGCCCTTGGCTGCCCAGTCACGGCTGGAGCCGGCGCCGTATTCGATGCCGCCGAAGATCACCAGGGGCGTGCCGGCATCCTGATAGGCCATCGAGGCGTCGAAGATCGTCGTCTGCTGCCCGTCCGGACCCTTGGTGAAGCCGCCCTCGACCCCGTCCAGCATCTCGTTCTTGATGCGGATATTGGCGAAGGTGCCGCGCATCATGATCTCGTGGTTGCCGCGGCGAGAGCCGTAGCTGTTGAAATCACGCGGCGCGACCTGCCGTTCGATCAGGTATTGGCCAGCAGGCGTGGTCGGCTTGAACGAGCCGGCGGGGCTGATGTGGTCGGTGGTGATCATGTCGCCCAGGATCGCCAGGACGCGCGCGCCGTCGATGTTGCTGATCACGCCTGCTTCCTTGGGCATTCCCTGGAAGTAGGGCGGGTTCTGGATATAGGTCGAAGTCGGCGGCCAGTCATAGGTTTCGCTGTCCGTGACATCGACCGCCTGCCAGCGTTCGTCGCCCTTGAACACGTCCGCATATTTCGATTGGAACGCCTCGCGCGTCACCGTCGCATGGACCAGGTCGGCGATCTCCTGGTTGGTGGGCCAGATGTCCTTCAGATAGACGTCGCGGCCTTCCGGGGTCTGCCCGATCGGATCCTTGGTCAGATCCACGTTCAGGTCGCCCGCGATGGCATAGGCCACCACCAGCGGGGGCGAGGCCAGGAAGTTCGCGCGCACGTCGGGGCTGATGCGCCCTTCGAAGTTGCGGTTGCCGGACAGAACGGCGGTCGCCACCAGGTCGTTGTCGTGGATCGCCTTGCTGATCGCCGGATCGCCCAGCGGCCCCGAGTTGCCGATGCAGGTGGTGCAGCCATAGCCCACCAGGTTGAAGCCCAGGGCGTCCAGATCCTCCTGCAGCCCCGCCGCTTCCAGATATTCGCCCACGACCTGCGAACCGGGCGCCAGCGAGGTCTTGACCCAGGGCTTGCGGTTCAGGCCCAGCTGGCGCGCCTTGCGGGCGACCAGCCCGGCCCCGATCATCACATAGGGGTTCGAGGTGTTGGTGCAGCTTGTGATCGCCGCGATCACGACGGACCCGTCGGTGATCGTGTAGTCCTGGCCTTCCACCGCGACGACGCGGCGGGCGTCGGCGCGGGTCAGGACGTCGCCTTCCTCCGCGGGGACGCCGCCGCTGCGATAGTCCGACACCAGCTTGGCAAAGGTCTGCGCGGATTCCGTCAGCGGCAGGTAATCCTGCGGGCGCTTCGGACCGGAAATCGCCGGCACGATGGTGCCCATGTCCAGTTCCAGCGTCGAGGAATAGACCGGAGCGTAATCCGCGCCGCGCCAGAAGCCGTTTTCCTTGGCATAGGTCTCGACCAGGGCGATGCGGTCTTCCTCGCGGCCGGTGTTGCGCAGATAGCGCAGCGTTTCGTCGTCGATGGGGAAGAAGCCGCAGGTGGCGCCATACTCAGGGGCCATGTTCGCGATGGTCGCGCGGTCGGCCAGCGGCAGGTTGTCCAGGCCTTCGCCGTAGAATTCGACGAACTTGCCCACGACCCCGTGCTTGCGCAGCATCGCCACGACCTTCAGCACCAGGTCGGTGGCGGTGGTGCCTTCGACCATCTTGCCGGTCAGCTTGAAGCCCACGACCTCGGGGATCAGCATGGACACGGGCTGGCCCAGCATCGCGGCCTCGGCCTCGATCCCGCCGACGCCCCAGCCCAGGACCGCCAGGCCGTTGACCATGGTGGTGTGGCTGTCGGTGCCCACCAGCGTGTCGGGATAGGCGACCAGATCACCGTTCTGGTCGGTGTCGGTCCAGACGGTCTGGGCCAGGTATTCCAGGTTCACCTGGTGGCAGATGCCGGTTCCGGGCGGCACCACGCGGAAGTTCTGGAACGCGTTCTGGCCCCATTTCAGGAACTGGTAGCGTTCGATGTTGCGTTCGTATTCCAGATCCACGTTCATCTGGAAGGCGCGCGGATTGCCGAATTCGTCGATCATCACCGAATGGTCGATGACCAGGTCCACCGGGTTCAGCGGGTTGATCTTCTGGGCATTGCCACCCAGCCCGATGATGCCGTCGCGCATCGCGGCCAGATCCACCACGGCGGGAACGCCGGTGAAGTCCTGCATCAGCACGCGGGCGGGGCGATAGTTGATCTCGCGCGGGTTCTTGCCGCCAAGGCTGGCCCATTCGCCGAAGGCCTTGATGTCATCGACAGACACGGAAAAGCCGGCATCTTCGAAGCGCAGCAGGTTTTCCAGCACGACCTTCAGCGAGGCAGGCAGCTTCGAGAAATCGCCAAGCCCGGCCTCGGTGGCGGCGGCGATCGAGTAATAGGCATATTCCTTGCCGCCCGCCGAAAGCTTGCGGCGCGTCTTGGCGGTATCGGTTCCGATCTGGATGGGCATGGGGGCCTCCCTGTCTGCGAAATGGATGGGTCGGGCTTGCGTGGCCCTGCTTTGCCCGATGCTGCCGGGCTGCGCAAGATGCCGCAGGCCAAATTGTATGCAATCGCATACCATACTTGCCGCTGTTGCTCAAGAGGCACGGGCACCGGTTCGGCTGTCCCTTAACGAAGCCTTGATTTGTTCACCGCGCGGGCAGGGGGCTATGCAAGGGGCAGTTCAATCACGCATCGGAAGCCGGAATGTCCACTGGAGCGGCAGCCAGACAATCCAGAACCTTGCTTGGCGCGGCCCTGTGCGGCCTGACGATGACGCTGGGCGGCTTTGCCTGGGCGCAGCCGGAAGGACCGGCCGCGGAAGGATTGCCCGCCTTGGCCGGGTCCGGGCCGGCAACTTCCGAAGCCGGCGGAACGCCGATCATCGCCGCACCCCGCGAACCCGCCCGGATGGCGCCTTCGGCCTCGTCCTCGCATCTGTCGTCGGACATGGGGGGCTTCAACAGCTTTGCCGCGGGCGATCCCGCCGCCGCCCCGCCGCCGCTGGAGCGTCTTGGCCTTCATGCGACGCCCGTGGTGGTCGAACTGTTCACCTCGCAGGGCTGTTCGTCCTGTCCGCCCGCCGATGCCATGCTGGCGGGGCTGGCCGATGCGCCCGATATCCTGCCGCTGTCCTTTCACGTGGACTATTGGGATTACCTGGGCTGGGCCGACAGCTTTGCGCGGCCCGAATTCACGGCGCGGCAGGAACGCTATGCCCATGCCGCGGGCGAACGGTCCGTCTACACGCCGCAGATCATCGTGGACGGGCAGGACACCGCCGTCTCGCTGGGACCGGCGCAACTGACGGCCCTGATCGACGCCAGCCGCCTGTCGCCCGCGATGGTCAGCGTTCAGCGCGACACCACCCCCCGGGGCGAGGTGATCGAACTGATGCCCCTGTCCGATCTGGGCGGAACGGTCGAGATCCTGATGGTCCGTTACGCCCCCCGGCGAGAGGTCCGCATGACCGCCGGTGAAAACCGCGGCAAGGTGATCACCTATACCAATGTCGTCCTGTCGCTGGACCGGCTGGCGGAATGGGACGGCCATGCCGCCCTGCGCGTCACTGTCAGTCCAGCGAAGACCGCCGATGACAGCTTCCCTGCCGATACCCGCCATGCCTTGCTGGTTCAGAAGGAAGATGACGAAGACATGCCGGGCCCGATCCTGGCGGCGGTCCGGCTTGATTGACGAAAGGCCGGGGCTTGCCCGCCCGCCCGCGATGCGGGACAAGATCGCCATCACGCGACCGGAAAGGGATGATGCGATGAAGGAACCCAAGGCCTGGGTGCTGCAAGTGCTGGAATGGGGGCCGCTGCTGCTGTTCTTCGGCGTCTTCATGCTGAATCGCGGCGGCGATGTCGCGCTGTGGGGCCAGTCCTACACGCCGCTGGTCTTTGCCACGCTTGTCTTCATTCCCGCGCTTGCCCTGGCCACGCTGGTCCGCTGGCGGCTGACGGGCAAGCTGGCGCCGATGCAGATCGCGACGCTTGTGCTGGTGGTGGTCTTCGGCGGCCTGTCCGTCTGGCTGAACGATCCACGCTTCTTCAAGATCAAGCCCACGATCATCTATCTGCTGTTCGCGGGCCTGCTGGGCTTCAGCTACCTGGCCCGCCGCAACTGGCTGCAGGCCGTCCTGTCCGAAGCCCTGCCGATGGATGCCGAAGGCTGGCGCAAGCTGACGATGCGCATGGCGCTGCTGTTCCTGGGGCTGGCCGTCGCCAACGAGGTGGTCTGGCGCGGCATGTCGGAAACCGCTTGGGTGTATTTCAAGACCTTCGGGATGCCCCTGGTGATCTTCGTGTTCCTGATGGCGAATGCCGGCCTTTACCGGGCCCATGCCTTGCCTGATCCCAACGACAAGGCCGGCGGATAGGATGTCCGGCGAATCGCTGGTGTTGCCGGTCAGCCAGGTGCGGCTGGCCGTTTTCCTGATCAACATGGACGGCGCGTCCGAACGCCTTGCGGCGATGGAGCACAAGCTTGCCCGCGCGAACCTTCCGTTTCGCCGCATCACGGGCGTCGACGGGCGCGCCCTGACCTACCCGATCCCCGAATTCTGCGAACGGAGCTATCGGCTGCTGCACGGCCGGCGCACATCGCCCGCCGAGATCGGCTGCTATCTCAGCCACGTGGCCGCTGCGCGCGCCTTTCTGCAAGGTGACGCGGATCTGGCCCTGATCCTTGAAGACGACGTGTCCTTCGAGCCGGATTTCCTCGACACGCTGGACCGGGCTGCGATGCAGCGCGACCTGTGGAACCTGCTGCGGCTGACGACGGTCAACCGGGGACGGCGGTTCCCGGTGCGCGACCTGGGCAATGGCCGGTCGCTGGCCCTGACCCTGACGCGCGAAAAGGGGGCGGGGGCCTATGTGATCGATCGCCGTGCGGCGGAATGGATTGTCAACGATTTGATCCCGATGCGGCTGGCCTTCGATATTGCCTTCGACCTGGAATACTTGGCCGGGTTGCGGGCCTGCTTCGTTCACCCCTTGCCCGCAAGCCAGGCGTCGGATCACCCCACGCAGATCCAGGACAAGCGCCTGGCCTACAAGCTGCCCCGCTGGCGCTATGCGACGGTGCTGCCCTATCGGGCCTGGCTGGAATTGTCGCGGGTGGCATGTCGGGGGGTGCGACTGGTTGCGGCGCGGCGGCGGTCAAGCCTTGACCCCGCCCAGTTGCGAGGGCGCGGCCAGCAAACGTGACCATCGCGGCTGCGCGCGGCCCGGCAGCCTGGCGCGCAACAGCGACAAGGGAAGCGCCCAAGGCTGGGCCATGGCCGTCCGATAGAAGTCGAACAGCCCGTGGCGCAGATAGGGCGACCAGTGCGACAGCCGCTGGGCCGGACGCTCGGCCGGGAAGCCCAGCCGGTCAAGCGCGGCCAGCGTGTCGCGGTCGTCGATCTGCACGTCAAGCCAGTTCGAGGCCGGTTGGTCCAGACCCAAGCCAAGCGCCTGCCTGCGGCCCCCGTCCAGCCAAAGCTCCATCGCGAAGTCGAACAGGTCATTCTCGCGCGAGGTGATGTTCAGCACCTCGGCCCTTCGCCCGGCGGGGGTTTCCAGGGCGGCTGCGGCCGTGTCGCGGAATTCGGCCCCCGCCAGCAGGACGACGCGGCCGATGCTGCCCTGATCTGCGTGACGCAGCGCCTGCAGGGCCACCCGCGCACCCAGCGAATGCCCGATCAGCGCGACGGGCCGGCCGGCACGGTCGGCAAGGTCCGACACAAGCGCCCCGACCCCCCGGCCCACCTGGCCAGCGCGGGCATAGGCCTGCCCCAGCATCCCGCGCGCTTCCCAGCCAAGCGCGACGGCCAGCCCCTCGTCCGGGTCGCCGCCGCCAAAGCCAAGCGCGCGGGGCCAGGACAGCACCCGGCGTTGCGACGGATCAGGGTCCAGGGACAGGATGTGCCGGTGCGGATCGCAATGGGGAACGGACGGCGAATAGCGATATCCGTGGATCATCACGATCAGCGGCGCATGTCCGGGCAAGGCGCGGGCAAGCTGCGCCAGTTCCCCTGGCTCAGCGCGATCCGCATCGATCTTGACCACCGGCATGACGGCCCCCTTTCCCGTGCCCGCAGGCATGGACCCAGGGTGCGACAGGGGCGTGAAAGAAGCGTTAAGCCTGCGTGACGCACGGTGCGCAGGTGGTGCAAAGGCAGGCTGAAAGCCGCGTAATCCCCCGCAGGCCGTTTTCACCATTGAATTTTCCTGCCCTCCGCCTCTATGTTGCCCTTATGCGTCATGCGACCTTCAATCGCGGGTTGTGGGCGCTTCCAGTTTCGCAGCGCGGCACCTCTGGCACCGGATTCACGGAAGGCGGCATGTGTCACGCGGAAAGCCCGCCCGTGGCGCATCACCGTGCGACCGGGCGAAACCAGACAGCGGCGCGCCCGGCCCGACAGCCACGCGCCAACCGTAAGGAACAGACGCGATGACGCGCGCAAGGGACGGTCAGGATCGGAACGGGGGGGCGTGCTGCCTTTTCCGTTCCGTCCCCGTTGCCCCAGCCGCGCCCGCGTCCCCATCACATCGCAGCCGTCGCTTGGGGGTGCCGTTGGCGCCGCCCGGCCCTTGGCTGCGCGAAAGATTTGAACATGGCAAAGAAAATGCTGATCGACGCCACCCATGCCGAGGAAACTCGGGTGGTCGTGGTGGACGGAACCAAGGTCGAAGAATTTGATTTCGAGACTGTAAACAAGCGCCAGATCTCGGGCAACATCTACCTGGCCAAGATCACGCGGGTCGAACCCTCGCTTCAGGCGGCCTTTGTGGATTACGGAGGAAACCGGCACGGCTTCCTGGCATTTGCGGAAATCCACCCGGATTACTACCAGATCCCGGCCGCCGACCGCGAGGCGCTGATCGCCGAGGAACGCGCCTATGCCGAGGCCCAGGAGGCCGAGGACGCCGCCCGTGCCAAGCGCCGCCATGCCCGCGCCCAGAAGGCCGAGACGGGCGACGAGACCGTCAGCGCCGAGGTCGAGGACGGCGAAGCCCCCGAGGCGGTCGAGGACGAGAGCGCCAGCGCCGCCCCGGACGATGGCGCGGACGCGGACCAGGACAATGCGACCCGGAACGAGGATGAAGGCGAGGAAGCCGGCTCTGAATCCTCGGCCTCGGACAAGGACGAAGAGATCGAATCGGTCGCCGACGAGGACGTGGCCGAGGAAGTCCGTGCGCCCCGCAAGCCCCGCGCCCGCCGCTACAAGATCCAGGAGGTGATCAAGGTCCGGCAGATCATGCTGGTCCAGGTCGTCAAGGAGGAGCGCGGCAACAAGGGCGCCGCGCTGACCACCTATCTGTCGCTGCCGGGCCGCTATTGCGTCCTGATGCCCAACACGGCGCGCGGCGGCGGCATCAGCCGCAAGATCACCAATGTCGCGGACCGCAAGAAGCTGAAGGACATTGCGTCCGAACTGGACGTGCCCAAGGGCGCGGGCCTGATCATCCGCACGGCGGGCAGCCAGCGGACCCGGACGGAAATCCGCCGCGACTACGAATACCTGCTGCGCCTGTGGGAACAGATCCGCGACCTGACCTTCAAGTCGGTGGCCCCCGCCCCGATCTATGAGGAAGGCGATCTGATCAAGCGGACCATCCGCGACCTGTACAATTCGGAAATCGACGAGGTCCTGGTCGAGGGCGAGCGCGGCTATCGCGTCGCCAAGGACTTCATGAAGATGATCATGCCGACCCATGCCCGGGCCGTCCAGCAATATACCGACCAGATGCCGCTGTTCGCGCGCTACCAGGTGGAAAGCTACCTAACGGGGATGTTCAACCCGGTCGTGCAGCTGAAATCGGGCGGCTATATCGTCATCGGCGTGACCGAGGCCCTTGTGGCCATCGACGTGAACTCGGGCCGGGCCACCAAGGAAGGCTCGATCGAGGAAACGGCGCTCAAGACCAACCTGGAGGCCGCCGACGAGGTGGCGCGCCAGTTGCGCCTGCGCGACCTCGCGGGCCTGATCGTCATCGACTTCATCGATATGGAGGAACGGCGCAACAACGCCGCTGTCGAGAAGCGGATGAAGGACAAGCTGAAATCCGACCGCGCGCGGATCCAGATGGGCCGCATCTCGGGCTTCGGCCTGATGGAGATGTCGCGCCAGCGCCTGCGGCCGGGGATGTTGGAATCGACCACGCAGCCCTGCGCCCATTGCCACGGCACCGGCCTGATCCGGTCCGACGACAGCCTGGCGCTGACCATCCTGCGCGCCATCGAGGAAGAAGGCACCCGCAAGCGGTCGCGCGAGGTGCTGGTCAAGGCGCCCGTGGCGGTGATCAACTATCTCATCAACCAGAAGCGCGAGCATATTGCGGGCATCGAGGCGCGCTATGGCCTGTCGGTTCGGCTTGAAGCTGATCCGTCGCTGATCTCGCCCGATTTCGCGATCGAGAAGTTCAAGACCGCGACCCGCGCCGTCCCCGAGGTCTCGGCCTCGGTCCTGTCGGTCGACGCCGACCTGATGGCGCAGATCGACGACGAGGACGTGGATCTGGCCGAGGAAGTCGAGGCGGAAGCCGAAGCCGAGGTCGAAGCTGCAGAACCGACCGAAGGCGCATCGGCCGAGGATGACGCCGAGGGACGCGGCCGCCGCCGTCGTCGCCGCCGTCGGCGGAAGTCGGGCGACCGCCCCGAAGGTGAGTCCGCCGAGACGGGCGACGAGGCCGAGGAAGCCGCAGGCGATGCCCAGGCCGGTTCGGCCGACGCCGCGCAAGGTTCCGACACCGACGCCGATACCGACGAAGAGGCCAATGGCGCCGAAGGCGAGACCGACCGGAACGGCCGCCGCCGCCGTTCCCGTTCGCGCAACCGCCGTCGGGGCGGCGATCTACCCCAGGCCGAGGGCCTGCCCGAGGTCGTGGACCTGCACGACCAATCGGCCGAGCCCGCCGAATCGCTGCCGGGTCTGAACGCCCGCCGCGACCCGGCCGAGGAGGGCGAGATCGTCCCGCTGTCCGAGATCGCTTTGGAACCGCAGGCCGAACCGCAAGCTGCCAAGCCGCAAGCCGCCGAACCCGAGCCGCAGCCGGACGCCTTCCTGCCCGGTGATGTCGTGGCGGCCGAGGAAGCGGCAACCGCAGAGGTCGAGGCCGCGGATCTGGCGGCACCTGAAGCGGTGGCACAGCCCGAGCCCGTGGTCGAACCCGCCCAGCCCGACCTGTCCCAACCGGCCCCCGCAGTCGAACAGCAGCCCGGGCAGCCTGGGCAATCGATGCAGCCTGCCGAACCCGAGCCCGAAATGGCCGAGGCGGAAAGCGGGCGTCCCAAGCGCCGCGGCTGGTGGTCCAGCAAGGGCTAATCCGACAGTATGCTGATCCGGCAGGAAGGGCGCGGGAAACCGCGCCCTTCGCACAAAGGCGTGACGCCATGACCCATGGCCCCGGCCGCGCCAGGCGCTAGACTGCGGGCCATGTTGGGAATCGACCTTGTCACCGCCGCCTTCCTGCCTGCCGCCCTTGTGGCGTTGCTGGCCGGCATCCTGTCCTTCCTGTCGCCCTGCGTGCTGCCGATCGTGCCGCCCTATCTGGCCTACATGACCGGCGTTGGGGTGAACGGCCTGAAAGCGCAGGAACGCAGCGCCGTGCTGCCCGCGCTGTTCTTCGTGATGGGCCTGTCTACGGTCTTTCTGGTCATGGGTTTCGCGGCCTCGGCCTTTGGGCGTGCATTCCTGCAATATCAGGATTACCTGGCCAAGGCGGCAGGCGTCATGGTGGTGGTGATGGGCCTGCACTTCCTGCATGTGATCCGCATCCCGATCCTGGATCACGAGGCGCGGATAAATGCCGGCAAGCAGGACGGAGGGGCTTTCGGCGCCTATATCCTCGGCCTCGCCTTCGCCTTCGGCTGGACCCCCTGCATCGGTCCGCAACTGGGCATGATCCTGTCCCTGGCCGCGACCGGGGGCGAGTTGTCGCGCGGCACCGCGCTGCTGGCGGTCTATGCGCTTGGGCTTGGCATCCCCTTCCTGCTGGCCGCGATCTTCGTCAACCGCGCCATGGGCGTGATGAACCGCATCAAGCCCTGGCTGCGCGTGATCGAACGGGCCATGGGGGTGCTGCTGCTGGTCGTGGGCGTGATGCTGCTGACGGGGGCATTCTCGGCCTTTTCCTATTGGCTGCTTGAAACCTTTCCTGCCCTTGCCACGCTAGGTTGAACGACCCTTGCAATCGCCAGTAGCGCCGAGTCTGAAATCAGGCTATGCTGTCTGCCAGACCCGGATAAACCGGGCGTTTCTCTGAGGCAGTGACGGCGGTTTTCCCATGACCGAGATGGTCTTTGGCACGACGCCCGTACGGGCGGGCGACCCGATTCTTCCGCGCTGGTGGCGCACGCTGGACAAGTGGTCCCTGGCCTGCGTCCTGGGCCTGTTCGCGATCGGCATCCTTCTGGGACTGGCGGCCTCGGTGCCGCTGGCGGAAAAGAACAACCTGCCGCGCTTCTACTATGTCCAGCGCCAGGCGGTGTTTGGCGGCATGGCCCTTGTCATCATGCTGGTGATATCGATGATGTCGCCGCGCCAGATCCGGCGGATCGGCGTGATGGGCTTTGCGGCGGCATTCGTGCTGATCCTGCTTCTGCCCTTCATCGGCGAGGACCACGGAAAGGGCGCGACCCGCTGGCTGTCCATCGCCGGGATCTCGATGCAGCCGTCCGAGTTTCTCAAGCCCGGCTTTGTTGCCATCTGCGCCTGGTTCCTGGCCGCCGCGCAATCCATCGGCGGGCCGTCCGGCAGGCTGTATTCCTTCATCACCGCGATGGTGGTGGTGATCCTGCTGGCGCTTCAGCCGGACTTCGGGCAGGCCTCGCTTGTGCTGTTTTCCTGGCTGGTGATGTATTTCATCGCCGGTGCGCCCATGGTTCTGCTGGTCGGCGTGGCGGGGCTGGCGATCGGCGGGGGCATCTTCGCCTATAATGCGTCGGAACACTTTGCCCGCCGCATCAACGGCTTCCTGTCGCCCGAGATCGACCCCCGCACGCAGATCGGCTATGCCACCAAGGCCATCCAGGACGGCGGCTTCTTCGGCGTGGGCGTGGGCGAGGGGTCGGTGAAGTGGTCGCTGCCCGACGCGCATACCGACTTCATCATCGCCGTCGCGGCCGAGGAATACGGCACCGTCATGGTGCTGCTGGTGATCGCGCTTTACTGCACCATCGTCGTGCGATCGCTTTTGCGGCTGCTGCGCGAGCGCGATCCCTTTGCGCGCATCGCCGGGGCGGGCCTTGCCTGCGCCTTTGGCGTGCAGGCGCTGATCAACATGGGCGTGGCCGTGCGCCTGCTGCCCGCCAAGGGCATGACGCTGCCCTTTGTCAGCTATGGCGGGTCATCCGTCATCGCATCCGGCATCGCCGCCGGGATGCTGCTGGCGCTGACCCGGACAAGGCCGCAAGGCGAATTGGCCGAGATCCTGCGTCGGGGCCGCTGATGCCGCGCGACCTCAAGACCGCCCCCTTGGCCCTGATCGCCGCCGGCGGGACCGGTGGCCACATGTTTCCCGCCCAGGCCCTGGCCGAACTGCTGCTGTCCGAAGGCTGGCGCGTCAAGCTGTCCACCGACGACCGGGGCGCACGCTATGCAAGCGGATTTCCCGATGCGGTCGAACGCAGCATCGTGCAATCCGCCACAACGGCGCGCGGCGGGATGCTGGGCAAGCTGACCGCGCCGCTGAAGATCGCCGCAGGAGTCGCGGCCGCGCGGACCAGACTGCGCCGCGACCGGCCCGCCGTGGTGATCGGCTTTGGCGGCTATCCCACGATCCCGGCGCTGTCGGCGGCCCTGACGCTGGGCCTGCCGCGCATGATCCACGAACAGAACGGCATCATGGGCCGCGTCAACAGCATCTTCGCGTCCCGCGTCCACCGCATTGCCTGCGGCACCTGGCCAACCGCCCTGCCGGCAGGCGTCAGCGCCAGCCATACCGGCAACCCCGTCCGCCAGGCGGTGCTGGACCATGCCGCCGCCCCCTATGCGCCGCCGGGGCAGGGGGCGCTGCACGTCCTCGTGATCGGCGGCAGCCAGGGCGCGCGGGTGCTGTCGGACGTGGTGCCCGCCGCCATCGCGGCCTTGCCCGATGACATGCGCGCCCGTCTGCGCGTCAGCCACCAGGCCCGGGCCGAGGACGCCGCCCGCGTCACCGCCGCCTATGCCGATGCAGGCGTCGCGGCCGAGGTCCAGCCCTTCTTTTCCGACGTTCCCGAACGCCTTGCCCAGGCGCAACTGGTCATCAGCCGGTCCGGCGCATCATCGCTGGCCGACATCACGGTGATCGGGCGCCCCGCGATCCTGATCCCCTTTGCGGCGGCGGCAGGCGATCACCAGACCGCCAATGCCCAAGCCCTTGCCGAGGCGGGCGGCGCCCTGATCCACCCGGAATCGGTGCTTGACGTCCCCGGCCTGACGCGCGACATCCGCGCGATCCTGAATGACCCCGCGCGTGCCAGCCAGATGGCCAGCGCCGCGCTGTCCCTTGCCCGGCCCGATGCGGCGCGGCGCCTTTACGACCTTGTCACGGAGATTGCCCGATGAACGCCGCAACCAAACTGCCGCACGAGTTGGGGCCGATCCACTTCATCGGAATCGGCGGCATCGGCATGTCGGGCATTGCCGAGGTGCTGCTGACGCTGGGCTATGACGTCCAAGGCAGCGACGCCAAGAAATCCAAGATCACCGACCGGCTCGAAACCCTTGGCGCCCGCGTCTTCGAAGGCCAGCGGGCCGAGAATATCGGCCAGGCGGGTGTTATCGTCATCTCGACCGCGATCAAAAAGGGCAACCCCGAGCTTGAGGAGGCGCGCCGCCGCGGCCTGCCCGTCGTCCGCCGGGCCGAGATGCTGGCCGAACTGATGCGGATGAAGTCGAACATCGCCATCGCCGGAACCCACGGCAAGACCACGACGACCACGATGGTCGCGACCCTGCTGGACGCTGGCGGGCTGGACCCGACTGTCATCAACGGGGGCGTGATCCATGCCTATGGGTCCAACGCGCGGGCGGGCGCGGGCGAATGGATGGTGGTCGAGGCCGACGAAAGCGACGGCAGCTTCAACCGCCTGCCCGCCGACATCGCCATCGTCACCAACATCGACCCCGAGCATATGGAGCACTGGGGCAGCTTCGACGCGCTGCGCCAGGGTTTCCTGAACTTCGCCTCGGGCATCCCGTTCTATGGCCTTGCCGTCTGCTGCACCGACCATGCCGAGGTCCAAGCCCTGGTCGGCAAGCTGACCGACCGCCGCGTCGTGACCTTCGGCTTCAACGCCCAGGCGGATGTGCGGGCGATGAACCTGCGCTATGAAAACGGCATCGCGCATTTCGACATCGCGCTGCAGGGCGAAGGCCCGACCGAGACGGGCGATGTCGAGATGATCGAGGGCTGCACCCTGCCCATGCCGGGCGACCACAATGTCTCGAACTGCCTGGCCGCCGTGGCTGTCGCTCGGCACCTGGGCATCAAGAAGGCCGAGATCCGCGAGGCGCTTGCCAAGTTCGGCGGCGTCGGCCGCCGCTTCACCCGCGTAGGCGAAATCAACGGTGTCACCATCATCGACGATTACGGCCACCACCCGGTCGAGATCGCCGCCGTGCTGAAGGCCGCGCGCCAGGCCACCAAGGGCCGCGTGATCGCCGTCCACCAGCCGCATCGCTATTCGCGCCTGTCGAACCTGTTCGACGACTTCTGCACCTGCTTCAACGAGGCCGACGTGGTCGCCATCGCCGAGGTCTATGCCGCGGGCGAGGATCCGATTCCCGGCGCCACCCGCGACGACTTGGTGGCGGGCCTGATCGCCCACGGCCACCGCCACGCCCGCGCCATCCTGGACGAGAACGACCTGGAACGGCTGGTCCGTGAACAGGCCCGGCCCGGCGACATGGTGGTCTGCCTGGGGGCGGGGACGATCTCGACCTGGGCGAACGGGCTGCCGGAACGGCTGCAAGGACGGGCCGCGTGACGCAGGCGGGGCTTGTCACGGTGGCGGTGGTGCTGGGCTGGTTGGTCCTGGCGACCATGCAGCGGCGCTTGCAGCCGCGCCACCGTATCCGTGCCTTCTGGGCGCTGATCCTGATCGGCATCCCCGTCCTGGGCTGGCTGACCCTGAACGGCGGCCCCATGGCGGGCGTCGCGGGCCTGGCCGCCGGCATCGCCGTGCTTCTGCGGGCGCCGCGCCGCCCTGCCCGCAAGCGGGCCGCCCCGCCGGCCGAGTGACCGGGAACCTCACGCAAACCCCGACGGTTGGTCTTGTCAGGCAGACCAACGGGACGCAATGGATCAGCCAATCTTTTTCGACACCTGGGCCAGCCTTGGCAGGGTCATCCTTGTCGGCACCCTGGCCTATGCCGGGCTGGTGGTGATGCTGCGCGTGTCGGGCAAGCGCACGCTCAGCAAGATGAACGCCTTCGACCTGATCGTGACAGTCGCCCTTGGTTCGACCCTTGCGACCGTCCTGCTGAACCGTTCGGTCCCGCTGGTCGAGGGGTTGGCCGCCTTCGCCCTGCTGGTCGGGCTGCAATACGTCATCACCTGGCTGTCCGTCCGGTCGGACCAGTTCCAGGATCTGATCAAGGCGGAACCGACGGTGCTGATCAGCAAGGGCAAGCCGGTCCCCGGCGCATTGACGCGCCAACGGGTCACGATGGAGGAAATCCGCGCCGCGATGCGCCAATCAGGACATGCGGAACTGAACAGCGACATCACTGTGGTTCTGGAAACCGACGGATCCCTCAGCATACTGGCCCACGGTGGCGATGGTTGACCGGGGCCGCCCCGCTGGCTACCACATCCGCCATGATGACTGATCTTCCCCCCACCCGTGGCACGCTGACCCCCAACCGTCCCTTGGACAGCCTGACCTGGCTGCGCGTCGGCGGCCCGGCCGATTGGCTGTTCCAGCCCGCGGACGAGGATGACCTGGCCGATTTCCTGCGCGATCTGGACCCTTCGATCCCGGTCTTTCCGATTGGCGTTGGTAGCAACCTGATCGTGCGCGACGGCGGCATCCGGGGCGTGGTGATCCGTCTGGGGCGCGGCTTCAATGCCATTACCGTGGAAGGCGACCGCGTCACCGCAGGCGCGGCGGCGCTTGACGCCCATGTCGCGCGACGCGCGGCGGATGGGGGTTGCGACCTCACCTTCCTGCGCACGATCCCCGGCAGCATCGGCGGGGCGGTCCGCATGAATGCGGGTTGCTATGGCAGCTATGTCGCCGACCACCTGGTCGAGGCTCGCGCAGTCGCTCGTAATGGCGAGCAGATCGTGCTGACGCCGGATGACCTGCGCTTTGCCTATCGCCATGCCGAGCTGCCCGAGGGCTGCGTGCTTACCGGGGCGACGTTCCGCCCCACGGAAGGCCAGCCCGATGCGCTGCACGCCAGGATGGCGGATCAATTGGCCAGGCGCGACGAAACCCAACCCACCAAGGAACGCAGCGCCGGATCGACCTTCCGCAACCCGGCGGGCTTCAGTTCGACCGGACGGGCGGATGACGTCCACGACCTCAAGGCCTGGTCGCTGATCGACCGCGCGGGCCTGCGCGGGCACAGCTGGGGCGGGGCGCAGATGTCGGAAAAGCACCCGAACTTCCTGCTGAACACCGGCGGCGCCACCGCGGCCGAGCTTGAGGCCCTGGGCGAACTGGTCCGCCGCCGGGTCATGGAGGACAGCGGCCATGATCTGCAGTGGGAGGTGATCCGGGTGGGCGAGTTTCTGCCGGGTGCAACTGCAAGCTGATTAACGATTTTCGCAACAATCTTTGGCAGATAGCTAAAAATCTCCTTTTGTGATTTCCGTGCATCAGGTATCCTGATTCCATAAGCGCAGATCGGGGTGAACCCGGCGGCGCGGGGACAGGAAAATCCCGGGATCAACCGGGTCGAAAGGCGAAACGTGGCGGGCAGGTCGAGCAGGACAGCCCATACCGTAGCCGTTCTGATGGGCGGACCCTCGGCTGAACGCGAGGTGTCTTTGTCATCGGGGCGCGAATGCGCGAATGCGCTGCGGGTGGCGGGCTATGAGGTGATCGAGGTCGAGCTTGGCCCTGAACGGGGCGGCGATCTGGTGGCTGTCCTGGCCGGTCTTCGCTGCGACGTGGTCTTCAATGCCCTGCACGGCCGCTGGGGCGAGGATGGCTGCGTCCAGGGGATCCTGGAATGGCTGGACCTGCCCTATACCCATTCGGGCGTGCTGGCCTCGGCCCTGGCGATGGACAAGACGCGGGCCAAGGATGCGCTGCGGGCGGCTGGTTTGCCGGTGGTCGAAAGCGTCATCGCCTGCGCGGCCGATGTTCGCGCCCGTCACGTCCTGACGCCGCCCTATGTGGTCAAGCCCAATGACGAGGGTTCGTCGGTCGGCGTCTATATCGTCCATGACGGCGCGAATCAGCCGCCGCAACTGGCCGATACCATGCCCCGGCATGTCATGGTCGAAGCCTATGCCCCCGGCCGCGAATTGACGACCGCCGTGATGGGCGACCGCGCCCTTGGCGTCACCGAGATCGTGACCGAGGGCTGGTATGATTACGCCGCCAAGTATTCCGTCGGCGGGTCGCGCCACATCATCCCCGCCGATATTCCGGCCCAGATCGCCCAAGCCTGCCTGGACTACGCGGTTCGCGCGCACCGGGCGCTTGGCTGCCGCGGCCTGTCGCGCACCGACTTCCGTTGGGACGACACGCGCGGGCTGGACGGCCTGATCCTGCTCGAGGTGAACACGCAGCCGGGCATGACGCCGACCTCGCTTGCGCCCGAACAGGCGGCCCATGCCGGGATCGGGTTCCCCGACCTGATGCGCTGGATGGTCGAGGACGCGCTATGCCCGAGGTGATCGACCATCGCCCGAACCGCCCCCAGCCACAGCCGCAGGGGGACCGCGTCAAGCGCGACCCGGCGCCGACGCGGCTGCAATACCGGCTGGAACGCATGTGGCTGCGCCCGATCTGGCGGCGGACCTTGCGCATCGGCGTGCCGGCATTCTTGGTCGCCATGACCGCCGGCCTGTGGCTTGCGGACGAGGATCGGCGCGCCCTGTTGTCGGACGGCGTGCAGCAGGTCATGCACAAGGTGCAAAGCCGCGAGGAGTTCCAGGTCCGCACCATGATGGTCGAAGGTGCCTCGCCCGTGGTGGACAAGGCATTGCGGGCCATGTTGCCGGTGGAACTGCCGGCTTCCAGCTTCGACATCGACCTGACGGCGTTGCGCCTGCAGGTGATGCAGCTGGACGTGATCGAATCCGTGGACCTGCGCATCAAGCCGGGGGGCATCCTGTCGGCCGTGGTCAAGGAACGCGAACCGGCGATCCTGTGGCGCCATGCCCGCGGGATCGAGATCCTGGACAAGACGGGTCACCGCGTCGCCTCGGTCACCGCGCGCGACGTGCGCCCCGACCTGCCGCTGATCGCGGGCGAAAGCGCCGACATGGCAGTCCCCGAGGCCTTGGCCCTGATCGACGCGGCAGGGCCGATCCTGCCCCGCGTCCGCGGCCTGGTCCGCCGGGGAGAGCGCCGCTGGGATCTGGTGCTGGATCAGGGCCAGCGGATCATGCTGCCCGCCCAGGGCGCGCTGACCGCGCTTGAGGCAGCGATTGCCCTGGATCGCGCGCAGGATCTGCTGGGCCGCGACATTGCGGCGATCGACCTCCGCAATCCGTCGCAACCAGTGATGCGGCTGGGCATCGATGCGCGCAACAGCCTGCGGCAAGCGCGTGGAGAGCCGCTGCTGGGGCCTGACGGCAAGATCATTCAAGAAGAAGAAAAGAAGGGGGGCTGAGGCGATGGCGGAACTTTATCAAACGCAGCGGGCGATGCGGAACATTCGCCGGGCGGCCCTGCAACGCGGCGTGATCGGCATCCTGGATATCGGCACGTCCAAGATCGCCTGCTTGGTGCTGCGCTTCGACGGCACCGGCACCTTCCGCGAGACCGACGGAGTGGGGCCGATGGCGGGGCAGGTGAATTTTCGCGTGATCGGCGCGGCCTCGACCCGATCGCGCGGGATGCGCCGGGGCGAGATCGACGTGATGGCCGAAACCGAACGCGCGATCCGCACCGTCGTCGCCGCCGCCCAGAAGGTCGCGGGCGTGCGGGTCGATCACGTCATCGCCTGCCTTTCAGGGGGGCGTCCCTCGTCCTATGGCCTTGCGGGCGAGATCAACCTGGATGCTGGGCGGGTCCATGATCATGACGTGGCGTCGGTGATGGCGGCCTGCGATGCGCCCGATTTCGGGCGCGGGCGCGAGGTGCTGCACGCCCAGCCCGTCAATTTCGCCGTCGACAACCGCACCGGCCTGGGTGATCCGCGCGATCACGTCGGCAATCGGCTGTCCTGCGACATGCATGTGCTGACGGTCGATGGCGACGTTATCGGCAACCTGATCCAATGCATCCGGCGCTGCGACCTTGAACTGGCGGGGGTGGCCTCGGCCTCTTATGCGTCGGCGCGGGCTTCGCTGGTCGAGGATGAGCAGGAACTGGGGGCAGCCTGCATCGATTTTGGCGGCGGCGGCACCGGGGTTTCGATTTTCATCAAGAAACACATGATCTTCGCCGACAATGTTAACATCGGCGGCCAGCTTGTCACGCAGGACATCGCCCAGGGGTTGCGGATTCCGCTGCCCGTGGCCGAGCGGCTGAAGACCCTGAACGGCGGCCTCGAGGCTACCGGTCGAGACGACCGCGACCTGTTGGAGATCGGCACGGGCAGCGGCGAATGGGACACGGACCGCCGGTCGGTCAGCCGCGCCGACCTGATCGGGATCATGCGTCCGCGCGTCGAGGAGATTCTGGAAGGCGTGCGCGAAGTGCTTGATGCCGCGGGCTTTGACGCCATGCCCAGCCAGCAGATCGTGCTGACGGGCGGGGGCAGCCAGATCCCCGGTCTGGACGGACTGGCGGCCCGAATCCTGGGTCCGAACGTCCGCTGCGGGCGGCCCTTGCGGATCGATGGGCTGGCGCACCAATTCACCGATCCCGGCTTTTCCAGCGCCGTCGGCCTGGCGCTGTTCGCGGCACATCCGCAGGACGAATGGTGGGATTTCGAGATGCCCGCCAGCAGCTATCCGACCCGCAGCCTGCGCCGCGCTTATCGCTGGTTCAGGAACAACTGGTGAGGGCATGGGGCCGTTATGGGTCGATTGAAGGCGGGGCACCGCATTCAACCGAATTGGCAAGATACCGCCGAAAACCCCAGCAAATACCACCAGATTTTGGGGTGGGCGGCCTCTTTTTAAGTGACGCAGCGGCGGCCGGCCGTTAGGATTGGAACTGATACGAGGGATTCGACGGGCGGCAGGACAGGACCCGTCGACATAGCAAAAACAGGCGGAACCATGAACCTCAATCTGATGATGAACGACGAAGACGAGCTGAAGCCCCGTATCACCGTCTTCGGTGTTGGCGGCGCGGGCGGCAACGCGGTCAACAACATGATCGAGAAGAACCTCGACGGTGTCGAGTTCGTGGTGGCCAACACCGACGCGCAGGCGCTTGCCAGCTCGCGCGCGACCAACCGCATCCAGATGGGTCCGAAGGTGACCGAAGGCCTGGGCGCCGGCGCCAAGCCCGTGATCGGCGCCAAGGCGGCCGAGGAAACGATCGAGGATATCGTTGATCACCTGATGGGCGCGCATATGTGCTTCATTACGGCGGGCATGGGCGGCGGCACCGGCACCGGCGCTGCCCCGATCATCGCCCAGGCCGCGCGCGAGATGGGGATCCTGACCGTCGGCGTCGTGACCAAGCCCTTCCAGTTCGAGGGCACCAAGCGGATGCGCCAGGCCGACGAGGGGATCGAGGCCCTGCACAAGGTCGTGGACACGCTGCTGATCATCCCCAACCAGAACCTGTTCCGCATTGCCAACGAAAAGACCACCTTCACCGAAGCCTTCGCCATGGCCGACGACGTGCTGTATCAGGGCGTCAAGGGCGTGACCGACCTGATGGTCAAGCCGGGCCTGATCAACCTTGATTTCGCGGACGTGCGTTCTGTCATGGACGAGATGGGCAAGGCGATGATGGGCACCGGCGAAGCCTCGGGCGAGAACCGCGCCCAGGAAGCCGCCGAACGCGCCATCGCCAACCCGCTGCTGGACGAGGTCAGCCTGAACGGCGCCAAGGGCGTGCTGATCAACATCACCGGCGGCTATGACATGACCCTGTTCGAACTGGACGAGGCCGCGAACGTCATCCGCGACAAGGTCGACAGCGACGCCAACATCATCGTCGGATCGACGCTGGACCCGGACATGGACGGCTCGATCCGCGTGTCGGTCGTGGCAACCGGCATCGACGCGGCCGCAAGCGTGGCCGAGGTTCCCGCACCCCGCCGCAGCATGGCCGAACCGCTGACCCAGAACCCCGCCGTGTCCCAGAAGGTCGAGCCCGCCGCCCAGCAGGACGACCTGCCGCCGCGCCGCGTGGCCCCGCCGCTGACCCAGCCCGCCGCACCCGCCGCCCGGGTCGAGGATGACATGCCCGCCCCCGCCTATCAGCGCAAGGAACCGGCCCAGCCGGCGATGCTGAACGTCAAGGAGGACGCGGGCTTCATCGCGCCGCGCGCCCCCCAGGGCGCTTCGCGCGGCCAGGCCTCGCCCGAGACGCTGGAGCGCCTGCGCCGCGCGGTCGAGCACAAGGGTGAGCGTCAGCAGGCCCCCGCACCGCAGCCGCAGGAACCCGCGCGCCCGCAAAGCCGCATGGCCGGTCTTGGCCGGATGCTGGAGCGGATGGCAGGCCATGCCGACCACAGCGCGAAACCCCCCGCAGCCTCGATTTCCGAACGCGTGAACGAACGTGTGGCGGTTCGTGCCCGCCAGCAGGAAACCGATTTCGACGATCTGGCCAGCCCCGACTCGGCCCAGGACAATGTGGAAATCCCTGCCTTCCTGCGCCGCCAGGCGAACTGAATCCTCCATCGTGACGATCCGGGAAAGGGCCGCCTTGGGCGGCCCTTTTTCTTGCCGATCACATCTTTGGACGGGCCTGTCGTGGCCTGCCGCAAGGGTGCATCCGAATGTTTCATGCCGTTACAAATCGTTAATTGAACGCTTGGCACCTTGGGCCTAGGTGATCCGTTGAGCGACAAGGTTATCTGTCGCATTTGGTTGAAGGCTGGTTGTCATGCAGGCGACGTTGAAAAAGATGGTTGCGTTTCAAGGTGTGGGCCTGCATTCCGGGGCCCCCGCCCGGCTTGAGCTCCATCCCGCGCCTGCCGGTCACGGCATCGTCTTCCGCCGCACCGACCTGTCACCTGCCGTGGACATTCCCGCTCGCTGGGACCACGTGAGGCCGTCGAAGCTTTGCACGCTGATGGACGACGGAAAGGGCACGACCCTTTCCACGGTCGAGCATGTGATGGCTGCCCTGGCAGGCACTGGCATCCACAATGCCCTGGTCAAGGTCGACGGTCCCGAGGTCCCGATCCTGGACGGATCGGCAGCGCCCTTCGTCCGCGGCATCCTGCGCGCCGGGATCGCGCTGCAACAGGCCGACCTGCGGGCGATCCGCGTGCTGCGCCCGGTCGAGGTCCGCGAGGGAGACGCCTTTGCCCGGCTGACCCCGGCCGACCATCTTGAGATCGATTTCCAGATCGACTTCACCGATGCCGCCATCGGCCATCAGGAAAAGCGGCTGGACATGGCCAACGGCGCCTTTCTGCGCGAACTGGCCGACAGCCGCACCTTCTGCCGCCAGGCCGATGTGGATGCGATGCGCCGGAACGGGCTGGCCTTGGGCGGCACCTACCTGAACGCCGTGGTCGTCGATGGCCCCCGCGTCCTGTCGCCGGGCGGCCTGCGCCATGCGGACGAGGCCGTGCGCCACAAGATGCTGGACGCGGTGGGCGATCTGGCGCTTGCCGGGGCGCCGCTGCTGGCGCGCTATACCGGGCATCGGGCGGGTCATGCCATGACCAACAAGCTGCTGCGGGCGCTGTTCGCGGATCCGGCCGCCTGGACCTGGGAAACCTGTTCGCCCGCGCTTGAGGATCGGTTGCCGGGCGCGGGAATCGCCGCCTATGACCTGGCCGCGACGGCTTGGGCGGCCGCCTGAAGGGGCGGCCTTCCGCTACGTCAGGCAGGGCGCCGAAAGCCGCACGATATTCAACGGATTGCCATTTTGCGCCCCCTGATGTTCTGTGCTAGAGGGTCCGGGCAACCCTGCCGCAAAGGGTCGGTTGCAAGGAAGAAGTCTTAGGCAGGGTGAAGATGGCGCGCTCGAAAATCTTGGCTTCCACGATGGCGGCGGCTCTTTGCTTGGTGCTTGCGGGTTGTTCTGGGTCCGGATCCTCGGATGCGGACAGGCAGAACCTGGACCGCTTCACGGCCGAGGAAATCTACAAGCGCGGCGAGTTCGAGCTGGAGAACAGCCGCAAGCCCGAGGACGCGGTCTTCTATTTCAGCGAGGTCGAGCGGCTTTATCCCTATTCGGAATGGGCCAAGCGCGCGCTGATCATGCAGGCCTATTCCAACCACCGCGCCCAGAACTATGAGGAGGCGCGGGGTGCCGCGCAACGCTTCATCGACACCTATCCGGGCGATGAGGACGCGGCCTATGCGCAATACCTGTTGGCCCTGTCCTATTACGACCAGATCGATGAGGTGGGCCGCGACCAAGGCCTGACCTTCCAGGCATTGCAGTCCCTCCGCAGCGTCATCGAGCAATATCCCGACAGCGAATATGCCCGCAGCGCCATCCTGAAGTTCGATCTTGCCTTCGACCATCTGGCGGCCAAGGAAATGGAGATCGGGCGCTATTACCTCAAGCGCGGGCACTATGCCGCATCCATCAACCGCTTCCGCGTCGTGGTCGAGGAGTTCCAGACCACGACCCAGACGCCCGAGGCGCTGCTGCGGCTGGTCGAGGCCTATCTGGCGCTTGGTCTGACGGACGAGGCGCAGACGGCTGGCGCGATCCTGGGCTATAACTTCCAGTCCTCGCCCTTCTACCAGGACGCCTATCGCCAGCTTCGCGGTCGCGGTCTGGAACCCGAGGCGCGCGGCGACAATTGGCTGACGAATGTCTATCGCCAGATGATCCAGGGGCGGTGGCTTTAAAGGCGGGAATCCGCCCCCTGAAGGACAAGCCATGCTGCGATCGCTCGACATCCGGAACATGCTGCTGATCGACCGGCTGGGGCTTGCCTTCGGCCCCGGCCTCAACGTGCTGACCGGCGAAACCGGGGCGGGCAAGTCGATCCTGCTGGATTGCCTGGGCTTCGTGCTGGGCTGGCGCGGCCGGGCCGACCTGGTGCGGCAGGGTGCGACCCAGGGCGAGGTGACGGCGGTCTTCGACCTGCCCGCAGGCCATCCCGCCCGCACCGTCCTGTCGGATGCCGGGATCGAGCTTGAGGATGACGAACTGATCCTGCGCCGCGTGAACGCGGGCGACGGGCGCAAGACCGGCTATGTCAACGACCGCCGCGTGTCGGGCGAGGTCTTGCGGCAGTTGTCGGAAACGCTGGTGGAATTGCACGGACAGCATGACGACCGCGGGCTGCTGAACCCGCGCGGCCATCGGGCGCTGCTGGATGCCTTTGGCGCGATCGACCTTGCCCCGGTGCGCGAGGCTTGGGCTGCCCGCCGCACCGCGCGCCGCGATCTGGATGGGGCCGAAGCCCGCCTGACCGCCGCCCGCGCCGAGGAGGATTTCCTGCGCCATGCCGTTGCCGAACTGGACGACCTGTCCCCCGAGGCGGGCGAGGAGGCGACGCTGGACACCCGCCGCCGCGCGATGCAGGGCGCCATCCGCATCCGCGAGGACGTGGCGCGCGCGCTGAAGATGCTGGGCGGCGAGGGGGCCGAAGGCGCGATGCTGGACGCGACCCGTTGGCTGGAAGGCGCGTCGGACCGCGCCGAGGGACGGCTGGACGAACCCCTGGCCGCGCTGTCCCGCGCCCTGGTCGAATTGGGCGAGGCCCATCGCGGGGTCGAGGATGCCTTGTCCGCGCTTGACGTGGACCCCAGCCAGCTTGAGGCGACCGAGGAACGGCTGTTTGCCCTGCGCGCCTTGGCCCGCAAGCATAATGTGCTGGCCGACGATCTGGCGGGGCTGGCCGACGAGTTGCGGGAACGCCTGGGCCGCATCGATGCAGGAGAGGCGCAGATCGCCGCATTGCGCCGGCAGGTGGAAGAAGCCGAGGCCCGATATGACGCCGAGGCGGACGAGGTGACTCGTGCCCGGACCGAGGCCGCCATCGCCCTGGATCGTGCCGTCACCGCGGAACTGGCGCCCTTGAAGATGGAACGCGCGGTCTTCCAGACCCTTGTCACGCCGGGCGAACCCGGCCCCGACGGGCGCGACGACGTGGCCTTTACCGTGGCCACCAACCCTGGCGCACCTGCGGGGGCCTTGGACAAGATCGCCTCGGGCGGGGAATTGTCGCGCTTCCTGCTGGCGCTGAAGGTCTGCCTGGCGCGCGGCAACGACGCGCTTGTGCTGATCTTCGACGAGATCGACCGGGGCGTGGGCGGGGCGACCGCCGATGCCGTGGGCCGCCGCCTCAAGCGGCTGTCCGAAGATGCGCAGGTGCTGGTCGTCACCCATTCGCCGCAGGTGGCGGCGCTTGGGGCAAACCATTTCCGGGTGTCGAAGTCGGTGCATGACGACATGACGACATCCACCGTGGCCGCGCTGTCGCCGCCCGAACGGGTCGAGGAGATCGCCCGGATGCTGTCGGGCGACCGGATCACCGATGCCGCCACAGGGGCGGCACGGGCGCTGTTGCAGGGCTGACGCCGATCAGGCGGTGATGAAGTCGCGCACGAATTCCGTGGCGGGCTTGCTGCGGATGTCCTGCGGGCGGCCGATCTGTTCGATCCGGCCCATAGACATCACCACCACCAGGTCGGCCAGTTCCATAGCCTCGTCCTGGTCATGGGTCACGAAGACCGTGGTCAAACCGGTTTCGTCATGGATGTCGCGCAAGCCCTGGCGCAACTCCTTGCGGACCTTGGCGTCAAGCGCGCCGAAGGGCTCGTCCAGAAGCAGCATCCGGGGTTCGATGGCAAGCGCGCGTGCCAGAGCCACGCGCTGGCGCTGCCCGCCCGACAGTTGCGTCGGATAGCGGCCCGCGATGTCGGGCAACTGGATCAGGTCCAGCAGCTTGGTGACGCGGCGGGTGATCTCGGCCTTGGGGGGACGCTGGCCGCGCGGGCGGGCGCGCAGGCCATAGGCGATGTTGTCGAAGACCGTCATGTGCCGGAACAGCGCATAGCTTTGGAAGACAAAGCCCGCGCGGCGTTCCTGGACCGTCATGCCGGTCGCGTCCTGGCCGTTGAACATCACGCGCCCCGAGGTCGGAAACTCCAGCCCGCCCAGGATCCGCAACAGCGTGGTCTTGCCCGATCCCGACGGCCCCAGCAGCGCGACCAGGGCGCCCGAAGGGATGTTCAGCGAGACGGGATGCAGGGCGGTGGTGGCGCCGAAGGTCTTTGCGATTTCGTCGATGTCGATATGCATGGACGGTTCCCCTTAATGGCGGCGGGTGGCTGCAAGCTGGTCGGCGTGACGCAGCTCGAGGATGGTTTTCAGAAGCAGGGTGACAAGCGCAAGCGCGGTCAGCAGCGCAGCCATGCTGAAGGCCGCGACGGACAGGTATTCGTTATACAGCATCTCGATGGTGATCGGCATGGTCGCGGTCTGGCCGCGGATCTTGCCCGACACCACCGCCACCGCGCCGAATTCGCCCATGGCGCGTGCCGTGCACAGCAGCGTGCCGTAAAGCAGCGCCCAACGGATGTTGGGCAACGTGACCGTGCGGAAGGTCCGCCAGCCGGACGCACCCAGGGTCACCGCCGCTTCCTCCTCGGCCCGGCCTTGTTCGATCATCACCGGGATCAGCTCGCGGGCGACAAAGGGAAAGGTCACGAAGATCGTGGCCAGCACGATGCCGGGGATGGCGAAGACGATGGGCCAGCCGTTCGCCACCAGCCAGCCGCCGATGGCGGAATTGGCGCCGAACAGCAGCACGATGCAGAGGCCCGCCACGACCGGGCTGACGGAAAAGGGCAGGTCGATCAGGGTGATCAGGAAGGCCTTGCCGCGAAAGTCGAACTTGGTGATGAACCAGGCGCTTGCAATCCCGAAGGCGGCGTTTGCGGGCACGGCAATGGCGGTGATCAGCAGCGTCAACTGGATCGCGGATCGCGCGTCGCGGTTGCCAAGGGACTGGATCGAGGCGGACCATCCTTGCTTCAGCGCCTCGGCGAAGACCACGGCCAGGGGGGCGAAGACAAGGACGGCCAGGCCCGCGACCGCGATGCCGATCAGGGCGATGCGCAGAAGCGGCGCCTCGTCGGTGGCGGCGCGGAAGGCGGGGCGGGGCAGGGCGGTATCAGACATGGCCCATCTTCCTTCGGCTGACGATCTGGATCAGGTTGATCGCCAGCAGCATCGCGAAGGATATCACCAGCATGGCGATGCCGATGGCGGCTGCGGCGTCATAGTTGAATTCTTCAAGCTGGATCACGATCAGCAGGGGCGCGATCTCGGTGCGCAGGGGTATGTTGCCCGCGATGAAGATGACCGATCCGTATTCGCCGACAGCGCGGGCCAGCGACAGGGCAAAGCCCGTCAAGGCGGCGGGGGTCAGCATCGGCAGGATCACATGGCGCAGCGTATGCAGGCGCGAGGCGCCAAGGGTGGCTGATGCCTCCTCGACTTCCTGCTCGATCTCCTCGATCACCGGCTGGACGGTGCGGGTCACGAAGGGCAGGCCCACGAAGACCAGGGCGATGAAGATGCCGACTTGGGTATAGGCGATCTTCAGGCCGACCTGTTGCGCAAGGCTGCCGAACGCCCCGTTCGGCGCGTAAAGCGCGGTCAGCGCAATACCCGCCACGGCGGTGGGCAGGGCGAAGGGCAGGTCCACCGCGGCGTCCAGGATCCGCTTGCCCGGAAAGCGGTAACGCACCAGCACCCAGGCCAGCAGTACGCCGAAGACCAGGTTGAACAGGGCCGCCAGCAAGGACAGCTTGAAGGACAGGTAAAGCGAGGCCATCACCCGCTCTCGTCCCACCACTTCCAGCACGTTCGTCAGGCCGAAACTGGCGCCCTTCAGAAGAAGGGCGCCGATCGGCAACAGGACGACGATGGACAGCATTGTCAGGGTGATGCCGGCCGACAGGCCGAGGCCGGGCATCGCCGTCTTGTGGACCAGGGGTCGCGCGGTCATGGTCATTTCGCCGTATAGATCTGGTCGAAGATCCCGCCGTCACCGAAATGTTCGGGCTGCACCTTCTTCCAGCCGCCGAAATCTTCGATGCTGACCAAGTCAAGCTTGGGGAAGCGGGCGACGTCCTCGGGGGCGGCGGCGCTGTCGTCCCAAGCTCGGTAGAAGTGCTTGAAGGCAAGCGCCTGGCCTTCGGGGGAATACAGGAAGTCCAGATAGGCCGTCGCCAGTTCCCGCTGTGCGTCATTGGCGATGTTGCCTTCGACGATGGCGACCGGGGGTTCGGCCAGGACGCTGACGGAGGGCACGACGATGTCAAACTGATCCTCGCCGATTTCCTTCAGCGCCAGATAGGCCTCGTTTTCCCAGGCCAGCAGCACGTCGCCGATCCCGCGTTGTGCGAAGGTGGTGGTCGATCCGCGCGCGCCGGTGTCCAGCACCGGCACATGGGTGTAAAGATCGGCCACGAAGGCCTGCGGGTCCTGGCCGTTCTTTTCCGCCCAAGCCCAGGCGGCAAGGTAATTCCACCGTGCCCCACCCGAGGTCTTGGGGTTCGGCGTGATCACCTCGACCCCGTCCTTGACCAGGTCGCCCCAGTCCTGGATGCCCTTGGGATTGCCCTCGCGCACCAGGAAGACGATGGTCGAGGTATAGGGGCTGGAATTGTGCGGCAACTTCGACTGCCAGTCGGCGGGCAGTTTGCCCGCCTCGGCGATGCGGTCGATGTCGGATGCAAGGGCCAGCGTGACCACCTGCGCGTTCAGCCCGTCGATGACCGACCGCGCCTGCGCGCCGGATCCGCCGTGGCTGGTCTCGATGGTGGGGGCCTCGTTGCCGGCGGCAGTCCAGGCCTCGGCAAAGGCTTCGTTGACCTCGCGGTAAAGTTCCCGGGTCGGGTCGTAGCTGACGTTCAGCAGCGTTTCGGCCTGGACCGGGGCTGAAACCGCCAGGGCCAGGACCAAGGCTGACAAGGGGGCGCCAAAGCGGCTGGAAGGGGTGATGAACATGAACCGTCTCCTGAAGGTCTGTTTATTGCCGGGTCCGGGTCGCGAGGGGCTGGATCCGGGCTTCCCACAGATCGGGGTCGCGCCCCTCGAGCAGCGAGGCCGCGGCTGCCTGCGGTTCCCGAGACAGCGCCAGAAGCGGCGCACCATTGACGCGGTGTACCTGTCCTGTCCGCCGGTCGATCAGGCTGACCGAATAAAGCGGGTTGGCGTCGAAGCCTGGGCCTTGGATCGTCATCTTGCTCGCTCCTCTGACTCACCGGCTGCTTATTCCGCAAATAACGACAGGCAAAGTCGTCTTTAGCAAGAGCAAAGATTTGTCGATTTGGTGGGCGGCAAGAGAAGAAGATTCTTCTCCAAAATGTAAAAGGCCCGCCAGTGCGGCGGGCCTTGTCGTTCAGGACTGGCCGGTCAGGCCGGTATCACCTTGTCCACAACGGCCCGAAGTCGGGCCAGAGTGCCGTCCACGTCCTTCAGCTTGTCCAGCCCGAAAAGGCCCAGCCGGAAGGTCGAGAACTGGTCGCCTTCATTCACTGCCAGCGGCACCCCTGCCGCGATCTGCATTCCTTCGGCGGCGAACTTCTTGCCGTTCTTGACCTCGGGGTCTTGGGTATAGCTGACCACAACGCCCGGCGCGGCAAAGCCCGGTGCCGCGACCGACCTGACACCGCGTTCGGCCAGCATCTCGCGAACCGCGTTGCCCAGCCGCCACTGCGCATCGCGCGCGGCGTCGAAGCCCATCGCCCGCGTTTCCTCCATCGCGTCGCGCAGGCCCAGCAGGGCGTCGGTGGGCATGGTGGCGTGATAGGCGTGGCCGCCATCTTCATAGGCCGCCATGATCGCGCGCCATTTCTTCAGATCCAGCGCAAAGCTGGTGCTGCCGGTTTGCGCCAGCCGTTCCGCGCCGCGTTCCGACAGCATCACCAGACCGGCGGCGGGCGATGCCGACCACCCCTTCTGCGGGGCCGAGATCAGCACGTCCACGCCCGTGGCCTTCATGTCCACCCAGACGGCGCCGGATGCAATGCAGTCCAGCACCATCAGTGCGCCCACATTATGCGCGGCCTGCGCGAGGGCACGGATGTAGTCGTCCGGCAGGATCAACCCGGCCGAGGTTTCGACATGGGGCGCAAAGACCGCATCGGGTCGCGTCTCGTGGATCTTGGCCACGACTTCGTCGATGGGGGGCGGGGCGTAGGCGGGCTGGGGCTCGTTCCCGGCGGGTCGCGCCATGACGACGGTCGTTTCGCGGGTGAACCGGCCCATGTCGAAGATCTGGCTCCAGCGATAGCTGAACCAGCCGTTGCGGACGATCAGCGCGTGGCCGGTGCCGAACTGGCGGGCGACGGCCTCCATCGCATAGGTGCCGCCGCCGGGCACGATGGCGACCTGGTGGGCGGAATAGACCTCGCGCAGGGTGGCGGACAGGTCGCGCATCACCTGCTGGAACCGCTGCGACATGTGGTTCAGCGAGCGGTCGGTGAAGACGACCGAGAATTCGTCCAAGCCCTGCGGGTCGATGTGGGGGTGAAGATGGGGCATCGCATTCTCCTGTCCGATCGGTGGCAGACTAGCCCGTGGCGTGGTCCGCTGCCAGACAGCCAAAGGCCGCAGGGGGATCAATGGGCGATCAGGGCGTTCAGCCCGATCAGGATCATCGTCCCCGCCCCGATCTGGCGCAGGCTGCGTGCCGCCCCGAAGACCCGCCCGGGCAGCGTCGAGGATGACAGCACCGCCAGCAGGAAATACCAGGCCGTGCTTTGCAGGATAATCAGCGCGAATATCGTTGCGTAAAATCGGTCCGTGGCCGTCGGGGGCATCGCGGTCAGGAATGTTCCCAGCCAGAAGGCAAGCGCGACCGGGTTCGACAGCGCCGTCAAAAGCCCCAGCAGGAAGGGTTGCCCGCAGGCCCGCGGGCTGTTCCAGGCGGGCGGCGTCACCAGCATCCGAAGACCGATCCCGGTCAGGTAAACGCCTGACGAGATGCGAAGAATCACAAGAAGATGCTCGTGACGCGCGACCGCTGCGCCCGCGCCCAGCAGCGCCATGCCCGCCCACAGCCCGGTTGCCGTCACGACCCCGGCCGCGACCGAAAGGCCCGCCCTGCGCGAGACCACGCTGGCGCTGCAGCATATTGCGACGGTATTGGGGCCCGGGCTGACGGCTATTGCAAGATGCAGGCCGCAAATAAAAAGAATATCGCCAAAGTAAATCATGATAATATATCCAGAAAAGATATATTATATTAAAACAATCCATATTAATTTCACATTATATAATATGGTGAGATATTCACGACTTGGCGAAAGCATGTTGCCCCCTTGCAGGCCCCCCGTCCGCGCGACTACCTTCCTGCCTGCAGCAACATCGCAGGTTTTTCATGCGCATCGGCATTCTTCAATGCGGCCAGGCGCCCGCCGAATTGAAGCAGGACATGGGCGATTACCCGGACCTGTTCGTCCGGCTTCTGGACGGGCGCGGCTTCCAGTTCCGCACCTGGCATGTCGAGGAGATGGAGTTCCCCGCATCCGTCCACGACGCCGACGGCTGGCTGCTGACGGGGTCGCGCCACGGCGCATACGAGGATCACGACTTCATCCGCCCGCTGGAACGCTTTATCCGCGACGCCTATGACGCAGCGGTGCCCATGGTCGGCATCTGCTTCGGCCACCAGATCATCGCGCAGGCACTTGGCGGAACGGTGACCAAGCATCCGGGCGGTTGGGCCGTCGGCACGCATGACTATGACTTCGGCGGCGAGACGCTGCGCCTGAACGCCTGGCACCAGGATCAGGTGGTGGTGCTGCCCAGGGACGCGCAGGTCGCGGGTCGCAACGAGTTTTGCGAGAACGCCGCCCTGATCTATGGCGACCGCGCCTTCACGGTGCAGGCCCATCCCGAGTTTTCGGACGACTTCATCCTTGCCTTGATGGACAAGCGCGGCAAGGGCCGGGTGCCGCAGGAACTGATGGACCGCGCCATCGACCGCATGGGCGAGGCCAAGGGATCGGCCGCCATCGCCGAGCGGATCGAGGCCTTCTTCAAGCAGCCCCGCGCCATCAGCAGGGGTGCCGCATGAGCGACTGGATCGACAGGCTGCCCCAGGCCGCCCGCGACTTCGTGGCCGGCCGCCGGCTGGACGAGGTCGAATGCATCCTGGCCGACATCGCGGGCGTCGCGCGCGGCAAGGCCATGCCCGCGTCGAAATTCGCGCGGCAGGAAAAGTTCTATCTTCCGAACTCGATCTTCCTGCAGACGATCACCGGGGAATGGGCCGACAACCCGGCGGGGGCGTTCACCGAACCCGACATGATCCTGACGCCGGATTTCACCACCGCGACCGCCGCGCCCTGGACGGCGGACTGGACGCTGCAGGTGATCCACGACGCCTATGACCAGCAGGGCAACCCTGTGCCCATCGCGCCGCGCAACGTGCTGAAGCGGGTGGTGGACCTGTATCGCCAGCGGGGATGGAAGCCGGTCGTCGCGCCCGAGATGGAGTTCTTCCTGGTCGCGCGCAACATCGACCCCAACCAGCCGATCATCCCTCCGATGGGCCGCACCGGCCGGCGGGCAGCCGCCAAGCAGGCCTATTCCATGTCCGCCGTGGACGAATACGGCAAGGTCATCGACGATATCTATGACTTTGCCGAAGCCCAGGGGTTCGAGATCGACGGCATCCTGCAGGAAGGCGGCGCGGGCCAGGTCGAGATCAACCTGAACCACGGCGATCCCGTGGCCCTTGCCGACGAGATCTTCTACTTCAAGCGCCTGATCCGCGAAGCCGCGCTGCGTCACGACTGCTTTGCGACCTTCATGGCCAAGCCCATCGAGGGCGAGCCGGGCAGCGCCATGCACCTGCATCATTCGATCATCGACGTGGCCACGGGCCGGAACATCTTTTCCGACGAAAAGGGGGCCGAGACGCCCCAGTTCCTGCATTTCATCGCAGGAATGCAGAAGCACCTGCCCGCAGCCATCGCGTTGCTGGCGCCCTATGTGAACAGCTATCGCCGCTATGTCCCGGACTTCGCCGCGCCGATCAACCTGGAATGGGGCCGCGACAACCGCACCACCGGCCTGCGGGTGCCGATTTCCAGCCCCGAGGCGCGGCGGGTCGAAAACCGCCTGGCGGGCATGGACTGCAACCCCTACCTGGGCATCGCTGCCAGCCTCGCCTGCGGTTACCTGGGACTGGTCGAGGGCGAGAATCCGCGCGGCGAGTGCTTGGGCGACGCCTATATGTCGTCGCAGGACGAACTGCCCTACAACCTGGGCGACGCGCTTGACATGATGGCTGAAAACACGCCGATGCGGGGCGTTTTGGGCGAAGATTTCACCGCCGTCTACGAATCCGTCAAGCGCAACGAATACAAGGAGTTCCTGCAGGTCATCAGCCCTTGGGAACGCGAACATCTGCTGCTGAACGTATGAAGCTGCTCTACGCCAACGACCGGCGCGGGGAGTATCCGCCCAGCATCTATGCCGAGACCTGCGCGGCCCTGGACCGGTTTCCCCCGCTGAAGGGAGAGGTGCGTGCCGATGTGGCGGTCGTCGGCGGCGGCTATACCGGCCTATCGGCGGCGTTGCATCTGGCGCGGGCCGGGCGCGACGTGATGCTGGTCGATGCGCATCGGGTTGGCTTTGGCGCATCCGGCCGCAATGGCGGGCAGATCGGATCGGGCCAGCGGCAAGAGGTGGACTGGCTGGAACGCCAGTTCGGCGCGGACACGGCCCGCCGCCTGTGGGATCTGGCCGAGGACGCAAAGGCCCTGGTCCGGGCGCTGGCTGCTGAATCCAGCGTGCCGATCCGCGACGGCGTGGCCCATGCCTGCCGCAGCGGGTCCGAAGTCCGGCACAGCGCGCAGATGGCCGCGCATCTGGCCGGGCGTTACGGCTATGACAAGGTGCAGCCCTTGGATCGCGATGCCCTTGCGGCGCATCTGGGCAGCACGGCCTATGTCGGCGGTGACGTGGACTGGGGTGCGGGCCATGTCCATCCGCTGAACCTCGCGCTCGGCGTGGCGCGGCTGGCGGCGGCTGCGGGCGTGCGGATCCATGAAGGCACCCATGTCCACCGGATCGAGCATGGCACGGCCACTCAAAAAAGCCGGGTGCTGTGCGACACCGGCAGGATCGTCTGCGACCATGTGATCCTGGCCGGGAACGGCTACCAGGGGCGGCTGGACGCCAAGGTGGCCGCGCGGGTCATGCCAATCAACAACTATGTCGTCGCGACCGAGCCGCTGGGCACCGACTTCGCCGAAATCCTGCCGCGGAACATCGCCGTCGCCGATACCAAGTTCGTGGTCAACTATTGGCGGCTGGACGACGACCGCCGCCTGATCTTCGGCGGGGGCGAGACGGCGACCTATCGTTTCCCCAAGGACATCGCCGCTTTGGTCCGGCCCCATCTTCTGTCGGTCTATCCTCAGTTGCGCCACATCAGGATCACCCATGCCTGGGGCGGGACGCTGGCGATCACCATGAACCGGATGCCGCATTTCGCCCGGCCCGCGCCAAATTGCCTGTCGGCGGGCGGTTATTCCGGGCACGGGGTCGCGATTGCGACGCTTGCAGGCAGGCTGATGGCCGACGCGGTGGCGGGACAGTCCGACGGGTTCGACGCTATGGCGGCCATTCCGGCGCGGCCCTTTCCGGGCGGGTCGATGCTGCGCAGCCCGCTGCTGGTGGCTGGCATGGCATGGTATGGATTGCGCGACAGGCTGGGCTTCTAGCGTCCGGCGACGCGGCGGCGCTGCAGCGCGGAATCCCGGTCCGTCACGCCCAGAAGGGCGGAAACAAGCCGGATCGCCGTTTCCTCGTTGGCGCTGCGGTGGTTGTCGGCAAGCGAGATTTCCCACATTGCCCCGATGATGGCCGCGCGATCCTCCAGCGAGACCCGATCCTTGATAAGGCGGGTGAAGCGTACGGTGTCGGGGGCCTCGGCCTCGATCATCTCGGCCACAAGGCGGCGTTCGGCGGCATCGGCAAGGCCCAGGCCGTGCAATTCGGCCAGAACCTCGTCTATCCGGCGCTTTTCGGTCTGATGATAGTGATCGTCGGCCCGCGCCACCCGAACCAGAAGGGCGGCAACCGCCACTTCGGCATCGTCCGTGGCAAGCGGCCTCGGGCTGGGGTCGTCCGTGAACAGGCGATCAAGCAGGTTGCGGAACATGTCCCCAGCTTACGCCCTTGAACCGCACATTCAAGGATTAAGGGCAGAGACACGCTTTTATTATACCGCACGTTGATCGGCCGATCAATAACCCGGACCGCCCCTAGTATTTCTGCGGCACATAAAGATCGCGGGACAGGACATCGCGTTCATAGTCCGGGTTGAAGACCCGGTTGGGCAGCGTGACCTCTTGATGGGGGACCTCGCCATAGGGGATCATGCTCAGAAGGTGGCTCATGCAGTTCAGGCGGGCGCGCTTCTTGTCGTTTGCGGGCACGATATACCAGGGGGCTTCGGGGATGTTGGTATGTTCCAGCATGTCTTCCTTGGCCTTGGTATAGGCTTCCCAGCGGACGCGGGATTCCAGATCCATCGGCGACAGCTTCCACTGCTTCAGCGGATCATGAATGCGCATCAGGAAGCGCATCTGCTGTTCCTCGTCGGTGATCGAGAACCAGTACTTCACCAGCCGGATCCCCGACCGGACCAGCATCCGTTCGAATTCGGGAACGTCCTGGAAGAACTGGTCCACCTGGTCCTCGGATGCGAAGCCCATCACGCGCTCGACGCCGGCGCGGTTGTACCAGCTTCGGTCGAACAGCACGATCTCGCCCCCGGCGGGCAGATGGGGGACGTAACGCTGGAAATACCATTGGGTTTTTTCGCGGTCCGAGGGCGCAGGCAGGGCCACGGTGCGGACCACGCGCGGGTTCAGCCTCTGGGTGATGCGCTTGATCGCGCCGCCCTTGCCTGCGCTGTCGCGGCCTTCGAAGATGACGACGACCTTCTGCTTGTTATGGGCCACCCAGTCCTGCAGCTTGATCAGTTCGGTCTGAAGGCGCAGCAATTCGCGGAAATACAGCTTGCGGTCCATCTGCTCGGGCCGCTTTTCGCGATAGATGCGGCGGATCTCCTCGGACAGGACGGCGTCTTCCAGCTCGATCTCGTAATCCTCGTCCAGGGTTTCCTGCAGCTCGGCTTCCAGCCAGTCCCTTGGTTCGTCGGTCATGGTGTTCCCTTGGCAATAGAACCGCCCGTCTAAGGCGCGATGGTAACGATTTTACGGCAGGGGATTGTTCCGCCGCGGCCCTAGCGGCCAAAGCGTGCGGCGCAGGACGGGGTTACGGCCAGCACGAAGTCGGTCCGCCCGCCATCGACGGTTCCGCACCATTGGCCGGTCACGGTGAACAGGCTGCGGGTGCCGCGGGCAGGGCGATAGGCGACGCGGCGGCCGTTCACGTCGAACAGGTTCAGGACGCCCCCCGCATTGGTCGCGTAATAGCCAAGCACGCCGCCGTCTGCGGTGATGATCAGCCGCTGTTCGTTGTCGGGGTTCGAGGGCCGGTTCTGCCAGGCCGTGCCTGCATTCGCGGTGTTCCCGGACGAGTTCCAGGCGGCATGGGGCGAATTGGCGGGGCTGGCGGGATTGTTCGCCGGATGGCCCGGCCCCAGGTCAAAGGGCAGGCGCGTCTGGTCCAGCACGATCAGCGGCGCATCCGCCCAGGCCGGCAGGGCCAGGCACAGGGCGCAGATGCGGGCAAGAAACGCAGCCCCGCGCATCCTAGTCCCCCGCGGGCGTGTCGGCCGCGGGATCGCGCCTGCGGCGCATGTCTTCGGGCAAGGCATCCGATCCCTCGGTCCGGTCGCGCATCAGGGCGGCCCGGCCCAGCATCATCAGCGTGACGGGCGTGGTCAGGACGATGCAGAAGCCGATCACGAATTCATGGAGGATGACCCGCCCGTCGATGAAGCTGAACATCAGGGCCGAGGCGATGATCGTGGCCCCGGTCCCCCAGCTGGTCGCCAGCGTCGGCGCGTGCAGCCGGTCATAGAACGAGGTCAGCCGTGCAAAGCCAAGCGCGCCGATCAGGGTCAGCGTCGCGCCCAGCACCACGAAAAAGGCCACCGGGATCGCGACGATCAGGGGGACGGTTGCAAGGGGGCTCATTCGATCACCTCGCCGCGGAACAGGAACTTGGCCAGGGCCACTGACGACACGAAGCCGATGATCGAGATGATCATCGCCGCCTCGAAGAAGAAGGCGGTGCCAAGCTGCATCCCCGTCACCAGGAACAGCAGCATGATCGAGACATAAAGCGAATCAAGCGCCAGGACCCGGTCCTGGGCGCGCGGTCCGCGCAGGATCCGCGTGCCGACAAGACAGCCCGCAAGCGCAAGCGCGATCTGGGCATAGCCAAGCGAAATCGTCAGGATCGTCTCGCTCATTCGAAGATCTCCATCAGCATCGGTTCATAGGTGTTGCGGATCACGTCGTGGTAATGATCGGTCTCGGCCGCATCGAAGATGTGCAGGGTCAGGACGCCCGTCTCGGTCTCGTACTCAACCCAGGCGGTGCCCGGAGTGGCGGTCAGGATGATCGCCAGGACCGCCAGGGAATTGCCGCTGGTGATCTGCAGCGGGACGCGGATAAAGGCCGATTGCCGCCCGCTGCGTCCTTCGGTCAGCAGAAGGCGCGTCACCGCGACGTTCGACCGGATGATGTCCAGGAACAGGGTGCCGATCAGCCGGGGGATGGCGGACCATCGGCGGATGCGCGGCTTGGCCGAATGCAGGGCGGAATAGGCCCAGCCCGCGACCAGCGACAGCACGGTGCCCAGGATCAGGTATCCCAGCGAAAAGCGCGTCAGCATCAGCCAAAGGAAGACAAGGGCGACCGACAGGACCGGATGGGGGAAAAGACGGCTCATTCCTGGGCTTCCCCTTCGTCATCCGGGCGATCGGCGGCGCGCGGCGTGGCAAAGACCCCGTATGCATAGGCCGCGGTGTCATGCAGGGCATGGGCCGTCCCGATGGTGTAACGCAGCATCGCCTCGGCCTTGAAGCTGATCAGCGACAGGACCACCAGCAGCGCGATGATCGGCGCGATCTCGAAGGCCAGGACGCGGGGCAGGGGCACGTCATTGGCCCAGAAGGTCTGGATGCCGATGCGCGCCATGCCGATCAGCGTGGCAAAGCCCGACAGGATCAGCAGCGCGACAAAGGACCAGGCGAAGCCTGCGGGCAGCGCCGACTGTTCGATCAGGGGCTGGATCATCGCGATCTTGCCGATAAAGCCCGGCAACGGCGGCAGCCCCGCCAGCATCAGCACGCAAAGCGCGAAGCAGATGCCCAGCACGGTCATGGTTCCGGGGATGGCCAGGCCCACGTCCGGCACCTCGTCGATCTCGCTGTCGTCGATGCCATAGGCGTCGGCCGTCAGGGCCAGCATGGCGGCGATGCCGCCGTCCTCGCGGTTCATCGGCTCGATCAGCAGGAACAGCGCCCCCGTCGCCAGCACCGATCCCACCATGTAGTAGAGCGCGCCCGCCAGCATGGCCTGGCCGCCGCCCGCAAGTGCAAAGCCGGTGATCCCCAGCACCGTCCCCGAGGAGACCAGCACCGAATGCGCGGCCATCCGACCCAGGCTTTGCGAGGCAAGGATGCCCAGCAGCCCGAACAGGATCGTGGCCATTCCCAGGAGGATCAGCACCCCCGCGCCAAAGCCCGCGGAGGCGCCGCCGGTTTCCCCGAACAGCAGCATCGCCAGCCGCAGGATCGCGTAGACGCCGACCTTGGTCATGATCGCGAACATCGCGCCGACCGGGGCGGCGGCGGCCATGTAGGCGGTCGGCAGCCAGAAGTTCAGCGGCCAGCTGCCCGCCTTGACCAGGAAGGCGATGGCCAGGATCGCCACGCCCGCGTGCAGCAGGGGCCGGTCCTCGCCCGGCATGGCCGAGATCAGGTTCGCCAGATGCGCCATGTTCAGCGTGCCCGTGACGCCATAGATCAGCGCGACGCCGATCAGGAACAGCAGGGAGGCTGCCAGGTTGATGGCGATGTAGTGCAACCCTGCCCGAACCCGAAGCTGTCCCGATCCGTGCAGCAGAAGGCCATAGGACGCGGCCAGCAGGATCTCGAAGAACACGAACAGGTTGAAGATGTCGCCCGTCAGGAAGGCGCCGTTCAGCCCCACCAGCAGGAACTGGAACAGCGAATAGTAATGCGGCCCCTGCCGCGCCCAGCCCGCACCGGAATAGACCAGGGACGGGATCGCTAGCAGCGCGGTCAAGACCAGCATCATGGCGGCAAGCCGGTCCAGCACCAGCACGATGCCGAAGGGCGCCGCCCAATCGCCAAGCAGATAGAAGCTGATCCCTTCGGCGTCGCTGATGTCGCCGCCGGTCTTGGCACGCACCACCAATTCGACCGCGATCAGAAGCTGCGCCGCGACCGAGACAAGGCTGAGCCAGAACTTGGCCTGCCGCTGCCGGTCGTCGTAAAGCAGCATCAAGGCACCCACGACGAAGGGGATCAGGATCGGCGCGATGATGAGATGTTCGCTGATCACTGGCTGCGCTCCTTCCCGTCGACATGGTCGGTGCCGGTCATCCCGCGCGAGGCGATCATCACCACCAGGAACAGCGCCGTGGTGGCGAAGCTGATGACGATGGCCGTCAGGACAAGCGCCTGCGGCAGCGGGTCGGCATAGCGGGTCGGATCGACGAAGCCGCCCTTGGGCATGATCGGCGGCGCGCCCGGCGTCAGGCGGCCCATCGAGAAGATGAACAGGTTGACCGCATAGGACAGAAGGCACAGCCCGATGATGACCTGGAAGCTGCGCGGACGCAGCAGCAGCCAGATCCCCGAGGCGGACAGGATGCCGATGGCGGCGGACAGGATGATTTCCATCAGGCGGCCTCTTTCCGTGCTGCGATCTCGTCCTGCTCGCGCCTGCGGCTCGCGCGCAGCGACTGGTGGGCGATGGCGACCAGCATCAGCACGACCGCGCCCACGACGGTTGCGAAGACGCCGATGTCGAACAGCAGCGCCGTGGCGGCGGGTACCTGGCCCACGAAGGGCACATCGACATAGCGCGCGTGCGCCGTCAGGAAGGGATAGCCGAACAGCCAGGCGCCCATGCCGGTGGCCACCGCGCCCAGAAGGCCAAAGCCCATCCAGCGGATCGGCAGCACGGTTATGCGGGCCTCGACCCAGCGGACATTGGTCGCGATGTACTGGATCAGGAAGGCGATCGCCAGCGTCACCCCGGCGGCGAAGCCCCCGCCCGGCAGGTCATGGCCGCGGAAGAAGAAGTATCCTGCCACCATCACCAGGATCGGGAACATCCAGATCATGATGACCGAGGGCACGTAAAGGTAATCGTCCAGCGAGGGGCTGTCGCCGGTCTGCTGGTCGGGCGCCTCGATGCTCTCGGGGGCGGGGCGGAAGCGGCGCAGCAGGCCGTAGACGGTCAGGCCCACGATCGCCAGGACCGAGATCTCGCCAAAGGTGTCGAAGGCGCGGAAGTCCACAAGGATCACGTTGACCACATTGGTGCCGCCGCCTTCGTAATAGGCATTGCCAAGGAACCAGTCGCCGACATTGCTGATGACGGGCCGCGTCATGACCGCAAAGGCAATGGCCGCGATTCCCACCCCTCCGACAACGGCGATGACCAGATCACGGCCGCGGCGGATTTTGGCTGGCAGCAGCTTGTCCTCGGGGATCTCGGAACGGCGCTTGGGCAGCCAGCGCAGGCCCAGAAGCAGCAGGACCGTCGTCACCACCTCGACCAGAAGCTGCGTCAGCGCCAGGTCGGGGGACGAGAACCAGGCGAAGGTCAGGCAGGTCACCACCCCCGCACCGCCCAGCAGGACCAGGGCCGCGAAGCGGTGATACTTGGCCTGCCAGGCCGCGCCGATGGCGCAGGCCGCGCCCACCGTCCACAACAACGCGAAGGCCGGGTTGAACGCGTGCAGCCGCAGATCCTGCGCCCAGGTCAGGCCCGACCACAGCGATGCCACCGCAACGGCAATCCCGCCCAGCACAAGCAGTCGCAACTGTGGTTGCAGGGCTTCGGTGGACATCAGGGCAAGGGCCATGCGCGGCAGGCGCCAGGACAGGCGGAACAGCAGCCAGTCATAGATGCGTTGCCCGCGGATCCGGTGCAGCAGGAACGGACCCTCGGGCCCGGTCGGGATCGACTTCGCGCTGAAGGCATAGATCAGCGTTCCCACCGCCAGGGCGATCATGCTCAGCATCAGGGGGGCATTGACGCCGTGCCAGATGGCGATCTTGTAATAGGGCAGGTCCGGCCCCGCCACGGATCGGGCAGCCGTGTTGACGATCTGGCCAAGGGTCAGCGCGGGCAGGATGCCTACGACCAGGCAGATCAACACCAGCAGCTCGACCGGGCGGCGCATCCAGGCGGGCGGCTCGTGCGGTGTCTTGGGCAGGTTGGTCGCCTGCGGGCCAAAGAACACGGTCGCGATGAAGCGCAGCGAATAGGCCACCGACAGGGTGCTGCCGACGATGGCGAAATAGGGCAGGGCGTTGTCCAGCCAGGTGCCGTTGTGCCAGTCCACCGCCTCGGCCAGAAACATTTCCTTGGACAGGAACCCGTTCAGCAGCGGCACGCCCGCCATGGCGCCTGCGGCAACGATGGCCAGGGTCGCGGTGAAGGGCATCGGCCGGAACAGGCCGGACAGGCGGCGCATGTCGCGCGTGCCGGTCTCGTGGTCGATGATGCCGGCGGCCATGAACAGGGACGCCTTGAAGACCGCGTGGTTGCAGATGTGGAAGATCGCGGCCAGGATCGCCATCGGCCCGCCGATCCCCGCAAGCGCCGTGATCAGGCCCAGGTGGCTGATCGTCGAATAGGCCAGAAGCCCCTTGAGGTCATGGCGATACAGCGCGACCGCCGCGCCCAGGATCAGCGTGGCCATGCCGATGCTGGTGACGACATAGAACCAGGCCTCGGTCCCGCCCAGCACGGGCGAGAAGCGCACCAGCAGGAACACCCCGGCCTTCACCATGGTCGCGGAATGCAGGAAGGCCGACACCGGCGTCGGCGCGGCCATGGCGCCGGGCAGCCAGAAATGGAACGGGAACTGCGCCGACTTGGTGAAGGCGCCCAGCAGGAACAGCCCCAGGATCGCGCCGTACCAGGGATGCGCCCGGACCGCGTCGCCCGACCGCAGGATGATCCCCAGGTCATAGCTGCCCGCGACATAGCCCAGGATCAGCATTGCCGTCAGCAGGCAAAGCCCGCCCAGGGCGGTGATGATCAGCGCCGTCCGCGCCCCGTCCCGCGCCGCCGCCCCCTGGTGCCAGAAGCCGATCAGCAGGAAGGACATGAACGATGTCAGTTCCCAGAAGACGACCATCCCCAGCACGTTGCCGGAAATCAGGATGCCCTGCATTGCCCCGGTAAAGGCCATCAGCAGCGCATAGAAGCGGGGCAGGTTGTCGCCCGCCGACATGTAGTAGCGCGCATAGATCACCACGAGGATGCCGATCGACAGCACCAGCGTCGTGAACAGCCAGGAAAATCCGTCCATGCGCAGCGCCAGGTTCATCCCCAGCGAAGGCACCCATTCCATGCTGGCGCGCAGCACCGTGCCGTCTCGGATGTCGGACAGGAAGCCCGCCTGAACCACCAGCCCGGCCGCCAGCGAGGCGCCCGACAGCCAGGCCGAGGCGCTGCGCGAGGTTGGCGAAAGGGTCAGAAGGATCAGCGCGGTCGCGAAGGGAAGGCTTGCCAACAACAGGAACAGATTGTGTTCGGCCATCTTCGCCTTGCCCTTACCTCAATGAATCAAGTCGCTTTTCCCGAAACATGACGGTTCTGCCTTGTTCTTCGATGGAAAGAAGACAAGCTTTGCCAGGCATTCGGGGGTCAGGTCCGAATGCCTTTCGTCCCGCTCAAGATCAAGGCCAGATTGACGGCAGAATCAGGATTTTTCCAACTTTTCCGTTATCGGCACCAGTCCTGAAAAATATGCCCCGGCAGATCCTCCGACCGTCGAACCTGATGCGCTGCCGCGGCGTTGGGGATCGGTCCGGAAGCCGCCCTCAGACCGCCACCTCGACCTTGCCCAGCGGATGCGAACAGCAGGCGAGGATGAAGCCCTCGTCGATATCCTCGTCGCTGATGCCGCCGTTGTGGACCATGTGAACCTCTCCGGACAGCTTGCGGATCTTGCAGGTGCCGCACAGGCCGAAGGTGCAGCCCGACGGGATGTTCAGCCCCGACCGCTTTGCCACCGCCAGGACCGTGTCGGTTTCCGCGCAGGGCGCGGTGACGCCGCTGTCGGCAAAGGTGATCTGCGCCTTGGCGCCTTCCTCGGGGACCGTGTCCTCGATCACGGGGGCGTCGGCCTCGGTCTTGATGGGCGCGCCGAAGCTTTCCTGGTGGTAGTGGTCCATGTCGAAGCCCAGCGACACCAGCATGTCGCGCACGGCCTGCATGAAGGGCTCGGGCCCGCAGCAGAAGACCTCGCGCTCAAGGTAATCCGGGGCCATCAGGCCCAGCATGATCTGGCTGAGCCTGCCGCGATAGCCGTACCACGCGCCGAAGGTGTCCGGTTCCTCGACCGTGAAATGCAGTTGCAGGTTCGTGGTGCGGTTCACGAACTGCTCTAGCCGGTGGCGGAAGATGATGTCGGATGGACGCCGCGCGGCATGGACGAAGACGATATCGGATGCCTCGCCCGAATCCCAGGCCCAGGTGGTCATCGACATCATCGGCGTGATGCCCGACCCGGCCGAGATGAACAGGTATTTCCGCGCCGGGTGCTTGTGGAAGCTGAAGATCCCCGACGGCCCGAAGGCCTTGATCCGCACGCCGGGCTTGAGGTTCTGCAGCATCCACCGCGTGCCCACCGACAAAGGCTGCGCCTTCACCGTCACGGAAATCGACAAGGGCCGCGAGGGCGAGGACGAGATCGTATAGGTCCGCTGGACATTGCCCGCCGCGCCCCTTGCGGGATCGACCGGCAGATCCAGCGTGATGAACTGCCCCGGCTGGTAATCGAACCACGCCCCCGACGGCGCCCGGAAGGTGAAGGTGGCGGTGTCCGGCGTTTCGGGAACCACCATCGTGCATTCCAGCAACTCGTCGTCGGACCACGGCTCGGCGGCCCAGTTCAGGCGTGGCTTCTTCATGCGTGTCTTACTCCGCCGCGACCGCGTTGGGCGACAGGCGGCGGCTCATCAGCCCGCAATACCAGTCGATCAGGTGGATGACGCCCGCTTCCTGCGTCGGCGAATAGGGGCCGGGCTGATAGGCGGGGGAAAGGATGCCCTTCTGGTTTTCCTCGACCACCTGCCGGTCCTCGTCATTGGTGGCAAGCCAGACCTCGGTCAGCTTCTGCAGGTCGTAGTCCACGCCCTCGACCGCGTCCTTGTGGACCAGCCACTTGGTCGTGACCTCGGTTTCCGTGGGGCTGATCGGCAGGATGCGGAAGACGATGGCATGGTCGGGCAGGAAGTGGTTCCACGACGACGGGAAGTGATAGAACATCAGGCTGCCCGCGTCGTTCCAGGGGATGGTCCCCATGCGCCGCGACACGGCGGCCTTGCCCGACATGGTGAAGCTTTCCTGGTTGTCCATCAGCGGCACGCGGGCCATGCGCCACTGCATGTCGGGCGCGTTGGTGAAGCGCGACGGCAGGTTGGCCGCGTCGCAGCGCGCCCAGTGGTCGAGGATCTCGGGCGAGGCCGAATTCGGGCCTTCCATCACCGTCATCAGCGGATCGTCGGAATAGGTCCGGCACAGCGAAGGATGCGAGCCGCCGCAGTGATAGCATTCGCGGTTGTTCTCCATCACCAGCTTCCAGTTGCCCTTCTCGATGATCGTCGAGGAGAAGGCGACCTTGCTGTCCGCGATGCCCGAGGGCTGGACGAAGCGCGTCAGGTTCGCAGCCAGTTCGTTGATCGCGGGCGGGATCTGGGCCAGGCAGATGAAGACCATCCCGCCCAAGTCGATGCAATGGACCGGCTTCAGCCCGTATTTGCTGGCGTCGAAATCCTCGCCCATGTCGCGGGCATACAGAAGCTTGCCGTCAAGGTCATAGGTCCACTGGTGATAGGGGCAGACCAGCTTGGGGTTGGACCCGTTGGTCTTGGCGCACAGCCGCTGCCCACGATGGCGGCAGACATTGTGGAAGGCGCGGACACGCCCGTCGCCGCTGCGCACCACGATCACGGGATAGGCGCCGACGTTCAGGGTGACGAAGTTGCCGGTCTTCGGGATCTCGCAGGACGGCAGCGCGAACAGCCATTCGCGGTACCAGATTTGCTCCAGATCATCCTGGAAGGCCTGCTGGCCGCAATACAGATCGCGGGGCAGGGAAAAGCCAGGGATGCGTTCTGCGATCAGGCTGGCGGTCGAGGTCGTATTCATGTCTGGACCCATGGAGGTGCTGGCTGCTATGGGGGCAAACTAGCCGGTTTGCGACGCCATGCTGGACAAATTGCGACCTTGTGTCGCGCGATTCAGACATGGCCGGCGATCGCACTGGAATCTGCTGTGGCACCTGGTGCCGAAAAAGCAACAACCATGATTTTCGCCAAAGTCAGAAACCGAATCGCATGTCAACATGTTGACGTGATGCTGGCAGATATGGCTAGATGATGTGGTGATGCCCCCTTGCGGTTGTCGATATGCAACAGCTAGAAGGGCCACCGGATCACGCAAGAAGAAGGCCGTTGGCAGCCGGAAAACGGCGCGGCAGTCTGTGCAGAACGACCTTGGCCGCCATCGGCCCTGACATGAAAACGACACCGGGCAGCGAAACCCGGCGGTATGGTCGCGGGAACAGGCCTGCGGCTGCTGCCTTCGCGTGCCCAATGCAAAAGGAGCAGTGCGCATGACCATCATCGTTTATTCCAAACCTGCCTGTGTGCAATGCACCGCGACGACCCGTGCCCTGGATGCGCGCGGCCTGTCCTATGACGTGATCGACCTGACCGAGGATGCGGCGGCGATGGAACGCGTGACCGCGCTTGGCTATCGCCAGGCCCCGGTGGTGATCGCCGGCGACGCGCATTGGGCGGGTTTCCGGCCCGACATGATCGGCCGCCTGGGCTGATCCGCGATGGGCTGGGATGGGCCTGGCGACGCGCCGCCTTGCGGGCTGGTCTATTATTCCTCGGCCTCGGGGAACACGGCGCGCTTCGTGGCGCGCCTGGGCCTTCCGGCGCTGCGAATTCCCATTCGGCCCACGGATCCGATGCCTGTTGTGGACGTGCCCTTCGTGCTGATCTGCCCGACCTATGCGGACGGGCAGGGGCGCGGCGCGGTGCCCAAGGCGGTGATCCACTTCCTGAACGATCCCCGCCGCCGCAGCCACCTGCGCGGCGTGATCGGCGCGGGAAACCGCAATTTCGGCGCGACCTTCGCCCTTGCGGGCCGCGTCATCGCAGAGAAATGCAAGGTCCCCGTGCTGTGGCGGTTCGAGCTGGCGGGGACGGACACCGACATTCAAAAGGTCCGCACGGGCCTTCATCAATTCCGGGGGTTGGAATGCTTGACGGCCTGAAGCCTGAACTCGATTACCACGCGCTGAACGCGATGCTGAACCTGTATGACGCCGACGGGCGCATCCGGTTCGATGCCGACCGCATGGCCGCGCGGCAGTATTTCCTGCAGCACGTGAACCAGAACACCGTCTTCTTCCATTCGCTGGACGAGAAGCTGGATTACCTTGTCGAGGAAGGCTATTACGAGCCCGACGTCCTGGACCAGTATTCCAAGAATTTCCAGCGGGCGATCTGGGACGCCGCCTTCAAGCGCAAGTTCCGCTTTCCGACCTTCTTGGGCGCGTTCAAGTACTACACCAGCTATACGCTGAAGACCCGTGACGGGCAGCGCTACCTGGAACGGTACGAGGACCGCGTGGTCATGGTCGCCCTGACGCTGGCGAGGGGCGACGAGGCGCTGGCGATGCGCTTCATGGAGGAGATGCTGTCGGGCCGCTTCCAGCCCGCGACGCCGACCTTCCTGAACGCCGGCAAGAAGTCGCGGGGCGAGCTGATTTCCTGCTTCCTGCTGCGGCTTGAAGACAACATGGAATCGATCGGCCGGTCCATCAACTCGGCCCTGCAACTGTCCAAGCGCGGCGGCGGCGTGGCCTTGATGCTGACCAACCTGCGCGAGGCCGGCGCGCCCATCAAGGGGATCGAGAACCAGTCGTCCGGAGTCATCCCGGTGATGAAGCTGCTGGAAGACAGCTTCAGCTATGCCAACCAGCTTGGCGCGCGGCAGGGGGCGGGGGCGGTCTACCTGAACGCCCACCATCCCGACATCATGCGCTTCCTGGACACCAAGCGCGAGAACGCGGATGAGAAGATCCGCATCAAGACCCTGTCGCTTGGCGTGGTGATCCCCGACATCACCTTTGAACTGGCGAAAAAGAACGCCGACATGTACCTGTTCTCGCCCCATGACGTGCAGAAGGTCTATGGGGTGCCCTTCTCGGACATCTCGGTGACCGAGAAATATGCCGAGATGGTGGACGACAAGCGCATCAAGAAGAAGAAGATCAACGCGCGAGAGTTCTTCCAGACCATCGCGGAAATCCAGTTCGAATCCGGCTATCCCTACATCATGTTCGAGGACACGGTGAACCGGATGAACCCCGTGCACGGCCGCATCGCCATGTCGAACCTGTGCAGCGAGATCCTGCAGGTGAACGAGGCCTCCGAGTTCAACGAGGATCTGAGCTATTCGCACCTGGGCACTGACATTTCCTGCAATCTCGGGTCGCTGAACATCGCGGCGACCATGGACGGCCCCGACTTCGGTGCCACCATCGAGGCCGCGATCCGCGCCCTGACCGCCGTGTCGGAAATGTCGGCCATCGACGCGGTGCCATCCATCCGGCGCGGCAATGACGAGGCCCATGCCGTGGGCCTTGGCCAGATGAACCTGCACGGCTTCCTGGCGCGCGAGCGGATTCATTACGGGTCGCCGGAAGGGGTCGAGTTCACATCCGTCTATTTCGCCGCCGTGGCCTTCCACGCGATCCGCGCGTCGAACCTGCTGGCGCAGGAACATGGCAGGACCTTCAAAGACTTCGAGAAGTCGAAATATGCCGACGGCACCTTCTTCGACAAATACACCACCCGCGACTGGCTGCCGGTGCTGCCGGACGTGGCGCGCGTCTTCGAGAACGTGGCCCTGCCCACGCGGGACGATTGGGCCGCGCTGAAAGCGGACGTGATGAAGCACGGGCTGTACAACCGCAACCTGCAGGCAGTGCCGCCCACCGGGTCGATCAGCTATATCAACAACTCGACCAGTTCGATCCACCCGATCGTGTCCAAGATCGAGATCCGCAAGGAAGGCAAGATCGGCCGCGTCTATTACCCCGCCGCCTTCATGTCGAACGAGAACCTGGAATACTATCGCGACGCCTACGAGATCGGGCCCGAGGCGATCATAGACACCTATGCCGCCGCGACCGAGCATGTAGACCAGGGCCTGAGCCTGACGCTGTTCTTCCCGGCCGAGGCAACCACGCGGGACATCAACCGCGCCCAGATCTATGCTTGGAAAAAGGGCATCAAGACCATCTACTACATCCGCCTGCGCCAGACCGCGCTGGAGGGGACCGAGGTCCAGGGCTGCGTGTCCTGCACCTTGTGACGCCGAAGCCGGGGGCTGTCTGCCCCCGGACCCCCGAGGATATTTTTGCCAAGATGAAAGGGGTTCTTCGCGATGAAGGATCATGTGATGCAGACGGCCGCCCGCGCGATCAACTGGAACCGGCTGGACGACGAGAAGGACCTTGAGGTCTGGAACCGGCTGACGGTGAACTTCTGGCTGCCGGAAAAGGTGCCGCTGTCGAACGACGTGCAAAGCTGGGCGACGCTGCGGCCGGCGGAGCGCGAGTTGACGATCCGCGTCTTCACCGGGCTGACGCTGCTGGACACGGTGCAGAACACCGTGGGTGCGCCCTCGATGATGCCCGACGCGATCACCCCGCACGAGGAAGCGGTTTTGTCCAACATCGCCTTCATGGAGGCGGTGCACGCGCGGTCCTATTCCTCGATCTTCTCGACCCTGTGCCTGACCAAGGAAGTGGACGAGGCCTTCCGCTGGGCCGAGGAGAACCCGCATCTGCAAGCCAAGGCGCGGCTGATCCTTGAGGAATACAAGGCGGGCAGCGACCCGCTGAAGCGCAAGATCGCATCGGTCTTCCTGGAAAGCTTCCTGTTCTATTCGGGTTTCTACCTGCCGATGTACTGGTCCAGCCGCGCCAAGCTGACCAATACCGCCGACCTGATCCGCCTGATCATCCGCGACGAGGCGGTGCATGGCTATTACATCGGCTACAAGTTCCAGCGGGCGCTTGAGCGCGAGAGCGAGGAACGCCGGGCCGAGTTGAAGGATTTCGCCTTCTCGCTGATGTTCGAGTTGTACGACATCGAGCAGCGCTATACCGCGGAACTTTACGACGGCATCGGCCTGACCGAGGACGTCAAGGCCTTCCTGCATTACAACGCCAACAAAGCCTTGCAGAACCTCGGATACGAGGCGCTGTTCCCGCCCCAGGTCTGCGAGGTGAACCCGGCGATCCTGGCCGCGCTGTCGCCCGACAGCGAGAACCACGACTTCTTCAGCGGATCGGGGTCGTCCTATGTCATCGGCAAGGCGGTCGCCACCGAGGACGAGGACTGGGATTTCTAGGCTAGGTCGCGCAAGACCTGCGGGATCATCTCCGACAGATCGTCCGCGATCAGGCCGGGGCCAAACAGGCGCGCAGCCTGGGCATGGATCAGCGTGCCCAGGCTGGCGGCATCCAGCGGCTGAAAGCCACGCGCCAGCAGGCCGGTGATGATCCCCGCCAGCACATCGCCCGCGCCCGCGGTGGCAAGCCAGGGGATGTCGAAGGCGGAATGGATGCGGGCGCGGCCGTCGGGGGCGGCGATCACCGTGTCGGGGCCTTTCAGCAGGACCACCGCGCCGCAGCGGGCGGCGGCCTCGCGCGCGGCGTCGAGCTTGGAATAGGCGGGCCATTGCGAGGGTGTGGCCTCAACCTTTTCGGCAAGGTCGGGAAACAGTCGCGCAAATTCCCCGCCATGCGGCGTCAGGATGCATCTGCCGTGCAAGGCCGCCATCAGGCCAGGGTCCTGCGACAGGGCAGTCAGGGCGTCGGCGTCCAGGACCGTGCCTCGCCCGGTGGGCAGCAGGACCGCCAGCAATGCTGCGGCACGGTCAATGCCGCAGCCAGGCCCGATGCAGGCAGCATTGATGCGGGTGTCGTCCAATGCCCCGCGCAGGGCATCGCCATCATCGAGGGCGCGGCGCATTAGGGCATCGGGCGGGCTGGAGTATTCGGGCAAGGCGTCCTGGGGCGGGGCGAGGGTCACAAGGCCTGCCCCGATCCGCAATGCTGCGCGGGCGGACAGGCGCGCGGCGCCACCCTTGGCAGGGCCTCCGGCCAGAACAAGGGCGTGGCCGTGGCTGTATTTGTGCTGGCTGGCAAATGGGTGTTTCCCAAGTCGATCCGTCAGCGAAAATTCGATCCGCCTTGCGTCCGGAATGTCGAACCTTGGCCAGATCGCTTCCAGTCTGACGGGCCGCCGGCCCCGGCTGGCAAGATTGCGCTCTCTCCACTGTATCAATCCGATGTCGGCCACGATCAACTCGCCGCACAGCATCGGGCCAAGCCCGATCAGATGGCCGGGCTTGGGGCTGTCAAAGGCCACCGTCAGCCGGGCAGGACTATCAAACGTGCCGCGCCCCGGCGGAAGGGCAGGGGCCTTGCCGCTGTCCATGCAGAGCCCGCTTGGGCAATCCACGGCAACCACGCGACTACAATGATAGGCTCCATCTCCGCCCCGTCCGAAGATCCGGGCGAGAATGCTGGCAATCTCTCCCTCGGGCGGACGGGTCAGGCCGGTGCCGAAGATGGCATCGACATAAACATCGCTTTCAGGACCGCCCTGTAACCCGCGTTCGGTCAGCGGGCCGATCCCCCCGATCTCGGCCCACCGCTGCTTCATCTCGGCCGCGTCCGGCCCAGGCATGTTCTCGGTGCCCAGCACGCGCACGCGCCAACCCGCCCGGTGCAGCAGCCGTGCCACCACATAGCCGTCGCCGCCGTTGTTGCCCGGACCGCACAGCACAGTGACGCACCCCGCTTTGGGCCAGCGCAGGCGGATATGGCCTGCCACGGCGCGGCCCGCGCGCTCCATCAGTTCCAGTCCCGTCACCTGTCCGCTGGCCATGGCGGCGGATTCGATGGCGCGCATTTGGGCGGTGGTCAGGACTTCGGTGCCGGTCAGCATGGCCTCTGCCTTTTTATTGATCTTGTCGCACAAAAAACAGGCACAATCCCGCAGGGCATCTGATTGCTGTCGCAAATGGCGCCGTCGCCCGTTTACCCGTGCCATGAAACCCGCCAATCAGGCTTCAGGCAAGCCGCGAGGAAGGATCATTGCGATGAAGAAGGTCGAAGCGATCATCAAGCCGTTCAAGCTGGACGATGTGAAGGAGGCGCTTCAGGAAGTGGGCGTGCAAGGTCTTTCCGTCACCGAGGTCAAGGGCTTTGGCCGCCAGAAGGGCCATACCGAGCTTTATCGCGGCGCGGAATACGTGGTCGATTTCCTGCCCAAGGTGAAGATCGAGATGGTGCTGCCCGACGACCAGGTCGAGGCCGCCATCGACGCCATCGTCAGCGCCGCCCGGACCGAGAAGATCGGCGACGGCAAGATTTTCGTTTCGCCTGTCGAGCAGGCAATCCGTATCCGCACCGGTGAAACCGGCGACGACGCGGTCTGAGCACAAGAAGAACAACATCCCAACAGGATTATCGCGCCCGGCGAACCAGCCGGGCCGCATCTACGCAGAAAGGGAAGAGATGACGGTCAATGACGTTTTGAAGCTTCTGAAGGACGAGGAGGTCGCCTATGTGGACGTCCGCTTCACCGATCCCAAGGGCAAGCTTCAGCATGTGACGCTGGATGTCGATCTGATCGACGAGGACTTCTTCGAGGAAGGCTTCATGTTCGACGGCAGCTCGATCGCGGGCTGGAAGTCGATCGACCAATCCGACATGAAACTGATGCCGGACCCCTCGTCGGCCTATCTGGATCCGTTCTATGCGGAAAAGACGCTGTGCGTGCATTGCAACGTGGTCGAGCCGGACACGGGCGAGGCTTACGCACGCGACCCGCGCGGCACCGCCGTGAAGGCCGAGGCATATCTGAAGTCCACCGGCATCGGTGACGCCTTCTACTGCGGCCCTGAGGCCGAGTTCTTCATCTTCGACGACGTGCGCTATCAGGTCACGCCCCAGAAGGTGTCCTACCAGATCGATTCCGTCGATGCGGCCTGGAACACCGACACCGAATACGAGATGGGCAACCAGGGTCATCGCGCGGCCCACAAGGGCGGCTACTTCCCGGTCAACCCGATCGACGCGGGCCAGGACATCCGCGGCGAGATGCTGTCCACCATGAAGCGGATGGGCATGAAGGTGGACAAGCACCACCACGAGGTCGCGTCGGGCCAGCACGAACTGGGACTGATTTTCGGCGGGCTGACCGAGCAGGCCGACAACATCCAGAAATACAAATACGTCATCCACAACGTCGCCCATGCCTATGGCAAGACGGTAACCTTCATGCCCAAGCCCATGAAGGGCGACAACGGGTCGGGGATGCACGTCAACATGTCGATCTGGAAGGACGGCAAGCCGCTGTTTGCCGGTGACAAATATGCCGACCTGAGCCAGGAGGCGCTGTATTTCATCGGCGGCATCCTGAAGCACGCCAAGGCGCTGAACGCCCTGACCAACCCGTCCACCAACAGCTACAAGCGGCTGATCCCGGGCTTCGAGGCGCCGGTTCTGCGCGCCTATTCCGCGCGCAACCGGTCGGGCTGCGTCCGCATTCCGTGGACCGAATCGCCGAAGGCCAAGCGCGTCGAGGCCCGCTTCCCCGATCCGGCGGCCAACCCCTATCTGGCCTTCGCGGCCCTGCTGATGGCGGGCCTGGACGGGATCAAGAACCGGATCGATCCCGGCCCCGCGTCGGACAAGGACCTGTACGACCTGCCCCCCGAGGAACTGGCCGAAATCCCGACCGTCTGCGGCAGCTTGCGCGAGGCGCTCGAGGAGCTGGAGAAGGACATGGACTTCCTTCTGCAGGGCGATGTCTTCACCCGCGACCAGCTGGAAGCCTATATCAAGCTGAAATGGGAAGAGGTTTATGCCTACGAGCATACGCCCCACCCGATTGAATACGCGATGTATTACAGCTGCTGAGGCTGCGGGACACGGACCGGAAAGGCGCCCCCCGGGGCGCCTTTTTCAATCCAGCCGCAGCTTGGTGGCAAAATCCAGAAAGCTGCGCATCGCCCCTGTCATCAGCTTGCCGGACGGATAAACCAGGTTCACCGGCAGGTCGGGCAGGGCATATTCGCACATCACGACTTCCAACTGGCTGGCGGCGATCCCGTCGCGCACGACGAATTCGGGCAGAAGCGCCAGCCCCTTGCCGTTCAGCGCCATGGAATGCAGCATCTCGGTATTGTTGCTGAAGAAGATCGGCCGCACCGGCTGGCGGATGGTGCGGCTGCCCCGGCGCAGCGGCCAGGTCAGGTTGCCGGGCAGGTTGGTGTAGTGCAGGCAGTCGTGGCGCAACAGGTCGGCGGGCTTTTCCGGCCGCCCGTTCCGCGACAGGTAGTCGGGCGCGGCCACCAGCATGATCCTGACCGCGTGCAGTCGCCGCGCATGCAGCGTCGAATCCTTGAGGTTGCCGATGCGGATCACCGCGTCGAAGCCGTCGCCGACGATGTCGCTGGCACCATCGTCCAGCACGATCTGCAACTGCACGTCTCGATAGCGCTCCATGAAGTCCAGAAGATGCGGCTGCAGAACCTTCAGCGTATAGAAGATCGGGCTGCCGATCTTGAGCGAGCCGGACAGGCTTGCCGAGGTCGCCTTGACTGCCTCGGTCGCCTCGTCCAGCCGGGTCAGCACGTCGCGCAGGGCCTGGCAATAGGACAGGCCCGTGGCGGTGGGGGTGACCTTTCTGGTCGTGCGGGTCAGCAGCCTGACGCCCAGGTCAGCCTCCAGATCGGCGACATGCTTGCTGCACAGGCTGCGGGAAATCCCCATGCGCAGTGCTGCGCCCGAAAAGCTGCCCTCGTCGATGACGCTGACAAAGGTGCGAAGAACGCTGATATCCATGCGCGCCACAATGCCCTGGCCTTGGACAAAGGAAAACCGCCCCGATCAGGGGCGGCCAAGATTTCCTGCAGTGAAACGGCGCGCCTTAGCGGACGTAGGTCGAACGCGGGCCAGGGGCCGAGAAGTCGCTGACGGTCAGGTCGGCGTCGGCCGCGACATGGGCGCGCTCCCGTTCCTTGGCGGTCATCACGTCCGAAGCCTTCACGGTGACGGTGTTGGCGGCAACGACCGGAGCGGTCGGCATATCGGCGTCGGGATTACCCGTATTATAGCTGGCGGCCTGGGCTGCGCCGGTGGCGAGGATCAGAGCGGTCATGACGGTTGCGATGCGTTTCATGATGTGTCTCATTCATCTGTCGTTTCTATGACAGAGGATATAAGCCCCTGATTTCGCCGCCATTAGACCAGGATCGATGTCTTCAGTGTTCGATGATCCTGCACAATCGCCAGGGGTTTCGTCATCTCAGCCCCAGCATTCGCACCGCCGCCTGCACTTGATCCTGCACCGGAAGGGCCAGTTCCACGATCGCGCCATCCTCGTCCGGCCCCAGAGGTTCCAGCGTGGTCAGTTGCGAATCCAGCAGCTTCGGCGGGAAGAAGTGTCCCGCCCTGTGGTTCAGCCGTTCCGCCAGCAGATCGCGGGTGCCGTGGATATGCAGAAAGCGGACCCGCGACCCGCCGCTGCGCAGGATGTCGCGATAGGACCGCTTCAGGGCCGAACAACCCATCACAAGGCATTCGCCCCGCGCCTCGGCCGCCGCGATCTGGTCGGCCAAGGCCTGCAGCCAAGGCGCGCGGTCGTTGTCGTCCAGGGGGATCCCTTCCGCCATCTTGCGCAGGTTCGCGGCCGGGTGGAAGCTGTCGCCTTCGATGAAGGGCCAGCCCATCAGGTCAGCCAGGGCGGTGCCGGTGGTGGTCTTGCCGCTGCCCGACACGCCCATCACGACGATATGTTGCGGGGCGGTCATAGCAGCCACCATCCGATCAGGGCAAAGCCGAAGCCGATGCTGCCCAGCAGCGTCTCCATCACGGTCCAGGTCTTCAGCGTGGTCTTTTCGTCCATGTTCAGGAACCGACCCACCAGCCAGAAGCCCGAGTCGTTGAAGTGGCTGAGAACGGTCGCCCCGCCTGCGATGGCAATGACCAGGAAGCAGCGGTCCAGTTCCGAAAGCCCCGTCGTGGCAGCCACCGTTGGCGCGATCAGGCTCGCCGTGGTGGTCAGCGCAACCGTAGCCGACCCTTGGGCCACCCGCAGCGCGGTCGAGATGACGAACGCGGCGACGATCAGCGGCAGGCCCACGGCCTCCAGGCTGCCCGCAAGGGCCTGGCCCATGCCGCTGGCGCGCAAGACGCCGCCGAACATGCCCCCCGCGCCGGTGACCAGGATGATCGCGCAGATCGGACCCAAGGCGCGGTCCACGATCTTCTCGATCTCGCTGCGCGTCCGGCCGCGGCCCAGGATCGACATCGCGACCAGCAGGGTGATCAGCAGCGCGACGGGCGTCTGGCCCAGCAGGCGCATCGCGGTCACCCAGCCGGCTTCTCCGTCGACGATGCCGATGGTGGCCAAGGTGTTCAGCCCGGTGTTCAGGAAGATCAGCGCCAAGGGCATCAGCAGGACCAGCATGACCTGGCCGAAGCTGGGCACGGGCCCAACCGTCTTGCCCGAGGTGTCGGCCCCCAGCAGTTCGGGAACCGGGATCACGAAGCGCTTGCCCGCCCAAAGCCCGAACAGATAGCTGCCCAGATACCAGGTCGGGACCGTGACGATCAGGCCGACGATCAGCAAAAGCCCGATATCCGCCCCCAGCAGGTCGCCCGCCGCGACCGGCCCGGGATGGGGAGGCACAAAGGCGTGCATCACCGCGAATGCCCCCGCCGAAGGTAGGGCGTAAAGCAGGACCGATCCGCCAAAGCGCAGCGCGACGCTGAAGATGATCGGCAGCATCACCACAAGGCCCGCGTCAAAGAAGATCGGAAAGCCGAACAGCAACGAGGTGACGCCAAGCGCCAAGGGCGCGCGTTTCTCTCCGAACCCGGCGATCAGCCGGTCGGCCAGCACCTGCGCCCCGCCCGTCACCTCGAGCAGGCGGCCGATCATCGCGCCGAAACCGACCAGCAGCGCGACCGAGGCCAGCGTGCTGCCGAACCCTTGCAGCAGCACGTTCATCACCTCGTTCAGCGGGATCCCCGACACGAGGGCGGTGGCAAGGCTGACCAGCACCAGGGCGATGAAGGCGTGCATCTTCAGCCGCATGATCAGGAACAGCAGCAGAAGGATCGCCAGGGCGGCGATGACCAGCAGGGTGACTGTCCCGTAGACGGGCTCGATGGGCGTCATGAAAACCTCCTGAAGGCGTTAGCGCAATCAAGGCGCGCCCTTACAAGGATAATGGTGACTGCGTAAGCCACTATTGCCAGAAAGCAGCGAAGTTGTGCAGCCATAAGCATGGCATGGCCTTGCGCGGGGAGTCATCCCGCTTGTGCCTGATGCGGCAGGGAATGCTAATCTTCGGCCAGGATATCGACGCTGTGGCTGGTCGACTGCCCCCCGGCCAGCCGCATGGATCCGGTGACGGGTGCCACATCGCCATAATCGCGGCCATAGCCGATTGTGACGTGATCGGCCCCCACGAAGCAGGCATTGGTTGGGTCGTATTCGCACCAGCCCGCCTCGGCCCCGGTCCAGGCGCGGACCCAGGCATGCATGGCGTCGGCCCCTTCCAGCCGGGGCTTGCCAGGCGGGGGAACCGTGCGCAGGAAGCCCGAGACATAGGCCGCCGGGATACCAAAGCTGCGCAGGCCCGAGACCATGATCTGCGAAAAATCCTGGCATACCCCGTGCCGCCCGGCAAAGGCTGCGGCGACGGGCGTGTCCACTTCGGTCGCGCGGGCGTCAAAGCGCATGTAGTCGTGGAGGGCAAGCCCCAGGCATTCCACAGCCTCGCGCATGGTGGCGGCGGCGGTGCAGGCCTTGCGGGCAAAATCGGCGATCGGACCCACCTGCGGGATGCGGGGCGAGGGGCGCAGGAAATGATGGGGCGAATGGGGGCCAAGATCGGTGACTTCGTTCAGGTCGGCCCGCAGCCCGTCCAGCGTGGCGGACAGATCCAGTTCCGTTTCATCCTCGAGACGCAGCACCCGGCCCGCCATGTCGAAGCGCACCTGCGTCAGCCCGGCGGGCAGGACAAGCTGCGTGACCTCGTTCCCGAAGAAATCGGTGAAGGTGCTTCGTTCCGTGGGCTTCGGGGTGATGGTGATGCTGGCCTGCTGGACCTCTTGCAGGCCGGGAAGGTCGGCAGGACTGATGCGCAGAAGCTGCCGCCCCGCGCCAGTAGGGCGGGCGAAGTCGTATCCGATGGACAGGCGCAGGCGATACAGCATCAGTGGAAATAGGTGGTTGTCAGAACGTCGGACAGGCTGGCGATGCGGCCCCGCAGCGCCCACAAGGCCTCGGTCGTCAGCGTCTCGGGCTCGGCGGTGGCAAGATCGGTGTGCAGCCGCAGCGCGTCGCGGGCCAGCGGCGACAGCGCGCCATGGTCGTTGGCCGCAGGCAGCATGTCCACCTGTTCGCGCAAGCCGTCGATCTGGTGGCGCAGCGCGCGCGGGTTCAGCGGGTCCAGGACCAGCAGGTCGATCACCGACGCCCGGGACGCGTTCAGCGCAAATCGACGGCGATGGGTCAGCACGCTGTCGCCCACCTCGATCGCCAGATCCAGGGCGCCTTCGGGGGCGTCCGGGTCGCACAGGACCGCAAGCAGCGCGGCCATGCCCATCGCGCGTTCGTGCAGCCGCCCGATGGTCAGGAACCGCCAACCGACGAAGCGGTACATGTTTTCATGCACAAGACCCGAAATCCCCGCCAGCTTGCGCAGCAGCGCCGACAACGCGCGGGCCGCATCGTCGCCGGGTGACACGGTGCGGGCCATGCGCCGCGCGCTGCGGTCGATGTCGTGCAGCGCCGACCAGGCATCGGGGGAAAAACGGTCGCGCACGCTGCTGGCGCTGCCGATGGCGGCGGCCAGGTTGTCCAGCAGCTTCTGCGGGATGGGATCGGGCGTGTCGATGCCCATCTGACGCAGCAGCGGATCGAAGCCCGCCAGCAGCGGCGCCCCCGCCGCGCCCGCTTCGGCCATCCGCGTGTGATAGGCGCGCATCAGGCGCACGATCCCTTCGGCCCGCTCGGCATAGCGGCCCAGCCAGAACAGGTTGTCGGCAGCCCGCGCGGGCAGGCCGCCCGCGGCCTGACGCTTGTCGGCGCTGCCGGCCTGCCGGGCCAGGGTGATGACGGGCACCGGATCGCGCCCCACCACCCAGACATCCGCCGCCGCGCCGCCCTTCTGCATCGCGACGGCCGAGGCCTCGGATGCCGAGCCGATCCGCGCGAAGCCGCCGGGCATCACGGCCCAGCCATCGGCGGTGCGGGCCAGATAGACGCGCAGGGTCATGGGGCGGGGGACCAGCTTGCCCTCGACAAGGGCAGGGGTCGTGGACAGGGTGACGGCCTCTTGCGCGACCAGGTCACCGCCCTGCCGTGACAGGCGGCGGTCCAGTTCCTGGGGCGACAGGGTGACGGCGCGGGTCAGGTCATCTGCGGGATCAAAGGGCGGGTGGGTGGTCAGCGCGTCCGCCAGAACCATCCGGCGCGGGCTGGACCGCACCGCCGCCCGTGCCGTCTCGGTGCCGCACCACCAGGTGGCGATGTTGGGCATGGCCAGCGGCGCGCCGACCAGATCCGGGGCAAGCTGCGGCAGGAAGGCCATCAGGGCCCGCGTTTCCAGCACCCCCGAGCCCAGCGAGTTGACCATCGCCACCGCCCCCGACCGCAGCGCCGCCACCATGCCGGGCGTGCCGATGCGCGAGGCGGGGTTCAGTTCCAGTGGGTCGGCATATTGCCCGTCAAGCCTGCGCCACAGCACATCGACCTGCCGCATCCCCTGCACGGTGCGCACCATCAGCCGGTCGTTCGACACGCCCAGATCGTCGCCCTCCAGCAGCGTAAAGCCAAGGTAGCGGGCGATATAGGCGTGTTCGTAATAGGTTTCGTTCATCGGGCCGGGCGTCAGGATCGCCACTCGCCCATCCCGTTCGCGCGACTGGGCCTGCAGAGCGTCGCGGAAGTCGCGGAAGAAGCCCGCAAGACGATGGACGTTCCCGTCCGGATAAAGTTCGGAATAGGCGCGGGAGATGGCCACACGGTTTTCCAAGGCATAACCCGCGCCCGAGGGCGCCTGCGTCCGGTCGGCCAGCACCCACCACTGCCCATCCGGGCCGCGTCCCAGTTCGAACGCCAGAAAGTGCAGGAAATGCCCGCCGCGTGGCTTGATGCCCACCATCGGGCGCAGCCATTCGGGATTGCCCGCCACCAGCGTGGCAGGCAGCCGCCCCGAGGCCACCAATTCGTTCGGACCGTAAAGATCCGCCATCACCGCTTCCAGCAAGTCGGCCCGCTGGGTCAGGGCGCGGCCGATCCGCGCCCAGTCGTCCTCGGCCAGAAGCACCGGGATATGGCTCAAGGGCCAGGGCCGTTCCGTCGATTGGCCTTCGCCGTATTGGCGATAGAAGACGCCGCTATCCAGCAGATATCGATCGGCGCGCGCCAGGTCGCGGGTCAGATCCTCGTCCGACAGCGCGTCAAGATGCGCGACCAGGTTGCGCCACAGCGGACGGACCTGGCCGTTCTTGTCCAGCATCTCGTCCGGGACGCCGGGCAGGGGGCGATAGCCTGCAACCCGTCTCCGGCCCGTGGCGATGGCGCCTTCGCCGCCCATGCCGGGTCAGACTCCCGTGGCGCGACGCAAATCCAGCGTCAGCGGGAATTCGCGATGAATGCGCTCGGGACGGGGAACAAGCCCCTGGCCCGGGGTATGGCCATGCGGGCTGAAGCGGGCCAGCCTGCGCGCCTCGGCCTCGTTGCCGTTGACGGGGAAGGTGTCGTAATTGCGCCCGCCGGGATGCGCGACATGATAGATGCAGCCGCCAAGCGCGCGGTTCGACCAGGTGTCGAGAATGTCGAAGGTCAGCGGCGCATCGACCGGAAGGACAGGATGCATCGCGGATGCCGGCTGCCAGGCCTTGTAGCGCAGGCCTGCCACGGCTTCCCCTGCGCCCACATCCGTCAGCGGCACCGCGCGCCCGTTGCACAGCACCTGGTAGCGACTGGGATCGGGCGAGGCCAGCTTGACCTGCAGCCGTTCGGTGGAGCTGTCGGTATAGCGGACCGTGCCGCCGATCGCGCCCGTTTCCCCCAGCACATGCCAGGGTTCAAGCGCCTGGCGCAGTTCCAGATGGACCCCCTCGATCTCGACCTCGCCGCAGAAGGGGAAGCGGAATTCGGCCTGGGCCTTGAACCATTCCTCCTGCATGGGGAAGCCGTGGTCGGTCAGGTCGCGCAGCACGTCCTGGAAATCGGCCCAGACGAAATGGGGCAGCATGAAGCGGTCATGCAGCGCCGTTCCCCAGCGGGTCAGATCGCCTGTGGCAGGCGTCTTCCAGAACCGCGCGATCAGGGCGCGCAGCAGCAATTGCTGCGCAAGGCTCATCCGCGGGTCGGGCGGCATCTCGAAGCCGCGGAACTCGACAAGGCCCAGGCGGCCGGTGGGACCGTCGGGGGAATACAGCTTGTCGATGCAGATTTCCGCCCGGTGGGTATTGCCGGTGACATCGGTCAGGATGTTGCGCAGCAGCCGGTCGGTCAGCCAGGGCAGGGGCGGCGTGCCCCGGTCGGGCGAGGGGATCTGCGCAAGCGCGATTTCCAGTTCGTAAAGCGCGTCGTGCCGGGCCTCATCGATCCTTGGCGCCTGCGAGGTGGGCCCGATGAACAGGCCCGAGAACAGGTAGGACAGCGACGGGTGCCGGTTCCAGTGCCGGATCAGGCTGGCCAGCAGGTCCGGGCGGCGCAGGAACGGGCTGTCATTGGTGGTGGCACCGCCGACGACCACATGGTTGCCCCCGCCGGTGCCGGTGTGCTTGCCGTCGATCATGAACTTTTCCGCACCCAGGCGGGACTGGCGCGCATCCTCGTAGACGCCCTGGGTGATCGCCACGCAGTCGTCCCAGTCAGAGGCCGGGTGGATGTTCACCTCGATCACGCCGGGGTCGGGGGCCACCCGGATCACGTTCAGGCGCGGGTCGTGCGGCGGCGCATAGCCTTCCACATGCACCTTGAGGTTCAGGCGCAGGGCCGCAGCCTCGACCGCGTGCAGCAGGTCCAGGTATTCCTCGAGCGTCGCCACCGGCGGCATGAAGACGCAAAGCCGCCCGTTCTTGGGTTCGACCGACAGGGCGGTGCGGACCATGCCCTGCAATTCCGCCTCTCCCATGCCGGGCACCTGTTCGACCAGGTCCTGCGTCGGCGCATTGGCGACGAAGCTGGCCATGGGCTGCGACTTGCGATCGGGTGCGATCTCGCCCGGATTGGCCAGGGGCGCACGCTCCACCGTCGGGTCGGTGGGGTTGATGTAGGGATAGACTGATTCCGGCAGATGCGGCAGCGAGGCCAGAGGCAGCCGATACCCGACCGGGCTGTCGCCGGGCACAAGGAAGACATGGCCGCGCCGCAGACGCCAGCGTTCCGAATACCATTTCAGCTTCGCTTTCGACTGCCAGGCCTGGACCGGCAGCACGAAGCCCGTGGGCGTGGTCAGGCCCCGGTCGAAGACGGCGGCAATACGGTGGCGCGCCTCGGGGTCGGCCAGTTCGCTGTTTTCGGGCGTGACATTGGCTGGCAGGTTCGCCTCGCGCACCAGCCATTCTGCGGGGTCTTCATAGGCGGGCAGGACATTGTCGTCGGGAACGCCCAGTTCGGCGGCCATCTCGCGCAGCAGTTCCTGCGCGTGCAGGGGCGTCACCGCCTCGGCCGCGCTTTCCTGCGCGATCAGGTCGGGGTTCTGCCAGACCGGCTGGCCGTCCTTGCGCCAGTAAAGCGAAAAGGTCCATCGGGGCAGCGTCTCGCCCGGATACCACTTGCCCTGGCCGTAGTGCAGGAAGCCGCTGGGGGCGAAGCGCTGGCGCAGCTTGCGGATCAGGATGTCGGCCCGGTCGCGTTTCGTCGGCCCCACGGCGGCGGTGTTCCATTCGGCGGATTCGAAATCGTCGATGGACACGAAGGTCGGTTCGCCCCCCATGGTCAGGCGCACGTCGCCTTCGCGCAGGGCGGCGTCGACCTGCTGGCCGAGGCGGTTCAGGTCGGTCCAGGCCTCTTCGCTGAAGGGCTTGGTGATGCGCGGATGTTCGGCCACCCGCCGCACCTGCATGTCGAAGTTGAAATCGACTTCGGCAAAGCTGGCGGCGCCGGAAATGGGCGCGCAACTGCGGTAATGGGGCGCTGCCGCAAGCGGGATATGGCTTTCCCCGGTCAGCAGGCCCGATGTCGGGTCAAGCCCGATCCAGCCTGCGCCGGGAATATAGACCTCGGCCCAGGCATGCAGGTCGGTGAAGTCATGGGCGGTGCCCGACGGACCGTCAAGCGCCTGCAGATCGGGCTTCAACTGGATCAGATAGCCCGACACGAAGCGCGCGGCAAAGCCCAGATGCCGCAGCGCATGGACCAGCAGCCAGGTTGAATCGCGGCAGGATGCGCTGCGCAGGGTCAAGGTTTCCTCGGGCGTCTGGACCCCCGGCTCCATCCGGATCGTATAGGCCGTCTCGCCCGCGATGCGCGCGTTCAGCGCCACCACGAAATCGACGGTGCGGGTTTTCGTGCGCGGGATGCTGTCCAGAAACGCCCGCAGCATCGGCCCGGCGGGTTCCGTGGCGCGATAGGGGATCAATTCCTCGGCCAGTTCGGGGGCATAGTCGAAGGGCCAGGTTTCCGCGGCATCCTCGACGAAGAAGTCGAAGGGGTTATACACGGTCATGTCGGCGACCAGATCGACCTCGATCTTCAACTCCCGCACGGGTTCGGGGAAGACGAAGCGGGACAGCCAGTTGCCGAAGGGATCCTGCTGGTGGTTCACGAAATGGCCTTCGGGCGCGACCTTCAGCGAATGCGACAAGACCCTTGTGCGGGAATGAGGCGCGGGCCGCAGGCGGATCACCTGCGGGCCAAGGACCACCGGACGGTCGTATTTGTAATGCGTCAGGTGATAGATGCTGGCCTTGATCGACATGATGTCAGTTCCCGCTGCTCTTTTGCCCCAGCTTACACAATGTGATCAGGGGGGCGAGGGATCCCGGCGCCCCTGCCTATATTTCGCGCATTGCCGCTGAAACGCGATCCCATTCCCGGCGCAACGGAATGTCCATCCGCAGCAGCCTGTCGCTGCCCGCCGCCCGGCGCGTCCAGAGATGGACGCGCGCCAGCCGGTCCTGCGCCGCCCGCGCATCGCCCGTGTCGTAAAGCCGGAACAGATGCGTCCCGCCCGCCATCCGCCATCCTGCGGCCGCAGCAATGCGGTCAAGGCGCAGCGATGCCTCGGTCATGTACAGCACCATGTCATCGGCCCAGCTGCGGTCGGCCAGGGCTGCCGCCGCCTGTCCCAGGATGCAGCCCTGGACCGGGCAAGGGTCCGCAATGTCGGCCAACAGCGCGGGATCCCCCAGCACAAGGCCCAGTCCCGGAAGGCCCCAGAACGGCTGAAGCTCGCGCAGGACCAGGGCATTGGCGGGCAGGATCGGGGCCAGGGACAGGTCGGGGCGCGGGTCGGCCAGGCTCTCGTCGACAACCAGGCGCGGCACGTTCCGGGCCAGTTCCGCAAGCGCGCCCGGCTGCCATTCCCGCCCGTCCGAACCGGCGGGATTGGCGACCACGACCAGATCCGCGCCTGCCGGATCCAAGGGGGCCAAGCCCGGGCGCAGCGCCCAACCCGCTGCGCGCAGGCGTTCTTCCGCATGGCTGGATCCCAGGACCGCTGCCTGGCCGGGCGGCAGGCGCAGGACGGCGCACCAAGAATCAGCGACGGGCAGAACCTGCGCCGGATCGCAATCCAGCCATTGTGCCGCAGCCCGGCGCAGGGCCGCCGTGGCCGATGCCGCGGGTTGCGGCGGCAGCGACTTCACCGGCCAGCGGTGCCGGTTCAGTCCCGTGGACAGGTCGATCCAGTCCCCCGGACCAAAATCCGCGATGGCCTGGTCAAGCCCCTGGTCGTCGTCCCGCTGCATGATCCGTCCATGACGCCCCGCATCCGCCATGGCGGGGCAGGGGCTGCAGCCCCGCCCACCGTTTCAGCAGATTTCGCTTTACAGCAGAGCAAATCGGAACGACGATATCTAGTAAGAACATTCGGGCTACCAACCCGCCTGTTGTGGCACGACCTAGGGCAAGCGGCGTCAGAATCGCTCCCGACTGAGGATGCAGGAATGGCACAGACGGAAGCGATAATTCCGACCGATGAGATTCATCCCATCGACATTGTCGAGGCGGTCGCCGCGCATCACGACTGGCAGTTCGACCGCCTGGCCGACGACCAGATCGCAATGTCGGTGGATGGCCAGTGGCGGCGCTATTCGCTGACGCTCGCCTGGTCCGCCGGCGAGGAGGTTTTGCGCCTGATCTGCACCTTCGACCTGGACCCGCCCGCGGACCGGCTGTCCGCGATCTACGAGACGCTGAACCTGGCCAATGACCAGGTTTGGGACGGCGGCTTCACCTTCTGGTCCAAGCAGCGGCTGATGGTCTGGCGCTATGGCCTGGTGCTGGGCGGCGACGCAGTAGCCTCGGCCGAACAGGTTGACCAGATGATCGGCAACGCGCTGATGGGTTGCGAACGGTTCTATCCGTCCTTCCAACTGGTTGCCTGGGGAAACAGCAGCCCTGCCGCCGCACTGGACATCGCCTTGGGCGAGGCCTACGGACGGGCATAAGGGGCAGACGGCCCCGGCAACGGATGGGGGGCCGGATGGGCGAATTCGACGATATCAACAGGCGCGGCCTGGTTCTGGTCGGCTGCGGTCGCATGGGCGGCGCGATGCTGCGCGGCTGGCTGGCGCGGGGGCTGGAACCTGGCGCCGTCACGGTGATCGACCCGCGGCTTTCGCCGGAATGGCAGGACAAGGGCCTGCGCGTGAACGCCGACCTGCCTGCCGATCCCGCCGTGCTGGTTCTGGCCGTCAAGCCGCAGATGATGGCCGAGGCCTTGGGCGGCGTGCCCAGGCTGTCCGACACGCTGGTCCTGTCGGTCGCGGCAGGCACCACCATCGCCACATTCGAGGCCGCCTTTCCCGGTTCCCCGATCATCCGCGTGATGCCCAACACGCCCGCCGCGATCGGGCAGGGGATCAGCGCCATGATCGGGAATGGCCTTGCCACGGATGCGCATCTGGATCTGGCGCAGGCGCTGATGGCCGCCGTGGGCCGGGTCGTCCGGTTGGAGCGGGAAGACCAGATGGACGCCGTCACCGGCCTGTCGGGCAGCGGCCCGGCCTATGTCTTCCACCTGATCGAGGCGATGGCCAAGGCCGGCGAGGCGCAAGGCCTGCCCGCCGACCTGTCCCTGGAACTGGCGCGGATGACGGTCGCAGGGGCGGGTGCCCTGGCCATCGACGCAGACGAGGATCCGGCGGTCTTGCGCGAAAACGTCACCTCGCCCGGCGGGACGACCGCTGCCGGCCTGCGGGTTTTGATGGATCCCGACAGCGGCCTGCCCCCCCTGATGGCGCGCACGGTCGCTGCTGCCACCGAACGCGGGCGCGAACTGGGGCGCGGGCAATGACCATCAGCTTCGACGATTTCCTGAAGGTCGACATCCGGGTCGCCACCATCACCCGCGCCGAACCCTTCCCCGAGGCGCGCAAACCCGCGATCAAGCTGTGGCTGGACGTGGGGGATCTGGGCGAACGCAAGTCCTCGGCCCAGATCACGCGGCATTACGACCCCGAAGCCCTTGTGGGCAAGCAGGTGCTTTGCGTGGTGAACTTTCCGCCCCGCCAGATCGGCCCCGTCCGGTCCGAGGTTCTGGTCCTGGGCGTCCCCGACCCGGACGGAGAAGTCGTGCTGATCCGTCCCGATCTGGATGTCCCGAACGGAGGAAGGCTGTACTGATGCGCCTGCTTGTCACCCGTCCCATGACGGACCGCGCGACGCGCGCCATTGCCGGCCGGTTCGACGCGACCTTCCGCGACAACACCCGCCTCTCCGAGGCCGAAGCCTCTGCTGCCCTGCGCGACTATGACGCGATCATCCCGACGCTGGGCGATGCCTTCACCGCCGCAGCCTTTGCCGATGCGCCGCGTTGCCGAATCCTGGCGAACTTCGGGGCGGGCTTCAACCATATCGACGTGAAGGCGGCAAAGGCGGCCGGGGTCGTGGTCACGAACACACCCGATGTGGTGACCGACGCCACTGCCGACATTGCCGTCATGCTGATGCTGATGACCACGCGTCGCGCGTCCGAGGGCGAGCGGATCCTGCGCGCGGGCGACTGGACCGGCTGGAACCCCACGCAGCTTCTGGGCGGGCATCTGTCGGGCCGGACGGTTGGCATTGTCGGCATGGGCCGGATCGGGCAGGCCATCGCGCGCCGCTGCCATTTCGGCTTCGGGATGCAGGTGGTGTTCTTCAACCGCTCGACCGTGACGGGGCTGGATTTTCCCGCCCGCCAGATCCCACAGTTGGAGGCGATGCTGGCCGAGGCCGATATCGCCGTCCTGGCGGTGCCGGGCGGGCCCGGCACGCGGCACCTGATCGGCACGCCCCAACTGGCGGCGCTTGGGCCGCAGGGTTACCTGGTCAATATCGCGCGCGGCGATGTCGTGGACGAGGCCGCGATGATCGAGGCACTGCAAAGCCATGCCATCGCCGGGGCGGGGCTGGACGTCTATGAGCAAGAGCCGGTCGTGCCGCAGGCGCTTCTGGATGCGCCCAACACGACGCTGCTGCCGCATCTGGGGACCGCGACCGACGACACCCGCACCGCCATGGGGCTGCGCGCGCTTGATAACCTGGTGGCCTATGCCGAGGGGCGCGCACCTCGTGACCGGGTGAACTGACCGCGTCCGTGGAACCGCGGTGAATTGAGAAATGTTAATTCCTCAGATCACAGCTTCGAAGGAGCGAAGAATGAACTGGGATATCATCCAAGGCAAATGGAAGCAGGCCAAGGGCACCCTGAAAGAAAAGTGGGGCGACCTGACCGACGACGACCTCGACCGCCTGGACGGCAACAAAGACCAACTGGCCGGCAAGCTGCAAGAGAAATACGGCTGGTCCAAGGACGAGGCGAACCGCCAGATCGACGATCACTTCCGTGACCGCACGTTCTGATCGCGGCCGCGCCTGATGGCGAAGGGTGCCTTGCGGGGCACCCTTTTTCTTTGCCCGGCGGCAGGCTACGAAGGCCGGAAATCCGCAGCGGGGGTGCCGCCATGATGTATGCCTATGTCATCCGCGATGGTCGCATCGCCTGCCAGGATCAGGCCGCCTCGCTGGCCGACGCGATCTGGATCGACCTGATCGCCCCCGACAAGGCCGAGACCGCGCTGCTGCGCGACCTGGGCGTCGACGTTCCCACCCTGGCCGACATGGAAGAGATCGAGATCTCGAACCGGCTTTATCGCGAAACGGGTGTGGACTACATGACCGCCGTGCTGCCGGGTGAAAGGGGCGACGGCAACCGGGTCACGATGCCCGTCAGCTTCATCCTGTCCCCGCAGCGCCTGGTGACGGTGCGCCACCATTCGCCGCGCCCCTTCCTGACATTCCCCGAACGCGGCGAACGCTCGACCCTGGGCTGCGGGACGCCACACCGCCTGTTCATCGGCCTGATCGAGGAGATCATCGCCCGCCTCGCCGACATCCTCGAAGGATCGGGGCGGCTTCTGGACAACACCACGATCACCGTCTTCGAGACGCCATCGATCCGGGGGCAGGGCGATCGCCTGCAATCCGCCCTGCGCGAGGTGGGCCGCGAGGCCGAGGCGATGGCCCGGGTGCGCCTGTCGCTGCTCACGATCGAGCGGATGCTGGCCTTCTATATCGCGGCAGTCGACGAGCAGCGCGAATCCGGCCGGCTGCGCCCGGTGGTCAAGGGACAGTTGCGCGATGTTCAGGCGCTTGAAGTCCATGCGGATTTCCTGGGTTCACGCGTCAGCCTGGCCGTGGACACGACCCTTGGCCTGATCAACCTGGAACAGAACAACACCGTCCGGGTTCTGTCGGTCGTGGCGGCCTTGTTCCTGCCGCCCACCCTGATTGCCAGCATCTACGGGATGAACTTCGAATCCATGCCGGAACTGGACGAACCCTGGGGTTATCCCATGGCCATCGCGCTGATGGCGGCCACTGCGGGGGCCACGTGGCTGGTCCTGCGATGGAAGCGTTGGCTGTGATGGTCAATCGGCCCCGGCCTGTGCCAAGATGTCGCAATTCGGCTTGCCGCTGTGGCGCCATGCCCCTATTGGGGCACGACCTTACCGGGAGGATTTCATGCGCTCGTCCTTGTCCTATCTGCGGTGGCCGCTGATCACCACCGTCGCTGGCGTCGCCCTGGCGGGCTGGCTGGGTTACCGCTTTACCGGATCGACCACCGGCCTCTTGTCCTTCCTGATGATCGCCATCGTGCTGGCGGTCCTGGAAATCTCGTTGTCCTTCGACAATGCGATCGTCAACGCGAACAAGCTGAAGGAGATGACGCCGGTCTGGCAGCGCCGCTTCCTGACCTGGGGGATCCTGATCGCCGTCTTCGGGATGCGGATCGTCTTTCCGCTGCTGATCGTCGTCATTGCTGCAAAGATCGGGCCCCTGGCCGCGATCCAGTTGGCCGCGACCGACCCCGAGGAATATTCCCGCCTGATCCACGAGGCGCATCTGCCCATCGCCGCGTTCGGCGGATCCTTCCTGATGCTTGTGGCGCTGACCTTCTTCTTCGACCAGTCCAAGGAAGTGGACTGGATCGCCAAGATCGAGCGTGCGCTGCGGGCCGCGGGTTCGGTCCGGGGGATGGAAGTGGGATTCGTTCTGGCCATCATCCTGCTGTTCGTCTGGCTGCTGCCGGAAAACCGGGACGAGCAGGTGTTCATGTACAGTGCCATGTGGGGCATCGTGACCTTCCTGGCCGTCGACGCGCTTGGCCACATCCTCGACCGCTGGGGCAAGGCACAGGAAGCATCGCACACGGCGGCGCAGGCTGGCTTGGGCGGATTCCTGTATCTCGAGGTGCTGGATGCCTCGTTCAGCTTTGACGGCGTGATCGGGGCCTTCGCCCTGACGCAGAACCTGTTCCTGATCGCCATCGGCCTGGGCATCGGCGCGATGTATGTGCGGTCCATGACCGTCATGCTGGTCGAACGCGGCACCTTGGCCGAGTTCCGTTATCTGGAACATGGCGCCTTCTGGTCCATCCTGATCCTGTCGATCATCATGTTCGGCCAGACCATGTGGCACCTCCCCGAAGTGGTGACGGGGCTTCTGGGCGCGGTCTTCATCGCCACGGCCTTTGTCAACTCGGTCATGTGGAACCGGCGCCACAAGGATGTCGCGCAGGATTGATCCGCTCAGGTGGGGGCGCTTCCCCCCGAAGATAATCGCGCAACGAAGATAAGGGCAGTCCTGCGGGCTGCCTTTTCTACATCTGGTCGATCAGATCCAGCATGTCGGGCGGGATCTGCTGTTCCTGCAGGGTGAAGCTGCAGCTGTCGCGATCCTCAGTCACGGTGATGCGATAGGTCATGCGGTCGGCGCAGTCTCCGCAGGGCTGGCTGGCAAGGCGGGCCAGTTCCTCGGGCTCGAAAGCCTCGGCCAGATCCTGGCGCATCTGCTCGGGCTGGTGGGCCAGGTCGATGGTCTTGTGCAGCCGCCCGGCGGTGATGCCGCCAAAGCCGCCCTGCGCCGCGATTTCGATGATCATGGCATGATCCCCCTTGTCGGGGGGAATCTAGGCCTAGATCGCGATTCCGACAAGTTTCCAGGCGCGGCGCAGCATCACCGTCTCTATGCTGCCGCGGCCCGCCAGTTCGATTGCCGAATCCATCGTCTGGTCGGCCCAGTCGGAAAAGCTGGCCATGGGGTTGTTCAGCGTCTGCAGCGCACGGTACCAGATGCGGCCCGGCAGTTCCCAGGCCCGTCCGCCCAGATAGGCGCAGAACAGGTAGAAGGCGTGGTTGGGGATCCCCGAGTTGATATGAACGCCGCCATTGTCGTCGGTGGTGGTGACGAAATGATCCATGTGCCAGGGCTGGGGATCCTGGCCCAGCATGTTGTCGGAATAGGCCGTGCCCGGTGCCTTCATGCTGCGCAGGGCCGCGCCGTTGATCCCGGGGCCCAGGATGCCGCGGCCGACCAGCCAGTCGGCCTGATGGACCTCTTGCCCAAGGGCGCGTTGCAGCGACAGCGACCCGAAGACATCGGCGATGCTTTCGTTCAGCGCGCCCGACTGGTTTTCATAGATCAGCCCGCCGGAATGCTGGATCACGCCGTGGGCCATCTCGTGCCCGATGACCGACAGTTCAAGGAAGGTCCGGAAGACCTTGCCGTCGCCGGTGCCATAGGCCATCTGGGTGCCGTTCCAGAAGGCGTTGTTGTAATCGCGCCGGTGATGGACCGTGGCGACCAGCGGCATTCCTTCCCCGTCCAGCGAATTGCGGCCATATTCCTCGGCGAACAGTGAAAAGACCTGACCCGCCGCGTCATAGGCCGTGTCGGCATCGGCAATGCCGGTGGGACCGTCGCCTTCCGATCGGACCAGCTTGCCGGGCAGGGCGGCGCGGAACTGGCCGTCATGGATGCGGCGGTCGGGGCAGCACAGGCCCTCGGCCGGAAAGACGGCGGTTGAGGCAAAAGCACCGGACAACGGCTTGTCCGGCGGCAGACCCGCGCGCGTCAATTCGGCGCGGTCGTCGCGCAGTTTCTCGGTCTGCTTCAGCAGGCTCCGCGCCATCTCGGCGGTTCTTGGATCGCCGCGCAGGGCCAGCACCCGCAGCATGTAGGGCGGAACGATGCAATGGATCGAATGGCGATGCGAACCGTTCAGCGAAAAGCACATGAGGCGAATCCCTTTCTGGAAACTCGCCTTATGATACCATGGCGTCACCTAGAACAAAACTAGAACATCAGTCGATGCGCCGACCCTCGCCGGCAGTGAAAAGGTGCAGCGACCCCGGGCGGTAGTCCAGGCGCAGGCTGTCCGACAGTTCCGCGTTCGAGGACAGAGTGACCGTCAGCCGCTCGCCCCCCGTCTGGCCGTGGACCAGCCGTTGCGCGCCCAGTTCCTCGACCGCAAGGACATCCATCAGGATCGGACCGGTGGCAGAGACCGTCAGATCCTCGGGGCGGATGCCGATGGTGCCTGCATGGGCGACGCCCGGCAGATGGGGCAAGGCGGTGCTGCTGATGAGATTCATCGCCGGGCTGCCGATGAAGCTGGCCACGAAGGTCGAGGCCGGCTTGCGATAAACCTCCAGCGGGGTGCCGATCTGTTCGATCCGTCCCGCGTTCAGTACAACCAGCCGGTCCGCGAGTGTCATGGCTTCCAACTGGTCATGCGTCACATAGATCGAGGTGGTGCGCAGCCGGCGCTGCAATTCCTTGATCTCAAGCCGCATGGTGACGCGCAGCTTGGCGTCCAGGTTCGACAGCGGCTCATCGAACAGGAAGGCCGCCGGTTCGCGCACGATGGCGCGGCCCATGGCGACGCGCTGACGCTGGCCGCCGGACAGGGCGCGGGGCTTGCGGTCCAGGAAGGGGCCGATCTGCAGGATCTCGGCGGCCTCGGCCACGCGGCGCTCGATCTCGGGTTTTGGGGTGCCGCGGTTCTTCAGCCCATAGGCCAGGTTCTGGCGCACGGACATATGCGGATAAAGCGCATAGTTCTGGAACACCATGGCGATGTCGCGGTCGGCGGGTTCGATGTCGTTGACCACGCGGTCACCGATGCGGACCGTGCCTTCGCTGATCGATTCCAGCCCGGCGACCATGCGCAGCAGCGTGGACTTGCCGCAGCCGGACGGGCCGACCAGCACGATGAATTCCCCGTCCGCGATGTCGATGTTCACGTCGCCAACGGCGCGGGTGCCGCCGGCATAGATCTTGCCGACCTTGTCGAGGGTTATTGATGCCATTTTTCTTACTTCTCCGTCTCGACAAGACCTTTGACGAACAGGCGCTGCATCCCGATCACAACGGCAACGGGGGGCAGCATCGCCAGCATGGCGGTCGCCATCACCAGATGCCATTGCGGCAGCCCGTCCACGGCGTCGGCCATGCGCTTGATGCCCGCGACGATGGTGTAATAATCGCTGCTGGTCGTAATGAGCAGCGGCCACAGGTATTGGTTCCAGCCATAGATGAACAGGATCACGAACAATGCCGCGATGTTGGTCCGCGACAAGGGCAGCAGGATGTCGCGGAAGAACTTCATGGGGCCCGCACCATCGATCCGCGCGGCCTCGGTCAATTCGTCCGGGATGGTCAGGAAGACCTGCCGGAACAGGAAGGTCGCGGTGGCGGACGCGATCAGCGGGATCGACAGCCCGGCATAGCTGTTCAGCATCCCCAAGTCGGCCACCACTTGGAAGGTCGGCACGATCCGCACCTCGACCGGCAGCATCATGGTGATGAAGATGCACCAGAAGGCCATGTTGCGGAGCGGAAAGCGGAAATAGACGATGGCGAAGGCCGAGGTGATCGAGATCGCGATCTTTCCGCAGGCGATCAGCAGCGCCATGATCAGGCTGTTCAGCATCATCGTGCCCACGGGGGGCGTGCCGCTGGTGGACACGCCCGCGCCCAGCATCTGGCTGTAATTCTCGATCAGGTGCGGGCCGGGCCACAGCGGGATCGTGCCCGACATGAAGTCGGTCGCGGTATGGGTGGATGCGACAAAGGCCACCCAGACGGGCAGGGCGACGATGGCCACCCCTAGCATCAGGGTCAGGTGCGCCAGAAGGTTCAGGCCGGGACGGTTCTCGATCATCAGTAGGCCACCTTCTTTTCGACATAGCGGAACTGGACCACCGTCAGCGCGATCACGATCAGCATCAGGATCACCGACTGGGCGGCGGACGATCCCATGTTCTGCCCCACGAAGCCGTCGAAATAGACCTTGTAGACCAAGATGTTGGTAGCCTGCGCCGGGCCCCCCTCGGTCGTGGCGTCGATGACGCCGAAGGTGTCGAACATGGCGTAGACGATGTTGACGACCAGCAGGAAGAAGGTCGTGGGCGACAGAAGCGGCACGGTGATGTCGAAGAAGCGCCTGACCGGGCCGGCGCCGTCGATGGCGGCAGCCTCTCGCAGGCTGGCGGGCACGGATTGCAGCCCAGCCACGAAGAACAGGAAGTTGTAGCTGATCTGCTTCCAGGCGGATGCGATCACCACCAGCGTCATCGCGTCGGTCTTGGAGCTGATGTGGTTCCAGTCATAGCCGATGGCGTCCAGGAAATAGGGCATCACGCCGATGGTCGGGTTGAAGATGAACCACCACAGGATTCCCGCAACCGCCGGGGCCACGGCATAGGGCCAGACCAGCAGCGTGGTATAGACGCTGGTCGACCGGATCATCCGGTCCACGGCCACCGCCAGCAGCAGGGCGAAGCCCATCGACAGTACCGTGACCAACACCGCGAAGACCGCCGTGACCTGAAGCGAGTTGAGGTATTCCGGGCTGTTCCACAGCGCCTGGAAGTTCGACAGGCCCACGAAGGTGGTGTTGATGCCGAAGGCGTCCTGGCGCAGGAAGCTTTGCCTTACTGCCTGGGCCGCAGGCCACAAGAAGAAGATGAAGGTGATCGCCAGCTGTGGTGCCAGCAGCAACCAGGGCAGCAACTGGTTTCGAAATAAGGTGCGCTTCATCCAGCCCTGCCTTCAGAAATGGAATGGGGCCGCGCGGATGGCGCGGCCCCAGGATGGTGCTTACTGGTTCTGCGCTTCGAATTCGGCGATCAGCGCGTTGCCGCGTTCGACCACGGAATCCAGCGCGCCTTGGGCGTCCTTGGAGCCGGACAGCAACTGCTCGAACTCCTCGTCGATGATGCCGCGGATCTGGACATAGTTGCCAAAGCGCAGCCCCTTCGAGTTCTCGGTCGGCTCGTTCAGCGTGATCTGCTTGATGCCGGTGTCCGCGCCGGGGTTTTCCGAATAGAAGGTGGCCATCTGGTCCATCGCCGCCTGGGTTATCGGCAGATAGCCCGAGAAGGACGCCCAGTCCGCCTGCACCTCGGGCGAGGACAGGTATTCGAAGAACTTCGCGACGCCTGCATATTCCTCGTCCGGCTTGCCCGACAGCACCCAGAGCGAGGCGCCTCCGATGATCGAGTTCTGCGGCGCGCCCTCGACGTCGTCGTAATAGGGCAGCATCCCGTAGCCGACTTCAAAGTCCTTGGCGTTCGCGATCACGCCCGCGCGGCTGGCCGAGCTTGCCATGTACATGGCGCAGTCCTGGGAATAGAACATCGGCGCCGCGTTGTCGCCGCCCACCGGGCCGCCATACTTGAAGATGCCTTCGTCGGACAGGCGCTTCAGGTTTTCCCAATGCTTGACCTGGACCGGCCCGTTCAGCGTCAGGCGCGCGCTTGTGCCGCCAAAGCCGTTCTGCTCGGTGCCGATCGGCTGGTTGTGCCAGGCCGACAGGTTCTCGGTCTGGATCCAGCTGATCCACTGGGTCGTGAAACCGCAATTGGCCGCGCCGGATTCCTTGATCTTGGTGCTGAACTCTTCCAGTTCGGCCCAGGTCTTCGGCGGGGAGTTCGGGTCCAGGCCGGCCTTTTCGAACACGGTCTTGTTGTAATAGACGATCGGGGTCGAGCTGTTGAAGGGCAGCGACAGCATGTTGCCGTTGGTGTCCGTGTAATAGCCCACGACGGACGGCAGATAGGCTTGCGGATTGAAATCGGCGCCCTGTTCCTCCATCAGCTGGTGGACCGGGACGATGGCGCCCTCGGCGGCCATCATGGTGCCGGTCCCGACCTCGAAGACCTGCACGATGGCGGGCTGCTGCTGCGCACGGAAGGCGGCAATCGCGGCGGTCATGGTCTCGGGATAGGTGCCCTTGTAGGACGGCACGACCGTGTATTCGTCCTGGCTGTCGTTGAAGCCCTTGGTGATTTCTTCCAGCTTCGCACCCAGCTCGCCGCCCATGGCGTGCCACCACTGGATTTCGGTCTGCGCATTGGCCGCGGACAGCGACGCGATCAGCGCCACGGTGGACGCTGCGAAAAGTTTGTTCATGATTTCCTCCCCTTATGGAGTTGCTGTTCGCGCCGGGCCTAACGGACCAAGGTGACGCGAACGCAACATCCGCATGACAGGAAGGTGACACCCTTTGACCACATGGTCAATCTTTCCAAGCCACCACCGGGAAAGAGAGATTTCATGCCGTTGCGTCAGGGTGCCGCTTCAAGCCCCGCGCAGGCGGGCCATCAGCGGGGCCACCGTCGCCTGCAAAAGCGGGTTGATGATGTAATGGGCGATCGGGATCAGGATCATGCCCAGGACCAGCCCGAAGATGCCGTCGAAGAACGCCGTCACCAGCCAAGCGATCAGCCCCGGAGCCTGCGGAACGGCATGGGCCGCAGCCTCGGCCTGGTAGTGGATCCAGTCATAGGGACCGGCCCAGCCCATTTCGGCAAAGCCATGCAGCACGATCTGGCCGCCGACCCAGATCATCGCCGCCGTGCCCACGACCGTGAGGGTCTTCATGAAGCCCGGCATCACCTTGACGATGCCGCGCCCCAGGGCCGAGGAGAAACCGTTCTTCCGCGTCGCCAGATGCACGCCCAGGTCGTCGGCCTTAACGATCAGCGCGACAAAGCCGTAAACCGCGACGGTGATCCCAACCGCCACGACGGCCAGGATCAGCGCCCGCATCCACAGCGTGTCCGTCGCAGGGATCGTGGACAGCGCGATGGTCATGATCTCGGCCGACAGGATGAAGTCGGTCTTGATGGCGCCTGCCACGCGCGCTTCCTCCAACGCGGCGCCATCGCCTTCGGCGTGGGTATGCTTTTCGCTGTCATGGGTATCGCCATAGCCCAAGGCATGGGCGACCTTTTCGGCGCCTTCATAACACAGGTAAGCCCCGCCCAGCATCAGCAGCGGCGCGATCGCCCAGGGCGCGAATTGCGACAACAGCAGCGCCACGGGCAGCAGGATCACCAGCTTGTTGAACAGCGATCCCCGCGCGATCTTCCAGACGATGGGGATTTCGCGGCTGGCATCGAAGCCGTGGACGTATTTAGGGGTCACCGCCGCGTCGTCGATGACCGCGCCCGCGGCCTTGGCCCCGGCCTTTACGGCCTGTCCGGTCACATCGTCGATGGACGCTGCCGCGACCTTGGAAATGGATGCCACATCGTCCAGAAGTGCCAGAAGTCCGCTCATCCATCCCTCGTCGGCTGTATCGTGCGCGGCCCGTCAGGCAGGCCGCGCCCAGTCAAACACCTGTCAGGCCAGTTGGTTCAATCCATGCTGACGTTGGCGTCGCGGACCACGGGCTCCCACTTGGCCATTTCGGCTGTCACATGTTCGCCCAGTTCGGCGGGGGTCGATGCGACGACGGTGGCCGAAAACTCTCCCATCCGCTCGACGACGGCCGGATCGGCCATGGTGGCCTGGGCGGCGGCGGCAAGCGCCTCGATCACTTCGGGCGGCGTTCCGGCCGGGGCGAATAGGGCGTTCCAACTGTAGGTTTCATACCCCGGCAGGGTTTCCGCAATGGCGGGCACGTCGGGGAAGCTGGGCGCGCGTTCCGCCGTGGTCACGCCCAGGGCGCGCAGCTTGCCGCTGGAGATATGGCCCGAGGCCGAGGGCAGGTTGTCGAAGATGATCGGCACCTGGTTGCCCAGCACGTCGGTCAGCGCGGGACCGGATCCCTTGTAGGGAATGTGGTCGATCTCGACGTCCGCCATCGCCTTGAACAATTCGCCCGACAGGTGCAGCGGCGTGCCGTTGCCGGACGAGGCATAGGCCAGCGGTTCGGCCTTGGCCAGGTCGATCAGTTCCTGCACGGTCTGGGCGGGCACGTCGGGATGGACCGCCAGCACGTTCGGCACCAGTACCAAGAGCGACACCGGCGCGAAATCCGCCACCGGGTCATAAGGCTTCTGCTTCAGGATCAGCGGGTTCAGCGCATGGGTCGCCACCGTGCCCATCAGGATCGTGTAGCCGTCGGGCTCGGCATTGGCGACCTGTTGCGCGCCAAGGCTGCCGCCCGCGCCGCCGACGTTCTGCACGACGATCTGCTGGCCCAGTTCCTGGCTCATCCGGTCGGCGACGATGCGGCCCACAACATCGGTTGAACCGCCTGCGGCGAAGGGGATGACCAGGGTGATCTGGCGTTCGGGAAACTCGGCGGCCGCAGCCCCGGCAAGGCCAAGGGCCAGGGCCGATCCCAGCAGGATCCTGCGGGTGATGGATGTCATGGTGATCTCCGTTCGTTGGGGTTTCAGGCGTCGCTTTCGGTGAAGACCTCGTCGCGGCGCTTGCGGATCTGGGGCAGGAAGACCAGCACCAGGATGGCCAGCGACAGCAGCAGCAGCGTGGCGCTGATCGGACGGGTGACAAAGGTGGTGGGATCGCCGCGCGACAGGATCATGGCCCGGCGCAGGTTCTCCTCGAGCAGGGGGCCAAGGACGAAGCCCAGCAGCAAGGGTGCGGGTTCGCAGCGCAGCTTGGACAGGACATAGCCAAGCAGGCCGAAGAAGGCGACCGCGAAAAGGTCGTAGGGGTTCGAGTTGACCGAATAGACCCCGATCGAACACATCGCCATGATGATCGGGAACAGGACGTAGTATGGCACGGTCAGCAGCTTCACCCACAGCCCGATCAAGGGCAGGTTCAGCACCACCAGCATCAGGTTGCCGATCCACATGGACGCGATGATGCCCCAGAACAACTGCGGCTGCTCGCTGACCACGTTCGGCCCCGGCACGATCCCCTGGATGATCATCGCCCCGATCATCAGCGCCATCACCGGGTTCGCGGGAATGCCCAGCGTCAGCAGCGGGATGAAGCTGGTCTGCGCGCCCGCGTTGTTGGCGCTTTCCGGCCCGGCGACACCCGCAAGCGCCCCCTTGCCGAATTCTTCGGGGTTCTTCGAAACCTTCTTCTCGATCGTGTAGGACGCGAAGGATGCCAGGATCGCGCCCCCGCCCGGCAGGATCCCCAGCACCGACCCGATGCCGGTGCCGCGCAGGACGGGGCCGATCATCTGGCGGAACTCGTCCCGGTTCGGGAACAGGCGGGTGATGTTCCTGGTCATCACCTGCCGGTCGTGTTCGTCCTCCAGGTTGCGCAGGATTTCCGCGATGCCGAAGACGCCCACGGCCACGGCCACGAAGTTCAGCCCGTCGGCAAACTGGTTCATGCCCATCGTGAAGCGCGGCGCGCCGGTATAGACATCGGTGCCGACCATGCCCAGCAACAGGCCCAGCACCACCATGGCAAGCGCCTTCAGAACCGACCCGTGGGCAAGCGCCACCGACATCACCAGGCCCATGACCATCAGGCTGAAATATTCGGCCGCGCCGAACTTCAGCGCGATGGTGGTCAGGGGCGGCGCGAAGATCGCCACCAGGAAGGTCGCGACGCTGCCCGCGAAGAAGGACCCCAGGGCGGCGGTGGCAAGCGCCGTGCCCGCGCGGCCCTTGCGCGCCATCTGATAGCCGTCGATGGCGGTCACGGCGGAACTGCTTTCGCCCGGCATGTTGATCAGGATCGCCGTGGTGGACCCGCCGTACTGGGCGCCGTAATAGATCCCCGCCAGCATGATCAGCGACGACACGGGTTCAAGCTGGAAGGTGATGGGCAGCAGCATGGCGATGGTCGCCGTGGCGCCGATGCCGGGCAGCACGCCGATCAGCGTGCCCAGCAGCACCCCGATCAGGCAGAACATCAGGTTGGCCAGCGACGACGCGACGCCGAAGCCCATCGCAAGGTTGGAAATCAGATCCATCTGCGCGCCCTCAGATCGGCAGCCAGGGGCCGAAGCGCCGGAACGGCAGGCCCAGGCCATAGCTGAAGATCAGCGTGGACAGGATGGTGACGACGATCGCCAGGATCAGCGCGGGCAGCGGGCGCATCCGCATCGAGGCCTGCGACGCGATCAGCGTGGTGATGAACAGCGCGGGGACGAAGCCCAGGCCGCGCACGGTCAGGCCGAAGAAGATCGGCGCGGGCAGGATGAACAGGATGCCCCGCCAGGCGAAGCGGCCGATGGGTTCGTCGTCCGGCCGCCCGAAGGCCTTGAACAGGATCACCGCGCCCAGGATGAACAGAAGGCCGGACAGGACCATCGGGAAATATCCCGGTCCCATCCGCAACGACGTGCCCATGTCCAGGCCCAGCCCCTGCCAGGCGAAAAAGGCCGCGATGGCCATGAACAGCAGGCCCGCGGCGATATCCGTGCCGTCTTTCGGTTTCGTGGACATGGTTCCCCCGCATGTCAGGTGGACCCGCCGCCAGGGCATGGCGGCGGGTGCTTGGTCAGTCGGCGTAGACGCCTGCGGCCTCGATCACCGGCTTCCAGCGGGCAATCTCGGATTCCAGCTTGGCCTTCAGCGCCTCGGGCGTGGCGTCCTCGGCCGGCGAGGGCGAGGTGCCGAGGTCTGCCATGGCCTTTGCCACGCCTTCGTCGGCAAGCGCCTTTTGCAGGGATTCCGACAAGCGCTGGTTCACCTCGGCCGGGGTGCCCTTGGGCGTGTAGATGCCGTGCCAGATGCCGAACTGCATCGTCTCGAGGCCGCTTTCGGTGGCGGTCGGCAGGTCGGGGAACAGCTCCAGCCTTTCCGGCGTGGTCACGGCATAGGCCTTGATGGTGCCGCCCTTGATCTGCTGGGTGGTGTTGGTGGTCTGGTCGCACATGATGTCGACCTGCCCGCCCAGAAGATCGGTCATCGCGGGGCCGGTGCCCTTGTATGGGACGGTGACAAGCGGCGCTTCCAGGGCCTGCATCAGCAACATCCCGCACAGGTGGCTTGCCGCGCCGATGCCCGCATTGGCCAGCGTCAGGCTGTCGGCGTTGGCCTTGACGTATTCGATGAAGGCCGAAAAGTCGGCGGGTTCGAAATCCTGCCGGGCGGTGACCACCATGGGGACCTCGGTGACGAGGCCCACATATTCGAAGGCGTCCAGCGTTTCGTATGGCAGGTTGCGATACAGCGTGTCGGATGTCGCCATGCCGATGTGATGCAGCAGCACCGTATAGCCATCGGCTTCAGCCTTGGCGACGTTGCCCGCGCCCAGCGTGCCGCCGGCGCCGCCGACGTTCTCGATCACGATCTGCTGGCCCAGGTCGGCCGACATCCGTTCGGCCACCAGGCGGGCCACGGTATCGGTGGGACCGCCGGCCGAAAACGGCACCACCATCGTGATCTGGCGTTCGGGATAGCCCTGCGCGAAAGCAGGCGCAGACAGGATGGTGGCGGCCGCAAGGCCCGCCATCAGCTTCGTCAGTTTCATGTGTCCTCCCAGACTGCTGTGCGGCGCTTCGGGGCGCCGTCGTGCTGGAACAGACTTTGCGCAGCTTGTCCGGGGGACACAACGATTTTTTCAGCCGGTTTTCACGTCGCGTGCATTTCGACGCTGCGGCGTCACCCCCTGGACAGCGCAGCCACCGGGTCCATGCGCGAGGCATTGCGCGCCGGCAGGAAGCCGAAGGTGATTCCGATCAGGGTCGAACTGACCAGGGCCGCGATCATCGCCCAAGGCGACTGGATCATCGTGAAGCTGGTCGACAGGCGGTCGAACAGCAGGTTGAAGCCAAGCGCCGCGGCAATCCCCAGCAGGCCGCCGATCATGCAGACCAGCACGGCCTCGATCAGGAACTGCTGCAGGATGTCGCTGCGACGCGCGCCCACGGCCATGCGCAACCCGATTTCGGAGACCCGTTCCGTGACCGACACCAGCATGATGTTCATGACCCCGATCCCGCCCACCACCAGCGAGATCACCGCGATGGCAGAGATCAGCAGCGTCAGCGCCCCGGTCGTGCTGGTGATGGTCTGGCGGATCTGGTCGGTGTTGACGATGAAGAAGTCCTTGGTCCCGTGCCGCTGGGTCAGGAACTGGGTCACGGCATCCTCGGCCGCGGCCATGTCGGCGTCATCCGCGATCCGCAGCGTCAGGCTGGACAGCGTCGTGGTCCCCAGATAGCGCGCCTGAACGGTAGTATAGGGTGCGTAAAGCCGCAGCGTCTGGCTGGCGCCGGGCCCGCGCGAGGCGATCTCGGCCACGCCGATCACCCGCAGCATGGCATTGCCCGCATAGATCACCTGGCCCACGCCGCTGTCCGCGCGGCCCCCGAACAGGCTGTCGCGGGTGTTGGTGTCGATCACCACCTCTTGCGCCATGCGGCTGACCGCGGATGCATCGAAGCTGCGCCCGGCAATGATCGTCGATCCGGTCACCGTGAAGTAATCGCCGCCGACGCCGCTGATCTGGGCATTGGCCTCGGCCGCGCCGAAGCGCACGGTGGCCGTGGTCGCGGTGCCGGGCGTCGCGGCCGCGACAAAGGGCAGGCGGCCAAGCGCCTCGGCGTCGGATGCGACCAGCGTCTTGATGCGGCCCGACCGCATGTCGCCGAAGTCGCGGCCCGGAAAGACCTCCAGCGTATTGGTGCCCAGTGACGAGATATTGGCCAGCACCTGCTGGCGCGAGCCTTCGCCAAGCGCCACCACCGACACGACGGATGCGATACCGATGATGATGCCCAGCATGGTCAGGAAGCTGCGCAGCTTGTGGGCGCGCATCGAGACGACGGCCATCCGCAGCGCTTCCCAGAAGGCGCTGCCGGGCAGGGCGGGGGCGGGTTTCGCGGCGGGCGTGCGGGACGCCGGGGCAGGGGCGGGCTGGTTCCGGCGGTCGCCGATGATGCGGCCGTCGCTGATCTCGATGATGCGGCGGGCGCGGGCGGCGACCTTGGGGTCGTGAGTCACGACGATGATGGTGCGGCCGTCGGCGTTCAGCTCGTCCAGGATGGACAGCACCTCCTCGCCGCTGCGGCTGTCGAGCGCGCCGGTAGGCTCGTCCGCCAGGATCACGCTGGCGTCGTTCATCAGCGCGCGGGCGATGGAGACACGCTGCTGCTGGCCCCCCGACAGGGCCGAGGGCCGGTGCCCCAGCCGCGCGCCCATGCCCAGCCGGTCTAGCAGCCGCGCCGCCCGCGCCCGGCGATCCGATGCCGCCTCGCCGCGATAGACGGCCGGGATCTCGACATTGCCAAGGGCGGTCAGTTCCGGCAGCAGGTGGTATCGCTGGAAGATGAAGCCGAAGCGTTCGCGCCGCAGCGCGGCCAGTCGGGTGTTGTCGAAGCTGCCGATATCCTGGCCCGCAAAGCGGTAGGTGCCGGTGCTGGGGCGGTCCAGGCAGCCCAGGATGTTCATCAGCGTGGTCTTGCCCGAACCCGATGCGCCGATGATCGCCACATATTCGCCCGGCATGATCGCCAGGTCCACGTCGCGCAACACGGTCAGGCTGCCTTCGCCCTGGACATAGCTGCGCCCGATGCCCGCCAGTTGGATGATCGGCTGCCCGTCCACGGATCAGCCCCGCATTCCGCGCATCCCGCCCAAGGGGTTGCGGCCTGACGGCCCGCCCTGGCTTGTGCCGCTGCCTGTGACGATCTGCTCGCCTTCCTGCAGGCCGTCGGTGATCTCGGCCATGACCTTGTCGTTCAGGCCCACGCTGACCGCGCGTTCCTGAAGCGAACCGTCGCTGCCCTGCACCTGAAGCCGGTATTGCCCGTCCGCACCCGGCGCGCCAAGCGCGATGGACGGCACCGTCAGCACGTCCCGCGCCTGGCCCAGGACGATATGCACCTCGGCCGTCATGTAGGTGCGCAACCGGCCGTCGGGATTGGGAACGGAAAAGCGGCCGTTGTAATAGATCGCCTCGGACGCCGTGCTGCCCGATCCGGTGCCGCCGCCCAGGCTGGAGTCGTTCACGATGGATTCGGGGGCAGGGGCCACGGCTTCCAGCACCGCTTCATATCGGCGGTCGGGGGCGCCCAAGGTGGTGAACCAGACCTTCTGGCCGGGTTCGACCCGTCCGATATCGGCCTCGGAAATCTGGGCAAAGACCTCCATCTGGGTCAGGTCGCCCAGCACGACGATCGTGGGGGCGGATTGCGCGGCGTTGACGGTCTGGCCCTGCTGGGCGGTGATCGCCAGCACGGTGCCGTCGGCGGGCGCGGTGATGCGGGTATAGGCCAGGTTCGCCTCGGCCGTCTGGATCGCGACTTCGGCCTGGGCGATCTGGGCATCAAGCGCGTCGATCTGCGCCCGGGCCACCGCCACATTCGAGACGGCGGTGTCATATTCGTTCTGCAAGGTCAGGTTCGAGCTTTGCAACTTTTCCAGCCGGTCCAGCGTCCGCAGCGCCAGATCCAGCGTCGCCTCGCGCTCGACCCGCTGGGCGCGGGCGACGGCCAGATCCGATTCCGCGGATTTCAGCGCGTTCCGCTGGTTGACGGAATCGATCTCGGCAATCAGATCGCCCTGGCGGACGGTCTGGCCCAGTTCCACCGCAATGGTGGTGATCCGCCCCGATGCCTGCGCGCCGACCGCGACCAGATTGCGGGGCTTGATCGTCCCTTGGGCCAGCACCGTCACCTCGATATCGCCGCGCGCGACGGGGGCGGTCAGCACCTGCGATCCGTCGCCGCCCTGGGATTGCCCGACGCCAAGTGCCGCGGCCCCCGCCGCAAGCGCGCCGCAGACCGCCAATGCCGCCACGCCGTGACGAAACCCGAAGCGCATCCAGTTGATCCCCGATCCAGCCGATCTTCCCCATCAGTAGATAGCGCCGGCAGGCCCGGATCCAATGGGGCCAGCCCGGCGCGGCGGACCAGATTTGTAAATCAACATTTCCAGCGGCGGCACGGAAACGTTCGGTTGCAAAAATGCGGGCAGGGGGGCGGCACGCCCCCTATATTGCGGGTGGCAGAAAGGCGATCAGGACCGACATGACCGGCAACCCGCATATCCTTGTCGTCGACGACGACGCCGAAATCCGCAGCCTTCTGGCCCGCTATCTGGGCGGGCAGGGGTTTCGCGTCACCACTGCGCAGGACCGGCGCGAATGCCTGGCACGGGTGGCCGACGCGCCGCCCGACCTTATCGTGCTGGATGTGATGCTGCCCGATGGCACCGGGTTGGAGATCTGCCGCGGCCTTCAAGACCAGCGGCCGCGCATCCCGGTGATCCTGCTGACGGCCTTGAAGGAAGATGTCGACCGCATCGTGGGGCTGGAGATCGGCGCCGACGATTACCTGGGCAAGCCCTTCAACCCACGCGAATTGACCGCCCGCATCCGCGCCGTCCTGCGCCGCAGCGGCGGCGATGAACCCCCTCAGCCTGCCGGCAGCTATCTGTTCGCGGGCTTCCGGGTGCTTCCGGACCAACGCCGGGTTGTCGCGGGCGGGGCCGACATCGACCTGACCGGGGCCGAGTTCGACCTTCTGATGGCCTTCCTGGTGCGCCCCGGCCGGGTCCTGTCGCGCGATCTGCTGCTGGATCTGACGCAAGGCCGGGACCGCGACCCGCTCGATCGGTCCATCGACGTGCTGATGAGCAGGCTGCGCCGCAAGCTTGCCACCGATGCCGTGCCCGCCGTCTTCAAGACTGTGCGGAACGGCGGCTATCAGCTTGCCGTCCCCGTCGCGGTCGAGGCGCCGGGCCCATGACCTCGCTGCGCAACCGGATCGCGGGCTTCATGATCCTGGCCATCGTCGTGGTGATCGCCCTGGCGACGCTTGTCGCGGTGCAACTGGTCCAGCGACCGTTGCCCGAGGCCGCGGTGATCCCCGTGGCCCGACAGATCGCCTGGAACGTCCGCTTTGCCCAGACCGATCGCGCGGCGGCCGAGGCTGCGGGAATGCTGTTCGCCGACCGCCCTGCCGCCGGCGAGGTGCGCGACCGATCGACCCAGCGTTGGACCCGAACGCTTGCAAAGCAGGGCCTGCAGAACCGGTTCGTGGTGACCGAGGATCCGCAGGGGACGACGCGGCGCATCTCGGTCGACCTTGGGGACGGCTGGGTGATCCTGCCCTTGCCGGACCTGCGGCCGCCGCGCGGGGGGTGGCGCATCTTCGCGGCCTGGATGGCGCTGATCGTGACCGGGGCCACGGCCGTGTCGCTGGTGGCCGCCACGCGGATCACCGGGCCCTTGCGGATCCTGGAAGGCGCCGTGGACCGAATCGGCCGCGACGGCGTGCTGGTGCCGATCCCGGAAACCGGACTGCCCGAAACCCAAGCCACGGCGCGGGCGCTGAACCACCTGTCGGCGCGGCTGAAATCGGCGATGGAAAGCCGGATGCGCCTTGTCGCGGCGGCGGGCCACGACCTGCGCACGCCCATGACCCGGATGCGCCTGCGCGCCGAATTCGTCGAGGACGACGCCGAGCGCGAGAAATGGCTGGCCGACCTGGCCGAATTGGACGCCATCGCCGACAGCGCGATCCGGCTGGTCCGCGACCAGGTGACCCAAGGAGAGGCGCAGGATCTGCGGCTTGACCGGCTTGTGGGCGAAATCGTCGCCGAGTTGCGCGCCCTGAATTACCTGGTCACGCTTGGACCGCTTGCGGCGCTGGTGGCCAGCGCCGATCCGTTGTCGCTGAAGCGCGCCATCCGCAACCTGGTCATCAATGCGGCGACCCACGGCAAGGCCGCGCGCGTCCGTCTGCGCCACGACGGGGAAGGGGCCGAACTGGTGATCGAGGATGACGGCCCCGGCATCCCCGAGGCGCTGATGGAACGCGCCTTCGAGCCGTTCTTCCGGGTGGACAAGGGCCGCCGCAAGGCGCTGCCGGGCGCAGGGCTGGGCATGGCGATTGCCCGGCAGATCCTGGACCAGCTTGGCGGCCGGATCGCGCTTGCGAACATCCAGCCGCGCGGGCTGCGCCAGACCGTGACGCTGCCCGCGCGGATCGCCTGACGCGCCTACTGCGCGCCGCGAATCGCCGGGTAGGCCGCGCGGAAGGCGTGATAGGCGGCCTCGAAATCGTCGCGCAGGGTGGCATCGGGGGCGATTTCCTCGACCATGTCGGGGGCGGTCATGACCTGGGCCATGCTGCCCGCGCCTGCCGCGACCATGCCCAGCCGAGCCGCGCCCAGGGCTGCGCCGAATTCGCCATCGGCGGGCAGGGTCAGGGTCACGTCCAGCGTCGTGGCGATCACCCGCAGCCAGTAACGCGACCGCGCCCCGCCGCCGATCGCCATCATCCGGTCCAGCCGGGCGCCCGTTTCCTTCAGCGCCTGGTGGCTGTCGCGCAAGCCGAAGGCCACGCCTTCCAGAACGGCGCGGGTCATGTCGTCGCGCGTGGTGCCCGACCCCAGGCCGGTGAAGGCGCCCCGGATCACCGCATCGTTGTGCGGCGTCCGTTCGCCCGACAGATAGGGCAGGAAGCGCACCGGCCCCGGCGCGCGCAGCGTCTCGCCCAGGGAGGCGGTCAGGTCGGCAGGGCGCGCGCCGGTGATCCCGGACAGCCAGTTCAGGCTGTCGGTCGCCGACAGCATCACGCCCATCTGGTACCAGGTTCCCGGCACCGCGTGGCAGAAGGTGTGCAGCGCCGTTTCCGGCGCGGGGTGATAGCCGTCGCGCGCCGCCAGCAGCACGCCCGATGTTCCCAACGACACGAAGCCCTGGCCTTCGCGCATGGCGCCGATCCCGCAGGCGGCGGCGGCATTGTCGCCCGCGCCCCCGGCCACCACTACCGGCTGCGACAGCCCCCAGGCCTGCGCCAGGTCCGCGCGCAGTCTGCCTGCGGGGGCCGAGCCTTCGACCAGCCGGGGCATCTGGTCGCGCCGCATGTGGCCCGCAGCCAGCAGCGCGTCCGACCAGTCCCGCGCGCCCGTATCCAGCCAGGACGTGCCTGCCGCATCAGACATGTCGGTCACATGATCGCCGGTGAGATACAGGTTAAGATAGGCAGCGGGCAGCAGCACCCGTGCGATCCGGGCATGGTTCTGCGGTTCATGCGCGCGGACCCATTCCAGCTTGGGCGCGGTGAAGCCCGGAAAGACGATATTGCCCGACAGATCCCGCACCCCCGGCGTCGCGTCCAGCCTTGCGGCCTCGGCGTGGCTGCGGGTGTCGTTCCACAGGATGCAGGGCCGGATCACCCGATCGTCCGCGTCCAGCAGGGTCGCGCCATGCATGTGGCCTGCAACGCCAATGCCGCGAAGGCCGGCAAATTCCGGGTGGCGGTCGCGCAGTTCCGCAATGGCCCCTTCAAGTGCGCCGATCCAATCGGCGGGATCCTGTTCCGACCAGCCGGAATGGGGATGACTGACCGGATAATGCCGTTCCGTCGATCCGACGGGCCTGCCGCCTTCCTCCACCAGCAGCGCCCGCAGCCCCGACGTGCCCAGATCGATTCCCAGATAGCTCATCTTCCCTCTCTCCCCTGCGGCCTTGCCGCCCTTGTCTTGCGAATGATGGTCGCCGTCAGACCCGTCCCGGCCTGTCCAGCAGTGCCGCCGCCATCCCATCCAGATCCGGCAGCACGATCGCCGCGCCAGCCTCGCTCAGGCGGCGGGCATGGTCGTCCTGCATCCCGACAAGATGGCTGCCGCCGGTGAAGCCCACCGCGCGCATCCCTGCGGCGCGGGCGCCGGTGATCCCGTGCGGGGAATCCTCCATCACCGCGCAGGCTTCGGGGGCGATGCCCACGCTTTGGGCGGCCAGCAGGAACAGGTCGGGGGCGGGCTTGCCGCGCCGCACCTGATCGGCGCTGAAGATGCGGTCGCCGAACTGGCCCGCCAGACCCGCCACATCCAGCGTGATGCCCAGCCTGCGGACCGAACTGCCGGTGGCGATGGCCACCGTCACGCCGCGCGCGGCCAGATCGTCCAGCAGTGCCGGAATGCCGGGGATCACCCGCAATTCGGAAGGATAGCGCGCCAGCAGCCGTTCCTCGAAGATGCGGGCGAAGTCGGGCAGGTCGGGCCGGTCAAGCGCCTCGCTGAGGTGCCGGACAATGGCCTGAATCGACATGCCCAGGAATTTGCGGCGCAGCTCGTCCGGGGTGGCATGCAGCCCCTCGACCGCCATCATCTCGGCCAGCGTTTCCAGCGACATCGGCTCGCTGTCCACAAGGCAGCCGTCCATGTCGAAGATCACGGCGCGGATATCGGTCATGCGGCCCCCTGGTTGCGATAACGGCCTGATGCCTACACGGATCGGGCGCGGATGACAAACGGCGCCTGCTGCGCTAGGCGGGTGGGCATGACGCATTTCCTTCCTGTCCGAGAGCTTTTCGTGTCCCCCGACGCCGCGACCGCCCTGGGGGCCGAGGCCGAGAAGCTGCCCGCATGGGCGCTGGATGCCCGCCAGGTGGCCGAGCTTGACCTGCTTCTAAGCGGCGGCTTCACCCCGCTGCGCGGCTACATGACCGAGGCCGATTATCGCGCGGCTTGCGAAGGCGGGGACAGGGGATGGCCAGTGCCCTTTGCCCTTCGGGTCGCGGCGGATTTCGCCCGGGGGGTCGAACCCGGCCACGACATTGCGCTGCGCGACGCGGGTGGCGTCGTGGCGGTGCTGTCGGTGACCGACCGCTGGGGCGACCCGACCCGCTTAGGGGGCAAGGTCAAGGGCCTGCGCCGCCCCGGCAGCGGCCCGACCCCCAACGCGCTGCGCGCCCTGTTCCGGGGCCGAGGAACCGGTCAGGTGCTGGCAGTCCTGCCTGCGTCCCAGGCGGATGTGGAGATGGCCGCGACGCTGGTCGCCCGCATGGGCGCGGCGCTGCTGGTCCAGACCGCGCCAGGTGTCGTGGTCGATGCGCCCGGCGATGCCGTGCTGGCGCCCCTGGCCGCAGGACCGCCCGAAGGTCCCCGCGGCCTGCTGTGGCAGGCGCTTGTCGCGCGCAATCATGGGGCGACGCATCTGTTCCTGCCCGACGCCGCCGCACGGGAAATTTACCGCCCGCATCAGGACCGGATCGGGCTGCCGATGGTTCTGCCCGACGGGAACCGCTAGGCCGGGCCTGATGTCACGATCTGCAGGAAAGGCGGCCCATGTCCCTGGTGCGTGCAGGCGATCCCGCCTTCAACCCCTGGCTTGCAGCGGTCCTGCTGCTGCTGGGCAACTTCATGAACCTGATCGACGTCAGCATCGTGAACGTCGCGCTGCCCTCGATCCGGGAAAACCTGGGGGCCACTGCGGCCGAGATCGAGTGGGTGTCGGCCGCCTATGTGCTGGCCTTCGCGGCGGGGCTGCTGCCCTTCGGCCGCTTCGGCGACAAGTTCGGGCGCAAGCGGCTGTTCCTGCTGGGCATCGGGCTTTTCACGCTGGCCTCGGCGCTGTGCGGCTTTGCGCTGTCGATGCCGATGCTGATCTGGTCGCGCGCGCTGCAGGGGGTGGGCGGGGCGATGGTGGTGCCGCAGGTCATGGCGATCATGCATGTGATGTTTCCGCCCGAACAGAAGGCGCGCGCCTTTGCCCTGGCGGGCGTGGTGGCAAGCCTTGGGGCGGTCACCGGGCCGCTGATGGGCGGCGCGCTGATCACGGGCGACATCGCCGGTCTTGACTGGCGGCCGATCTTCCTGGTGAACCTGCCGGTCGGGATGGTCGTCATCGCGGCGGGGCTTCGCTGGATCCCGGCGCTGTCATCGGATCGGAAGATGCGCATCGACTGGATCGGCGTCGGGCTGTTCTCGCTGGCTGTGGTGCTGGTTGTCCTGCCGGTGATCGAGGGCGCGCTGCTGGGCTGGCCCTGGTGGTGCATCGCAATGCTGGTCGCGGCGCTGCCGGTGGGCGGGCTGTTTGTCTGGCGGCAGGTCCGCCTGGCGCGCCAGGGGAGAGAGCAGCTGCTGCCGGTCGCGCTGATGCGCAACGCGGCCTTTGTCACGGGCGTGCTGATGGTCATGCTGCACTTTTCGGCCATACCGGGAATGTTCCTGGTGCTGGCGATCTATCTGCAGACCGGCTTCGGGTTGGACCCGATGCAGTCGGGCATCGCCACCGCGCCCTTTCCGCTGGGCATCATGCTGGGCAGCTACATCACCGGGCGCTTCGGGACGAAATGGATGCCGGGACGCATGGCGGTGGGCGTGGCGACGCTTTTGGCGGGGATGGTCTTCCTGCGCCATGTCACCGGCCATCCGCCGCAAAGCTTCACGCCTGCAACCCTGATCGGGCCATTGGCTGTCTGCGGCTTTGGCATGGGGCTGACGATCTCGCCGTTGTTCCAGACGGTGCTGCAATCGGTGCCGGGACGGGATGCTGGGGCGGGATCAGGGGCGATGCAGGCCTTCCAGCAGGTCGGCGCGGCCATCGGCATCGCGGTGGTGTCCAGCCTGTTCTTCGTGCGCCTGCACGGGCAGGGCGGCAACGATTATCCTGCCGCCATGTCGCACGCCCTGACCTATCAGGTCTGCGCCTTTGCCGCGATCCTGACGGTGCTGGCGCTGCGGACCGGCCTGCGGGGCAAGGCGGACACTCCGCCCCGCCCCGAAAAGGTCAGTGGACGCTGACCGGGGTCAGTTCGTTCTGGCGGGCCAGCACAAAGGCCAGTTGCCGGTCCTTGACCAGGGCCAGGCGTTCGCCGTCGATGTCGTGGACGGCATACATGCTGTCGATCCCGTCAAGCTGCTGACGCAGTTCCTGGGGCAGGCTGCTGGTTTCCACCTGACGGATATAGACCGTCCTTTCGGCGTCAATGCCGCCGAAGTCGAATTTGGTATCCATGATGATCCCCTTTACTTGCGGCTGATCGGAATGGTCTGGACGACCTGCTGGGGCTGGATGCGCCTCAGGTCCACATGAAGCAGGCCGTTCCCCATCTGGGCGCCCTCGACCTCGACCCCGTCGGCCAGGACGAAACTGCGCTGGAAGGCACGGGCGGCGATGCCCCGGTGCAGGAAGACGCGCTCGCTTTCGGGTTCGGCCATGCGGCCGCGGATGACAAGCTGCCGGTCCTCGGTCGTGACGGACAGATCCTGTTCCGCAAAACCCGCGACCGCCAGCGTGATCCGGAACCCGTCTGGCGCGACATGTTCGATGTTATAGGGGGGATAGCCCTCGGCGCCCTTTGCGGCCCGTTCGGCCAGACGCTCTAGCTGGTCGAACCCCAGCAGATACGGATGCGCCCCCAGCGAAATCTTGGTCATGCTCAGCCCTTTTTGCGACAAGCGACTGTTCTGCGGACCCCTTGGCGGCGATCCGCTTGGCATCAATATGTGGACGAAGCCGGCGCCTTGCAAGTCCGATCACGGCCGTATCCCGCAGGCCTGGGCCGCCGTTTCGATCGCCGCACGAGAGCCGGTCAGGGGAAACGTGCTGCTGCGGCCCCCCGCCGCGACCTCGACCCCGTTGCCGGACATCAGCGCGCCGACCAGCGGCGATCCGGCGTCGGCGGTGGTATAGAGGATCCCGTTGCGCGCCACGAAGGGCTGCGCGAAGAGACGGCCGTCCACGCTGATGCGCGTGTCATCTGCCGCCCCGCCCAGACCCGAGATGCCGATCAGCGCCGGCCCGCCGGGCTGGCACATGTAGTTCAGCGACCTGTCCCCCGCGTCGATCACCGCCGCATGGGCGCCCGAGACGCTTTCGTTTCTCCAGCGGGGCGCAGTCGCATCGCGCCGGGGGCTAGCTTCGGGCGTGTCGCTGCACATCCGTTCGATGCAGGCCTGATAGGCCGGGCTGGTCGCCGGGCCGTGGTTGAACAGGCACTGGTTGACGCAAAGCTGCGCCCTGTCCTCTTGGGCCTGGGCAGACGCACCCATGGCCAATGCCGCAACGGCGAATGCCGCCAGACCCCAGACATCCTTCATCGCCCGTCCCCTTTCTGCAACACCAAGCCTTCCGGCAGAGGGACAAGAAGCAAGTCGGTCCTGTCCCTCGCTAAGCATCTTGTTAACATGTGCCGTGCTAGGATCTATACTTGGCGCAAAGACCTCATGCGTCGAGCCAGGCCAAGCCAGATGAACATGCACCACGAGATGTCCCATGACGAAATCATCCGCGCCAAGCTGGCGGCGCTGCGTTGCGAACACCGCGACCTGGATGAGGCGATCGCGGCCCTGTCGGCGCAGCAGCTGACATCCTCGCTGGCGTTGCAGCGCCTGAAGAAGCAGAAGCTGATGCTCAAGGACCAGATCGCCCGGCTTGAGGACGAGATCACCCCCGACATCATCGCCTGATTGCGGCCCTGCGCCCAGCGCGCTATGGCGGGCGCAGGAAACCGGGTTCGGGATCGGGACGAATGATGGAAAAACCTGTGGGAATCATCATGGGCAGCCAGTCCGACTGGCCCACGATGAAGGAAGCCGCCACGATCCTGGATGAACTGGGCGTCCCTTATGATGCCCGCATCGTCAGCGCCCACCGCACCCCCGACCGGCTGTGGGATTACGGCAAGACCGCCGTGTCGCGCGGCTTGAAGGTCATCATCGCAGGTGCAGGGGGCGCGGCACACCTGCCGGGGATGATGGCATCAAAGACCCGCGTGCCGGTCATCGGCGTGCCGGTCCAGACCAAAGCACTGTCCGGCGTCGATTCGCTTTATTCGATCCTGCAGATGCCCAAGGGATATCCCGTCGCCACAATGGCCATCGGGGCTGCGGGCGCGGCCAATGCCGGGCTGATGGCAGCGGGCATCCTTGCGCTGTCCGATCCCGCGCTTGCTCAACGCCTGGATGCCTGGCGCCAGGCGCTGTCCGATTCCATCCCCGAGGAGCCGCGCGATGAATGATGTCCGGACGATCGGTATCCTGGGCGGCGGCCAGTTGGGCCGGATGCTGTCGGTGGCGGCCAGCCGCCTGGGCCTGCGCTGCCATATCTATGACCCGGGTGCCGCGCCTGCGGGCGACGTGGCCTGGCGCGTGACCACCGCGCCCTACGAGGACGAGGCCGCTCTGCGTGCCTTTGCCGAAAGCGTCGATGTCATCACCTATGAATTCGAGAACGTCCCGACCTCGGCGCTGGACCTGCTTGAATCGATCCGCCCGATCCGCCCCGACCGCCGCGCGCTGGCGGTGTCGCAGGACCGGCTGACGGAAAAGACCTTCCTGAACGACATCGGTTTGGCAACCGCGCCCTTCGCCGACGTTCCGGCCGAGACTGACCTTGACGCAGCCGTTGCGCGGATCGGCCGCCCCTCGATCCTCAAGACCCGGCGACTGGGCTATGACGGCAAGGGCCAGGTCCGGATCGGCGACGGCCCCGCCGAATGGACCGGCGCGCCGTCCGTGCTGGAAGGCTTCGTCGATTTCTCGGCCGAGATCAGCGTCATCATCGCGCGCGGCACCGATGGCCAGGTCGCGGCCTTCGACCCTGGCCTGAACGTCCACCGCGAAGGCATCTTGCGCACGACCACCGTGCCCTGCGGCCTGCCCGGCAAGGTCACCACCGATGCCGTTCTGATCGCAGCGCGCATCGCAAACGCGCTGGACTACGTCGGCGTCATGGGTGTCGAACTCTTCGTGACCCCCCAGGGCCTGATCGTCAACGAGATCGCGCCGCGCGTCCACAACACCGGCCACTGGACCCAGGCGGGCTGCGCGGTCGACCAATTCGAACAGCATATCCGCGCCGTGGCGGGCCTGCCGCTGGGCGACGGCAAGCGCTACGCGGATGTGGTGATGGAAAACCTGATCGGCGACGATGTCGCCCGCATCCCTGATCTTCTGAAAACGCCGAACACGCAGGTCCATCTTTACGGCAAGGGCGATCCGCGACCGGGGCGCAAGATGGGCCATTTGAACCGGATCACCGGATGAAGCCGCCCCGACTGGCGGTCCGCGCGGCGATCCTGCGGGACGACCGACTGCTGCTGGTCAACGCCTATCCGGGCCAGCAGTCCGACCTCTGGTGCCTGCCCGGCGGCGGGGTCGAACCCGGCCAGTCCTTGCCCGAAAACCTGATCCGCGAAGTGGCCGAGGAAACCGGCCTGGCCATCACCGTGAGCGCCCCGATCCTGGTCAACGAATTCCACGACCCCGAACGCGGCTTCCACCAGGTCGACATCATCTTCCGTGCCTCGCTGAACGGCGATGCCGGCATCATCCTGGAAGACCCCGAACAGGTGGTGAACCGCTTCATATGGGCCACGCGCGCGGAACTGGCCAAGCTGCGCCACAAGCCCGGAATGCTGGCCCGCGCCGTCTGGGGCCAATACGCCGCCTGGTACGACCCGCTGGAACAGATCGTCAGCTAACTCTTCTTCTCAAAAAAATATCCCACAGGGGGTCCGGGGGACGTGAAGTCCCCCGCTACTCCGCCGCCTCGTTCATCGCCGTTTCCGATCCCGACTTCATGCGGAATCCACGTTCAAGCTGATCAAAGGGCGCCACCGGATAGTCGCCCGAGAAGCAGGCGTCGCAATATTGCGGGCAGGCCTTGTTGCGGCCCCCGGCCTCGCCCACGGCGCGGTAAAGCCCGTCCAGCGACACGAAGGCCAGCGAGTTGACGCCGATCCAGTCGCGCATCTCGTCGGGCGACATGTTGGCCGCCAGCAGCTTGTCGCGGTCGGGCGTGTCCACGCCATAGAAGCAGGGCCAGGCCGTGGGGGGCGATGCGATGCGGAAATGCACCTCGGCGGCGCCCGCGTCCAGGATCATGTCCTTGATCTTGCGCGAGGTGGTGCCGCGCACCACGCTGTCGTCCACCAGCACCACGCGCTTGCCCGCGATCAGGGACCGGTTCACGTTCAGCTTCAGCCGGACGCCCATGTTGCGGATCTGCTCGGTCGGCTCGATGAAGGTGCGGCCCATATACTGGTTGCGGATGATCCCCATGCCGTAGGGGATGCCCGATTCCTGGGCGTATCCAATGGCCGCGGGCGTGCCGCTGTCGGGGACGGGACAAACCAGGTCCGCCTCGATCGGCGCCTCGCGGGCCAGTTCCACGCCGATCTGGCGGCGGGTTTCATAGACCGAGCGCCCGCCGATGATCGAATCGGGACGCGAGAAATAGACATGCTCGAAGATGCAGAAGCGGCCCGTCGAGGGGCCGAAGGGGCGCGAGGATTCAACCTCGCCCTTGGAAATCACCACCATCTCGCCGGGCTCGATCTCGCGGATGAACTCGGCGCCGATGATGTCCAGGGCGCAGGTTTCCGACGCCAGCACGAAGCCATCCTCGCCCACCTTGCCCAGCACCAGCGGTCGCACGCCCAAGGGGTCGCGCACGCCGATCAGCTTGGTGCGCGTCATGGCGATGACGGAAAACGCGCCCTCGACCCGGCGCAGCGCGTCCTTCATCCGTTCGGGGATGTTGCGCTGGATCGACCGCGCCATCAGGTGGATGATGCATTCGCTGTCGCTGGAGGACTGGAAGATCGAGCCGCGCTCGATCAACTCGCGCCGAAGCGCCGCAGCATTGGTGATGTTGCCGTTATGGGCGATGGCGCAGCCGCCCATGTGAAACTCGCCAAAGAAGGGCTGCACGTCGCGGATGGCGGTCGCGGCCTTGGTCCCGGCAGTGGAATAGCGCACATGGCCGATGGCCAGCGGGCCGGGCAGGGTGGCCATTACTTCGGCCTTGGTGAAGTTGTCGCGGACATAGCCGAAGCGGTGGGCGCTGTTGAACCCGTGTTCCGCGTCATGGGCGACGATGCCGCCCGCTTCTTGGCCGCGATGCTGCAGCGCGTGCAGGCCAAGGGCCACGAAGTTCGAGGCATCGGTGACGCCGATGGCGCCGAAGATGCCGCATTCTTCGTGCAGGCGGTCCGAATCGAACGGATGGGCCAGGAATGGTTGCATCACGGCGTCCTGAATGGCTTTGGGCTGTCCCGCACCATGTAGTGCGGGTGCGTCCCAAAGTCACGCCCCCGCACGATGGCGGGGGCGGTTTTTCGTCACGGAAGCATCACAACAGGGCAGCCATGCAGTCGGCGCATCAGTTGGCGGGCGGGGTTTCCTGCGCCGAGGGGGTTGCCGTGGCCGTGCAGCCCGCCACCATCTGTTCGTAGCGGCTGACGATCCAGCCCGGCGCATCGTCGGGGATCTGCTGGTCCATCTGGCCGCGCATCCGCTCGAACACCTGGGCGCTGCGGCTGTTTTCCACCACCGCGACCTGCTGGCTTGTCATCACGCGGTCATAGACGATGAAGGCGATCGCCACCAACAGGATGCCCCGGGCAACGCCGAACAGGAAGCCCATCCCCTGGTCCACGCCCCCAAGGGCCGAACGTTGCACGACCGACGAGAACAGCGGCGTGATGATTGAGAAGACCACAAGGGCCAGTGCGAAGACCACGGCAAAGCCCGCAATGGTCGCCAGTTCGCAACTGTCGCCCAGGAAGCGGTCGAGGACCGGAAGCTGCGCGATCAGCGGGCGCATGGCTGCCGCGAAGATGAAGGCCAGGATCGCCGCCCCGATCCAGCCCAAGATTGCCAGCGATTCGCGCACAAAGCCGCGCGACCAGGCCAAAATGGCCGAAAGGATGATGACCGCAGCCACCACCGCGTCAATAACTGTGAATCCGTCCATCGCCTGTCCCCATGCGCCGGTTGTCTTTTCGTTTCAGGCACTTCAGCCGGCGCCGAAGACCTCTCCTGCAAATCCTGTCAGGTCGGCGATGCGCCTGACGCTCATCCCCCCTGCACCCTCGACCTTCTGGCTGTCGGGCAAAATCGCCTGTGAAAAACCAAGTTTCTGCGCCTCTTTCAACCTGTTTTCCGCCTGCGCGACGGGACGCAGCGCGCCCGACAGGCTGATTTCGCCGAACAACACCGCCTCGGGCGGCAGGGCGCTGTCCTCACGCGCGGACAAAAGCGCGCCCGCGATGGCCAGGTCGGCGGCGGGTTCATTGACGCGCATCCCGCCGGCGACGTTCAGGAACACGTCGAGCCCCGCGAAGGGGATGCCGCAGCGGGCTTCCAGAACGGCCAGGATCGTGCTGACGCGACCGCTGTCCAGGCCCACCACCGTGCGGCGCGGAGATGCCAGCGTCGATGGCGCCACAAGCGCCTGCACCTCGGTCAGGACGGGGCGCGTGCCCTCGATCCCGGCAAAGACGGCGCTGCCGGGGACGGGCTGGCCGCGTTCGGACAGGAACAGGGCGGACGGATTGGCGACCTCGGCCAGGCCGGCCCCAGTCATCTCGAAGACGCCGATCTCGTCCGCCGGGCCGAAGCGGTTCTTGACCGACCGCAGGATGCGGAACTGGTGGCCGCGCTCGCCCTCGAAATAGATGACGGTGTCGACCATGTGCTCGACCACGCGGGGACCGGCGATCTGGCCTTCCTTGGTAACATGGCCCACCAGGAAGATCGCCACGCCCTTGCGCTTGGCGAAGGTGACAAGCTCATGCGCGGCGGCGCGGACCTGGGCCACGCTGCCCGGCGCGGCCTCGACCTGGTCGGACCACAGCGTTTGGACGGAATCGATGATGGCAAGGTCGGGACGTTCATTGTCGAGCGTGGTCAGGATGTCGCGCAGGTTGGTTTCCGCCCCCAGCCGCACCGGCGCATCCGCCAGCCCCAGGCGCTGCGCCCGCATCCTGACCTGCGCGCTTGCTTCCTCGCCGCTGATATAGACGGCGTTCAGGCCGCGCCGGGCAAATGCCGCCGCACCCTGCAACAGCAGCGTCGATTTGCCGATGCCGGGATCCCCGCCGATCAGGACCGCGCTGCCGGGCACAAGGCCGCCGCCCAGAACGCGGTCCAGTTCCTCCATGCCAGACAGGCAGCGGGGGGGCGGGGCTTCAGTCGTCATCAGGCTGGACAGGGGAACGGCGCGGCCCTTGTGGGCGCCCAGGCCCCGGCCCGGACCCTGGGACAGGGGCGCCTCCTCGACGATGGTGTTCCAGGCGCCGCAGGCGTCGCAGCGTCCGGCCCATTTCTTGTGGGACGCGCCGCAGGCGGTGCAGGTGAAAGCATTGGTGGATTTTGCCATGTCCGTCATGTGGCATCTGCGGCGCGCCGCCGCAAGTTCCCCCTTCGTTCAAACTCACGCCTTTGTCGGCTTGATCTTTGGGGCCTGTGCGGTCAGGTTCCGCCCGAAAAATCAAGGCGTCCCAATGGCCACACCTCGTCCGTTCTCTCGCTATGAATTCACCATCGCCTGGCGATACCTGCGCGCCCGCCGGGCCGAGGGTGGGGTCAGCGTGATGACCTGGATCAGCCTGATCGGCATCGCGCTTGGCGTGATGGCGCTGATCGCGACGCTGGCCGTGCGCGCGGGTTTCCGGGCCGAGTTCGTGGACACGATCCTGGGCGCCAATGCCCATACGACCGTCTATATGGCGCCCCAGCAGATCGAGAACGAGTTTACCGAGGACGTTTATGTCGTCCCCGGCCGCATCGCCGATTACGACGCAATGGCCGCGAAATTGGCGCAAGTGCCGGGCGTCACGCGGACGGCGCCTGTGGTGCGTGGTCAGGTCATGGCCACCGCCAACGACAGCTCGAACGTGGCCGAGGTGTTCGGCGTAAGTCTCGATGATCTCAGGGCAATGCCGCGGATCGTGGATCCTTCCACCTCGGTCGGCAACCTGGACGACTTCGGCCGCGGCATTGCCATCGGCTCGGGCATCGCGCGTGAACTGGCGGTGGGCCTGGGCGACCGCATCCGCCTGATCGCCCCCGAAGGCGCGCGCACCGCCATCGGCACCACGCCGCGCGTCAAGGCCTACGAGGTGACCTATATCTTCAGCGCCGGGCGATACGATATCGACCGCACCCGCATCTACATGCCGATGGCCGAGGCTCAGTCATACTTCAACCGCGAGGGTGTCGCCGACGAGATCGAGGTCTTCGTCACCGACCCCGAGCAGGTGGACGACTGGACGGTGCCCCTGATGAAGGCTGCGGGCGAGGGGGCGCAGGTGTGGAACTGGCGAGACTCCTCGGGGTCGTTCCTGGCGGCACTGGACATGGAGGACGACGTGATGTTCGTCATCCTGTCGGTGCTGGTCTTGATCGCGTCCATGAACATCACCAGCGGGTTGATCATGCTGGTCAAGAACAAGGGCCGCGACATCGGCATCCTGCGCACCATGGGCCTGACCGAGGGCGCGGTGCTGCGGGTCTTCTTTCTGTGCGGGGCCTTCACGGGCGTCATCGGCACCATTGCGGGCGTGGTCCTGGGGGTGCTTCTGGCGCTGAACGTGGACAATATCATGGCCGCGCTGAACGCCCTGACCGGCGGGGGCGCCTGGCAGCCCGAGGTGCGGGGCATCTATCGCCTGCCCGCCGAACTGCGCGCCTGGGACATCTTCCGCGCGGTGGCGCTGTCGCTGTTCCTGTCCTTCGTCGTCACCATCTTTCCCGCGCGCCGCGCCGCGCGCATGAACCCGGTCGAGGCCCTGCGCTATGAATGACGTGTTGCGGCTTGAAGGGGTCGGCAAGACCTATGGCAAGGACGGCCCCGCCCCAGTGCCGGTGCTGCGCGGGCTGGACTTGTCCGTCGCGCGAGCGGAGGTGGTGGCCTTGGTCGCGCCGTCGGGCGCAGGAAAATCGACGCTGCTGCATATCGCGGGGCTGCTGGACACGCCCGACACAGGGCGCGTGATCCTCAACGGCCGCGACATGACCGGCCTGCCCGACAAGCCCCGGACCGAGGCGCGGCGGGCCGAACTGGGCTTCGTTTATCAATTCCACCACCTGCTGCCGGAATTCAGCGCGGCGGAAAACATCATCCTGCCGCAGCTTGCCAACGGCGTTCCCCAACGCGACGCCGCCGCCCGCGCCGCCGATCTTCTGGCCCGCGTGGGCCTGTCGGCGCGTGCCGATCACCGCCCGGCGGCGCTGTCGGGGGGCGAACAGCAGCGGGTGGCCTTCTGCCGCGCCCTTGCCAATGCGCCTTCGCTGCTGCTGGCAGATGAACCCACCGGGAACCTAGATCCCGAGACTTCGGACCGGGTTTTCGACATGCTGATGGCACTTGTCCGCGACACGGGCCTGTCGGCGTTGATCGCCACGCACAACCACGACCTGGCCCGGCGCATGGACCGGGTGATCCGTCTCGACCAGACGGTTGCGTGACCCGTCCGGCCGGGGCAAAGTCGGGAAAACATCGGTAAGGGGCAGGGGATGAAGGCAACATATGGGGCAGCTCTCACGGGGCTGGCGATGGCGGGCCTGATTGCCGCCTGCGCGCCGCAGATGTCGGGCCGGGTGCAGGCGCGCAACGACTTCAACGCGCTGTGCGTCGACTGCCACGGAGCAGATGGCCGGGGCAATGGTCCAGCGGCCGGGGGAATGACCCCTGCGCCGGTCGATCTGACCCGTGTCGCCGCCAGCAACGGCGGCACGTTCCCGCGCCTGCAGGTGATGGGCCACATCTATGGCTTCACGCCGGGCCGCAGCGAATCGCCGATGCCAGAGTTTGGGGATCTGCTGGACGGGCCGACCATCCCCTATGACGCGGGCGACGGCAATCCGACGCCCACGCCCGTGCGACTGGTCGCCCTGATGGAGTATGTCGAGGCGATGCAGCAATAATGCTGCGCCGTCCCCTGCTGGCCGCCGCCGCTGTGGCAGCCCTGGCGCAACCCGCCGCCGCCGATCCCTTTGCGGATTTCGGCACCGCGATGAAATATGGCCTGCCGCTGGCTGCAGCAGTCTGCGCCGCCCGCGACGACCGGCTGGAGGATTTCGCGGTGCGCGGTGCCTTGCAGACGGTGGTGGTGCTGGGACTGAAGACCTGGCTGGACGGCACCCCTGTATCGGTCCGGCCCAATGGCGAGGGGAAGGGTTTTCCGTCCGGCCACTCCGCAGCCGCGGCCTTCGGCGCGGCGGATCTGGCGGGCAAGTGCTTTCCCGACGACCGCGCGGCGGGCATAGGCCTTTACGGCGCGGCGGGGCTGACGGCGGCAAGCCGGGTCCATGCGGGCGAACATACCGCGCAACAGGCGCTGGCTGGCGCTCTGATCGGCTTTTCCTTCGGCGCCGCCGATTTCGGCATCGGGACCGAGGGCGCAAGCTTCAGCGTGGGAATGCGCTTCTAGCGCCCGCAGCGGTCCAGCCAGGCGTTGATCGCATCCAGCGATTCCGGCTCGTCCAGCCAGGGCACATGGGCGCGGCCCGGAACCTCGGCAAAGATCGTGTCGGGGCGGCGGCGCAGCATCTCGGCGGCAACCGTAGCAGACAGCAGGTCGGAACTGGCCCCCCGGATCAGTGCGACGGGCAGTCCCGCAGTCGCATCCCACAGCGGCCACAGATCCGGCGCAGCGCCCTCGAAGGCTGCCAGGAACGCCTCGCGCAGGGCAGGGTCATATTTGATCCGCAGCCCCTCCGGCGTTTCGTCGTAATGCTGCTGCGCATCCGCCAGCCAACGGCCATCGGGGACATTTGTGAAGCCGGGCATGGCCGCAGGCAGCCGTTCCGCCAGCGCCTCATGCGTCCGCGCCGCCGGGTTGCGCCCGACATAGTCGAAGATCCGCTCCAGCCCCGCGCGCTCGATCACCGGGCCGACATCGTTCAGGCACAGCCCCAGCAGCCGGTCATGCGCCACGGCGGCCAGCAGCATCCCGATCAGCCCGCCGCGAGACGTGCCCAGGATCGCGGCCCTGTCCACCCCCAGGTGATCCAGCAGCGCCAGCGCATCCTTGCCTTCCTGCGGGACAGTATAGGTCGCTGAGCCGGTGAATGCCGACTGCCCGCGTCCGCGATAGTCCATCCGGATCAGCCGCACGCCCGACAGATGCGGAGCGACGTAATCGAAATCGCCCATGTTCCGCGTCAGCCCGGCCAGGCACAGGACCGGCAGCCCCTCACCCTGGTCAGAATAGGCCAGCCGCGCCCCGTCATCTGCGGTGAAGAACATCGCTTGGCCCATCTTCCGTGCGGAAATATCCTCGGGGGGTGCGGGGGCGAAGCACCCCCGCGGCGGCATCACAGGTTCTCGCTCTGCGGCATTCCCAGGACGTGATAGCCGCCATCGACCAGCACGATCTCGCCCGTGGTGCAGGCGCCCCAATCCGACAGCATCCAGACCGCAGTGCCGCCGATCGCGTCGAGCGTGGCGTTCTTGCGCAGGGGGGCATTGGCCTCGGTGTGGCGGAAGGTCTTGCGCGCCCCGCCAATGGCAGCGCCCGCCAGGGTCTTCATCGGGCCCGGGCTGATCGCGTTCACGCGGATGCCGTCCGGGCCAAGGTCGTTGGCCAGATAGCGCACCGTCGATTCCAGCGCGGCCTTGGCAACCCCCATCACGTTGTAGAAGGGCGTCACCCGGTTCGACCCGCCATAGGTCAGCGTGATCAGCGACCCGCCCGCCGACATCAGGGGATGGGCGCGCCGCGCGACCTCGATCAGGGAATAGCAGGAAATCTCAAGGCTGTGCTTGAAGTTCGCGCGGCTGGTGTTCATGAACCGGCCGGTCAACTCGTTCTTGTTGGAGAAAGCGATGGCATGGACCACGAAGTCCAGGCTGCCCCAGCGTTCCGTGATCGCCCCGAAGGCCGCGTCCAGCGAGGCATCGTCGGTCACGTCCACGTCCAGCAGGAAATCCGACCCGACCGAAGCCGCCAGGGGCTGCACGCGCTTGCCGAAAGCCTCTCCCTGATAGGAAAAGGCAAGTTCCGCCCCCTGGTCCGCCACCGCCTTTGCGATGCCCCAGGCGATGGAATGGTCGTTGGCGACCCCCATCACAAGCCCGCGCTTGCCTTGAAGAAGATCGCCCATACTGTCCCCGCTTACTCCAGGTATTTCGACATCAGCAGGGTGGCGTTCGTTCCCCCGAACCCGAAGCTGTTCGACAGCACGGAATCAAGACCGGCATTGTCCACCCGGCTTGTCGCAATCTCGCCCGGCTGGATTTCGGGGTCTAGGGTGGTCACGTTTGCAGATGCTGCAATGAAGTCATTTTGCAACATCAACAGGCTGTAGATCGCCTCGTGCACACCGGTTGCGCCCAGCGAATGGCCGGTCAGCGACTTCGTGGAACTGATTGGCGGGGTGTTTCCCTCGCCCCAGATGCGGCGTACGGCCTTGACCTCGCCCACGTCGCCCACGGGGGTCGAGGTGCCATGGGCGTTGATATAGCTGACCTTGCGGCCTTCGGGCAGGGTGTCCAGGGCAAGCCGCATCGACCGCTCGCCGCCTTCGCCGGACGGGGCGACCATGTCATAGCCGTCGCTGGTCGCGCCATAGCCGGTCACCTCGGCATAGATCTTGGCGCCGCGCGCCTTGGCGTGCTCCAGTTCCTCCAGCACGACGACGCCGCCGCCGCCTGCGATGACGAACCCGTCGCGGGTCGCGTCATAGGGCCGGGACGCGGTTTCAGGCGTGTCGTTGTATTTCGACGACATGGCGCCCATCGCGTCGAACAGGCAGGACAGCGTCCAGTCCAGTTCCTCGCCGCCGCCCGCAAAGACGATGTCCTGCTTGCCCAGTTGGATCTGTTCGACCCCGTTGCCGATGCAGTGGGCCGAGGTCGAACAGGCCGAGGTGATGGAATAGTTCACGCCCTTGATCTTGAAGGGCGTGGCAAGCGTCGCCGAGTTGGTGGACGACATGCAGCGCGTCACCATGAACGGCCCCATGCGCTTGGGGCTGCCCTTTTCGATGACGGTCTGGTGCGCCAGGAAGAAGTTGCTGGTGGACGGCCCGCCCGATCCCATGATCAGCCCGGTGCGAGGGTTGGACACGTCGCCTTCCTCAAGCCCGGAATCCTTGATCGCCTGTTCCATGGCCAGGAAGTTGTAGGCCGCGCCCGGACCCATGAAGCGCAGGTTGCGCTTGTCGATGTGATCCTCCAGCACGATCTGGGGCATCCCGTGGACCTGGCTGCGGAACCCGTGTTCGGCATATTCGGGCGCGAAGACGATGCCCGACCGGCCCGCCTTCAGGCTTTCCGTCACCTCGTCGGCATTGTTGCCGATGGGCGAGACGATACCAAGGCCGGTGATGACGACGCGTCGCATGGGCCTTCCTCCTTGCTTATGTTCAGTGGGCCGCCGTCAGTTGGACGACAGCGCGACCTTCATGTCCTTGACCTGGTAGATGGTCTCGCCATCCGCCTCGACGCGGCCGTCGGCCACGCCCATCGTCAGGCGCCGCGTCTGCACGGCCTTCGTGAAATCGACGTGATAGCGCAGCAGCTTGCGGTCGGGGCGGACCATGCCGGTCAGCTTGACCTCGCCCACGCCCAGGGCATAGCCGCGCCCCTGCCAGCCGCGCCAGCCCAGGTTGAAGCCGGTCAACTGCCAAAGCCCGTCCAGGCCAAGGCAGCCGGGCATGATCGGGTTGCCCGGGAAATGGCAGGCGAAGAACCACAGGTCGGGGGTGATGTCGAATTCGGCCACCACATGGCCCTTGCCATGTTCCCCGCCGTCTTCGGAAATGTCGGTGATGCGGTCCATCATCAGCATGGGCGGTTCGGGCAGTTGCGCGTTGCCGGGGCCGAACAACTCGCCCCGGGCGCAGGCCAGCAGGTCGTCGCGGTCGAAGCTGGTCTTGTCCATCGCCATGCAGTCTTGCCTTTCTTGCAGGCCATCGGCCAGCTTTCACAAAATCGACGCCCGTCTATCACTTGGGGTAACGCGCGTGCAAGTCAATGCAGCGGCGGCTTGCATCCCGCAAATGGCCGGGCGACAAGCGTCCCTGTGCCGCCCCCAAGGAGGATGTGATGAGCCTGTATGTCGCCCTGCAGATGGACCCGATCGAACATGTCTCGATCACAGGGGACAGCACCTTCCGCATCGGGCTGGAGGCCGAGGCCCGCGGCCATCGGCTGTTCCAATACACCGTCGATCAGCTGCGCTATGACGAGGGCCGGGTGATCGCGCGCGGCCGCCCCGTGACCCTGCGCCGCGAGCAGGGCAACCACGTCACCTTCGGCGACTGGGCCGAGGTGGACCTGTCCGACTTCGACGTGGTCTGGCTGCGCCAGGATCCGCCCTTTGACATGGCCTATGTCACCTCGACGCATCTGCTGGACCGGGTGCATCCGGGGACGCTGGTGGTGAACGATCCCTTCTGGGTCAGGAACTGCCCGGAAAAGCTGATGGTGCTGGATTTCCCCGACCTGACGCCGCCCACCATGATCGCCCGCGATCCTGCCGCGATCCGGCGCTTCCGCGACCGGCACGGCGACATCATCGTGAAGCCGCTTTACGGCAATGGCGGGGCAGGGGTCTTCCACCTGGACCCCGAGGACCGCAACCTGTCGGCGCTGCTGGAACTGTTCGCGGGCATCAACCGCGAGCCGATGATCGCGCAGAAATACATCCATGCCGTGAGCCAGGGCGACAAGCGCATCATCCTGGTGGACGGCGAACTCGTCGGCGCGATCAACCGCGTCCCCCAGACGGGCGAGGCCCGGTCGAACATGCATGTCGGCGGCCGCGCCGAAAAGATCGGCCTGACCGAGCGGGAATACGAGATCTGCAAGCGGATCGGACCGGTCCTGCGCGAAAAAGGCCTGATCTTCACCGGCATCGACGTGATCGACGGCTGGCTGACGGAAATCAACGTGACCTCGCCTACGGGGATCCAGGAACTGGAACGCTTCGACGGGATCAACGCGGCGGAGAAGATTTGGGAGGCGATTGAGCGGCGGGTGCCTGCGCGCTGATCCTCACCTTGGCCTAAATTTCCCGGGGGTGCGGGGGCTGGCCCCCCGGCCTTTACCCCGCCTCCCTTACCCTCTCCTCCACCACCTCGAACGGCACCCCCGGCTGATCCTTCGCCGCCCGGATCACCAGCGAGGTCTTGACGCTGGCCACGTTCGGCGCCGCTGTCAGCGACTGCGTCAGGAACCGCTGGAAGCTGGACAGATCAGGCGAGACGCATTTCAGGATGAAGTCGATCTCTCCGTTCAGCATGTGGCATTCCCGGACCAGGGGCCAGCCCTGCACCAGGGCCTCGAAGGCCGACAGGTCGCGTTCGGACTGGCTGGCAAGGCGCACCATGGCAAAGACCTGCACCTCGAATCCCAGTTCGCGCGCGTCGATGTCGGCGTGATATCCGCGGATGAAGCCGGTTTCCTCAAGCGCGCGGACGCGGCGCAGGCAGGGGGGCGCGGAGATACCCACCCGGCGGGCCAGTTCGACATTGGTCATCCGGCCGTCAGCCTGAAGTTCGGCCAGGATCTTGCGGTCGATGTCATCCAGTTTCGCGCCGGCCATGCTGCTCTTTCTTGATCGGGTCTTTGGCGTTTCCGGAAACTACAATGCAGGCACACTGCGCGCAATATTCTTTCTGCGCGCGTCCCGCGTTGCGATTTCCGGGCGGAAGCACTACCTCATGCACAAACACCGGATGGGACGCAAGATGACCGAACGCACGCATGTGAAACTTCTGATCGTGGGGTCCGGCCCCGCGGGCTATACCGCCGCCGTCTATGCCGCGCGGGCCATGCTGAACCCGATGCTGATCCAGGGGATGCAGCCCGGCGGACAACTGACCATCACGACCGAGGTCGAGAACTGGCCCGGAGAGACCGAGATTCAGGGCCCCGAGCTGATGGTCAAGATGGAGGAGCATGCCCGCGCCATGGGCACCGACATCGTGATCGACATGGTGACCTCGCTTGACCTGCAGCGCCGCCCCTTTACCGCCACCTGCGACAGCGGCCGCGTTGTCACGGCCGACGCGGTGATCCTGGCCACCGGAGCCCAGGCCCGCTGGCTGGGCCTGCCCTCCGAGGAAAAGTTCAAGGGCTTCGGCGTTTCCGCCTGCGCCACCTGCGACGGCTTCTTCTATCGCAACCGCGAGGTTCTGGTGATCGGCGGCGGCAACACCGCGGTGGAAGAAGCGCTGTTCCTGACCAAGTTCGCGAGCAAGGTGACGCTGGTCCACCGCCGCGACAGCCTGCGGGCCGAGAAGATCCTGCAACAGCGCCTGTTCAAGAACCCCAAGGTCGAGGTGATCTGGAACCACGCGCTGACCGAGGTCCAAGGCACCGATACCCCGGCAGGCGTGACCGGCGCGGTCCTGACCTCGACGGTGGACGGCAGCACGCGCACGGTTCCGGCAGACGGCGTTTTCGTGGCGATCGGCCATGCGCCCGCCAGCGAACTGGTCAAGGACCAGCTCGAGCTGCACAACGGCGGCTATGTGAAGGTCGAACCGGGCAGTACCCGCACCTCGATCCCCGGCGTCTTCGCGGCGGGCGACCTGACCGACCATGTCTATCGCCAGGCGGTGACAAGCGCGGGCATGGGCTGCATGGCGGCACTGGATGCCGAGAACTGGCTGGCCGAACATGACGACGCGGGCGAGCCCGATCCCGACCATGCTTGGCGCGAAGACGAAATGGCCGAATGAACGAAAAAGGGGCGCGGTGATCCGCGCCCCTTTCTGCTTTTCCGGCGTCCTTACTGTTCCAGGACAAAGGGGCCGGTGTAGTTGTCCACGTTGTCGGCGGTGATCAGCAGGCAGTCGAACAGTTGCTTTTCCGTATCCACGCCAGTCGTGCCGTTCTTGATGAAGTTGTCGGCCTGGCGGACGGCTTCCTCGGCGAAGACGGCGACGGGCTGCAGGACGGTGTATTGCAACTCGCCAGCCTTCACGGCCTCGACCGCGTCGGGGGATCCGTCGAAGCCGCCGACCTTGACCTGTTCCAGCTTGCCGGCTTCCTTCAGCGCGGCGATGGCGCCCAGTGCCATTTCATCGTTGCCCGAGATCACGCCGATGATGTCGGGATTGGCCTGCAGCAGCGACTGCATCTTCTGATAGCCCTGGGTGCGGTCCCAGTTGGCGACTTCCTGGCCGACCTTCACCAAGTCGGGATACTGGGTCAGCACGGTCTCGAAGCCGTTGGACCGGGTCTGGGCGTTGTTGTCTGACGGCGCGCCGAACAGCTCGACATAGTTGCCCGCATCGCCCACGGCCTCGACCCAGGCCTGCGCGCCAAGGGCCGCGCCCTGCGCGTTGTTAGACACCAACTGCGCCTTGGCCAGACCTTCCTGGTTGATCTCGGCATTGACCAGGAAGACGGGGATGCCCGCGTCAACGGCCTTCTGCACCGCGCCCACGGACCCGTCGGCATTGGCCGGGTCCAGGATCAGCGCGACCGACTGGTTGGTGATCGCGGTATCGACCAGGGTGCTTTCGGTGTTGGTGTCGCCCCGGTGCGCGGCCACGTTGGCGGTGTAGCCCAGTTCCTCGGCGGTCTTCTTGGCGACCTCGCCTTCCGTGAACCAATAGGGGTTCGCGGGGTCGTTGACGATGATGGTGATCAGCCCCTCGGCCGAGGCGGCGCCTGCCATCATCGGCATGGCGACGGCGGCGGCAAGCAGCGCGCGGCGGGTCATGGTGAACATTACTCTCTCTCCCCTTTGGGTTGTTACACTGCCGGAAGGCAGGCTTTCCGCCCGGCGTCCCGCGCCGGACGGCGAAGGTCGTGGGCCGTCAGGACTTGCGCCCGCCGCGCCCGTATTGGATCGAGTTCATCAGCACGGCCAGCACGATCACGGCGCCGGTGAAGACCGTCTGCCAGTATGAACTGACGCCGATGATGACCAGGCCCGCCGACAGGAAGCCGATCACGAAGGCGCCCAGCATCGTGCCGCGCACGCCGCCGCGCCCGCCGGTCAGCGCCGCGCCGCCGATCACCACAGCCGCAATGGCGGTAAGTTCATAGGTGGTCCCCGCCGTCGGCCCCGCCGATGTCAGCTGCGAGGCCAACACAAGCCCCGCCACCGCCGACAGCGCCCCCGAGATGGTGTAGACCGTGATCTTGACCAGCCGCACCGGCACGCCCGACAGTTCCGCCGCGCGTTCGTTCCCGCCCGAGGCATACAGCCAGCGTCCGAAGGCCGAACGCGACAGCATCAGCCCCGCCAGCACCGCCACCACGGCCAGCACGATCACGCTGATGGGGATGCCCCACAGCCGGTTGAAGCCCAGCCAGTTGAAGCCGGTATTGCCCAGGGCTTCCTGGCCGCGCAGGTTGTTGTAAGTCAGCCCGTTCGTCATCAGAAGCGCGACCCCGCGCGCCACATACATCACGCCCAGCGTGGCTACGAAGGGTGGCACCTTGAAGAAGGCCACCAGAACGCCGTTCAGCGCGCCGACCGCGGCGCCGATGGCGATGGTCAGCACGACCACTGCCCAGACCGGCGGGTAAAGGATCACCCCCGCCCATTCCAGCGTGACGCCCTGCATCATCGCGCCCGCGCAGACCCCGCAAAGCGCGAGGATGGATCCGACCGACAGGTCGATCCCGCCGTTCAGGATCACCAGCAGCATCCCCACCGACAGGATGCCATAGATCGCCACCTGCGACGACATGATCAGGAAGTTCGACACCGTGAAATAGTTCGGCGACAGGAAGGAAAAGACCGCGATGATCGCGATCAGGGCGAAAAAGGCGCGGCCTTCCAGCAGCAGGCGGCCGATGCTGAAGCCGTCCTGTTTGGGCGCGGTGGTGGTGGCAGACATAGGTTTTCCTCGCTCAACGGCCCATCAGGCAGCCACGGACTCGCCCGAGGCGGCCATGATCTTTTCCTTGGAAACGGTGGAATCGAATTCGGCCGAGATGCGGCCCTTGTGCATGACGATGATCCGATGCGCGATGGACAGGCATTCGCTGACCTCGGATGTGGAATAGATGACGGCAAGGCCCCGGCGGGCGCCTTCGGCCAGCAGGCGGAAGACCTCGGCCTTGGCGCCGATGTCGATGCCGCGCGAAGGTTCGTCCAGCATGATGACGCGGGGGTTGGTGGCCAGCATCTTGCCGATCACGACCTTCTGCTGGTTGCCCCCCGACAGCGATCCGATGGGCGCGCCCCCGCCCGAGGTCTTGACCGTGACGCTGCGGATGCTGTCGTCGACCAGCGTCCGTTCGGCGCGGCTGGACGTGAACAGCCCGCGCGTGAAGTTTCGGATGGAAGCCAGCGAAAGGTTCTGGCCCACGCTCATGGTCTGGACCAAGCCGTCGCGCTGGCGATCCTCGGGCACCAGGGCAAGGCCGCGGGCGATGCGTTCGCCGATGGGCAGGTGGGAAATCTCCTGCCCTTCCAGCACGATCTCTCCACCCGACGCGCGCAACCGGCCCGCGCAGGTTTCCAGCAGTTCGGTCCGCCCCGCGCCCATCAGGCCATAGATGCAGACGATTTCCCCGGCGCGCAGGTCCAGCGACAGGTTGCGGACCAGATCCTGCCCGGTCTGGTCGGGCACCGACAGGTTGCGGATTGACAGGGCGACCTGCCCCCTGGCGCTGTCGGGCGGGCTGCCCAGGTCGTAGTTCTCGCCCACCATGTTGCGCACGATCCATTCCAGGTCGATGTCGGCGCGCGGCGCATAGGCCGTCATGGTCCCGTCGCGCAGCACCACCGCGTGGTCGGTGATCGTCAGCGCTTCTTCCAGGTGGTGAGAGATATAGACGATGCTGACACCCTTGGCGGTCAGGTCGCGGATGACCTTGAACAGCACCTCGACCTCGCTGGCCGAAAGCGCACTGGTCGGTTCGTCCATGATCAGGATGCGGCTGTCCACGGACAGGGCGCGGGCGATCTCCACGATCTGCTGCTGGCCCAGGCGCAGTTCCTCGACCGGGGTCAGGGGGTCGATCTCCTCCTCCAGCTCCTCCATCAGGATGCGGACCTGGCGTTCCTCCTCGGCGAAATCGACGCCCATGGGGCCGCGCAACTCGCGGCCCATGAAGATGTTGTCGCGGACCGACAGGTTCGGGGCCAGCGACAGTTCCTGGTGGATGATGGAAATGCCCCGGTCGCGGGCCTCGTTCGCGTTGGCAAAGCTGACAGGCCGGCCGTCCAGGATGATCTGGCCGGTCGTGGGCTGGATGACGCCTGACAGGATCTTCATCAGCGTGGACTTGCCCGCGCCGTTCTCGCCGAACAGGGTGGTGACCTGGCCGCGATGGATGTCGAAGTTCACGCCCTTCAGCGCGTGAACGTTGCCATACGACTTGGCGACGTTGCGCGCGGCCAGGACCACCTCGCGGGCGTCGGGATTGCCTTCCGTCTGCCGGGTCATCTGCCCGCTCATTGGACGGCGACCTCGACCGGGGTGATCATCCAGTTCTTGGGGTTGATCAGGCGGAAGGCGCCGGTGACGGTGACGGACTTGCCGGTCAGGCTGGCGGTGTCGATGCCGTCCAGCACGGCGGCCTTCATCGCGCGGTTGATGCCCGATCCGGCGTCCTGGTATTCGATCTGGTTCTTGAAGTCGCCAAAGGCGATATCGCCCGGCGCGTCGCGCAGGTCGGTGCCGTTGATCGCAGGGCCGGTCTGGACGCGGACGGTGATGTCTTCGGGCAGGCCGTCCACCGTCAGCGGATAGACGCCCGACCGCGCCTCGCCCGCGACGCCGGTCAGGGTCACGAACATGATCGCCCCGGTGGACGACGCGACACCATATTGTTCCGCCGCCGCGTCCTTGTCGGCCAGGACGGCGGGGGCCAGGGTCGCCGCATCGACGGCCTTTTCCTTCACGAAGGCCTGGATGCGCGGAAACTGTTCCTGGCCATAGCTGTCGGGCGAAAAGGCTTGCACCCGGACATCGGCCTCGGAACCGATGGGAACGACGGTGGTGTCAAGCGCGATAGCGCCCGCCAGGACGACGATGGCCGCTGCGCCCATCAGCATCCCGCGCCGCGAGGGGGCGGGGGCCTTGGGGGCGGATGTGGAGGGGGCGGTGCTGTGGCTCATGGATAAAGGCCCTGCCTGTCTTCTGGGGTCAGCGGGTGGCGGCTGATGCGGGGAAAGCGCCGCCAGGCGAAATCGTCCACCGAAGGCGTGCAGTCAATGCCTGCTTGTCGGGCATGTCGTTTCCCCCCTTTTGCATCCTCGGCCGCTGGCCCGCGTGACTGGCCGCAGGGCCCGGTGCGCAGGTCGCCTCCTCTGACGGATCCTGCCCATTGCCCCAGACCTTAGCTGAAATTATTTACTATGTCTGCAAAAAAATGCATTCACGAGGCATGTCCTTTCGTGTAAGGATCCGGATCGGGGCGCGGTCCTGCGATGGACCCGCGCAGGAGGGATTGGAATGACTGCCGCGACACTCGGCCAGCCCTGCAAGGGAACGCTTCATGGCCGGCCGTGACATCCTTATCGGCATAGATGCTGGCACCTCGGTCATCAAGGCGGTGGCCTTTGATCTGGGCGGGCGGCAGATCGCGGCTTCGTCGGTCCCCAACCGTTATCATTCGGGAACGGACGGGTCCGCCACGCAATCGCTGCACCAGACATGGGACGACTGCGCCGCCGCCTTGCGTGGGCTGGGGGCCAAGATCGACGGTCTGGCGGGGCGCACGGCGGCGCTGTCGGTAACGGCGCAGGGCGACGGGACGTGGCTGGTCGGGCGCGACGGGCCGGTGGGCGATGCCTGGCTGTGGCTGGACGCGCGCGCCGCGCCGACCGTGGCGCGGCTGGCCGCCGGTCCCGCCAACCGCGCGCGTTTCGAAGCCACGGGCACCGGGCTGAATACCTGCCAGCAGGGCAGCCAGATGGCGCATATGGACGCCCACGCGCCCGACCTTCTGGACGGGGCCAAGGTCGCGCTGCATTGCAAGGACTGGCTTTACCTGAACCTGACGGGCGTGCAGGCGACCGATCCGTCCGAGGCCAGCTTCACCTTCGGCAATTTCCGCACCCGCCAATATGACGACGCGGTAATCGACGCGCTTGGCCTGACGCATCGCCGCAGCCTGCTGCCGCCGATCATCGACGGCACGCAGGTCACGCATCCGCTGACGCAGGACGCCGCGCGCCAGACCGGACTGCTGGCCGGAACGCCTGTATCCCTGGGCTATGTGGACATGGTGATGACCGCGCTTGGCGCGGGCGTCTATGGCGGGGCTGCGGGCGACGTGGCCTGTTCCACCGTGGGATCGACGGGCGTCCACCTGCGCGCCGTCCGGTCTCAGGACGTGCATCTGAACGACGAGGGCACGGGCTATGTCATCTGCCTGCCGGTCCCCGGCGTCGTCACGCAGGTGCAGACCAACATGGCCGCGACGCTGAACCTGGACTGGGTGCTGGGGCTCGCGGCAGGCATCATGTCCGACATGGGCCAGTCCGTGACCCATCGCGACCTGGTCGCCCATATCGAGGGCTGGCTGCTGCAGTCCACCCCCGGCCAGATCGTCTATCACCCCTATATCTCGGAAGCCGGGGAACGCGGGCCCTTTGTCGACGCTCATGCGCGGGCGGGCTTTGTCGGGCTGTCGGCGGGCCACCGCTATCCCGACCTGATCCGCGCCGTGGCCGAAGGCCTGGGCATGGCCATGCGCGACTGCTATGCCGCAATGGGGCCGCTGCCGGGTGAATTGCGCCTGACCGGCGGGGCCGCGCGGTCGCGGGGCCTGCGGGGCATCCTGGCCGCCAGCCTGAACGCCCCTGTCCGCGTGTCCGACCGGGACGAGGCAGGGGCCGCGGGCGCCGCCATGATGGCCGCCGTCGCCATCGGCGCCTATCCGGACATGGAGGCCTGCATCGCCCAGTGGGTGACCCCGTTGCTGGGCCAGGCAGAACCGCCCGATCCCGTGCTGGTTGCAGCCTATGACGCGCTGTTCCCCGCCTTCACCGCTTCGCGCCGGGCCTTGCCGCCCGCCTGGGACGCGCTTGCCGCTGCCCGATCCCTGAAAGGACACTGGCTATGACCCCTGATTCCGAGATGATCGACCTTTTCGTCATTGGCGGCGGCATCAACGGCGCGGGCATGGCCCGCGATGCGGCCGGACGGGGGCTGAAGGTCGTGCTGTGCGAAAAGGACGATCTGGCCCAAGGCACCTCGTCCCGGTCGGGCAAGCTGGTCCATGGGGGCCTGCGCTATCTGGAATACTACGAGTTCCGCCTGGTCCGCGAGGCCCTGATCGAGCGGGAGGTGCTGCTGAACGCGGCCCCGCATATCATCTGGCCGATGCGCTTCGTGCTGCCCCATTCACCCGAGGATCGCCCCGCCTGGCTGGTCCGCCTGGGCCTGTTCCTTTACGACCACCTGGGCGGGCGCAAGAAGCTGCCCGGCACCCGCACGCTGGATCTGCGCCGCGATCCCGAAGGCGCGCCCTTGCTGGACCAGTATCACAAGGGGTTCGAATACAGCGACTGCTGGGTGGACGATGCGCGCCTGGTGATCCTGAACGCCGTCGGCGCGGCCGAAAAGGGGGCCGAGGTCCTGACCCGCAGCCCCTGCATTTCCGCCCGGCGCGAAAACGGCGCCTGGACCGCCCAGACCCGCAACGAACTCACCGGGGAAGTCCGCACCTTCCGCGCCCGCTGCATCGTCAACTGCGCCGGACCCTGGGTGTCGCAGGTCATCAACAACGTCGCGGGGTCCAACTCCAGCCGCAACGTCCGGCTGGTCAAGGGCAGCCACATCATCGTGCCGAAATGGTGGTCGGGCCAGCAGGCCTATCTGGTCCAGAACAAGGACCGGCGGGTGATCTTCATCAACCCCTACGAAGGCGACAAGGCGCTGATCGGCACCACGGACATCCCGTGGGAGAACCGGGCCGAGGACGTGACCATCTCGGACGACGAGGTCGATTACCTGCTGGCCGCCGTGAACCGCTATTTCAAGGAGAAACTGCGCCCTTCGGACGTGCTGCACGCCTTTTCGGGGGTGCGGCCGCTGTTCGACGACGGCGCGGGCAACCCGTCGGCCGTGACCCGCGACTATGTCTTCGACCTGGACACGACCGGCGGTGCGCCGCTGCTGAACGTGTTCGGCGGCAAGATCACGACCTTCCGCGAACTAGCCGAACGCGGGATGCACAAGCTGCGGGACATCTTTCCGGCGATGGGGCCCGACTGGACAGAGACCACCCCCCTGCCGGGCGGAGAGATCGCCAATGCTGATTTCGAATCCTTCCTGAACCTGTTGCGCGAACTGCACCCCTGGATGCCGCGCAAGCTGGTCGTCCATTACGCCCGCCTCTATGGCGCGCGAACCAAGGACGTGGTCGCCGGCGCGATGAACATGGACGGGCTTGGCCGACACTTCGGCGGCAACCTCTACGAAGCCGAGGCGCGCTATCTGGTCGCCAGGGAATGGGCGCAGCAGCCCGAGGACATCCTGTGGCGGCGCACCAAGCACTACTTGCACCTGACGCCCGAAGAACAGCAGGCCTTCGTGGATTGGTTCAACGGCTCTGACCTGGCGCAGGCTGCGTGACCGCCATGGCCCTGACGCTTTCGCTGAACACCAACCCGCTGGTCAACCGCTTCGCCGATCCCGACGACCTGATCCAAACGGTCGCGCGGGATCTGCGCATCCGTGACCTGCAACTGACGCATGAGTTCATCAACCCGTCCTGGCCCGCCCCCGTGATCCGCCGCCTGACGCGGCAGATGGGGGCCGCGCTTGTCCGCACCGGCGTGCGCGTCACCAGCGGCATGACGGGGCCTTACGGGCGGCTGAACCATTTCGGCCATCCCGACCGCGATGTGCGGCGATACTATGTCGACTGGTTCAAGACCTTTGCCGACATCATAGGCGACCTCGGCGGCACTTCGGTCGGCACGCAGTTCGCGATCTTCACCTATCGCGACTATGACGACCCGCAGCGGCGCGAGGATTTGATCCGCATCGCCATCGACGCCTGGGCCGAGGTCGCGGACCATGCCAAGGCCGCCGGTCTGTCCTATGTCTTCTGGGAACCCATGAGCGTGGGTCGCGAGTTCGGCGAAACCATCGACGCCTGCATGGCCCTGCAGGACCGGCTGACGGCGGCGGACATGGCCGTGCCAATGTGGATGATGGCCGACATCGACCACGGCGACGTGACCAGCCCGAACCCGGACGACACCGACCCCTATGCCTGGGCGCGCGCGGTGCCCAGGGTTTCGCCCATCATCCACATCAAGCAGTCGATGATGGACAAGTCGGGCCACCGTCCCTTCACTGCCGAATACAACGCCAAGGGCCGCGTGCAGCCGGAACCGCTGCTGGAGGCCCTGGCCCAGGGCGGCGCGGTGGACAACGAGATCTGCCTGGAACTGTCCTTCAAGGAACGCGAACCGAACGACCGCCAGGTGATCGCGCATATCGCCGAAAGCGTGGCCTTCTGGGCACCGCATATCGACAGCGGCGCTGGGGATCTGAAGGTCTGATGGTCGCGCCCTTCGCCTTTGCCTCTGCTGCTGAAATCCTGTTCGGCAGGGGGCAGGCCGCCAATGCGGCCGCGCGTGTGGTGGGGCTTGGGCAACGAGTGCTGCTGGTCCATGGCCGCAATCCCGACCGTGCCGCCTGGCTGGCCGATGGGTTGCGGGCGCAGGGCTGCGAGGTTGTGGGCTTCGCCGTGCCGCGCGAACCCGACACCGATCTGGTGGCCCAGGGCATCCGCACCGCCCAGGGGGCGCAGGTCGTGGTGGCCCTCGGCGGCGGCGCTGTCATCGACGCAGGAAAAGCCATTGCCGCACTTGTCCCTGCCACGCGCCCGATGCTGGACCATCTTGAGGTCGTGGGGCAGGGCCTGCCGCTGGACCATCCGCCCTTGCCCTTTGTCGCCATCCCAACCACCGCGGGCACGGGGGCCGAGGTCACGCGCAACGCCGTGATCGGCGTGCCCGACCACCGCCGCAAGGTCAGCTTGCGCGACGCCCGGATGCTGCCGCGACTGGCGGTCGTGGACCCGGCGCTGACCGATGGCTGCCCGCGCCCGGTGACGCTGGCCTCGGGCCTGGATGCCGTCACCCAGGTGATCGAGCCTTTCGTCTGCACCCGCACAAACCCGCTGACCGACGCGTTGTGCCGCGACGCGATCCCGCGCGGGCTGGCCGCGATCCGGCGCCTGATGGAGGACGAGGAACCCGAGGCGCGGGACGAGATGGCTTGGGTCAGTCTGTGCGGCGGCCTAGCGCTTGCCAATGCCGGGCTTGGCGCGGTCCACGGGCTTGCCGGGCCGCTGGGCGGGCTGACTGGCGCGCCGCATGGTGCGATCTGCGGGGCGCTGCTGCCCCATGTGCTGATGGCAAACCGCACGGCTGCCCACGACCCGGCTGCGATCGAGCGGCTGGACCAGGTCGCCCGCTGGATCGGCGCGGCCTTTGATACGCCCTTCGCCTCGATGCCCGAGGCGACGCGGGCGCTGGCCGACTGGTCGCATCGCGCGGGCCTTCCGGCGCTGACCGCGCTTGGCATCGGCCCCGAGGCGCAGGCCGCCGCTGCCGACGCCGCGGCCGCGTCATCCTCGATGAAGGCCAACCCGGTGGCGCTGAGCGAAAACCAGCTTCGCCGCATCATGGAGGAGGCCGGCTGATGGCGCGACAGGGGATCGACCCGGAACGAAGCCTCGCCACCCGCGCGGCCTGGCTGCATTACGCTGGCGGGCTGACCCAGGCAGCAGTCGCAAAACGGCTGGGCGTCACCGGCGTCAAGGCGCATCGCCTTATTGCCCGCGCCGTGGCCGAGGGCGTGGTCAAGGTCAGCATCGACGGCGAGATCGTGGAATGCGCGGTGCTGGAGGACCGGCTCTGCGCGCTGTACGGCCTGGCCTTCTGCGAGGTCGCCCCCGACTTGGGCGAGGAAGGGATGCCCCTGCGCGCTCTGGGCCTGGCCGGTGCCAGCTTCCTGCGCCGCGAAGTCGAACGGGGCGAGCACAAGACGATCGGCCTGGGTCACGGCCGCACGCTTGCGGCAGCGGTGCAGGAACTGCCGCGGTTTGACGCGAACGGCACCCGCTTCGTGTCTCTGTTGGGCGGGCTTACGCGGCATTACTCTGCCAACCGCCATGACGTGATGCACCGCCTGGCGGAACGCACCGGCGCGCAGGCCTATGTGCTGCCGGTGCCCTTCTTCGCCAATTCCGAGAGCGACCGCGCGGTGCTGCTGAACCAGCCGGGCGTGCGCGACATCTTCGACCTGGCCAATGGCGCGGATCTGAAATTCGTGGGCATGGGCACGGTCGATCCCGGCGCGCAGCTTGTGGCATCGGGCATGATCGAGCCGCGAGAGATCGACGAAATCCGCGCGGCGGGCGGCGTGGGCGAGATGATGGGCCATTTCTTCGACCCCGAAGGCCGGGTGCTGGAAACCACGCTTTCTGCCCGCACGCTGTCGGCTTCGCTGGACGAACCGGGGGCCAGTCGGGTCGTGGTGATCGCGGGCGGGGTGGACAAGGTCCAGGCGATCCGTGCGGCCTTGCGCAGCGGGCGGCTGCAAGGGCTGATCACGGACGAGGCGACGGCGCAGGCCTTGGCGGACCAATAGAAAAAGGTGCGTGCAAAGCACGCACCCTACGGTTTGCGGGCAGGGTGCGTGCTTGCACGCACCGTTGCGCTTACTTCCCCGTCACCGCCTTCGCGCGGGCGACGATGGCATCCACCGTGATCCCGAACTCCTGATACAGCCGGTCGATGGGGGCGGATGCGCCAAAGCCGGTCATGCCGATCACGTCATCCTCGGACGCGACATAGCGGGTCCAGCCGAACTTGCCTGCCGCTTCGACCGCGATGCGCGGCGCGTCGCCCAGGGTGGCCATGCGATACTCCTCGGGCTGGGCGTCGAACAGCTCCCAGGACGGCATCGACACGACGGCGACGTTCAGCCCGCCTTGGTGCAGCGCCTCGGCGGCCTGGACGGCAAGCTGCACCTCGGTCCCCGTCGCGATCAGCGTCACGTCGCGGCCCTCCCCGAACTGGCGGAGGACATAGGCGCCCCTGGCGGTCAGGTTCTCGTCCCCACCATCAAGGCGCAGTTGCGGCACGTCCTGGCGCGACAGGGCCAGCAGCGACGGGATGTTGCGGTTGCGGATCGCGATGTCCCAGGCTTCCAGCGTTTCCACCGTATCGGCAGGGCGCAGGACCGTCAGGTTCGGGATCGCGCGCAGCGATGCCAGATGCTCGATCGGCTGGTGTGTCGGGCCATCCTCGCCCAGGCCGATGCTGTCATGGGTCATGACATATATCGTGCCGACCCCCATCAGCGCCGACAGGCGGATCGCGTTGCGGGCATAATCGGAAAACACCAGGAACGTCCCGCCATAGGCGATGAAGCCGCCATGCAGGTTGATGCCGTTCATCGCGGCGGCCATGCCGAATTCGCGCACGCCATAGCCGATATAGCGGCCGGGCGCCTGGCGGGTGTATTGGCTGTCCACCGCCTTGACGCGGGTCAGGTTCGACCCGGTCAGGTCGGCCGATCCGCCGATCATTTCCGGCAACGCGGCGGTCAGGGGTTCCAGCGCCATCTGGCTGGCCTTGCGGGTCGCGGCCTTCCTGGGTTCGGCGAACAGCGCGTCGCGGGCGGCCTTGACAGCGGCGTCATAGCCCTTGGGCAATTCGCCCGACAAGCGGCGGTTGAATTCGTCGCGGACCTCGGCAGACTTGCCGGCAAGACGCGCTTCCCAGGCCTCGCGGTCGGAGGCGCCGCGGGTGCCGATCTTGCGCCATTCGGCCAGCAGGTCCTCGGGGATCACGAAGGGATCATGCGCCCAGCCGATCGCCTCGCGGGTCAGCGCGGCCTCGTCGCGGCCCAGGGGCGAGCCGTGGACCGAATAGGTGCCCGCCTTGTTGGGCGAGCCGAAGCCGATCACCGTCTTCATCGCGATCAGGGACGGCTTGCCGGTTTCCGCCTTGGCCGCCGTGATCGCCGCATCAAGCGCCTTGCCGTCATGGCCGTCGCATTTCTGGACATGCCAGCCACAGGCTTGGAACCGCGCCGCGACATCCTCGGAAAAGCTGATCGAGGTCGGGCCGTCGATGGTGATGTCGTTGTCGTCGTAAAGCACGATCATCTTGCCCAGGCCCAGGTGGCCCGCAAGGCTGATGGCTTCCTGCCCGATGCCTTCCTGCAGGCAGCCGTCGCCCACGAAGACATAGGTGTGATGATCCACCAGGTCGTCGCCGAATTCGGCCGCCAAAGCCCGTTCCGCAAGCGCCATGCCCACGGCGGTGGCGATGCCCTGGCCCAGCGGGCCGGTCGTCGTCTCGATACCCTTGGCGTGTCCGTATTCCGGGTGGCCGGCGGTGATCGAGCCCCACTGGCGGAAGTTCTTCACCTGCTCCAGCGTCATGTCCTCATAACCCGTCAGGTGCAGGAGGCTGTAGAGCAGCATGGACGCATGGCCGTTCGACAGCACGAAGCGGTCGCGGTCCGGCCAGTCGGGGTTCTTCGCATCGAATTTCAGGTGGTTGCGGAACAGGACCGTGGCCGCGTCCGCCATGCCCATGGGCGCGCCCGGATGGCCCGAATTCGCGGCGTTCACCGCGTCGATGGACAGCGCGCGGATGCAGTTGGCAAGCGCGAAGTTCTGCGGATCCAGGTCCGCCTTGGCGGCGATCTTGGGGTCTTTGGGCGAATCTAGGGGCATGTGGTCCTCCGACGGTTTGGGGGTGAATACCCCGGACAGGCCGCCGCCACAACAATGATCACAAACAGGCATCACAAAGTCACACAAATGATGTTGCGATTTCAACAAGCGATGTTATAAACGCCGCAGCCGAGGAGGGTCAGGTGAAGCGCGACGAACGCCGGCAGGCGATCATGGATCTTCTGGTGGGCGCACGCGCCGTGGATCTGGACGATCTGGCGGACCGTTTCGCCGTGTCGCGCATGACCATCCACCGGGATCTTGACGACCTTGAACAGGCGGGGCTGCTGCGCAAGGTGCGCGGCGGCGCAACGATCGAGGCGGGGACGCAGTTCGAAAGCGACTTCCGCATCCGCGCCTTGCAGGACAGCGACGCCAAGGCCCGCATGGCCCGCGCCGCGCTGGATCTGGTGGAACCGGGCATGACCGTGATGGTCAACGACGGGTCCATGGCTGCCCTGCTGGGCGCCAACCTGACCGACAAGGCCCCCCTGACCGTCATCACCAACAACGCCGCCGTGATCGACCGGCTGAAGGACGCCCCGCGCATCACGCTGATCGCGCTTGGCGGCACCTACAGCGCCAAGTTCAACGGCTTCTTCGGCACCGTGACCGAGGATGCGCTGTCGCGGCTGCGCGCCGATCTGGCCTTCATCTCGACCCCCGCCGTGGCCGGGCTGCGGGCCTTTCACATGGACGACGCGGCGGTCCGGGCCAAGCGGGCGATGATCGCCGCCGCCGACCGGGCCGTGCTGCTGGTCAACCATACGCGCTTCGGCCGGTCGGCCCTGCACATGCTGGCCGACCTGTCCGATTTCGACGCCATCATCACCGATGCCGCCCCCGCGCCCCCTGATCGCGCCGCGATCGACCGGGCAGGGTTGCGGCTGACCATCGCAAGGGACTGAGCGCATGACGGATTTCTGGATCGGCACAAGCTGGAAGATGAACAAGACGCTGGATCAGGCGCGCGTCTTTGCCGAAGGACTGGCCGCCGCCGACAAGGACCGCGACCCGCGCATCCAGCGTTTCGTGATCCCACCCTTCACCGCCGTGCGCCAGGTCAAGGAGTGGCTGTCGGACACATCGGTCAAGGTCGGGGCGCAGAACATGCACTGGGCCGACGAAGGCGCCTGGACGGGCGAGATCAGCCCCGTGATGCTGCGTGACTGCAAGCTCGACATCGTGGAACTGGGCCACAGCGAACGGCGCGAGCATTTCGGCGAAACCGACGAGACCGTGGGCCTTAAGACCGAGGCCGCCGTCCGCCACGGGCTGATCCCGCTGATCTGCATCGGCGAGACGCTGGCCGAACGCGAATCCGGCCGCGCGCAGGACGTGCTGGAAACCCAGGTGCGCGGCGCGCTGTCCCGCCTGTCGGGCGACCAAAAGGATGCCACGATCCTGCTGGCCTATGAACCGGTCTGGGCCATCGGCGTTAACGGGATCCCTGCGACCTCGGACTACGCCGATGCCCGTCAGGCCGAGATCATCGCGGTCGCGCAGAACATCCTGGGGCGACGCGTGCCCTGCCTTTATGGCGGATCGGTCAATCCGGACAATTGCGAGGAACTGGTTTCCTGCCCGCATATCGACGGGCTGTTCATAGGCCGGTCTGCCTGGAACGTGGACGGCTATCTCGACATCCTGGCGCGCTGCGCCGCAACCATCGGAGAGACGAAATGAAACTGGCAATTGCAGGCGACAGCGCGGGCGAGGGTCTGGCCAAGATCCTAGCCGACCACCTGAAGGACAAGCACCAGGTGTCCGAAATCAGCCGCACCGACGAAGGCCCCGACGCCTTCTATGCCAACCTGTCCGACCGGGTGGCAAGCCAGGTCAAGGACGGCACCTATGACCGCGCCATCCTGGTCTGCGGCACCGGCATCGGCGTCTGCATCGCGGCCAACAAGGTGCCGGGCATCCGCGCCGCGCTGACCCACGACACCTATTCCGCCGAACGCGCCGCGCTGTCGAACGACGCCCATATCATCACCATGGGCGCCCGCGTGATCGGCCCGGAACTGGCCAAGGCCATTGCCGACAAATGGCTGGCCGAGACCGAGAACTTCGACAAGGCCGGCAAGTCCGCAGGCAACGTGAACGCCATCGACGCGGTCGATGCGAAATACAACAAGGCCTGAGGAATGCTGAAGCTGCCGAACGACGGCCCGGCCACGGGCCGCCTTCTGTCGCATGTGCTGACGGGTGACGGCCCCGCTGCCATCGTCCGCGCCATCGCCGAGGCGCAACCGCCGCTGATGCAACGTCTTGGCGCGGGCCGCCTGCACGGCGACCCGACCGAGATCGTCGGCGTCAACGACACCGGCGACAAGCAGAAGGCCTTGGACGTGGGCGCCCATCACCACATGATCGCGGTGCTGCGCAAGGCGGGCGTCCGCAAGGTGCTGTCCGAGGAAGCCGAGGCGGTCATCGATCTGAACCCCGACGGTGCATGGGACGTGGCGATGGATCCCATCGACGGATCCGGCAGCATCGGCATCGGCGCGCCCCTGGGGATGCTGTTCAGCGTCCTGCCCGCCGCGCCGGAAGGCTTCCTGCGGACGGGTGAATCCGTCGTGGCGGCAGGTTACGCCAGCTTCGGCCATTCGATGGACTTCGGCTGGTCGCTGGGCGACGGCACCCATATCGCCGGCTGGGACGACGAGGCGGGCGAATTCCGCATGGTGCGCGAGAACGTCGTGCTGAAGCCCAAGGCATCCACCATCGCCTATAACGCCTCGAACGAACGCTACTGGGCGCCGGGGCTGCAAGCCTGGGTGGCCGATCTGCGCGCGGGCCGGGACGGTCCGCTGGGCAAGAACTACAACATGCGTTGGCTTGCCGCTGCCGTAGGCGAGTTGCACCGCATCCTGCTGAACGGCGGGGCATTCCTTTATCCTGCCGACCGGCGTCCGGGATATGGCAATGGCAAGCTGCGGCTGGTCTATGAGGCGATGCCCATCGCCTTTCTGGTCGAACAGGCGGGCGGGCTGGCATCCGACGGGACGCAGCCCATCCGTTATCGCAAACCGTTAGCGGTACACGACATGACGCCCTTGATATTCGGCGCTAAGGACGAGGTCGAGACGATCCTCGGCTATCTGGCCGAATCCACGGAAGGATAACGACATGGCTATGATTACCCTGCGCCAGCTTCTCGACCACGCGGCCGAGAATGGCTACGCGGTCCCTGCCTTCAACATCAACAACATGGAACAAGGTCTGGCGATCATGACTGCGGCGCAGGCGACGAAATCGCCGGTGATCCTGCAGGCCAGCCGGGGCGCGCGCGCCTATGCCAATGACCTGGTGCTGGCCGGGCTGATCCAGGGCTTTGCCAAGGCCTTCCCGGACATCCCGCTGTGCATGCATCTTGACCACGGCAACGGCTTGGCGACCTGCGCCACCGCCATCCAGAACGGCTTCACCAGCGTGATGATGGACGGCTCGCTGAAGGCCGATGGCAAGACGCCCGCCGATTACAACTATAACCGCGACGTGACCGCCAGCGTGGTCCAGATGGCCCATGCCTGCGGCGTGTCCGTGGAAGGCGAACTGGGCGTTCTGGGCAGCCTGGAAACTGGCATGGGCGATCAGGAGGACGGCCACGGCGCGACCGAGAAGCTGGGCCACGACCAGCTTCTGACCGACCCGGACGAGGCCGTGCGCTTCGTCAACGACACGAACGTGGACGCGCTGGCGATCGCCATGGGCACCTCGCACGGCGCCTATAAGTTCTCGCGCAAGCCGGACGGCGACATCCTGGCGATGCATGTGATCGAGGAAATCCACACCCGCCTGCCGAACACCCACCTGGTGATGCACGGGTCGTCCTCGGTCCCCGAGGATCTGCAGCAGATCATCAACAGCTATGGCGGCGACATCAAGCCAACATGGGGCGTCCCGGTCGAGGAGATCCAGCGCGGCATCAAGCACGGCGTGCGCAAGGTCAACATCGACACCGACAACCGCCTGGCGATGACCGCCGCGATCCGCAAGGTCTTCTCGGAAGAACCGTCCGAGTTCGACCCGCGCAAATATCTGAAGCCCGCGATGCAGATGATGTCGCAGGTCTGCAAGGACCGCTTCGAGGCGTTCGGCACCGCAGGCAATGCCGACAAGATCGTCCCGCTGCCGCTGTCGGTGATGGCTTCGCGCTATTGATCCGCTGACAGGGCGGGAAAGGGGCCTCGCCTTATGGCGGGGCCTTTCGCCAACAACGGCCTGCTATTGCAGATACTGCCGGGCCTGCGGGGCATAGGCGAAGTCCGGGTCAAGACTCAGCGCCTCTTGCAGCAGTAACCGCCCTTCTTCCAGCCTGCCTTCTTCAAGACGGACGACGCCCAGCCGATATGCGGACAAGGCTGCCGTCGGCTGCTCGGTCCTCATCGCCTCGAATGTTCGGGCCGCCAGGTCCAGATCGCCTGCCTTCTGCTGCGCCAGGCCCAGCGTGTCGCGCAATGTCGGAACGTCCGGCGCCAAGGCGACGGCACGTTCAGCCAGGGACACGGCCTCGTCAGGGGCGGTTTCCGTCAGCAGATGGGCCAGGTTGTTCAGCGCGACCCAGTTGTCGGGATCGCTTGCCAAGACCTTCCGATAAAGGGCGGCGGCTTCCGAACCCTCGCCGGTCTTTTCAACCAGGGCGGCCAGCCGCACCAGATCGTCGGGCGTTGCGGCGGGCAGGTCCGCCAGTTCCCCGGCATAGCCGATCGCCTTGTCGTCCTGACCAAGACGCGCCGCAGCCAGGCTGGCCGCGCGCAGAAGTCCGGGATCACGAGGTGCAGCGGCAAGTCCCTCATCGAATGCCGAAAGAGCCTGATCATAGTCTCCGGAGGCGCCCAGCAGCCTTCCATGTTCCAGCAGAAGCGCCGGATTGCCCGGAAACCTTGTCCTGCCCTTGGCAAGGATTGCCTGCGCTTCGGCCAGATCCTGGTCGGCCACAGCCAGCCGCGCCCGCGCCAGCACCGGACGAACGCTTTCCGAACGCGCGATCAGCCTGTCGAACAGCGCCTTTCCTTCCTCGCCCTTATCAAGTCCCACCTTTGCGCGCGCCAGGTAATCCAGGGCAAGCGAGGGGGCATCGTCCAAGCGGGCCATGTCCTCCAGCAATTCCTCGGTGCGCGCGGGATTGCCGGTCAGAAGATGCAGGCGCGCCGCCTGCAGCCTGGGATAAACATGCCCGGCCGAGGCGTCGGCAACGGCCTGTTCATAATGTCGGATCGCGCCTGTCCGGTCGCCACGACTTTCCAGAAAGGCAGCCATCCGTTCCTGGGCGCGCCAATTCCCCGGATCGACCCGGATTGCTTCCTGCCAGGCTGCGCCAGCATCGTCCCGCCGCCCCAGCGACAGCAGCAGGTCGCCCTTGACGACCAGCGGCGCGGCATTCTCGGCATAACGTTCCGCAGCCTGATCCAAGGCATGGATGGCGTCTTCCCTGCGGTCCAGATTGGCAAGCGACATCCCCAGCAGATACCAGCCTTCCGGCGCCTCGGCAGCCGTTTGCGTCAGTCCGCGGGAAAGCCGCTCGGCCGTCTGGAAGTCGTTGGTCAGAAACGCGCGCATGGCCCTGCGGAAATCCTCCAAGCCGCCGTCCTTCAAGGCGGGGCTTGCATGGGGCAACTCCAGCCTGTCCGCCCTGTGATCGAGCTGCGGAGCCGCCAGCCCAAGCAGATCCAAGGTCCGGGCAGAAGCGGGCGCGCCGAAGGCCAGGGGAAACAACGATACAGCAATGATCCAGAAGCGACGGCGCATTATAAGCCACTCCTTTTGGTTGAGTTTATGATAATTGGCTGGCCGATGTCCTGTCAAGAAACCAATAAGGCATATCCGCTTGGTTTCTCTCGGAAGTTGAGAATTGGATAACTTTCAGTTCTTAAAAAGACGGTTAATAAAACTCGACAGGATTCAAGGGTGTGTTAATCTACTTCCAATCGCGATTCCCTGTGTATCCAGTGCGCATTTTGTGTTGCTTGGAAGGCGATAATATGAGCGACGAATATGGATGCGCTTATTTGCGGTACGAACCTCTTGGAATGCGAGAGACGTGCAGGCGTAGCCTGCAACCAAAGCATAAACTGCGTTTCAGGAGAATAGAAATGTCGTTAAAACTAGCTAGCTTGAGCGTCGCCGCGCTTGGGTTTCTGGCCGGAGGTGCGTTGGCCGACAGCATCTCGCCGGACAGCTTCACGGCCGATTTGGCCGTGGGGGAAAGCGTCACCATCACCAAGACCGTGACGGTGTCGGCGGGCGGTCCTTCGGATGCATTGATTGACGCCTATTTCCTTTTTGATACGTCTGGTTCTATGGGCGGCGTGATCAACGCCGCCAAGGCAGCCGCCGGGGATATCTTCTCGACCATCGCGACCGAGTTCGGGGCGGGCGTCGCGGGTGGCGTCGGCGTCTTTTCCGAATCTGCCGCCTTGCCCAGCGGCATTGCGCCCCCGGGCAGTGTCATCAACCAGAATGTGACCACGACCACGGCAGACGTGATCAGCGGCATCAACAACGTCACGCTGTGCAATCCCGACTGCGGCGGCGACTTCCCCGAATCCGCCAATACCGCGATTGAACTGGTGGCCGAGAACGCCTCGTGGCGGCCCGGATCCAACCGCTTCATCTTTGCCTTCTCGGATGCGTCTTCCAAGGGCTCGGCTGACGCTGACGTGATCGCGGCGCTTGCTGCCGAGGGGATTCGGCTGGTGTCGCTGGATTTCGGCTCGGGCGCGTTCACGACGGATATGGCGGAACTTGGGGCGATCACCTTCTCAAGCTCTGCCACGCCGGGTTCGATTGTTGACGATGTGACTGCGGGCATCGTCGAGGGCTTCAGCGAATACGAAACCGTTTCGGTGGGCGATCTGGGCGGCGGCGGTCCCCTGATCAGCGTGTCGGCCGTCTGCACGGGCGCAGACATCGGCGCCTGCGTCGGCGACTCGGCCGTGGGGGAATATGATCGGTCGGTCGATCGAACCTTTACCTTCGACGTGACCTTTACGCGGACGGGTGCCGGGACATCGGTGTTCGACACCTTCGCCCTGGTTGACGGAGGCATTGTCGCCACCGAGGCAGACCGCTTCCCGGGGCCGGATGTCGCCCCGGTTCCGTTGCCCGCAGCGGCCTGGATGCTGATCGCAGGCCTGGGCGGCATGGGCCTGCTGCGCCGTCGCCAAAAATAGCGGCGGCCAGGCAGCTTGGGTGCCTCGGCCGGCGGCCAAGCCTGATCTTCGCGACCGTCCGGGCGTGGGTGCCCGGGCGGTTGCCCTTTGCTCTCATCGGCAACAACCAGCAGTGGCAAGGAAGACCTTGCCACTGCTTGCGGTCTATATGATGGTTTGGTCTTTCAGCCGTGCTTCCCGTCGTGCAGCACGAAACCGGAGGACGGGAACTGACGGTTTTCTTAAACCAGCGCGACGGCCGAGAGCAGCGTGGCGCAATGTCCTGCAACCGTCGCGGTCCCTGGGCCAAGGTGGGTGGAACAGATTTGGTTCTTGATGGTTGATCCGCGCTGTTGCTTCCTTCCTTGCCCGCTCACGATAATCCCTCCAAGTTTTCATCGTATTTTCGCCAATAAGCCTGCATGACCCGGCGGAGTATCGTTGCAAAGTAGGTGATCAAGGTTTCTAATTGATGAACAGGTTCGGGAGGAGCACGCTCATGCCCCAAAATCATGCCTACAAGCAATTGCTGACACTGATCTCGGCGCGGAGCCAGCAATGGATCAGGAACCAGGCAGAACTTCTGCCGGTCGATGCAGTTACTGATGAACACATCCAGAGTTTATCGGAAATTGCAGTTACTGCATTTATCTGCACGTCATTGCGAGGGAATGACGTGCCGGTCAAGACATTCATCGAAAGCCGAATAACCCCAGAGTTTGTCGGGCAGTTTATCGGTCGTTTTGAAGAAATGGGCATCGGTGCCCTTTCCGGAGGTTATTCATTCCTTCGCTGCATCTCGCCGGACGACCGGCAGAAACTGGCCGTTCGAAACCTGCCGCTGAATGCCATGCTGGCGCTTTCCGACATGCCTGACCAGGAACTGCTGGAACGGGTCGAAGCCGAATTGCGGCGTCCTGTCCCCTACGAGCAGACGAATGAGCAGTTAATCGGCTCCTATGCCGAACTGCTGGCCTTGTGCTATTCCTTTGGCAACCAGCGGCCCCGGTTTTCAAACCCCGGCGTTTATGGTGATGCCTATGCGAATTGCCTTCGCTTCGCCGAATGGGCGCAGGAAAAGGGCAGGCTGCTGCCGCTGGTCCAGATGATCTATTGCCTTTGCCTGATCGATCCGGATTTCGACGCCATGCCGTTGCTGTCCGATGTCATCGCAAGCCAGCGGCCCGACGGGTCGTTTCCGGAACGGATCGGCTTCGGCAGCGCGGACCAGGATGGCAGGGCGCTGCGGCCGACACTGGGGACGCTGGTGGCCCTGCATATGGTGATCTATGGGCAGCGGCGCAGCCCTGGGCCGCTGGTGACGATGGCGGCCTAGAAAAGCCCCTCGATCTGGCCAAGGTCGTTCAGCCCGATCGTCTCGGCTGCCGGATGGCGAGGCAGGCCGGGCATCGTCATGATCTGCCCGCAGATCGCCACCACGAAGCCCGCGCCCGCGTTCAGCCGCACCTCTCGGACAGGGATCACATGGCCTTCGGGGGCACCGCGCAGGTCGGGGTCGGTCGAGAAGGAATATTGGGTCTTGGCGATGCAGACGGGCAGCTGGCCATAGCCTTCGGATTCCCAGGCCTCCAGCTGCGCGCGGATACCGGGCAGGGCCTCGACATGGGCCGCGCGGTGGACGCGGGTGCAGATCGTCTCGATCTTCTGCCACAGGGGCATGGAATCGGGGTAAAGGGTGTGGAAATCGGCCTTGTCCTCATCGACAAGGGCGACGACATGGCGGGCCAGATCCTCGGCCCCGGCGCCGCCCTGTGCCCAATGGTGGCAGGGGATGGCGATGACGCCGTGGCGGGCACAGTAATCCTGAAGGGCTGCTATCTCGGCGGCGGTGTCGCCGTTGAAATGGTTCAGCGCCACGACCAGCGGCAGGCCGAAGCCGCGCAGGTTCTCGATATGGCGGCCCAGGTTGGCGCAGCCGCGGGTGACGGCGCTGATATCCTCGGACCCCAACTGGTCCTTGGCGACCCCGCCGTTCANTGATATCCTCGGACCCCAACTGGTCCTTGGCGACCCCGCCGTTCATCTTCAGCGCGCGGATGGTCGCCACCAGCACCACGGCGGCGGGCGCGAGGCCCGCGAGGCGGCACTTGATGTCCAGGAACTTCTCGGCCCCTAGGTCGGCGCCAAAGCCCGCCTCGGTCACGACGTAGTCGGACAGGCGCAGCGCCGTATCGGTGGCGATGACGCTGTTGCAGCCGTGGGCGATATTGGCAAAGGGGCCCCCATGGACCAGGGCCGGGTTGTTTTCCAGCGTCTGGACCAGGTTCGGCTGCAAGGCGTCACGCAACAGGACGGTCATCGCCCCGTCGGCCTTGAGGTCGCGCGCGGTTACCGGACGACGGTCGCGGGTATAGGCGACCACTATGCGCCCAAGCCGCGCGTTCAGATCGTCCAGGTCGCGGGCCAGGCACAGGATCGCCATGACCTCGGACGCGACGGTGATGTCGAAGCCGGTCTGACGGGAAAACCCGTTCGAGACGCCGCCCAGGCCCACCACGATGTCGCGCAGCGCCCTGTCGTTCATGTCCATAACGCGGCGCCAGGTGATGCGCCGCGTGTCGATGTCCAGGT
>NZ_BNCL01000006.1:0-57125 GCF_014656455.1 Paracoccus aerius
TCACGGCATCCGCCAGAATGTTCACGCCCCGAAGCATCCGGTCGCGCGCGTCCGTGTTGAACTTCACTTCTTTCGCAGCCATTGGGTTCACTCCTCTCTGAACGCTTTCGGGATCAGGCGGCCTTGGCGATCGCCGGCGTATCCAGCACGCCCATCACGTCGCTTTCCTTCATGATCAGCAGATCCTCGCCATCAAGGCGGATCTCGGTGCCGGACCATTTGCCGAACAGGATGCGGTCGCCGACGCTGACCTCCAGCGGAATCAGGTCGCCCCGGTCATTGCGCAGGCCGGTGCCAATGGCCAGCACTTCGCCTTCCTGGGGTTTTTCCTTGGCGCTGTCGGGGATGATCAGCCCGCCCCCGGTCTTTTCCTGGGCATCGATGCGGCGGACCAGAATACGGTCTTGGAGTGGACGGAACGTCATGTCGTTTTCCCTCATGGACAAACAGATCTTTGAGCGGTTCCTCTGTGCCGGTCCGAGAACCGGAACAGGGCTTGCGCGACCCGTTCAGGCATCGCGCGGGACATGAATTGGCAAAACCGGAAGCGATTTCAAGAGGGGGTCGAGGAAAATATTGGCACTGTCTTCCGGCTGCTGCCAAAACCCGTAACCCTCCCGCAATATCCTGTGATTTCAGCGTGGTCCGCGCCACTGGGGGCTTGACGTGGAGCAGGACTGCGTCAAACCTTGAGGGACATGGATCTGTCACAATGATGCCGAGGGCTTCATGATGGACACTTACCTTTCTGTCGCCCGCGATCTGGTGGTCGAGGGGATGCGGGAAAGCCAGGTCGCGCTTTCCGCGCAGCTTGAATTCCACCTTGCCTCGACCCTGGCCCGCTACATGCACCGCCCGCTGGCGCCCGACCGGCTGACGGTCCGCCTGATGGATGCGGCCCAAAGGGGCGCCAGGAAGGGCGAATCGCGCCAGATCGGGGATGAATGCCTGATCTCCTGCGCGTTCTTCGCGGCGCGGCTGACGCGGCAGGGCGGCACCGTGGTCCATTACGCCGCCGTGGGGCAGACGGCATACGAGATCGCGGGAATGCCGGACGTGGCCAGCGGCTTTCCCGACATGCTGGACGTCCTGCACGCCAGCCGCCCTGCGGTCGAGGATCGGGCGCTGCCGCAACAGGACAATGCCGAGGGCGACAAGCCCGACCGCAGGATCCTGTTCATCTCGCCCAGACTCAACCACTGATCCCTGGCCGGTCTGCTGCGGCCCTTGACGCGGGGCGCCCAGATCATTAGCTAGCTAACGACCAAGGAACCTTTCATGCCGCAATCGCCCCATTTCTTTGACACGCTGCTTCACCTGATGCGCCTGCTGCGCCGCAGCTATGACGCGCGGGCCGAGGCGGTGGGGCTGACCCTGTCGCGTGCGCGCGCACTGACCACGCTGTCGCGGATGGACGGGGCGACCCAGTCCGAACTGGCCGCCGCCCTTGATATCGAGGCGCCGACCTTGAAGCGCCAGATCGACGCGCTTGAAGGCGCAGGCTTTGTCGAACGCCGGCCGGCCGAGGGCGACGCCCGCAAGAACGCGCTGTTCCTGACCATGCGGGGCCGCGACAACGAGATCGTCGAGTTTACCCACCGGATGCGCGCCGACCTGATCGCGGGCATCCCGCCAGCTGATCTGGCCGTGGCGCAGTCGGTGATGGATCGCATCGCCGCCAATATCGCCAGGCTGGACCGCGAATGACCGCCGCAGCCCCCACCCCCGCCCCGACCGCGCCCGCACCGGTGGTCCACCCGCCGCTGCCGGTGCCCCAGGCCCTGGCCTATATGGGCGCAGCCGTCATGCTGGCGCTGTCGCAGGGGCTGGGGCAGGGCTTCGTTTCCGCCAATATCCCGCAAATCGCGGGAGATCTGGGCATCACCACGACCCAGGCCAGTTGGCTGATGGCGGCTTACATGATCCCCCGCGCATCCCTGCCGCTGCTGCTGATCAAGATCCGCACGCAATACGGGCTGCGCCGCTTTGCCGAGGTGGGGATCATCGCCTATGTCGCGGTGGCCCTCGCCTCGGTCTGGATGCAGGATTTCCGGTCCGCCGTGGTCCTGCAGGCGCTGTCGGGCGCGGCGGCCGCGCCCTTGTCCACCTTGGCCTTCATGTACATGCTGGAGCCGCTGTCCCAGCAATGGAAGATGCGCCTTGGCCTGCCCGCCGCGATGGCCGTGATGATGTCGGGGCCGACGCTGGCGCGGGTCGTCTCGCCCGCGCTGATCGGGGACGGGGGGCTTGGCGGCATCCATCTGACCGCGCTTGGCATGGCGATGGTGTCGCTGATGCTGGTCTTTCGGCTGCCGCTGCGCCCGGTGCCGCACATGAAGGTCATCCAGTCGCTGGATTTCCTCAGCTTCCTTTTGATCGGATTCGGCTTTGCAGGGCTGACCATCGGCTTCGTGCTGGGGCCGATCCACAACTGGACCGACGCGCCCTGGGTCGGGGCGCTGCTGGCCGCATCAGTCGCATCACTGGCTGTCGCGGTCGCGGTCGAGCTGAACCGCGAAGCGCCGCTTCTGGACATCCGCTGGCTGGTCAGCCCGGCCATGCTGCACCTGACCGCGACACTGTTCCTGTTCCGGCTGATCCTGTCGGAGCAAAGCGCGGGCGCACCCCGGATGTTCCTGACGCTGGGCGTCCCCCCTTCGCAGATGACCGGCCTGTTCGCGATCATCGTGGGCGCAAGCCTGCTGGGCGGGTTGGCCTGCGTGGCCTGGATGCGCCCAAACCGGGTGGCTGTCCTGCACCTGATCGCGCTGCTGCTGATCGCGGGCGGCGCGCTGATGGACGCGCAGGCCACCATCGACACCCGGCCGGAACAGATGATCGTCAGCCAGGCGCTGATCGGATTCGCCGGGATGCTGTTCCTGCCGCCCGCGATGATGGCGGGGCTTGTGTCGGCGCTTGCGCGCGGGCCGCAGTATCTTCTGTCCTTCGTGATCGTCTTCATCTCGACCCAGTCCCTGGGCGGCGTCTTGGGGTCGGGGCTGTTCACGACCTTTATCAACAACCGCCAGGCGGCCCATTACGCGGTGCTGACCGAACAGATCGCCGTGGGCGACGCGCCGACCATGCAGGCCATCGCGGCGCGGGCCGCAGGTCTTGCGGCGCAGGTGCCGGATGCCGCCTCCCGCAGCGCGCAGGCCGCCGCGCAGATCGCGCAAGAGGCCACGGCCCAGGCATCTGTCATGGCCTATAACGACGCCTATCTTCTGACCGCCCTGATCGCCCTTGGCGCCGCCTTGGCCCTGGTCCTGCACATGCTGCGCGACCGGCTGGCGCTGCGCATGTCGCCCCAGGCAGAACCGGATGTGACACCATGAAGAAAGAAAACCTCCTTCCCACCGTTATCGCCCTAGTGATCGGCGCCGCGGGCGTGCTGCTGCTGCTTTTCGCCTGGCACCTGCCGCCGTTCCAGCCGTCTGAACCAACGACCGAGAACGCCTATGTCCGGGGCAAGGTCACGACCGTCGCGCCCCAGGTCACCGGCTATGTCGCGGCGGTCGAGGCCACGGACTTCCAGGCCGTCAGGGCAGGGGACGTGATCGCGCGGATCGACGACCGCATCCCCCGCCAGAAGCTGGCCCAGGCCGAGGCGCAACTTGCCGCCGCCCGCGCCGCGATGGAGGTGGCGACCCAGGGCGTCGCCTCGGCCGAGGCAGTGCTGCGGGCCAATGAGGCGGGCGTGGCCTCCGCGCGGTCGGCCCTGACGACGGCGCAGACAAGCTGGAACCGCGCAGAGGAACTGCGGACGCGGGGCGTGGCCTCGCAATCGGCGGCGGAGCAATCCGAACTGTCGCTGCAACAGGCTGAAGCCGGCGTAACCCAGGCCGAGGCCCAGGTCGACGTGCAGCGGGAATCGGTGAAATCCGCGCGTGTCGCCCTGCAGTCGCGCCAGGCAGACATCGCCGCAGCCCAGGCGGCGGTGGAACTGGCGCAGATCGATCTGGACAATACCGTGATCCGGGCACCGGCCGACGGGCGGTTGGGCCAGGTCTCGGTCCGGGTGGGGCAATATGTGACGCCGGGCAGCGCGCTTGTGTCCCATGTGGGCACCGAAACCTGGGTCATTGCGAATTTCAAGGAAACCGCGCTGACCGGCCTGCGCCCGGGCGAAGCCGTCCGCTTTACGGTGGACGCTGTCCGCGACGTGGATTTCACGGGCCGGGTCGAGTCCTTTTCGCCCGCGACGGCATCGGAATACAGCCTGCTTGCCGGGACAAACGCGACCGGCAACTTCACCAAGATCGCGCAGCGCCTGCCGGTTCGCATCGCCATCGACCGGGACCAGCCCCATGCCGAGGATCTGCTTCCCGGCATGTCGGTGATCGTCCACGTGGATACCGACAGCGCCCCCCGATGACCTGCCGCCCGGTCGGCCTACCAGGGGATGGGCGTCCCGAACCGGTCCATGAATGCGCCGCTGTCTGCAGGCGTCAGGCGGGCGATGCTGTCCAGCAGGGAGGCTGCGGCGTCTTTCGGATCCTGGACCTGAAGGCCGGTCTTGGCGAAGCCGTCGGACAGCGGCGTCGCCACGGTGCCGGGGTGGAACGCCGCACAGATCGCCTTGGGATGCGTACGGCGCAGTTCGACCGAGGCGGTGCGGATGACCTGGTTCAGGGCCGCCTTGGAGGCGCGATAGGAATACCATCCCCCCAGCCGGTTGTCGGCGATGCTGCCGACTTTGGCGGACAGGACGGCAAGGACCGCGCGGCGGTCGCGGGGTATCAGCGGCAGGAAATGCTTCAGGATCAGGGCAGGGCCGATCGTGTTCACCGCAAAGGACACGGCCATGGCCTGCGGATCAAGCCTGCGGATCGTTTTTTCCGGCTGCATCCCTGGCCCGTGCAGAACCCCGGTCGCCACCAGAACCAGTGTCGGCACGCCGATCTGCCCGATGCGGTTCGCGGCCCGCGCGATGCTGCCCGGATCGGCCAGGTCCAGTTCAGGCCGCGACAGGCCGATCACCTGCCCGGAAAACCTCCCCTGCAGATCGCGCGTCAATGCCCCGCCGATGCCGCCCGAGGCACCGATCACCACTGCCAGATCCTGCTGTTTCATGCATCCTCCGCCCTTGCCCCTGCAGAATAGGGCGCAGCGCAAGGAAAACTACCGGTCGGCCTTCGCCTAATAAAGATCAATGAAACCTTCCTGCACGGCTTCCGGTTTGGAAGACAAGTGTGAACGGGTGGACCATATGCCGGGACGGATCGCTGCGACTGCCGGCTTGTCGTGTCGACCCCCGCTCATCATCGCCAGGATCTCCAGGATGAACAGCCGTTCTTCCGCTGCGCCGTTCCGGCTGCGGAAAGCCATGGGCGGCACAGGAATGCAGGCCACCCGGCCATGACGCTGACGCAGGAAACGGCCGAAAGGATGGCGCAATGAACGATGTTTTCCCCGTGACCCCCCTTGCGCCCTCGGCCCGGCCTGCGCTGATCTGTTTTTCGCATCTCCGCTGGGATTTCGTGTGGCAGCGGCCGCAGCATCTGATGTCCCGCTTTGCCGAAAGTCACCGCCTGTTCATCTGGGAAGAAGCGATTCCCACCGACCATCACCTTCCCTATCTGGAGTTTCATGCCTTCGAAGGCACCAGCGTCCAGTCCATCCGCCCCCGCCTGCCAGCCCAGTGGTCGGTCCAGCAGAAGGATCGCGCCCTGGCGGGGCTGCTGGACCAGATGATGGCCCTGGCAGGAATACGTCGCCCGGTCCTGTGGTTCTATACGCCCATGATGTGGCCGATCGCCCGGCACGTGGATGCGGCGGCTGTGGTTTATGACTGCATGGACGAACTATCCGCCTTCCGCTTTGCGCCGCCCGGACTTGCCGCCAACGAGGCTGCCCTGATGAAGGCCGCGGATGTGGTCTTCACCGGAGGCCAGTCCATCTTCGAGGCCAAGGCCGGACGCCACGGCAATATCCACGTGTTCCCGTCTGCCGTCGACACCTCGCATTTTGCCAATGCCCGTGCCGCCCTGGCGGAACCGGCGGATCAGGCAGCGCTGCCCGGCCCGCGTCTCGGCTTCTATGGCGTGATCGACGAAAGGCTGGATCTTGGTCTGATCGCCGCCCTGGCAAAGGCCCGTCCCCAATGGTCGATCGTGATGATCGGGCCCTTGGCTAAGATCGGCCCCGAGGACTTGCCCCGCGCGCCGAACATCCACTGGCTTGGTCAGCGCGGCTATGACCAGTTGCCCGCCTATCTGTCGGGCTGGGACGTGGCGCTGATGCCCTTTGCCATGAACGAGGCCACGCGGTTCATTTCGCCGACCAAGACGCCGGAATACCTTGCAGGCGGGGTGCAGGTCGTCTCGACGCCCGTGCCTGATGTCGTGCGACAGTATGGCGATCTGGGGGCGGTGCGGATCGCCCCGGATGCCGCCCGCTTCATCCAGGCCTGCGAGCAGATCCTGGCGGGTCAGGGACTGGCGTGGCGCGAGGCCGCCGACCGGATGCTGGCGGATCAAAGCTGGGACAACACCTTCCGGCAGATGCAGTCGCATCTGGATCGCGTCATGCGCAGGCGGTTGCTGTCGTCCTCGCCGCTGCCGGGGGTCGGGGGCCTGCTGGCCCCGGATGGCGTCACCTCCATGCCAGCCTGATGCGCTGCCAACTGCCGACTGACTGCACCCAACTGCCCGGCTTTTGCCAGTCCCGTCCCGTGGCGGCATGATCGGCGACGAAACCTGTGCAGGGCCCGGGGTCACAGCCGGTGCCTTTGCGGTTCCGAATGCGCAGCATCGGCTGATCCGCCTTGTTTTCGTGATGGCCCGGCTGGGGGTAGGACCGGACGAGGCGAACGTCCGCCTGCTGGCCCGCCAGTTGCCGCGCGACCGCTACAGCATCACGGTCATCTCCTGCTTCCGCGACCAGCGGACAAGCCTCCGGACCCATGAACAACTGGCAAGCCTTGGCGTGAATGTGGACACCACGCCCTATGACCTGGGATTCGAGGATACCGTGGACCATCTGCGGCGCAAGCTGGTGCAAGCGGATGTTGTCGTGTCCTGCCAGAACGTCGCCGACATCTATCCCGCGCTTGAAGGCATGGCGGTGCGCCCGCCGCTGATCGAATACGGTGCGCGGGTCAGCGACGCCCTGGCAGGGCCCAAGCATCTGACCGTCCGCTATGTGGGGCCTGGCAACGGCATCCGGGCGGCTGCGGCCTCCGGGATGCCCGGCCGGTCGGACGACGCCGTGGTGATCCCGCCGATGGTGGATCCGCAGGAATTCCGCCCGGAACGCCGCGGCCCTGTCCGGGCCGCGTTGGGCATCGCCCCGGACGACCTGCTGATCGGCTGGGTCGGACGCCCGGATTGCGGGGCCGGGGTTCAGGACTTCATCGCCGCCGCCCTTCGCATCGCCGGCAGTGTGCCCAACGCCCGGTTCGTCGCCGTGGGTGTTCCCGATCCCCTTGTGCCCGAAGACGCGCAGCAGCTTCGCCTTTTGGCCCGACCCTTGGGACGCCGGATGATCTTTGCAGGCGACGGCTGGGACATGCTCGACCTGCTGGGGGCGATGGACCTCCTCTGCTGCCTGCCCCAGGACGGGGAAACGGCCCATGTCCTGGGACATGCGGGCGCAGCCGCCTTGCCCGTGATCGCCGTTGCCGATCACGGAGCCGACCAGCAGATCGCGGAAGGGACCACCGGCCTGTTGGTGCCGGCAGGGGATGCGGGTGCGCTGGATCAGGCCATAATGCGTCTGCTGGGGGATGCCCCGTTGCGAAACCGGCTGGGGGCGGCGCTGCGCGACCATGTGCTGGCCAGGAATGCGGCCCGGGTTGTTGTGCCGCAATGGCAGGCGCTGATCGACCGGGTGCTGGCAGAACGTGCCCCCGCACCCCCGCCTGCCACCTTCAACAGCTTCGTCCTGGGCGGGTGGGAGTCGTCCACCCACCGGCTTCGGTCGGGGCAGCGGCTGGACGTGATCGCCTCGACGGGCCACGACACCCATGCCGCGCAGGATTACCGGCAATTGTCCGGCCTGGGGATCCGGGCCTGCCGCGACGGGGCGCGATGGCACCTGATCGAGCAGAGGCCGCGCCGCTATGACTTTTCCAGCCTGACCGGCATGATCGAGGCTGCCAGGGACACCGGCACGCAGGTGATCTGGGACTTGCTGCATTACGGCTGGCCTGACGATCTGGACATCTGGGCGCCGGCCTTCGTGGATCGCTTCGCGGCCTATGCCCGCGCCGTCGCCCTGCATCATCGCGAGACGACGGATGCCGTGCCCTTCTGGTGCCCCGTGAACGAGATCAGCTTTTTTTCCTGGGCAGGGGGCGATGTCCGATACCTGAACCCCTTCGCCGCCGGCCGCGGGTTCGAGCTGAAGTGCCAGCTTGCCCGCGCCTCGATCGCCGCGATGGGTGAATTGCGCGCCGTCGATCCCCGTGCCCGCTTTGTCCAGGCCGAACCGCTGCTGGCAATCCACCATGACCCGCAAGGCGGCGACCCGACATCCGTGGCGCAGGGCCATCACGAGGCGCAGTTCCAGGCCTTCGACATGATCTCGGGCCGAATCTGGCCGCAACTGGGCGGAGAGCCTGCGTTTCTCGATATTGTCGGGGTCAACTATTACTGGAACAACCAATGGATCCACGGCGGGCCGGCCATCGACATGGATCACCCCGCGTATCGTCCGCTGGCCGACCTGCTGTTCGAGGTCGCGGCCCGCTATGACCGCCCGCTGATGATTGCCGAGACCGGGACCGAGGGCGCGCGCCGCGCGTCCTGGTTCGCCTATATCCGCGATCAGGTTGACGGTGCGCGCAGGCGCGGCGTGCGGATCGAGGGGGTCTGCCTTTACCCCGTCGCCAACCATCACGGGTGGGACGACGACCGGCTTTGCCCGAACGGCCTGCTGGGCCAGGATCCCACGGGCGGCGCGCGAAGCGTCGAATGGCCGCTGGCCCGTGAAATCATGCTGCGGAACAATGGCCTGGGATGACGGAGCGGGAACCCGACGGCTTGGCGGGCCGTTTCGGACAGGATCACCAAGGGGATGGCGACCATGGCAGCCAGGGCGAACTGGAGAGGCTTTCTCAAGGTCGGAGAGGTCAGTTGCCCGGTCGGGCTTTACACCGCTGCGTCGACCTCGGACCGGATCGCCTTCCACACCTTGAACCGCAAGACGGGCAACCGGCTGCGCCGCGTCTTCGTGGACAGCGAAACAGGCGATCCGGTGGACCGCGACGAGCAGGTCAAGGGTTACGAGATCGCATCGGGCGAATACATCGTGCTGGACCCCGAGGAGGTCGCCTCGGCAGTGCCCGACAGCGACAAGACGCTGTCGGTCACCGACTTCATCGGCTGCAACGACATCGACGACCTTTACTTCGACAAGCCCTATTACCTTCTGCCCACCGACGAGGCGGCCGAGGAAGCCTTTGCCCTGATCCGGGAAGGGATGCGTGGAAAGAAGGTCGCGGCCCTGGCGCAGACGGTGCTGTTCCGTCGCGTCCGCACCGTCCTGATCCGCGCCCATGACTGCGGGCTGATCGCCACGACCCTGAACTTCGATTACGAGGTGCGAGACGCGGACGAGGTCTTTGCCGACATTCCCGACCTGCAGATCAAGGGCGAGATGCTGGATCTGGCCCAGCATATCATCAAGACCAAGCGCGGCACCTTCGACCCGCGCGACTTCGACGACCGCTATGAATCTGCCCTGGCCGAACTGGTCAAGGCCAAGATCGAGGGCCGCAAGATCCAGCCGCGCCGCGAACCCAAGCGGGACATGCCGGTCGATCTGATGGCGGCGCTGCGCGAAAGCGCGGGCATAACTGGGCGCAAGACCACGCGGAGCAGTCCAGGCACCAGCAAGCCGCGCGGCGGGGGCAGGAAGGCGCCGTCGCGGTCCTCGGGCAGCAAGAAGGCGGGCTAGGTCATGGCGGGATCGTCGGGGGCGGGCCTGGAAACCTATAACCAGAAGCGCGACTTCACGCAGACGGCCGAACCCCCCGGTCGCAAGGCGGGCAAGACGGGCCGCTCTTTCGTGATCCAGAAGCACGCGGCCACCCGGCTGCATTACGACCTGCGGCTGGAAATGGACGGGGTGCTGAAAAGCTGGGCCGTGACCAGGGGGCCCAGCCTGGTCGCCGGCGAGAAGCGCCTGGCCGTCCATGTCGAGGATCATCCGCTGGACTATGCCGATTTCGAGGGCACGATCCCCAAGGGCAATTACGGCGCGGGCGCGGTGATCGTCTGGGACCGGGGCGACTGGAGCCGGGTCGACGGGGACTATGCCAAGGGCAAGCTGGAAATCGAACTGAAGGGGGAAAAGCTGTCGGGTCGCTGGCATCTGGTGCGGATGCGTCCCAAGCGCGGCGAGACGCGCGAGAACTGGCTGCTCATCAAGTCCGAGGATGCCGCCGCCCGCCCCCCCGACGCACCGGATATCCTGTCCGAGCGCCCGGAATCCATCCAGACCGGACGCACGGTCGAGGATGTGGCCAAGGGGGCCGATGCCCCGTCGAAGCCCGCCAAGCCCCCTGCCGCGCCGCGCCGGAAGCCCCGCGCCAAAGCGGATGCCCCGGTGGCAAAGGCAGCGCCGTCGGCCATGCCCGATTTCGTCGAACCGGCCCTCGCGACGCTGAAGCCGTCGCCGCCCACGGGCCCGGAATGGCTGCACGAGGTCAAGTTCGATGGCTATCGCCTGCAAGCCCGGCTGGAGGGAACCGAGGTTCGGCTGCTGACCCGCAGCGGGCTGGACTGGACCGACCGCTTCGGTCCCGACATCCCGGATGCGCTGCGCGCCCTGCCGGCCCAGCAGGCGCTGATCGACGGCGAACTGGTGGTCGAATCCGGGGCAGGGGCCTCGGACTTCTCGGCCTTGCAGGCGGATCTGTCCGCTGGGCGCAATGACCGCTTCGTGTTCTATGTCTTCGACCTGCTTTACCTGGACGGCCAGGACCTTCGCGACGTGCCGCTGATCGAGCGCAAGGGGATCCTGGAGGATCTGGTGGGCCCGGAACCCGGCCGCGTCCGTTTCAGCGCCCATTTCGGGGAAACCGGGTCGATGGTGCTGCGCCACGCCTGTCGGCTGAGCCTGGAAGGGATCATCTCGAAGGAAGCCGATGCGCCTTATCGGTCGGGGCGGGGGAAAAGCTGGATCAAGTCCAAATGCTCGGCCCGGCAGGAATTCGTGGTGGCGGGCTTTCTGCCCTCGACCACCTCGGACAAGCTGGTGGGGTCGCTGGCCCTGGGTGTCTACGAGGACGGCAAGCTGGATTATGTGGGCCGCGTCGGCACCGGCTTTTCAGCCGCCGTGGCCGAGGATCTGCGCAGCCGACTGGAGGAAATGCGCATCGACAAGAGCCCCTTTGTCCGCAAGCTGACCGCCGACGAGGCGCGGGGCGTCCAGTTCGTGCACCCCGAACTGGTGGCCGAGGTCGAGTTCCGCGCCTGGACCGCCGACGGCCTTCTGCGCCATGCCTCGTTCCGGGGGCTGCGCGAGGACAAGCCGGCAGCCGAGGTGGTGCGTGAAAGCGGCCCCGCCGGGGCGGCCCCCAAGGCGCAGAAGCGCCGGGTGGCCCTGACCCATCCCGACCGCATCTATTGGTCCGACGAGGGGATCACGAAGGAGGGGCTGGCGGACTACTATGCCCAGGTCTGGACCCGGATCGCGCCCTTTATCGTCGGCCGCCCGCTGGCGCTTCTGCGCTGCCCCAGCGGCATCACCGGGCAGAGGTTCTTCCAGAAACACGCCTGGCGCGGGATCAGCAAGCATATCGCCCAGGTCAAGGATCCCAAGGCCAAGGACGAGGAAGCGATGGTCGCCGTCAACAACCTGGACGGGCTGATGGCCCTGGTGCAGTCGGCGACGCTGGAAATCCATCCCTGGGGATCCACCGTCGCGGACTGGGACCGGCCCGACACCATCACCATGGATCTGGATCCGGGCGAAGGAGTGGCCTGGGGCGCGATCATCGCCGCCGCCGAGGAGGTCCGGCAGCGGCTGCAGGACGCGGGCCTTGCGGCTTTCGTCAAGACATCGGGTGGCAAGGGCCTGCACGTGGTGGCCCCGCTTCGGCCCAAGGCCGACTGGCCTACGGTCAAGGCCTTCACCAAGGGCCTGGCCGAGGCAATGGCCGCAGATTCCCCCGATGATTACGTGGCGACCATCACCAAGTCCAAGCGCAAGGGGCGCATCCTGATCGACTATCTGCGCAATCAGCGGGGCATGACGGCGGTCGCCGCCTATTCGACCCGCGCCCGCCCCGGCGCCGCCGTGTCCATGCCGGTCGCGTGGGAGGAACTGGACCAGATCGGTCCCGCCTATTTCACCGTGACAAATACGCCGGCGCGGCTGGACGACCTTGCCCATGACCCGTGGGAAGATTTCCGCACTGCCGCCCGTCCGCTGGAAGGCAAGGCAAGGCGCAGCAAGGCCTGATCAGCGGCTGCTGCGCTTGCCTTCGGCCTGCAGGCTTTTCTTCAGGGCAGTCATGATGTCGATGACATTGCCTTCTGGCTCGTGGGCCTGTGGCTTGGGCTTGGCCGCACGCTTCTTGCCCTTCTTCTTGGCGGCGATGATGTCTAGCAGCCGTTCCTGCACGGGATCGTTCACCATGGAGGGATCCCAATGCGTGGTCTTTTCGCCGATCAGCTTGCGGACAAGGGTCAGGGGCCTGGCCTCGGGCTTGGACTGCGAGATGTCGTCGAAGTAGTCGGCTTCGTCCCGCACCTCGTCGCCATAGCGCAGGGTCCACAGCACCATGCCCTTTCCGCGCGGCTTCAGCATGACCGCGCGTTCCCGGCGATACATCACCAGACGGGATATCCCGACGGTGCCGCTGGCGGCCATGGCGTCGCGGATCACGGCAAAGGCTTCCTGGCCCACCTCGTCCCCCGGCAGCAGGAAATGCGGACGATCATACCAGACCCAGCCGATCGAATGATCGGGCACGAACATGTCGATGTCGATGGTGCGGGTGCTTTCTAGGCCGACGGCCTCGATCTCGGCATCCTCGAGCATGACATAGTCATTCTCGCCGCGCTCATATCCCTTGACCTCGTCATCGTCGCGCACGGGCTTTTCCGTGACGGAATCGACATACTGGCTGACGACGCGGTTGCCGGTCTGGGCGTTCAGGGTGTGGAAGCGGACCTTGTCGCCTTCCGTGATGGCGGGCATCAGGGTCACGGGGCAGGTGACCAGCGACAGTTTCAGATAGCCCTTCCAATAGGTCCGCGGTGCCATGACAGATGCTCCTAGCCAGCCCAATCCAACGGCGGCGAAGGGGCTTTGTTCCGCATCACAGGCTGTCGGGCACGCAGCGGTTCTCGGCCAGGCGCAGCAGGCTGTGGATGCGGGTTGCCGCGATCTCTCCCTGCGACATGGCGACGGCGATCTGGTTCAACCCGGTCACAACGTCGCCCGCCGCAAAGACATTGGGAAGCGATGTCTGCTGGTGCGGGTTGGTCAGGATGCGACCATCTTCGGCCAGATCCAGCCCGAGATCGAAACCAAGGTCGTTGCGCGGGTCGTTGCCCAGGCCCGAATAAACGGCCGCGAAGCGGGTCTCGGCCTTGTCGGCGAACCGCACGGAAACACTGGCGCGTTGGAAATCCCAGCCCGCCACCGGATCGCGCACGATCTTCACGCCTGCATCCGCAAGCTTCTGCATCAGCCGGTCGGGCAGCGAAAGATCGTCGCCCAGCGTCAGCAAGGTGATGTCGGGCGTGTAATGGCTGAGGAACAGCGCCTCGCCCGCCGCGCATTCGGCCGTTCCGATGACCGCCACCGGCTGGCCCGTCAGTTCATAGGCATCGCAGACCGGACATTGCCGGATCAGCCCTTCCCGGACATGTTCCCGTGCGTCCCTGATCGGGGGCATCCGGTCGCGGATGCCTGTTGCAAGGATCAGGTGGGACGCGCTGATCTGTTCGCCGGCAGAGATGCGGATCAGCCCGTCGGCATCCGTGGTAGCCCCCGTCGCGTCCGCGGAAACGACCGCAGCCGGGTAGTTCAGCAACTGTTCCCGCATCCGTCCCAGCAGGTCGTTGCCGTGGATCCCGTCAGGATAGCCCGGGTGGTTGTGCGACCGGGGGATCAGGGACGCGCGGCTGTCGCCGCCGTCGATCAGGACGATGCGGCGGCGAAACCGGGCAAGATAGATCGCGGCCGTCAGCCCCGCAGGGCCGCCGCCGATGATGGCACAGTCGAAGACGGGCTTTGTCATGGCAGGCGGTCCAGCGGCGCCGGGATCAGATATCGGCGCGCTGATCGCTGGCCGACAAGGCGATGTACTGGCGAACGACCTCGGGCAGGCCGTCATGGATCTGCGCGGCCATTGCGACTTCTTCCTGCAGGTTCTGTTCCAGCAGGGGCAGGGCCTGCGTGACATTGGCTTGCTGGCCCGCAGTGATCAGGGCGGTATAGGCCGCGATCTCGAAATGCTCGAAGGCGAAGTTCGCCAGCGAGTTCTTGAGGATCTCGTCCGTTGCCATGCTGTGGGTCATGGCCGCCATGGATCCGCTCAGCGACAGCATCGTGTCCTTCACGCCGGAAGCGGATTCGTTGAGGCCTTCGAAGATCTGGTCGATACGCTGGATCTGGACCTCGGTTTCGCGGATGTGGCGGTCCAGCAGGGCGGATACCTGCGGATAATGCTCCAGCCGGTTCAGTTGCGGCTGCATGATCGAAAGCGCCTGCTTTTCCATGGCATGGGCATTGCGCAGACCATCGATGAACACGTCATAAGCGGCGTTTGTCATGATCTTGGTCCTTTCCTTGGGATGGCCAGGGTGGCGGCCTTAAGCCAGAGCAACCTGCCCGAGCACGATCTGTTCCCTTCGGCGCTATTGAACAAAGGTTAATCATCACGGGGATCCGGAAACGTTGGGCCTTCCTGCACGTTGATCTTGCACAAGAAACGGAAGGAGGATCCGATGGCCACCGAAGGCAAGAACCGCAGCCGCGCACAAGACCGCCGCAAGGTCGCGGGCGGGCAGGAACATGAAGTGCGCTACGAGGCCGAGAAGATGGGCGTGTCCCGGGCCGAGGTCCGCGATGCGGTCAAGTCCGAAGGCATCAGCCGCGGCAAGGTCGAACAGAAGTTGAAGGACTAGGCCGCAGTCGCGGCCTATCTTTCCTTCGGGATGATGCTGATGCCGCCGCTGACTTCCAGCACCGCGGCATCGATGTCGGCCAAGGCCTTCAGGCCTTGCTGTTCGCGCGCGGATTCCAGCACGTCCTCGACGCTGACGCGCGCGCGCTCCATCGCCTCGTGATCGATGCGGCCCTGGCTGATGAGCACCGTCGGGTTGCCGTCCAGCAGCGACGCGACGCGGGGCGAGAAGCTTTTCAGCCAGGCCAGAAGCACATCGGTGGCAAACAGCGTCAGGATCAGCACCACGGCGTTGCTGATGGAAAAATCGTCGCCCAGCAGCGCCTGCTGCGTCGTTTCGGCGATGATCAGCAGCAGCACGAAGTCGAAGGGCGTCATCTGCGCCATCGTGCGCCGGCCCGACAGTCGCGTGGCGATCAGCAGGATGACATAGATCGAGACGCCGCGAATGACCGAATCCATGATTTCCCCTCCTTTAGGGCAGGACAAGCAGGTTGATGCGGCGCGTTTCGCCGCCGATGGTCATGTCGAAGCCAGTCCAGCCGAAATGCATGGCGCGGACGTCGAAATTGACCTGATGAGGCGGGTCGTCCTGCGCCGAGAAGGTCATCACCTGGGCGCCGGGCGCCAGGCCGTTCGTCTCGGGCTCGGGCTGGATGCGTTCGATCATGAAGCGGTCGAAGAAGGGCTGCGAGATGACCAGGCGGTGCGTCCCTGTCGGCTCGGTAAAGGTGATGGACATGTCGTCCGATCCCTCCCATCGGGACACGCGCGGCACCTCGACCGTGGCGGCCGCGAACTGGACCCTCTGCTTGTGGAAAAAGCCTCCGCTGCCGGTGAATCCCAGCACGGCCAGCAGCATCACCAGCCCGAAGCACCACCACGCGATGCGCTGCACCTTCCAATAGCGTCTCTGCCGTTCGCGCGGTTCGTTCAGCTGCAACCCGTCGGGCCGAACCGGAGGAATGTCCAACCTTGTGTCTTGGGTCATGTTCTGGTCCTAAGGGCTTGTCGGTAAACCTAAACCTGCCGCGACGGGTTTGGTTTCAAGCCTCAGGGCTGCTGGGACTGTCCAGTTGCCGGGGGCGGCTCGTCCACTTCGGTTGCGTGCCACAGGTTGCGACCGAAAAAGATCACCAGGACGATCGCCACAAGGATCGCGGCAACCGCGATCCCTGCGCGGCCCAGACGGCGGCGGCTGGGCTTGGGCTCATGGCCCGTCATGACAGCGCCCAGATTGCGCCCAGGATCACCAGCAGGATCATGGCCAGCGGCCAGACCAGCACCTGCCAGGCCAGCCGGTTGCGGACGGGTGCCGTGGCGCGAACGTAGTCGGTGTCGGAAGGCTCTCCTGCGGCTCCGGCGGATCGGTCTAGCGGCCCGCCCTCGGTCTTCTTGTCGCCGTCTTCAGTGGTGGACATGATCTAGTTCCCTGTTGAGGCACCGGCTGCAGCGCCCGGTGTCAGGACCACCTTGGTCCATTCGTTCTGCTTGCCGTGGAAGTTCCGGTATCCGGTCGGCGCATCCTCGAGCGAGAGGCGGTGAGAGATGAGGAAGGTCGTGTCGATCTCGCCTTCAAGGATGCGGTGCAGCAGTTGGCGGGTATATCTCTGCACATGGGTCTGGCCCGTCCGCACCTGCAGCCCCTTCTGCATCAAGGCGCCCAGCGGAAACTTGTCGGCCATGCCGCCATAGACGCCGGGGATCGATACCCGCCCACCCTTGCGCACCGCCGTCAGCGCCATGCGCAGGGCGTGGGCGTTGTCGGCGCCGATGCCGACCTTCTGCTTGACCGCGTCCATCATCCGGTCTGGGCTGAAGCCGTGGCTTTCCATCCCGACCGCGTCGATGACTGCATCAGGACCGATCCCGCCCGTCATCTCCATCAAGGCTTCCAGCACATGGGTCTGGGTATAGTCGATGATCTTGGCACCCAGCTTGCGGGCCAGTTCCAGCCTGCGGGGATAATGGTCGATGGCGATCACCTGATGCGCGCCCATCAGCAGCGCCGACTGGATGGCGAACAAGCCGACCGGACCGCATCCCCAGACAGCTACCGTGTCGCCATCGCTGATATCGGCATTCTCGGCTGCCATCCAGCCGGTCGGCAGGATGTCGGACAGGAACAGCACCTGTTCATCGGAAACCCCGTCGGGAATGACGATGGGTCCCACGTCGGAAAACGGCACCCGCACATATTCCGCCTGCCCGCCCGGATAACCGCCCGTCAGGTGGGAATAGCCAAACAGCCCGCTCATCGCATGGCCATAGAGCAGTTCGGACGCTTCCTGCTTTTCAACCGGATTCGAGTTGTCGCAGGCAGAGAACTGTTGCTGCTGGCAAAAGAAGCAGGCCCCGCAGGAAATGGTAAAAGGCACCACCACGCGGTCGCCCTTCTTCAGCGTCGACTTTGAACCGGTTTCCACCACGCGGCCCATGAATTCATGGCCCAGGATGTCGCCCGGTTGCAGGCCGGGGATCACCCCGTCGTAAAGATGCAGGTCGGACCCGCAGATCGCAGTCGCCGTCACCTCGATGATCGCATCGCGGGGGTTCACGATCTGCGGGTCGGGGACGGTATCGACGCGGACGTCGTGCTTGCCGTGCCAGGTCAATGCGCGCATCAGTCTGCCTTTCGGTTGGCCGAGGTGGCGATCTCGCCGGTCTCCAGAAGCATCTTCAGCCGCTTCAGGTCCTGCTTGCCACGGATCGCGGGATCGGTGCCGCGCAGCATGGCCGCCCAATGGCCGACGATGCCCATGCCGGGGCGCCAGGCGATGTGGGCCTCGACCTCGGTGCCGCGATCGCCGGGGGCATCGCGTAACTGGACCTTGGCCTCGATCTCGATATTGGCCCCCTCGACCGAGCGCCAGGCAAGGGCTTCGCCGGGGCGATCCTCGACAAGGCGGGTCTGGACGGGGAAGGGGCCGTCGGGCGACTGGACGACCCAGGTGATCCGATCCCCATCCACCTCGACCGACGACAGCCCCTCCATGAAGTCGGGCAGGCGAACCGGATCCCGCCACATGCGATAGATCTGGTCGCGCGGGGCGCGGATGGTGACGGTGCGGCCCACGACCTGGAAACCGCCGAAGTGGCTGCGCCGGGCCGTGCGGCCGGGCGCGCTGTCGGGGGGCCGGCGGGCAGGGGGGGCCATCATGGCCTTGCCGACTGCCAGTCCCGCGCCGATGGACAGGGCAAGGACGGTGGCTGCCAGGGGCAGGCCTTGAGAACGGCGGGGCATCCGGACCTCCTTTGTCAAGCGGGGCGGGGCCGTCCGCAAAGGCGGCCGCCGGCAAGGGTCAGCGCGACTTTTTGTAAAGCTTGGTCGCGATCTCGAACATTTCCTCGGGAGCGTAGTCGGGCGTGAAGGCCGAGGGCACGCCGGTCAGATCGTGGATCTTGCCGCCTTCGGGCAGCCCGTCGACGACCTCCAGCTCGCCCGGGGGATCGTCGGGCAGGGCGGTCTCGCCGCCGCCGCCCCAGATGCCGCGCATTTCCTCGTAATCGTTGGGGCTGAAGGTATAAAGCCGGCGATGCGACCCCTCGGCCAAGTATTTCTGGCATTCGGGGATATTGCCCAGCGGGATGTTCGGCGTGGGCAGGAACTTGTCCAGGTCCACGCCGGTCAATTTCTTCAGCGCCAGGGCATAGGCATGGGCATGGACCGAACCGCGCACCAGCAGGTAGCCGCAAACCTCGCGCCCGGTGATGTTGGCATCCGTCAGCGATTCATAGACCCGCAGCTTGTGCAGCCGCGCGCCGCATTCCAGGTGGAAGTTGTGCAGCAGGTCCACGATCACGTTGCCGGTCGTGGTGACCATGTCGGCGTTCCAGGACATCGAGTTCGAGTTGACCGGCACCGCGCCGCCCGCATGGCTGTAGAAAGAGGCCGCGGACCGGATGTCCTTCATCTCCTCGAACGGGGCCTTCGAGATGTCGCCTCCGTCACCCTCGTCGCCGCCGGGTTTATCGGGACCATTGGCCAGCATGGCCACGCCGTTGCTGACAAGTTCGACATGGCCCAGTTCCTCGGCCGTGATCGCCGCAACCAGGCTGTAGAAGGGGCGCAGCTTGCTTTTGCTGCGGAAGTTGAAGCTTTGGAACATATAGTTCCCCAGCGTCGACATCTCGCCGTATTTGCCACCCAGCAATTCCTGAAGGGCAGCCGCGGCATTCGGATCTTGTCTTTTCGGTGCAGGAAGTTCGACTTGCAGCTTGTCGACACGCAGGAACATGACCGTTCTCCGAGATCAGGACTGCAAGGGGAACACCCCTTCAGCCGGTTCGTTCCCGTGGCGGTCGTTAAAGGGTGGACCCGCCAGTCCAGATGCGACCATGATTGGCAAGAGACTTTCCCTCTTCATTAGCCTGGTCCCCGGCAAGTTGCCCTTGAACACCTGGCAGGCATCCGCAAGCCCAGGCACTTGCGGGGCATGGCACTCAGGTCTGTGCACAACTGGCGGAGCTCCTCCTGAGAATAGCGTGTCCCCTGACGAGCGTCGCTGTTAGGACGAGCTGAAGGGACTTCACCTTTGGCCAAGGGCGGCGCCGGGGACACTGACCGCTGGTGTTTCTGCCGCAGGCCTGCCGAGCCTACGGGCCGCTGAGCCAGCGGAGCGAGCGTTCAAGCGAGGCGGTCGCATTCTGGTCGAACCAGCGGCCGTGGGCGAAGATCACCCGGTCCGGGCGGGTGGCGATAAGCCGTCGCCCTTCCTCCCGCGCCTGCTGCCCGGCCAGTTTGACGATGGCACGCAGATAGGCCGGGGCACGGCCATCGGGGGCCAGGATCCCCGCGGCGGCCGCGAAAGGGCGCACGGGGATCGGCAGCTTGTGCCGTTCCAGGTTCAGCACCAGATCCACCAGGATCAGCGTCCGGCTGGGGCGGTGATGAAGCGCCACCTCGCAGAAGCCTGCCGCCCCGTGGACGGCGATCTGTTCCAGTTCCGGCGGCCAGCCGGGGGCCGCGTCATCGCCCAGGTCGTGATCCAGGCGCAGGCCTGCCTTCCTGACCTGCGCGCGCTTGCGCAGCCCCGGCGCGGCCCAGGTGACGGCCTCGGGCAACTGCTTCTGCCAATCCTTCAGGAAGGTCCAGTGCGCGATATTGGGCGCCACGAGATGACGGATCGGGCCGATGTCCTCGATCTGACGACGCAGGCCGGCGGTGAAGCGGGATGGCGAGTGGATCAGCATCTCGCCCCCCGGCAACCGGATGGCCGTTGTCCGGACCGGGATGGGGATCAGGCCCATGGCCTTCATCGGGCCGCTGTCGATGATCCAAAGGTCGTCTGCGACGGGCTTCAGGACATCGAGGGGCGGATAGGTCACATCTGCCATCTATCGACGCCCCCGCAAGGCCACGGCCACCACCGCAAGCGCCCCCAGGCCAAGCGCCACGCCCGTGGCCATACGGCGCTGAGCGGGCGAACGAAGCCCGCCGTCTATCCCGCCAGAGCGGGGGGCAGGCCGGAACAGGTTTCCGCCACTGGTGGCGGTCTGCGGCGCCCTGCGGAAATAGGACTGCAGAAACAGCGCCATCCCCCGCGTCGTCAGTTCCGGCGAGATGGCATGGCCAAGCCTCACCAGGACAGTCGGCGCCCCGATCATCGTGGTGGGTTTCGGTCGCAGGGCAAGGCGCAGGATGGCATCGGCCACGCGTCGGGCATCCAGCACCGGGGGCGGTGCGGAAAGCCGCCGGCCTGTATAATTCGCGCCGTGGGAGATGCCGGGCGTGTCCACGAAGGACGGGTAGATGTCGCAGACATGGATGTTCCTGTGAGGGACAAGCTCGCCCCGAAGCGCCTCGGCGAAGCCGCGCAGGCCGAACTTGCTGGCGCTATAGGCCGCGGCGAAGGGTGCTGCCGCAAAGCCGCCCAGGGAAATCATGTTGACGAACACCCCGTGTCCCTGCCGCAGGAAGATCGGCAGCACGGCATGGGCGTCGTTCATGTGGCCGATCAGATTGGTGCGGATGACCTGCTCATGCGCCTCGAGCGGCACTTCGTGGAAGGCACCCACTGCCCCGGTCCCGACATTGCTGACCCAGACATGGATCGCACCGCCGAACCCCACCGCCTGGCGGGCGACATCCGCCATGGCAGAGGCATCGGTGACATCGCCCGCGACGGCCATGGTCCTTGCCCCCAGGTCCCGTCAGTCCTGCGCCACCGCCTCGATCGCGTCGCGGTCTCGGGCCACCAGGACGAGGGACGCGCCTTGCCGGGCAAAGGCTTCGGCCGTGGCCTGCCCGATGCCGCTGGATGCTCCGGTGATGACGACCGTCAACCTGCCCAGGCTGTTCAAAGGCTTGCCCATCCGAAATCCCTTCGCCGCAATCTTAGAACAGCAGGCTCGGCATGATGTTCCCGAGAAACGCGATGATCAGTGAAGGCGAAGGACGCTCCAGCATGAGGCACAGTTGGGATTCGGGCGATCCACCTCGCTGCCTGGTCCGTTCAGCTTTGCCGAAGGCCGGACCTCGCCTGCTCGTCCATCTGCTTTCGATAGGCGCCGGGCGGCATCCCGTTCAGGCGGCGAAAGGCGCGGGCGAAGGCGCCTGCATCGGCATAGCCAAGGGCTGCCGCGATTTCCTTTGTGGACAGATGCCCGGCTTCCAGCAGTTCCCGGGCGCGGGCGGTCCGGACGGCGCGGCAGTATTCCATCGGCGTCCTGCCGGTGGCGCGCGTGAAGCGGCGGATGAAGGTGCGCCGCTCGAGCCGCGCCATGGCAGCAAGCAGATCGAGCGATACATCCCGCCCGTCGCGGAGATGAACAAGCTCCTGCGCGCGGCGGATGGCAAGATCGGTATGGGCCAGGGGCGGGGCGAAGCCCGGCAGATGGGCGGCCTTTTCCGGGGGCGGGTCCGACAGGATGAACTGCGCCGTCCGCGTTCGCGCCGCCTCGCCCAGCAATTCCGCCACCATGTTCAGCCCCACATCGATCCAGGCCAGGAACCCGCCCGCCGTCAGGATGCCCGGATACTCGATGATGCGCTGATCGGCGTCGGCCACGATGTCGGGAAACTGCTCCATCAGGGTTTGCGCGCAGATCCGGTGCGTCGACACGATGCGGCCGTCCAGCAGCCCGGTCCGCGCAACCAGGAAGATGCCCGAGCAGATCGAGACCAGCGTCACGCCCCGTTCATGCTGCGCCATCAACCACCGGGCGATCCCCCGGCAGGTTTCGGCATCCGGCAGATTGGTCAGGGTTGGCGGCAGGATCAGCGCGGCGGGCCGGGCCGCGGCGTGGGGATGGCTGCTGAAGACGCACTGCATCGCGTCCGCGCCGCGCCCTTCGCAGCTCCAGTGGGTGACATGAAGCGGGGGGCCTTTGCGTTGTCCTGCGCCTGCATCAAAGGTTCCGGCGATGCGGAACAGATCGGTCAGGCCGTGAACCGCAGCCTGCTGGACACCGGGATAGATGACAATCCCGATCTCGGCAGGCCTTCCGTCATGCGCACGCATTGTCACTTTCAGCCCATGTTATGACACGTCCGATCCTATCAGAAGCGCCTGCCTGCAGCCATCATTGCGGCGGATGCGGCCTTGTCCGGCCCCTGTCCGGCTCTGTTCTGCCAATCCTGCGGGCAGCAGGGGATCCGGAGGAGACGGCGCCGCCATGCCGGAACCGGCGTCCCGGCAAGGGGGCATGGTCGCGGCCCATCCAGAACCACAAGGCCGATCAAGCAAACGGAGCATTGTTCATGAGTGTCTTCACGACCGCAGACGGAACCCGGATCTTCTACAAGGACTGGGGACAGGGGCAGCCGATCGTCTTTTCCCATGGCTGGCCGCTGACCGCCGATGCCTGGGACGGGCAGATGGATTTCTTCGGCAGGCAGGGCTTCCGGGTTATTGCCCATGACCGCCGCAGCCATGGCCGTTCCGACCAGACCTGGGACGGCAACGACATGGACAGCTATGCCGATGACCTGGCCGCGTTGATCGACATGCTGGACCTGCGCGATGCCGTGCTTGTCGGGCATTCGACCGGCGGCGGCGAAGTCGCACGCTATGTCGGGCGCCATGGCACCGCGCGGGTCGCCAAGGTCGTGCTGGTGGGAGCCGTGCCGCCCCTGATGCTCAAGACCAAGGAAAATCCCGGGTGTTCGTCGTTTCGGGACGGTTGAGCGTGGGCCTGGCAATACCGTCTTTGATAGTTCTCCAGGATGCTGTCCTGTTCGCTCAATCGGTTCATCCTATTCCTTGACCGACGATAACCCCGGCGCAGGGGCATGTGCGCGGGGAATGGTCGGCAAGAGTCGCAACCATTCGCCTTCTCCGCGGCGCGATGGCATTACTTCGCCCCGAGGGAGTTCGGCGCGGCGAAATGGCAGGCGGCCGACTGTCCAGGAGCCACCCTGTCAAGGCCAGGCCGCACGGTTCGGCATATGTCCTGCGCCAGGGGACAGCGGGTGTGAAAGCTGCAGCCGGTTGGGATCGAGGTCGGGCTTGGAACGTCGCCCTGCAGGACGATCCGGCGATACGGCTTGTTCAACGTCGCTTCCGGCGCGGCGGAAAGCAGGGCTTGGGTGTAGGGATGCTGTGGCGCCTCGTAGATCTGGCGCTTCGGCCCGATCTCCATCACCTGCCCCAGATACATGACGGCGACCCGGTCGGCGATGTGGCGCACCACGGCAAGATCGTGGGCGATGAACAGGAACGAGAACTGCTTTTCCTGCTGCAGATCCTGCATCAGGTTGATGATCTGCGCCTGGATCGACACGTCCAGGGCCGAGACCGGCTCATCGGCGACGATGAAGCTGGGATCGACCGACAGCGCCCGCGCAATGCCGATGCGTTGCCGCTGACCGCCCGAGAACTGGCGCGGGTTGCGGTCCATGACAGCGGGGGGCAGCCCGACCTGGGTCAGCAGCTCGGCCACCCGTTCGCGCATCTGCCGGCGGCCCTTCACCAGGCCAAAAACCTGGAGCGGCTCGGCGATCAGCTGGGCGATCGTGCGGCGCGGGCTGAGCGATCCATAGGGGTCCTGGAACACCATCTGCACCTTCATGCGCATCCGGCGCATCTCGGCGGCGGACAGCGTGGTGATGTCGGTGCCCTCGATCAGCACCCGGCCCGATGTGGGCTCGATCAGGCGCAGCAGCAGCCGGCCAAGCGTTGACTTGCCGCAGCCGCTTTCCCCGACGATGGCCAGCGTCTCGCCCCGCGTCATCTCGAAGGTGACACCGTCCACGGCCCGGACATCGGGCTTGGCCGTGCGCCACAAACCGCCGCCGCCGCCCGGAAAGGTCTTGCCGAGGTTTTCGGCCCTGATGATCGGCTGGTTCATGCGGATCGCACCTCTGGCATGCTCTGCGTCGCCCAGCACGCGGCCACATGGCGGGCTCCATGGGTGGACATGGCCGGCATCGCGCGGGCGCAGATGTCCTGGCGCAGGTCGCAGCGGGCGTAGAAAGGGCACCCCTGGCGGATGCTTCCTGCCTGCGGCACCGATCCGGGAATCTGGTAAAGGCGCGGATGCTCGTCCGTCAGCGAGGGGACGGCCCGTAGAAGGCCTCGTGTGTAGGGATGCTGCGGATTTTCGAACAGCGAACGGATGTCGGCATCCTCGACCACGTGTCCTGCATACATGACCAGCACGCGTTCGCAGACCTCGGCAATGACGCCCAGGTCATGCGAGATCAGCAGGATTGCCGTGTTCAGCTTGCGCCGCACGTCCTTCATCAGGTCCAGCACCTGCGCCTGGATGGTAACGTCCAGTGCCGTCGTCGGCTCGTCTGCGATCAGCAGTTTGGGATTGCAGGCGACGGCGATGGCGATCATCACCCGTTGGCGCATTCCGCCCGAAAACTGGTGGGGATAGGCCTTGAGCCGGCTTTCGGGATCGGGAATGCCGACAAGGCGCAGCAGTTCGATCACCCGCGCCCGCCGCTCGGCGCGCCCAAGGCGCTGATGCAGCATGATTGCCTCGCCGATCTGCGCCTCGACCGTCATGACCGGGTTGAGCGAGCTCATCGGTTCCTGGAAGATCATTGCGATGTCGCGGCCGCGCATGTGGCGCAACTGCGACTTCGGCATGGCCAGCAGGTCGCGGCCCTCGAACTCGATCCGGCCGCTGGCGATGCGGCTTGGCGGCTCGGGGACAAGGCGCAGGATCGACAGCGAGGTGATTGACTTGCCCGAACCGGATTCGCCGACGATCCCCACGGCCTCTCCCGCATCGACGCGCAGGTTCACGCTGTTGATGACGCGGATCGGGGCACTTTTGGGGCCGAACTCGACGCAGAGGCTCTCGACGTTCAGAAGCGGTGCGCTCATTAGTTGATCTCCGGATCGAGTTCGTCGCGCACCTGGTCGCCGATGATGCTGATCGCCAGCACGACGATGGTGATCGCAAGGCCGCCCGCAAGGATCGGCCAGGACGTCGCGAAGATGTTGGCCAGCCCCTCGCGAATGATGTTGCCCCAGCTTGGGGCAGGGGGCTGCGTGCCGATGCCCAGGAAGCTGAGCGTCGCCTCGAGCCGGATCGAGGAGGCGGCCCACAGCGTCATCAGCACCACGATGGGGGCCAGGATGTTCGGCACGACATGGCGCATGATGATGACGGGCGTGCGGACACCGGCGGCGATGGCAGCTTCGATATAGGGTTCTTGCCGGACCGAAAGGGTCGTCGCACGGGCGACGCGTGCGAAGCCGGGCGTGAAGGCGACGGTCAGGACGGCGACGACGTTCCAGAAGCCGCCGCCAAGTGCTGCGGCGACAAGGATTGCCAGCAGAAGTTCCGGAAAGGCAAGCAGCATGTCCACAAGCCTCGTGACGATCCGGTCCAGGATGCCGCCAAAATAGCCTGACAGCACGCCCAAGGTGCCACCGATCAGCGCGGCCAGAACCGGGGACAGGAAGCCGAAGATCAGGGAGTTGCGCGAACCCCAGATCATCCGTGACAGCACGTCCCGCCCGAACTGGTCTGTGCCCAGCCAATGATCCCAGGACGGCGGCTTGTTGATCGCGATGAAGCTTTGCGCCATCGGGTCATGGGGGGCAATCCAGGGGGCGAAGGCCGCCACGAAGATGAAGATGACCACGGTGATGGTGGCGATGATCGTTGCCGTGCGGCCGAAGAAGACGCGGCGCAGGCGCTGCGACAGGCCGGGCTCGGCGGGGGCGAAATCCTGTTCGATGGTGGCCATCACTGCACCCGAATGCGGGGATCGACGGCCACATAGACCAGATCCATCAGAAGGTTTACGATCACGACGACCAGTGCGAAGACGACCACGCCGGCCTGGATAACGGGATAGTCCCGCTCGGTGATCGCCTCGATCAGCAGGCGGCCGATGCCGGGGCGGTTGAAGACCAGTTCGACCGCAACCGATCCCGAAAGGGTGGACAGGATGGAAAGGCCAAGGCCGGTGGACAGCGGCAGCAACGCGTTGCGCAGTCCATGGCGGTAGACCACCCGACGTTCGCTGGCGCCCTTCGCGCGGGCGGTGCGAACATAGTCGCGGCCCAGCACCTCGAGCAGCGACGTGCGCGTGAGCCGGCCGATGAAGGCCATCTTCAGCATCGCCAGCGTTAGCGCGGGCAAGGCGATGTGATGCATCCGGCTGACGAAATCCGTCCCAACGCCATTGATTGGGAACCAGCCGAGGCCCAGCGAAAAGGTCAGCAGCAGCACCGCCCCCAGGTAGAAGTCCGGCACCGCATAGCCCACAAGCGAGAAGACGCGGAAGGCGTTGTCGGGCAGCTTGTTGCGCTTGACCGCTGCCATGACGCCCATCGGGATGCCGAAGGTTATGCCGATCAGCATGGCCGCAATGGTCAGCTCGATCGTGTAGGGCAGGTTGTTCGCGATCAGCGTGGACACCGGCGCGCTTTTCACCAGCGAATTGCCGAAGTCGAAGGTGAAGACGTCCCCCAGGAAATGCAGGTATTGCAGCCAAAGCGGATCGTTAAGGCCGAACTGCTCGCGGAAGCGGGCAATGGTTTCGGGCTGGGCGTTCTCGCCCAGCACGGCGATGGCCGGGTCGCCCGGCAGGATGCGCATGGCCAGAAAGACCAGCGTCAGGACAAGAAGGATCGTCGGGATCGAATCCAGCACCCGGACGAAGATGTATCGTGCCATGCGCCCCGTCCTTACGCCTTCGTGGCGCGGTGGAAGCGCCAGCGGGCGTAGCCGCTTTGGACGTCGTAGCCTAGGTCGATCCGCGGGTTGCGAATGGCAGTGAAGCCAAGCGTCATCAAGCCCATCACAGGCAGGTCGTCTTGCACCTTCTTCTCGATGCCGCGGCCGATCTCAGTGTATTCCTCCATCGTGGTGGCGCGCTGCATCGCGGCCAGTTGCTCGTCCACGCCAGGCATGGCGACGCCATAATGGGAATAGTTGGTGCCGCCGCTGCCGTCGGGCTTCACCTCGGCACCCGTAGAAAGATAGCGCATCATGTAGTCCAACGCGACCGGCGGGAAGCTGGCGGCGTGCAGCGCCAGGGTGTTCTGGTCCTGACGGTTCGAGCCGTGATAGGCCGAGTGGTCCATGATGTTCAGCTTCATGTCGATGCCCGAGGCGCGCATCAGTTCCTGCACGATCAGCATGGAGGAACGATAGTCCTCTCGTTGGCTGGTATTCGCCGTAAACTCGATGCCGTTTGCAAAGCCCGCCTCGCGCAGCAGTTCGCGCGCGGCTTCGGGGTTGTGGTCATAGCGCAGTTCTTCGGGCAGCTCGTCGCGCGACCATCCGGTCGGATAGTCGGGGGGCGACAGGGTGACGGTCGGCTGGCCCATCGGTGCCATCGCATTGGCCACGATCTCGGAACTGATCGAGGTGGCGATCGCGCGTCGCACCAGCGGGTTGTCGAACGGGGCGACGTTCAGGTTGAAGTGCAGCGTCATGAACGAGCCGGGATTTGTCATGTCCACCAGCAGCGAACTGTCGCGCTGCTTGATCTGGTCGACCCAGCCCGGCGCCCGCACCGCCTCGATGACGTCCACGTCGCCCGAGATCAGCGCCAGTGTTTGCGCGGTGGTGTCGGCGATATACAGCGCCTCGAACCGCTCGATATTGGCGGGACCGTCCCAGTAATCCTCGAAGCGGCTCAGATAGACGCCGTTCTCGATGTCAAAGCGGTCCAACTGATAGGGGCCGGTCCCGATCGAGTCGGTGTTGAAGCCTTCCCCCTTCTCCTCCTCGGCTTTCTTCGACACGATCGACGCGCCGTTCTGGAAGATCGTCGAGCCAAGGAACAGCGGATCCGGCCCCTTCAGGGTAAAGGTCACCTCGTAGGGGCCGGTTGCCTTCACGTCGGCGATGTTGCCCATGACGGCGGTGTTCACCCCGTCGAAGCGGGCACGATTGAAGCTGTGGACGACATCCTCGGCCGTCATCTCGCCATAGCCCTTGTGGAACTGCACGCCTTCGCGGATCTGGAAGACCCAGGTCAGACCGTCGTCCGAGCTTTCCCAACTGGTTGCCAGCGTCGGGACATATTCGTCATCGGTCTTTGCGAACTGGCCGTCGCGCGGGCGGACCAACTGCTCGAACATCTGTTCGGTGGACCAGTTGTCGGCGCCTTGCGTCGTCTGGTTCGGGTCGACGCTGCGCGGTCCGCCTGCGGAAACGGCGATGCGGATGACGTTGCTGCTGTTCTGCGCCCACAAAGCGGGCGCCGACAACATCGTGCCGGCCATCCCGAGCGCGCCGACCTGAAGCAGTCTTCTGCGATGCAGTCTCATTCCTGTCTCCTCCCTGATTGTCCTTTCAGCCGATCCGCCGCCCCTCCAAAGCCTGCGCATCGACTGTGATCCCCAGGCCGGGGTCATCCCCCAGCTCGAAAAAGCCCCCTTTGGGCCGTGGCGGGTTCAGGAAGCCGACATCCATCCGGCCGGATGGATCGGCATATTCCGCCGGACGCGTCATATGCATCTGGGACGCCACCACATGCAGGTTCGCCAGATGGCCGATGATCGGTTGCGTCTGGTGGGGCACGATCTCGACCCCATGGGCCTGCGCAAGGGCGAAGCAACGCATCAGGCCGGTGATCCCGCCCATCTTGATAATGTCCGGCTGAACCATCCGCACGCCAGCACGGATCAGGTCCAGCACCGCGTTCAGGGTATAGGACTGCTCACCGGCGGATACGGTGATGTCAAGCTTGCGCGCGACCTCGCCCATGCCGTGGATGTCGTAATGCTGGACCGGCTCCTCGAACCAGGCATAGCCCAGATCCTCGAGCGCGCGACCGACACGGATCGCGCCGGAGACGCTGTAGAGGTTGTTGGCATCAAAGGCCAGCGGCAGGTCGGGGCCGACCAGGTCGCGCACCGCGCGGGCCTTGGCGATGTCGCCGGGAATGTCCTCGTCCTGCCGGGTTCGGTCGCCGTCCCACCGGATCTTGATGGCGGCGGGCTGCTCGGCCGTCAGGCGCGCCTCGACCTCTTGCAGCATGGCATTGGTCGAGCGGCGGGCATTGCCGCCGATCGAGGCATAGAAGGCCACCTTCCGGCGCCATGCTCCGCCCAGAAGCGCATGGACCGGCAGACCCAGAAGCTTGCCCTTGATGTCCCACAAGGCGATATCGACAGCCGCCAGGGCGCCGGTCGCCGCGCCTTCCGGCCCCAGCTTGACCAGCTTGTGCAGCAGGCGGTCATGCAGGACGGCTGTGTCGAAGGGGCTGGCGCCCACAAGGTCCGGCGCGATGTCGCGGTCGATGATGCCAAGCGAATGCTCGCCTCCCATCATCGGCGATGCTTCGCCATATCCTTCCGTGCCATCCTCGGTCGTTACCCGCACAAGGGCACTGCGCCGCCCGGGCGCGTCACCGGGGGCCCATGCGATCCGCAGCGTCTCGACCGTAGCGATCTTTGCGGCGGCCGCAGGCGATGGGAAGGCTTCCTCGGCAGGACGCTTTGTGGCGGTGCTGGACTGCATATCGTCTCCTCCACCGTGGACGCTAACATGGCTGCATACGGATGCAAGAAATAGTTTGTTTATTCTTTCTGGGCAGTCATTTTTGCGCCTGGTCAATCTGGAACAGGTTCGTCCTCAGGTGTCGGGCCGCGATACGGGAACCGTCCAGGACAAGGTATTCCTCGCTGATGAAATAATGCTTGCCCCCCCGTTCGAAGACCCGGGTTGCCATGGCAGAGGTGCTGACACTGTCGCCGGGCCGCACCGCGCAGAAGTGCCGCGTTTCGACCTCGGTGAAGATCGGCGGCATGGGCAGGGCGAAGCTGCGCAAGACATCGTCCATCGTCAGCCGCACAAGGCAGCCGGGATGGGCGACGTCGTTGTGCAGGAAGACAGGATGGGTCTCACACATGGCCGTGCGCGAGGCTGCGATATCCGCCGCGGTCAGGACCCTCTCTGTCGTGTTGAAGCGTTGGCCGGGCTGCATCCGGTCAGCGTCCATCGGCTCTCGCGGGTCCTGGTGGGGATGGAAGGACAGGTCCACCGTCGGCACTTCCCGCAGCGGCGCGTCCAGGCTGCCCGTCATGACCTGTTCGCCCAGTTGGTTGGTGACGCTCAGGGGGCAGCGGCCGCTGGCATCTTCGGCATCTGCAGTGATCGTCAGGAGGTCGCCATCGAAGACGGGACGGCGAAAGCGTGCCGCCATCCCGCCGGCCTCGACCCAATCCATGCCCCAGGCGGAAACGGCAAGACGCGCGGCATAGGTATAGACGAAAGCGCCCGGCAACAGTGCGGCGCGATAGCCCATGCGCTGCGCAACCGTGTCGTCATGCACGCTGCCCCGATATCGCGGATTGTCGTCAAGGCGGGCCACGACCTCAAGCGTGGCTGGAGATGTCGTCATCGGATCAAGCCTCGGGATCGGGGCTGTCGGCGATCACCCGGGCCGCTTCTAGCCGGCCGATCTCGGCGGCCTCCATGCCCAGCACCTGCCCCAGAAGATGGGCGTTATCGGCGCCAAAGCAGGGGGCAGGGCGGTCGGCAGGCGCAGGCCCGATATGGAAGGGCAGTCCCGGATGGGGGTGCGTGCCGGCCAATGGATGGGCAACTATGGAAAAGAAGCCACGGGCCGCCAGATAAGGCGAGGCGGCAAGATCGCGCGGCGTACAGACCGGCGCGGCCGGTATTTCCTGTGCCTGCAGGCGTTCGGCCAAGTCGTGCTTGTCCTGCCCTCGCGTCCATTCCGCGATGGCGGCGTCAATGCGATCCGCCGCCGCCAGCCGTCCTTCAAGTTGATTCAGGCTGCTGTCGCGGGCAAGATCGTCCCGCTGCATCTGCTGCACAAGCCTTTGCCATTGTGCGTCTGTTTCGACCGCAATCGCAATCCATTCGTCCTCGCCCGCGGCGGGATAGCAGTCGTGGGGACAGGCATAGGGTATACGGTTGCCATTGGGCGCGGGCTCGCCGCCTTGTTCGGCGGCGGCAAGCAGTTCAGGCCCGATCAGTTGCATCGCAGCCTCGACCTGCGGCACCTCGACATGCTGGCCAAGGCCAGTCGCCTGCCGGCTTGCAAGGGCAGTCAGCACCGCCGCAGCAGCATTAAAGCCCCCGATCGGATCCATATAAGATGGCCCAGTCACCGTCGGTTTTCCCCCGGCATAGGCAATCATCGCGGACATGCCTGCCGCCATTTCCATCGTCGGGCCAAGCGCGGCATAGCCGGAATGTGGTCCCGCCAGCCCATAGGCGGGCATCTCGACCACGATCAGGCGGGGGTTCTCGCGGCTGATCGTGTCGTAATCCAGCCCGAGGCGCTTCAGCATCCCGCCGCGGAAATTGCACAGCAACACGTCGCTGGCGCAGATCAACCTGCGCATGGCCGCCAGTCCCTCGGCCGTCTTCAGGTCGACGACAAGCGAGCGTTTGTTGAGGTTCTGCGAGTTGAACAGGAAGGTGCGGTCGTATTTCCGCGCGCCTGGATCAAGGTCAGGATAGTTGACCGGGCTTGGCACACCCTTGTTCTGGCGCCAGGAGTTGGTACGCGTGGGCGATTCGACATGCGTGACATCGGCGCCAAGCCAGGCAAGGATGCGGCCCGCCATCGGACCAGCCCAGGCCGTCGTCAACTCGATTACCCTAAGACCTTCAAGCGGCTGGCTCATCCCGCAACCTTCCGTTCCGGCATCGGCTCTGCGGCGGCGAACCGGCGCGGGGTCGCCGACATGCGGAACGGCGGGCCCAGGACCTGTATCTCGTCCCCCTCCATCTGCGTGATCTCCCAGAAGCCGCGGGCATCCAGATGGGGGTTGCGCGCCAGTTCCGAAGGTCGGTAGGCGCATGCAGCGATCACCTGCGCCTCTTGCAGCTGTCGCACCACCTCTTCGGCATCGCGGTCCGCCAAGGCCTTCTGGATGATGTCGAAAAGCGCGGTCCAGTTCCGCGTCCGGTCGGCATCTTCAGCAAAGCGGGGATCGCCGACAAGATGCGCCAGCCCAAGGGTGCGGCACATCGCGGCGAACCGGAACGGGTAAACCCAGATGCAGACCCATGTCCCGCGGCACAGAACCTGGCCTGCCGGGATTTCCTGATCTCCGCGGCGGCGGTCGGTGCCGTTATAGGCGTATTGCAGGACATAGGGAAAGCTCATCGCTGCCGCGGTTTCGGCAACATCGACCGAAGCGCGTCGACCGTCGTTGCCCCTGTCCCGCGCCAGAAGCAGCGCCAGGCCCGAGATATAGGTCGCCAGCCCGGCCGCATAGGCGGCGCGGTTGCCCGTGCCGAACAGGGGCGGCCGTCCTGCCTCGCCGTTGTTGTTCATCATGCCGGAAAGCGCCTGCACGATCATCTCGCCGCCCTGCCAGTTCCGATAGGGGCCCTCCGCGCCAAAGGTGGACACGTCAAGAACGATGCAGTCGGGGTTGGCATTGCGCAGCGCGGCGGCATCGAACCCGACGGGCACGACGGCAAGATCCGCATCGGCCGCAAGCGCACCGATCTGCGGGACGGCTGGTCCGGGCCGAAGCCGGCGGATCGCCTTGCCGTGGTTCAGGTGGCGAAAGGTCAACGAGGTGCCGTTCCGGCTGAAGGGCGGCTTGCGGCGCAGGATCGAACCTTCGGGCGGTTCGACCAGCAGGACTGTGGCGCCATAGTCTGCCATCAGGCGGCAGCAATACTGGCCCGCGATGGATTCCGACAGGTCAAGGACCCTGAACCGCTGCAATGCACTTGTCATTGATCTCCTCCTCCTGACAGGCTAGTGGCCGTTGCATACGGATGCAAACATTATCTTCCGGTTGGAAGCCGATAGCGACAAAGGCGGTGAAACCTGTGCCGAAAGCAGCTAAACAAAAGATGGAAAGGCGGAGGGGCATGAATGACGACTGGTGATGATGCAGGACCAATCATTCAGTTGGGGGCTTCGGAACGCCTGGGCGCGCGCCCGGCATTGACGGCGCGCGAGTTGGCGGACCTGATCGGGGTCAGCCAGTCCACGGTATCGCGCGCCTTCTCGAAAGGGACCAGCGTGTCGCCCAAGACCCGAGCCTTCGTCCTGGAGCAGGCCGAGAAGCTGGGCTACCGCCCGAACGTCATCGCCAGCTTCCTGTCGCGCCGGGCCAGCAGCATCGTCGGCGTCGTCACGGCGGATTTCACCAGTCCCGTCTATATTGACATGCTCGACCGGCTGTCGGTGCGGATGCAGGAACTCGACATCCACCCGCTTCTGTTCAACCTGCAGGCCGGGGCCGAAGCGGGAGACCAGCTTGCCGTGCTGCGCCAATACAACATCGAGACGGTGATCGTCATTTCTGGGCGCATATCCCATATGTCGGTGGCAAGGTGGGCGGCCGATGGGCGCAAGGTCATCCTGATGAACCGCGACATACCCGACGCGGCCATCGGCAGCGTCCGTTGCGACAACTCGGCCTCTTCGCTGGTCGCGGACCACCTGTGGGAGATCGGGCTGCGCCGGGTCGCCTTCGTGGGCGGCCCCGAAAGTTCGGCCGTCAGCGCCGAGCGCGAGCAGGCCTTTGTACGCCGCGTGGCTGAACTTGGCATGATCCTGTGCGGCCGGGAAGGTGGGCGCGAATATTCGCACCAGTCCGGCTTCGATGGCACGAGGGCAGTCATGGCATCGCGCCCCGAGGCAATTCTTTATGCCACTGACCGCTTGGCCATCGGGGGGCTTGACGCCTTGTCCTGGAGCGGAGGGCTCAGCGTCCCGGGCGATGTTTCGATCGTCGGCTTCGACAATATCGACATGGCTTGCTGGCCGGGCATCCAGTTGACGACGGTTCACCATGATGTGCCGCGCATCGTGGACGGCGCCATCGAACTGCTTCAGCAGATCCAGAACGGCCGCGAGGGCCCGCGCAAGCATCTTGTCAAGGGCGGCCTGGTGGTTCGTGCCACCACCGGCCCTGCCAAGGCTTAGTAACCGGCCTCGCGCGACACCAGCCCGTGCATCGTTTCGGGCCTGCCGCCAAGAAAGGCCTTCAGGTTCGAGATCAGGATCTCTTGCCCGCGCCGGCGTGTCATTGGCCCGGAATGCGACAGGTGGCCTGTCAGGCGAACGCGGGGATGATGGTAAAGCCAGTGGCCATCTGGCGGCGGTTCGGGCGTTGCGACATCAAGGCTGGCCATCCCGATCCGGCCGCCATCCAGGGCGGTGCGAAGCGCGTCCTGATCGATGATGGACCCGCGCGCGACGTTGATGACATGCACGCCCGGACGCATCCGGTCCATTGCCCGTGCATCGATCATTCCGCGCGTTTCGGTGGTCAAGGGCGCACAGATGACCAGATGATCGCTGGCCGCAAGAAGGTCATCGAAACTTACGGCTTCCACCTGTGCCATTCCGGTCGCGGTGCCACCGCGGCGATGCGCGATCAGGCGCACGCCGAAGGGCGCCATTCTTGCGGCTACCGCACGGCCGATCTCGCCAAAGCCCAGAAGGCCGATTGTCCGCCCGGTCAGCCCGCCAAGCGGCGGCTGGTCCCAGTCTTCAGGCTTGCGGGCCAGGATCTGCGGCAGGCGCTTTTCATGTGTCAGCGCCATTAGAACGACATACTCGGCAATTGCTTCGGCCTGCGCCCCGCGCGAGACGGTGACCAGTTCAGGTTCAAGCAGCCATCCAGGCATCCGGTCGATACCCGTCTGGCCGAAGTGGACCCAGCGAAGCCGTCCCGGCCAGTCTGGCGGACGCGGGGTCGTCGGCCCGACCTGGCGCATCGCGGCCGGGTGGGTCAGCAGGACATCCGCCTGCGCGATCTCGAACGGCGCGCCTTCGCGAACGGCACGAAGCTGCGCACGCCCGGCGATCGCCTCCTCAAGCGCCGCAACATTTTCCGGCGGGTGCTGATGCAGGATCAGCAGGCGGGCGCCACGCCCGCCGGTCACGCGGCCTCGCCCAGAAGCGGCACGATCAGGCGACCGCGCACCTGGCCCGCCATCATCCGGGCGGCGGTCGGGATGACCTCGTCCAGGGTGATCTCGGTAGACAGGGTTTCCAGCAGCGAGGGATCGAGATCGCGCGCCAGTCGTTTCCACGCCTCCAGCCGCCGCGGCCGCGGGCACATGACGCTGTCCACGCCGGCCAATGTGACGCCGCGCAGGATGAAGGGCGCGACCGAGGCCGGCAGCGACATGCTGGCCGCCAGTCCGCAGGCCGCCACCGTGCCCCCATAGCGCATGGAGGCGCAGACATTGGCCAGGACATGGCCGCCCGCGACATCCACCGCGCCGGCCCAACGCTCGCGGCCCAGCGGCTTCCCGGCCTCGGCATATTCCGCGCGATCGACGATCTCGGCGGCGCCAAGGGCGATCAGGAAATCCCGCTCCTCGGGGCGGCCGGTCATGGCCGCGACGCGATAACCAAGCCGGGACAACAGCGCCACCGCCACGCTGCCGACCCCGCCTGCCGCCCCCGTCACAAGAACCTCGCCTTGGTCCGGCGCGACCCCGCCGCGCTCGAGCGCCATCACGCACAACATGGCAGTATAGCCGGCCGTGCCGATGGCGGCCGCCTGCCGCAGGGTGAATGACGGCTCCAGCGGCACCAGCCAGTCGCCGTTCAGCCGGGCACGCTCCGCAAGCCCGCCCCAGTGTTTTTCGCCCACGCCCCATCCGTTCAGGACGACCTTGTCCCCGGGGACATAGGCGGGATTGTCCGACGCCTCGACCACACCTGCAAGATCAATGCCCGGAACCATCGGAAAGCTGCGCACGACCGGGCCATTGCCCGTGATCGCCAGCGCATCCTTGTAGTTCAGCGTCGAGTAGGCGATGCGGATCGTCACATCGCCCTGCGGCAGCTGCGCGTTTTCCAGATCTGCCAGCCGCGCCTCGGTCTGCTCGCCCGGCTTCTCGATCAGGATTCCCTTGAACATGCCTCATTCTCCTCTTGTCGATGATGGGGTGACCGCCGTGACGAAATGCCGCGCGAAGCTGTCCAGCGATGCGGTGCCCCGATCCAGCCTTGCGCGCAGGACAGCGCCTTCCCAGCCGATCCAGAACACCCGTGCCAGTTCGGCGGGGTCCGCGTCCGGGGCCAATTGGCCAGCCTGCTGCGCATCCCGCAGGCAGGCGGCGACGCGATCTTCCCAACCCAAAAGCACCGCGCGCAGGGCATCGCGGAAGCTGGATGGAAGAGACTGGATATCTTGGCCCAGATTGCCAACCAAGCAGCCGCGCCGAAATCCGTGGCGCGTCATGCCCTCCTTCGCGTCGTCCACGAAGGCAAGAAGCCGCGACAGGGGCGGACCGCATTCGGCCTGCAGGTGGCGATCCAGCTTGCGGTCGAAGTAGCTGCCATAGGCGGCCAGCACGGCCAGCCCGAACGATTCCTTGCTGGGGAACAGGCTGTAGAATGAACCCTTGGGAATGCCCGCCTGTTTCAGAAGCTCGTCCAGACCTGCGGCGACATAGCCACGTTCGGACAGGATCTCGACCCCGGTCCGGATCAGCCGCTTGCGCAAAGCATCGACCTCATTCTCGGAACGGCCCGGGCGCCCGCGTCGATTGTTTCTTTGCTGAACAGCGGGTATTTCCTGAAGCATAGCTATTTATAGACCGTTCGTCTTTAAAATGCCAAGCCGTCAGATCTGGAATGCTCTTGTGCAGGTCGGGACACCCAATGCTGCAAACATCCGGGGGCCAGTCCGCTCATGACCTGAATGAATACATAATGCATGGATGCATATTAGGTTTAGCTAAGGAGAACTGACGTGTGGCAACGTCACTGACCTGCGAGCCTGGACTTTGGTCTTGGTTGAGCGGCAGGCGGGAGCGCATGATGAAGATCTCGTTCAGACGTGCCTACTTTCGCCTGGAACGTTGTTCTGCCCGGGTCTTCTTCTACTTACGCAGTAGGGCGTCCTACCGGGCTTCCGAAAGATGATTGTTGAGACAGGCATAAGGATCATTGAGGGCGGGACTAGTTGTGAATCCCGGGTTGCGGTCATCAATTGCAGGCCTGCTCCGTAACACCCGTCGCGATCCGAAGCGGCATTCGGAAGATTGGCAAAGACTGGTTCAGGAGAGTGCAGATGGATGGTGACAATGATGCAGGCGAGACACACCGCATGACAGGCTATGCCCGCCGCCATGCAGAATTCTTCGAAGAGGCTAAAGGGAGTGTCCTGAACCTTGTATCTGGCCGGGCCTGCGCGGTTTCAGATACCCAAGCATCGAAACGCTTGCCGAATATCCTGGCGAACAAATTGCGAGCCGCAAGCCATTCCCGAACGTTTCTGCCGTCTCTCTCGAAGTTGCGGATTGCCAGGTAGATCAGCTTGTTGCCGGCTCGTCTGTTGGAGATGACCCTCGGGTCTTGATCGACTTGCGGATCACCCGGTTCAGGCTCTCAAGGGTATTGGTCGTGCAGATGATCTTCAGATCGCCGGATCGAAGCCAAGGAACGGGATCACCTCGGCCCTTGCCTCGCGCCAAACCTGGGCGATGAACCTATATTTTCCCTGCCGATTTTTCCTCAAAGGCATCGGGATAAGCCGCGACCCTGTCGGGGGCGGGGCGCTGTAAATCCTGCGCAGATCGGCGGCCACAGCCTTGCAGTCCTTCCAACGGCGGAAGTTCAGGCTATGGCGCACCAGATGCCTCTAGCCATGGGAATGCCACTGGTTCAAGTGAACATGGCGAGAGCTGGTTCCAACCATGGCGTCCGGAAAGGCGGCGGTGATCGCCTCAGGAAAGCCCTTCAGCCCGTCCACGAGGGCGATCAGGATGTCCTGCAGCCCCGGGTTCTTCAACTCGTTCATCACCGACAGCCAGAACCCCGCGCCCGTTGTCAGGCAAAACAGTCTACTGGACTGTCTTGTGACCCCTCCAACTCTCGGCAATCCACAGGCCGCGGGTTCGCGCAGGCCGTCGCGGGTCACGCCAAGGGCGATGCAAACGGCCTTGTCCTTGACCATGCGGCCGCCGGCATTCTGGATCATCACCCGCAGCGTATCAAAATCCTGACCGGATGCATCCGGTCCAGTGCCCGGCCTTGCCATTCCCGGACCTCGTCCAGAACCGCATCCGTGACGCGGCTGATCAGGTCGGGGGAGACCTTCAGGCCGTAGAGATCGAGCGGATGCGCCTCGATGTCGCGCACCGTCAGCCCGGCGGCATAGAGCCCGATGATCCCGTTCGTCGGGAAACAGTCCACCGGACTGCTTTCTGATCCTCCTCACTCCATGCCATCGATGCGGGTCTGGCCCTTCTTCACCAGCTCCGGCTTGAAGCTGCTGTCGCGGTCGCGGGGCACGGCCACCGGCAGTTCGTGGTGATGGCCCTTCAGAACCTCGGTCGACGAGCCGTCGCGCCGTTGTCGCGAGTGCCGGATGGCTGGGGACATTTCGGGGCTCCCATGCCGAAAGCCTTTACGTTCGCTTTACGCCTTCAGGCGTTTTTCATATCGCCCCTTTACGCCGGCCGTTCCTAGCTTTGCCGCATCTCAAGAATGGAGCATGTGGTGGTGTCCGACATTTTTTTCATCCTGGGCGGCTTGGCAGGTTTCCTGCTGGCCATCCTGGCCCTGCGTGGCGCCGAGCGGTTGTGAGGGCGTCATGAGCATCGAACTGTATCTCGGCGGGGGCCTTGCTGGTGTCCTGCTGGTCTACTTCCTGATAGCGCTTCTGGCGCCGGAGCGGTTCTAAGATGGCCGCCGATCTGACCTTCTATGCAGCCTTTCTGGCAGGGCTCACTCTCATGGGGGCAGTCCTTGGGTCCTGGATGGCCTGGGTGTTCACCGGACGGGCCAGCCTTCTTGCACCGGTCGAGCGTGCATTTTACCGCGCGGCAGGGATATCGCCTGCCGGGCAGCGGTGGACGGCCTACGCGACTGCCGTGCTGGTGTTCAACGCCGCGGGCTTCGTGGTCCTGTACCTTGTTCTACGCCTGCAGGGCGTCTTGCCGATCAACCCTCAGGACTTTGGCGGGGTGGAGGCAGGACAGGCGTTCAACACCGCCATCAGCTTCGTGACCAACACCAACTGGCAAGGCTATGGCGGAGAAACCACCCTCAGCCATTTCAGCCAGATGGCCGGCCTGACGGTGCAGAACTTCCTTTCAGCAGGGACAGGAATGGCTGTCGCCGTCGCAGTCGTACGCGGGCTTGCCGCGCGTTCAGCCGCGGACATCGGCAATTTCTGGGTCGATCTGACTCGGACCATCCTCTACCTTCTGCTACCCGGATCGATCTTCATCTCGTTGCTGATGGTCTGGCAGGGCGTCCCGCAGACACTGGCCGCCGGGGTGACCGCGACGACGATCGAAGGCGGTCAGCAGTTCATCGCCCAGGGTCCGGTGGCGTCCCAGGTTGCGATCAAGATGCTGGGCACCAACGGCGGGGGCTTCTTCAACGTCAATGCAGCCCACCCCTACGAGAACCCGACGGCCTTGGCGAACCTGATCCAGGTCTATGCAATCCTGGTGATCCCGGTGGCCTTCCCCTTTTTCTTCGGGCGCATGGTCGGCGACCGCCGTCAAGGCTGGGCGATCTTCGCGGCGATGAGCGCGCTGTTCGTGGCGGTGTTGCTCTGGGCTTATGTCGCCGAGGCGGCGGGCAACCCGCTGCACGCGGGGCTGGTCGAACCCGGCGTCAGCATGGAGGGCAAGGAAACCCGCTTTGGTTTGGCCCAGACGGTGCTGTTTGCCGTGGCCACCACCGTTGCGTCCTGTGGGGCAGTGAATGCCATGCACGACAGCCTGATGGCGCTTGGCGGCATGATCCCGCTGTTCAACATGCTGCTGGGCGAGATCATCTATGGCGGCGTGGGTGCCGGCTTTTACGGCATGGTGCTGTATGTCGTGCTGACAGTCTTCATCGCCGGTCTGATGGTGGGGCGGTCCCCCGAATGGCTGGGCAAGAAGATCGAGGCCCGAGAGATGAAGCTGGCCGCGCTGACGCTGCTGGTCATGCCGCTGGGTGTGCTGGTCCTGGCTTCGGCCTCGATCCTGACAGGCAACGCGACCGGGTCTGTCCAGGACCCTGGGCCGCACGGATTGACCGAACTGGTCTATGCTTACACCTCGGGTACTGCCAACAACGGCTCGGCCTTCGCGGGCTTCGGCGCCAACACGACTTGGCACAACACCATGATCGGCGTCGCAATGATGCTGGGCCGCTGGGGATATATCATCCCGGTCCTGGCCATTGCCGGCGGGCTGGCAGCCAAGACCCGCGCGCCTGAGACCGCAGGAACCTTTCCGACGCATGGCGCAGCCTTCACTGTGCTTCTGGTGGTGACGATCCTGATCGTCGGCGCCCTGACCTTCCTTCCCGTCCTGGCCCTGGGACCGATTGCCGAGCATGTCTCGGTCGCGGTTGGCAGGACCTTCTGAGGATCATCATGTCGAAACACCAACGATCCGAAATCGGTCTGCTGGCACCCGAGATCGTCCGTCCGGCCGCCCGCGCGGCAGTTGCCAAGCTTGATCCGCGCAGCCTCGCCCGTAACCCGGTGATCTTCGCCACGGCCCTCGTGGCGGCGGTAACCTCTGTGCTGGTCCTTGTTCGATGGGGCACGCCGGGCAGCAGCCTGGCGCTGCAGATCGCACTTTGGCTTTGGGCAACAGTGCTGTTTGCGAACTTCGCCGAGGCGATGGCCGAGGGCAGAGGAAAGGCCAGGGCCGATGCCTTCCGCGCCAGCAAGACCGAAGCCAGGGCAAAGGCGCTGCTGGATCCGGCGCGTCGCGATCTGTTTGAAATGCAGGATGTTGACCTGCTTGAGGTGGGCGATCTGATCCTGGTCGAGGCGGGCGACATCGTCCCCACCGACGGCGAGGTGATCGAGGGCGTGGCGTCCGTCGATGAAAGCGCCATCACGGGAGAATCCGCCGCGGTGATCCGAGAATCAGGCGGCGACAGGTCATCTTTGACGGGCGGCACAAGATTGGTCAGCGACTGGCTGGTCGTGCGGGTCACGACCAAGCCGGGCGAGACCTTCCTCGACAAGATGATCGCCTTGGTCGAAGGGGCCAAGCGGGCCAAGACCCCGAACGAGATCGCGCTCAATATCCTGCTGGCCGGGCTGTCTCTGGTCTTCCTGCTTGTCGTGGCGACTCTGCCGGTATTCGCCGGATGGTCGGGCACGGAAATCCCGATGGTTTATCTCGCGGCGCTTTTCGTGACGCTGATCCCGACCACCATCGGCGGGCTTCTGTCGGCCATCGGGATCGCGGGCATGGACCGGCTGGTCAAGGCCAACGTGATTGCCAAATCCGGCCGCGCGGTGGAAGCGGCGGGCGATATCGACGTTCTCTTGCTGGACAAGACGGGCACGATCACCTTCGGCAATCGCATGGCCGACGAATTCGTGCCGGTGGCAGGGGTGACTGAACGCGAAGTGGCTGAAGCCGCCTGGCTGGCCTCGCTGGCCGACGACACGCCCGAGGGCAAGTCAACCGTCGCCCTGGCGGTGCAGCAGCACGGTTTCGTTGAGTCCGGTCAAAGGCAAGGCGCGGACTTCATGGCATTCACAGCTCAGACGCGGATGTCGGGCGTCGATCTTGACGATGGACGCTCGATCCGCAAGGGCGCGGCGGACGCGATGGCCCGCGCCTTTCCCCAGGGTGGCGCCGCCGCGGCCGAGCCTGTCGTCCGCCGCATCGCCATGGGCGGCGGCACGCCCCTGCTGGTGTCGCGAGACGGCCAGGTGTTAGGGGCCATCCACCTCAAGGATATCGTCAAGCCCGGGATCCGCGAACGTTTTGCCGAACTGCGGCGCATGGGCATCCGCACGGTGATGATCACCGGCGACAATCCCCTGACCGCAGCCGCCATCGCGGCCGAAGCCGGCGTCGACGACTTCCTGGCCGAAGCCACGCCCGAGCGGAAGCTGGAATACATCCGTGCGGAGCAGGCCCAGGGCCGCCTGGTCGCCATGTGCGGCGACGGCTCGAACGACGCGCCCGCACTTGCCCAGGCTGATGTGGGCGTGGCGATGAACTCGGGCACCCCCGCCGCCAAGGAGGCCGGGAACCTCGTCGACCTGGACAGCGACCCGACCAAGCTGATCGAGATCGTGATGGTCGGCAAGCAGATGCTGATCAGCCGCGGCGCGCTGACGACCTTCAGCATCGCCAATGACGTGGCAAAGTACTTCGCGATCCTGCCAGCCCTGTTTGTTGCGGCCTATCCCCAGCTTGGCGTGCTGGACGTCATGGGACTGGGCACGCCACAATCAGCGATTTTGTCGGCCATCATCTTCAACGCCCTTGTGATCGTCGCGCTGATCCCGCTGGCGCTGAAGGGCGTGCGCTATCGTCCAGCATCGGCGGGCGAGCTTTTGTCGCGCAATCTTCTGGTCTACGGAGTGGGCGGTCTGGTCGCCCCGTTCGTCGGCATAAAGGCCATCGACATCCTCGTCGATCTGGCCCGTCTAGCATGAGGTGACATCATGATTTCCCAACTCCGTCCCGCCCTAGCGATGCTTGGTGCCTTCACCCTTGTGCTGGGGATTGCCTATCCCCTGGCCATCACCGGCATCGCACAGGTCGCGATGCCCTGGCAGGCCAACGGTTCGCTGGTCGAACGGAATGGCGCGGTGGTCGGCTCCAGCCTGATCGGACAATCGTTCCAGCGGCCCGAATACCTTCATCCCCGCCCCTCGGCCACGGACCCGGCCTATGACGCAGGCGCCTCGGCCGGATCAAACCTCGGACCTTCCTCGGCTGTGCTGTTGGAACAGGTGCGGGGTCGTGCCCGTGCCTTGGGACCCGAGGCCGTGCCGTCCGGGATGGTGACCAGTTCGGCCTCGGGGCTGGACCCGCATGTGACGCTGGACGCGGCGCTGCGCCAGGCCGACCGGATAGCAGCCGCGCGGGGCATTCCGGTCAGCGACGTCCACGCGGCGATCGCCGGGGCGACGAGCAGGCCGGCGATCGGGATCCCGGGTGCGCCGCTGGTCAACGTCCTTGCGGCAAATCTCGCGCTTGATGCCGCGAGGCGATAGAAGGCAGTGATGAGCGACGATCCGCGCCCGCACCCCGAGCAGTTCCTGGCCGAGGCCAATGCCGAAGCCGGCGGGGCTGGCGTTCCGCGCGGCAGACTTAAGCTTTTCCTGGGCGCTTCCCCTGGTGTCGGTAAGACATATGCCATGCTGGAGGAGGCGCTTGGCCGTGACCGAGCCGGCACGGACGTGGCCGTAGCCTTGGCCGAAACACATGGCCGCAAGGAAACGGCAGCGTTGCTGGCCCAGTTGGACCAGCTTCCGCGGCGTGTCATCACCTATCGCGACCGTCAGATGTCCGAGATGGACCTTGACGCGCTGCTGGCCCGCCGGCCACAGCTGGCCCTGATCGACGAGCTGGCGCATACCAACGTGCCAGGGTCCCGCCACCCCAAACGCTGGCAGGATGTCGAAGAGGTTCTGGCCGAAGGGATCGACGTCTATTCGACCCTGAACATCCAGCATATCGAAAGCCTCAATGATCTTGTGGCTAGGATCACCGGCATCCGCGTGCAGGAAACCGTCCCCGACACGGTTCTGCAGATGGCCGACGAGATCAAGCTGATCGACCTTCCGCCCGAGGATCTGATCCAGCGGATGCGCGAGGGCAAGGTCTACATGCCGGCCGAGGCGGGCAGGGCCCTTAGCAATTTCTTTTCCAAGCCCAACCTGACCGCCTTGCGCGAACTAGCGTTGCGCACCGCCGCAAGCCGGGTCGATGCCGACATGGCGACGCTGCGCCGCGGATTGGGCACGGGTCCTTCGCAGGACCGGCTGATGGTCTGCCTCGATGACCCTGCGACTGCCAAGGGCCTTGTCCGCGCAGGCCGCCGCATGACCGACCGGGCGCGTATCCCATGGGTTGTGGCTACCGTGGTTACCCCTGCCATCGAGGGGCGCGGGCCCGCGGCCACGGGGGCCATGTCCGACGCGCTACAACTGGCTGAACGCTTAGGTGCCGAGACCAGGATGCTGCGGGCCGAAGGCGATGTGGCCCAGGCATTCGTGGAGGCGGCACGGCAATTGAACGTCACACGGCTGATCCTTGGGCGAAGCGCGCGAGCGGGGTGGGTTGCCCGCCTTTCGACCCTGATCCGCCCGACATTGACCCAACGGCTGGTGGCCCAGGCCGAGGGGTTCGAGGTCACCCTTCTTGACCCGGCCCCCGACCGCACGACCCCCGCCGCCATTCCCTCGGTCCGGCGGCGCTCGGTTGCCTTTCGGCCCGCGCTCGGCCTTCTGCTGCATTCGGTTATGGCCACGACGGCTGCCACCTTGATCGCCTGGCCGTTCTGGCACATCCTTCCCGTTGCCTCGCTGGCCGTCATCTATTTGGTGGCCGTGCTGGCCGTCGCCATGCGACAGGGAACAGCAGGGGCGATCGCGACCAGCGTATGTTGCTTTCTTGCCTATAACTTCTTCTTCACGGGCCCCTATTTTTCGTTCCGGGTGGCGGCCGAGGAATCCTTCGTTGCCCTGATGGTCTTCACCATCTCGGCGCTGTTCACGGGCCGTCTGGCGGGGCGACTGAAGAAGCAGATCGAATTCATGCGCGCAGACCAGACGCGTACCGAAACGCTCTATGATTTCGCCCGCAAGATCGCTTCGGCCACGACGACGGACGATGTACTCTGGGCGGCGGCAGCCCATATCGCGCATACCCTGCAATGCCATTCGCTGATCCTGATGCCGCGCGGCGGCGGCATTCTGGAACAGGTCCAGGGCTTCCCGTCAATCGAGGAGGAATTGGATCCGCATTCCCAGGCGGCCGCGCTATGGGCCTTCCAGAAGAATGTCCCTGCAGGGCGCGACACGGACACATTGCCCACCGCGGGGTGGATGTTCCTGCCTTTGGCCACGCAGGGCGCCCCCATCGGTGCGGTGGGTTTGCGGTTCATTGATCCTGATCGGCGACTGGATCCGAACACGCGGCGTCTTCTTGCTGCGGTCGAGGACCAGATCGCGGTCGCGGTCGAACGCATCTCGGTCGAAGGCGATTTGGAGCAAGCGCGGCTGATCTCGGAAACCGAAAAGCTGCGCGCGGCCCTGTTGAATAGCGTCAGCCATGATCTGCGCACGCCCCTGGTGACGGTGATCGGTGCGTTGTCGGCCGTGGCGGATGGCGGTCTGCCCCTTGAGCAGAACCAGAAACTGGTGGTCGAGGCTTTGGACGAGGCGCGAAGGCTGGATCGCTTTGTCGGCAACCTGCTGGTCATGACCCGTCTTGGCCACGGCGCGTTGCGGCCGCGGCGGGAGATTGTCCCGGTCGACGAACTGATCGGCCGGGCGCGCAGCGACCTGGCCCGCGTCCTGGCCCCGTTCCATGTCGAAACGGAAACCGCGCCGGGAACGCCCCCGCTCTCTGTTGACCCGGTGCTGATAGGGCAGGCCATCACAAACCTTCTGGAAAACGCCACGAAATATGCCCCCGAAGGAAGCACAATCAGGATAGCCGCTGAACAGGCGCCCAGCGGCGTGGCATTGACCGTGATGGACGAGGGGCCCGGGATTCCTGCTTCCGAACGCGACAGGGTCTTCGACATCTTTCACCGGGCGGTGCAAGGCGACGGGCATCCGGCGGGCACAGGCCTGGGCCTTGCCATCGTCAAGGGCATGGTCGAGGCTCATGATGGCAGTATCGAAGTGATCGATCCGCCTGGATCTTGCGGCGCGGCCATCCGCATGATCCTGCCCGCCGCCGTGCCTGGGGATGCCGATGCCTGACCCTTCTTCGTCCCTGCGCGTCCTTGTGATCGAGGATGAGGCGCCGATCCGTCGCTTCCTGCGCATTGTCATGGAAGGCGCAGGCCATGCCATGGACGAAGCGGCCCGCGGGCGCGAAGGGATAGAACGCGCCGCGACGGGTGCGCCTTCGGCGGTCGTCCTGGATCTTGGTCTGCCCGATATGGACGGCAAGGCCGTGATCGCGGCAATTCGCGAATGGTCCGACGTGCCGATCGTCGTTGTCTCGGTCCGTTCGGCAGAAGCGGACATTGTCGCCGCGCTTGACGCTGGCGCCGACGACTATGTCACCAAGCCCTTTGCCCCTGCAGAACTGTTGGCCCGGCTGAGGGCCTTGGTGCGCCGCCACGGCAGCAGCGCGGCAGCCGCGCCTGTGCTGACACATGGCACCTTATCGATCGACTTTGCCGCACGCACCGTGACCCTGGCTGACATGCCCTTGCGCCTGACACGAAAGGAATTCGACGTGCTGGCGCTTCTGGCGCGTAATGCCGGCCGATTGCTGACGCATCGCGAACTGCTGGACACGGTTTGGGGTCCCGCTCACCAGAGCGACAACCATTACCTTCGCATAGCCGTGGGGCATTTGCGCGAAAAGTTGGGCGATGATGCAGCTGCACCACGACTGATCTTCACGGAACCCGGTATCGGCTACCGATTTGCCGCAGCAGGATGAGCTTCCAGTTCATCAAGGAGGTGATTGCCCGGCAATTCGCGCAGGAAGGTCAAATGCTGTGGTCCGATAGACAGTTCGCCTCTGACCGGGCTCGATCTCCTCTATCGTCGGCGTTCAAACCTACACCTGCTCCATGACGCTCCATGCTTTCCCCCTGCGGCTTTTGCGGCCCGAACATAGGCATAGCGCGTCGGCTTGAAGCTGCCCAGCATCGTGCAGACCCCGCAAGGTCATGCTTTTCTCCTGATGAAGCCGGACCGTCAGGAGATATCTGCCGCTCCATATCTGGCGCCGCAGTGAAGCTTTCTCGGGCGAGCCACTCAACCATGCCGCACCGAAATTCTCCACTGACCCCAGGTATGAATGGGCGCTCCGGTCCGCGAGGTTTATCAAGCACGCGTGGAACGTCCGTCCATCAGAGGCTATGGCGCGTGTTCCGCCAGAAGTCCCTCGGCCAGCATCCGGAACGCCTCCTGCGCCTTGGGAAGCGTCGCTGATGGGTCCTCGCATGCCGCCACCCAAAACGCCGCGTTGAGGGCCGCGCCGTTCAGGAGGCGCGAGGCCGCCTCAACGTCCACCGTCCGCAGCACGCCTTGGGCCAGCAGTGCGGCGACCGCCGCGCGCGTGGCGTCCAGGCAGCGGTTCTGGCTCGGCCAATGGGCCGGATCGCCCAGCACCGCCGGCCCGTCGCGCAGGACGATGCGCTGCACCTCGGGGTCTAGCGCCATTTCGATATAGGCGCTGCCCTCGGCCAGAAGTGCATCCCAGATGGTCGCTTCTGCCTCGGCGAGGGCGCGCGCCCGGGCCGCCATCTCTGCGTCGATCTGGTCCACGACCGCCGCGAAGAGACCCTTCTTGTCGCCGAAGTTGTGATAGAGCGCACCGCGCGTCAGCCCGGCAGCTGCCGTCAGATCGTCCATCGAGGTGTTTGCGAAGCCCTTTTCGGCAAAGGCCGCGCGGGCCGAGGCGACCAGCTTGCGCCGTGTCTCCTCCATCATCTCGGCGCGTGTTCTCCGGGTCATCTTGTATCCTCGCCCACAACCGTTGACATACGGATCGTATGTGAATAGAACTTAGATACGCAGCGTATCTGAATCGACGCCCCGAGGGAAGCGCTTCCCCAGGCTCGACACATCATTCGATAGCAGGAGAAAGACCCATGCCACCACGCGACGCGATCTACCCCGCAAACTCTGCCCGCCACGCCCTTTATGACAAGCACGGCTATTCCCCTGCCGTCCGCGCGGGCGAACTGCTGTTCGTGTCAGGTCAGGTGGGCAGCTGCGAGGACGGCTTGCCCGAGGACAGCTATCTCGGCCAGGTCGAGCGCGCCTTCGCCAATCTCGGGGCAGTGCTTGAGGCCGCGGGCTGCGGCTTCGACGACATCATCGACGTGACCACCTTCCACACCGACCCCGAGGCGCAGCTTCCCATCTTCATGCCGGTAAAGGACCGCTTCTTTGCGGGCAGGCCGTTTCCGACCTGGACCGCCGTCGGGGTGACCTGGCTTGCCGGCTTCGACCTCGAGATCAAGGTCATCGCCCGCGTCCCGAAAGCATGATCAGCAGCCGCAGCGGGACTCTGGTGCCCGCTGCGGCCGTCAGGCTCCACGAGAAGGCCGCCCCCCTCGCAAGATGGGGTCATGGACCGGTATCCTCGTGTCCCATTTGGCCGGCGGATATGCGACCCGGTTGGGGCCGGTGCTGCGGGTCCGCTATACCAGGCACCGCTGGACCAGCACGAGATTGTCCTCCAGCATCGCCTCGGTGCCATTCGGGCCGCGCCCGGGACGCGTGACGATCTCGGCTGCAATTACCTTCAGGCCAGGCGCGGGAACGCCGACCGCGGCCAGTTCCCCGGCCATGGTAGGGAAGATGGTCGAAGGCGTTGCCTCCAGGCTCCAGGGGGGCGGGGCGGCGTGCGAAAGGACCAGAAGATGACCGCCCGGCCGCAGCCGTCCGGCAGCCTGACGGATGATCGCGGCGCGCGCCAAGGCAACGGGCGACTGCAGGTAAAGTGCGGTGATCAGGTCGAACTCGCCCTGCGGAAAGGCGACAGACAGATCGCACCTCTCGAATTTTGCATGATGCTCCAAGCCGTGATCGGCAGCGCGGGCACGGGCGCGGGCGACAGCGGTTTCAGAGATGTCGCAGCCGTACGCCTGCCAGCCCTGCTGTGCCAGCCAGATCACGTCGTCGCCATGGGAGGCGCCGAGGTCCAAGGCCCGGCCCGGCGTCAGCCCGGCCGCGATCCGCATGAGGGCCGCCGTGGCGCGGCCACTCGATGTGGTGCGCTTGGTCAGATAGAACTCTTCCCAAAAGGCTGTCGGGTCTTGGTGCGGATCGGCGATCATGCTTCTGTCCTTTGTTGATGGAAACTGCTTACTCGCAGCATGACCAGTGCCAGCAGTGCCGCCGCTCCGGTCGTGCTGATCTGCAGCCACATCATCGTGGCTGCCGCCTCGAGCCCCGTTTGCGTCTCGAGCGCTTGCCCATAGACGGCAAGGCTCAATGCGATCGAGGCGGCCATGCTGACCTGCTGCATGGTTTGGATCGCACCGGCCCCCGCCCCGGCCAGCAACTTCGGCAAGCCCCACATGCCCAACTGCATGACCGACGTTACCGTAAGCCCCATCGCCGCCCCTGCCGCCAGCATCCCCGCCCGCAACGGCCAGAGGTGGGTCGGCGTCAGCCCCGGCAGGATCGCGTGGATCAGCAGGAAGCTGCCGCAAAGCAGCAGGGTCCCAAGCGCCACCCGCGCCAGCGGCTGCAGCGCAAGGCGCCCGGATGTCCACGACCCTGCCACCACGCCGGCGGGAAAGCCCGCCGTCACCAGCCCCGCTTGCAGCGGGCTGAGGCCCAATTCACTCTGCAGGGCCAGTGACAGGACAACGAAGAAGCCAGGCGGCGCGGAGACGGCCAGCAGAAGGAAGACGAGGCTCCAGCAGAAGCTCGGCTTGCGCAGGAGGGTGGGTGGGATCAGCGCCGCAGAGCCTGCCTGCGCCGTCATCCGCGCGAAGACGGCGGCGCAGGGCAAGGCCGCGGCGAGCAAGAGGAAGACGGGTGCCGGCCAGCTGAACACGGGACCAAGGGACAGCGGCGCCACAAGGCAGAGGATGGCTGCGGCGAAGCTGGCGATTTCGGCCGGTCGGCTGCCACCGGCGGTGCCGCCGTCGTGCGGGGCCAGCCGCCATGAGGCCAGCAGCATCACGGCGAGCGCGAGCATCGCCTCGGCCAGGAAGATCGCGCGCCAGCCGAGCCAAACCGGCGCGGCCACCATCAGCGCGCCCGCCACCAGCGGCCCGCAGACCGAAGCGAAGGAACCCGTCATCGCCAGACGCGCGAATGCGCCGGACTGGGCAACAGGCGCGAAGAGCCGCGGGATCATCGCCAGCGCCTGCGGCGCCAGCGCAGCGGCTCCAACCCCCTGCAGCATCCGCGCGCCCGCCAGAAGCAGTGGCCCTGGCGCGAGAGCGGATAGAAGCGCCCCCATCAGGAACAGCGTGCCTCCCACAAGAAAGACGCGCCGCCGCCCGAAGCGGTCGCCGGCCTGTCCTGCCGGCAGCAGCAGCATTGCCACGACCAGGGGATAGGCCCCCATGATCAGCGCCAGTGGCCCGGTACCGAGACCAAGATCGGCGCCGATCCCCGGCATGGCGATCGCCATCATCGGCACGTCGGCAATGGTCATAGCCATGCCGATGAGCAGCGAAACGAAGCCGCGCGCTGCGCCGGGGGTGGGGTAGACATTCATGTTCGGCGGATCATGTAACTTCATAAGTATCTTGATAGCACAAATTTCTCTCGTCATGTAATACCTAAAGTTACAAGGTCGGAGGAACCGGATGAACCAAGACACTCGCCTTTCCCGCCTGCTGCATGTGCTGCTGCACATGGCGCAGACCGATGCGCCGATGACCTCGCAGCAGATTGCGGAGATGCTCGGCTCGAATGCGGTGGTGGTGCGGCGGATCATGGCCGGGCTGCGCGACGGCGGCTATGTCGAGGCCGGACGCGGCCATGGCGGCGGCTGGCGGATCATTCGGCGCACGGACGAGATCACGGTTCTGGACGTCTACCGCTCGCTCGGTTCGCCTGACCTCTTCGCCTTCGGCTTCTCGAATCCCAGCCCCTCTTGCCTGGTCGAGCAGTCGGTGAATGCCATGATCGCGGACCGCATCGAGGCGGCTACTGCAGCCATCCTGGAGGAGTTCGGTGCCTTGCACCTGTCGCAGATCGAGACGGAGGTGCGGGAGAGGGTGACGAAAACGTAGCACCGTACGCAGACGTCATGCGGATGTCCCGCTGCTCGACGTGGCCAATCGGGCCTGCTTGAATGACCGGTTCATTCCTTTGGCTGCCAACGCGATGCCGTTCCGCCGTCCACGAACAATTCTAGGCCAGCGATGAAGCTCGCCTCATCGCTGAGAACGAAAAGCGCAGCGGAGGCAACTTCGTTTGGGCTGCGCCATTAGCCCCATTGTCGGGGTAGCAACAATGACTGCGCGGACGTCGTCTGGAACAGCCGTGTCCGTAGATGCAGGGGCAGAAGATCGACGCGGATGCCGCGGGGGATCAATTCCGCCGTCCAAGTGCGGGCACCAGCATCAAGCCTGATAACACTCATGATGAGGTTGATTTTGGTGCAGGTCCGCCGGGATGTAGAACAAAACAAGCAAAAGGGCCGTTGCTCTTCATCTTGTTGAGGACCGTTCAATATCCGGCGGACGCCTGAGCTTTATCCTTAGGTTGCACTTTTCAGCTCTGGCCGATGCAGAGGGTCAAAGGGGCGCCCCCTGAAGCATATGCCTACCGTGGACGAGGAGCGGAGAGCGCCTCATGAACGGCCCATCAGTAAGTGTTGATCGAGGGCTGCACTTCATTCAGCAGTGTCCAAGCAGCCTGGCAACTGTGGCATCATGCCAAGAACATGATCGGGAAAACAAAGCCATTCCTGCAGCCATTGGCTTGATGACGGGAAAAACCTGAAGGGGCGCCATTGCTCAGAGGACTTCGTGAAATGTCGAGGACGGACGCACAGGATATGCTCCGGCGCGCGGTGCAGTCGGCGCTTGCGGGCCTGGCGACATATCTCCTCATGCGCCACCTGAACCCGGCAGAGGCCTTTCTGGCGATCCTGAGCGCAGTCCTGATCATCCAGCCTTCGGTGGGCGGGACGATGGGTGCAGCCTGGACACGTTTGCAGGCCACTCTGACCGGAAGCCTGATCAGCCTTGCCTGTGTCATGCTTCTTCCGGACATCTTGGGGACACCTGCGGCGCTTGCCCTGTCGTTGCTGGTGGTGGGCGGCATAGCGGGGCTGCGCCCTGATTGGACCTATGGCGCCGTGGCGGCGGTTGCCATCGCCTTGTCCCCCGAAGCGGAAGCACCCGAGACAGCAGGCATGAGGGCGCTGGCGATCGGCCTGGGCGCGGCCATAGGCGTGATCGTCTCGCTGCTGATCTGGCCGGACCGCGCGGAAGCACGGTTCGACCGGCACTTCCGGAATGCCTTGCGCGCGACGGCGACGCGTCTTGATGATGCACTGGAGGCTGCAACAAGGAAGGGACGGGAGGCGGCCCCGCCGGATCATGTCTCGGCTTATCACAAGGCGCTCCAGCAGGCACAGGAAGCCCTGGGTGCCGTGAAGCTTGTTGATTGCGCGCAAATGCAACGCCGCCTTGATGCGCTTCGCAGGCTTTATAACTCGGTCATCATCCTGGACCGCGCTGCCGAGGCCAGTGTGTCGTCCTTCGCCGAGAACAGCCGTTTGAGGGACGAGATCATCACCCTCCGCCGTGAGACTTGCGGCATCCTGAAGGCACTGGCTGAAGGAAAGGAAAGCACCAAGCAGCGAAGGCGGCAGATCGACGATGCGCTGAGACGGTTGAGGGCAGTGTTGGCGGATGATGATCCCGGATCAGAGTTGCATCGGAACCGCAACGCCCTGGCCTTTGGGCTGTATGAAGTGCGCGAAACGCTTTCTGAGCTTGTCGGGAGTGTCCTGAACTTTGTGTATCTGGCCCGGTCCATGCGGTTTCAGATACTCAAGCGTCGAAGCGCTCGCCGAACATTATGGCGAACTGGTTGCGGGCCGCAAACCATTCCCGGACGTTTCGGCCGTCTTTCTCGAAGCTGCGGATGGCCAGGTAGATCAGCTTTGTCGCCGCTTCGTCTGTGGGGAATGACCCTCGGGTCTTGATCGACTTGCGGATGACCCGGTTCAGACTTTCTATGGCATTGGTGGTGTAGATGATCTTGCGGATCGCCGGATCGAAGGCAAAGAACGGGATCACCTCGGCCCATGCTCGTCGCCAAGCTGGGGCGATTGAGGCGTATTTCCCGGCCCATTTCTCCTCAAAGGCATCGAGTTCGGCCTCGGCCATTGCGGCGGTTGGGGCGCTGTAAATCCGGCGCAGGTCGGCGGCCGCAACCTTGCGGTCCTTCCAGGAGCAAAAGCTCAGGCTGTGCCGCACCAGATGCACGATGCAGGTCTGGACCAGGGTGTCCGGAAAGGCGGCGGTGATGGCCTCAGGAAAGCCCTTCAGTCCGTCGACGACCCCGATCAGGATGTCCTGAACACCCCGGTTCTTCAGCTCGTTCATCACCGCCAGCCAGAACTTGGCGCCCTCGTTTTCGGCGATCCACAGGCCGAGGACCTCGCGCAGGCCGTCACGGGTCACGCCAAGGGCGATGTAGACAGCCTTGTTCTTGACCGTGCGGCTGTCGGCATCCCGGATCTTCACCCGCAGTGCATCAAAGATCACGATCGGATACATCCGGTCCAGTGCCCGGCTTTGCCATTCCCGAACCTCGTCCAGAACGGCATCGGTGACGCGGCTGATCAGGTCGGGGGAGACCTTCAGGCCGTAGAGATCGAGCAGATGCGCCTGGATATCGCGCACCGTTAGCCCGGCGGCATAGAGCCCGATGATCTTGTCATCCATGCCGTCAATGCGGGTCTGGCCCTTCTTCACCAGCTCCGGCTCGAAGCTGCTGTCGCGGTCGCGGGGCACAGCTACCGGCAGTTCGCCGTCCTGGCCCTTCAGCACCTTTGTCGACGAGCCGTTGCGCCGGTTCGCCTGGCCGGGCGGCGCTTCCTTGCCTTCCTCATAGCCCAGATGCGCGGTCAGCTCCGCGCCCAGCATCCGCTCCATGAGCCGGATCTTCAGTTCCTTCATCAGCCCGGCATCGCCGAGCAGATCCTCAGGGCGCTCAACACCCTTCAGCAGTTCATCCAGAAGTTCCTTGGAGATCGTCATGCATGCTTCCTTTCGGTGAAGCATGGACCGGATCACTCATACACAGAAGACCTGACACCCTCAGCTTGTCGCACTCTGCAAGAAGGAAGAATGATCCGCGAAGCGGGGGCCGCCCACCCGTTACTGGAATGCTACCGATGAACTGCTGCGCCTTGTTCCCCAACCCTTGGGGGACAAACTCCGGCTTTCAGTTCCGTCGGAAAGCATGCTGCTTCTGATGCCCAAAGTGGATCAAGAAGATGGATCGAAACAGAAGCCTTGGCAAAGGCTGTCCAGCGGGGCGCGGTAAATCTTACGAGGAATTGCATGGCTATGCGATGTCTCAAAGCGACTGCCCGACAACGGCTTGCCTTCCGAACCCACGGGTCCTCAATGGGCGCGCAGGAAACGCGGTGCCAGAAGCGCGGCAAAGACGGCGCCTAGCGTATCCATGATGATGTCGATAACGGTATCGTTCTTGCCCTTGATCACGTTTCCTGGTGCCAACAGGTCAAAGGCCCATTCAGCCACTTCCCACCAGGCGCCAATGGCTACCCCCAGGCTCGTCACCATGGCGGCCGTTATCAAGGTCCATCCTGGCCGGAAGACCCGTGTGCAGACCAGAAGCGCCAGCCAGAACGTTATCGCAAAGAGCGTGGCCGCGTGCAGCACTCGGTCGAACCACCAGGCTGCGGCATACAGGTCGAAGGCATAGCCCGCCACATTGGCCGCAAGCAGCAGGACCGCAAGGCTCCAGGCTATCGCTCGCCCCTGAGACGTAGCTTCCATTGTCGCTCCTTCCATGGACTGGCGCAGCCACGGTTCCCTTTCCTTTTCGTAAGCAAGGATACCGCAGGGCGGGTTTTCTGTTTCTTCAATGAGCAAGCGGGCCTTCTGTCGTGACGCTTCGGCGTCAGTTGCCGAAGGCAGGCCGCATCCGGATGTCTCGTCGCGTGCGAACCGAAAGGACCGGGCAAAGTCACGTTGCAAGGTTTGACTCCACCCGTCCTTCGTCGCCCTGGCACGAAAAGAGCGGCCCGCTGGGGCAAGCCCCTTTTCGCATGAGGTCAGCCACCGACCTGCTCTTGCTCGACCGGTTCCAGCGCTTCGACCTCGGTCTGCTCGTAGGGCAGGTCGTAGAACTCACGTCCCGGATCCCAGCCATAGTCATAACCATAATAGGGATAGGCGTAATAGCCTCCGCCGCCCCATGCCACATCCGGACTCACCACCACGGCGGCGACCTTTCCATCACGCACGATCAGATCGTCAACGTAGCCATAGTTGGTGAAGCCATCCCCGTCTTTCAGGCGCGCGTAGTCCCCGATAAGCTCGCCCGCACGCCAGACGCGACGTCCCGTATCAACGACATCTGCCCCGTCCCCTGTGACTTTCTCGACGTCCGAACTTGCTTCGGTGACAGTGACCATCTCATCGGTGAAGAGCGTGAAGTCCTCGACCAACTCCTGCGTGAACGGGATCTCGATGCCGTCATCCCACCTGGACGCTTCGACCATGTCCCACGGGATGTTCACATGGGTGTCGCCGAACTCGAAAAAGCCGCCCACCTCGGCCACAACCGACAAGATCTGCCCGTCCCTGTCGAAAAGGACGTTCTCGACATTGCCGATGTCATCGCCCGTGGGACCTTTTACCTCGGAACCGATCAGGTCCTCGACGCTGATGCCGTTCGCGTAGAGGTCATCATACCGCCATCCTGCCAATGGAAGGATCTCGGTCTTGATCTTCACCTCTTGGGCCGCTGCGAGAGTGGGCAGCCCCGCAAGGGCGGAGGCAGCGAAAAGAACTTTCATCATCATCGCACGCATAGGAGCGTCTCCTGTGTTGGCGTCCACCGGGCACATGCAAGGAAAGTCCGCGTGCAAGTGCGACCAGGTGGAGACGCTTCCCACCTGCTCGGTATTCCCAGAACTTCCTTGTGCTGGTGTTCATGAAACCTGCTTGGACCGAAGCGACGGTGAACATTCGCACCGTCTGTGTCGGGTCTGTGACAGGCTATGACAGGCAGAGCCGCCTGACACATTCTGTTACCACTTTCCGCTGGGTTCCAGATGTGGCGGAGTCATACTGGCCCAAGGAAAGCCCAACACGATCAATGAAAGGCGCAGCGGAATGTCCGATCATCACATTCTGATTGTCGACGATGATCCGGAAATCCGCGATCTGGTGTCGCAAGTCATCTCGGCGGATGGGTATCGGGCCAGCCAGGCGCCGAATGTCCGATCGGCGCAGCGCGTGCTTGAGGAGAGGCCGGTGGATCTGATGGTCCTTGATCTGATGCTGCCGGGCAAGGACGGGCTGACCTTCTGCCGCGAGTTGCGGGCCACCGGCGTCACGACGCCGATCATCATGCTGACGGCCAAGGGAGACGACTTCGACCGCGTTCTGGGTCTGGAGATGGGGGCTGACGATTATCTTCCAAAGCCATTCCACGGGCGCGAACTGCTGGCCCGCATCAAGGCCGTGCTGCGCCGAAGCGCCGGGCCGAAACCGGCACCACAGGATCCGGCGTCCCGGTTCATCTCCTTCGACGGATGGCGCCTCGACACCGGCAAGCGGGAACTGATTTCGGCGGATGACATCGTGGTCCAACTGAGCAGCGCGGAATACGAANCCCAGTTCCTGCGCGACCTGATTGCCGCAGTTCCCTACCGGCTTCATAAGGTGTTGACCGACAATGGCATACAGTTCGCAAACCGGAGCTGCGACACGACCGCCTTCGAGCACATCTTTGGCCGCGTGTGCCGCGAGCATGGGATCGAGCACAGGCTGACGAAGGTAAGGCATCCCTGGACGAACGGCCAAGTCGAGCGGATGAACCGCACGATCAAAGAGGCAACCGTCAAGCGCTTCCATTACGACAATCACGATCAACTGCGAACGCACCTCGACGACTTCATCGCAGCCTATAACTTTGCCCGTCGGCTCAAGACGCTGAGCGGCCTGACGCCCTACGAATACATCTGCAATGTCTGGACTTCAGAGCCAGACAGATTCATCGTCGATCCGATCCACCAGATGCCGGGACTGAACACCTAG
>NZ_BNCL01000006.1:59051-221430 GCF_014656455.1 Paracoccus aerius
ATGGGGGCTGACGATTATCTTCCAAAGCCATTCCACGGGCGCGAACTGCTGGCCCGCATCAAGGCCGTGCTGCGCCGAAGCGCCGGGCCGAAACCGGCACCACAGGATCCGGCGTCCCGGTTCATCTCCTTCGACGGATGGCGCCTCGACACCGGCAAGCGGGAACTGATTTCGGCGGATGACATCGTGGTCCAACTGAGCAGCGCGGAATACGAACTGCTTGTCGCCTTTCTGACCTGGCCGCAAGTCGTGCTGTCGCGCGAGAAGCTTCTGGACGCCACCCATGGCCGCTCTGCCATCATCTCGGATCGCAGCATCGACATCCAGGTCAGCCGGTTGCGGCGCAAGCTGGGCGACGACCCACGCGAGCCGCGCATCATCAAGACGATCTGGGGTGACGGCTATCTGTTCACGCCGGACATCAACTGATGGCCCTTCATGCCAGCATGCGGTTCCAGACGGCCGCCATCATCGTGGCAAGCTTCATCCTGTCCCATGCCGCCGGCCTTTTCTTTTATGCTCTTGATCGCCGGGACGCGCTTGCCGTGACCGAGGCCGTGGACCGCGCCGAAAGGGCCGCGGATATCAGCCGTCTTCTGCATGAATTGCCGGCCGACTGGCACGACAGCATCGTGCTGTTCTCGGACACCCGGAACTTTCGTGTCTGGCTGTCAGACCAGCCGGCCGTCGCCGTGCCGGATCCCACCAGGACCGAACGCGATATCACCGCCTATCTGCGGACCCAGGTGCCGCGTATTGCGGAAGGCGACCTGCGTGTCCGCCTCATCGGCGAGGAAGGATTTCAGGTCGCGCCGCCTCCTTTCGATCCGTCGGGCCGCGCCGGATCACCGGCCTACGCCCGCAACCTTCCCGACCAGGGATCCGCATTGGCCATCTCGATGCGGCATGACGGTGACGAATGGATCAACTTCATCGGCTTTCTCAGTCCGCAGCAGGCGTCTCTGCCCGGCCTGTTTTTGGCCAACTTCATTTCAAGCGCCATCGGGATCGCCCTTGTTGCCTTCTGGCTGGTCCGGCGGGTCACGCAACCGCTTGCCCGGCTGTCCGAGGCGGCCGAGCGTCTGGGGCGCAACCTGTTCTCGATGCCTCTGCCGGTGACCGGGCCAAGCGAGGTGGTGCTGGCTGCCACGGCCTTCAACAAGATGCAGCGCAGGCTGATACGGCTTATCCGTGGCAGGACCGNGACCGCCTTCGAGCACATCTTTGGCCGCGTGTGCCGCGAGCATGGGATCGAGCACAGGCTGACGAAGGTAAGGCATCCCTGGACGAACGGCCAAGTCGAGCGGATGAACCGCACGATCAAGGAGGCAACCGTCAAGCGCTTCCATTACGACAATCACGATCAACTGCGAACGCACCTCGACGACTTCATCGCAGCCTATAGCTTTGCCCGTCGGCTCAAGACGCTGAGCGGCCTGACGCCCTACGAATACATCTGCAAGGTCTGGACTTCAGAGCCAGACAGATTCATCGTCGATCCGATCCACCAGATGCCGGGACTGAACACCTAGAAGCGTCGGAACCAGTTGGGTTGCCGTATAAGGGCCGAACATGTTGGCGTTCATCGCTCCATCGATCATCCAAGGCCCGTGCAGCCGGCCATGCCGCACGGCCACAACGAAGGTCTGGCTTCAGTGTGAAGATGGCGAATGATCCGCGGGACTTCGTCTGCAAGGTGCCCAGCCGGTGGCCTTTGATGTGTTCGTCTAGACCCCGGCCGCCGTCACTGTCCGAGCTCCGGGTAGTAGCCCAATCATGTTCACTGACGAGTGCCTATAGGTGCACCGACTGCGGGATAAGGCCTTCCGATTTCAGATAGGCAACTACAGTTGGTGCTGGGGTGATCTTCGGAAACTTACTTGGATCAAAAACCTTATTAAACCGCCGAATTTTGCCCGCTTCACTCGTCGGCCAAATCTGTTTATCTGGCTGAAGTATTGCTTTCATCTCGTTTTCAGCTAAGGGTGTTTTTGCAAAAACACAATCGTATGTTGCAACTATGTGTAACAATACTTCGGAGAAGCCAATAACCCCTCGATAAGACAGCTTGACTTCGTCACCCACCGATTGGGCGGAGTGAAACTGAGGTGCATTTGCTCTTCCAATCTTCCCGGAATTTATTGCATGAGAAAACTCTGCCTGAGCGTCAAGCTGCCTTTGCCCGACCCGCCCTCCATTGTGAGCAACTGAGTTTCGTATTTCTTTGAAGTAACGATAGCAAATCAAAAGCCGGTCGATCCCTCCCTCGTCAATTCTTTCGGTAATTCGCTTGTCCCAAGTCACATTGCCTATGAATAAATTCGAAACTCCAAGTGTAGTCAATGCTTGCGTTACACCACCGTTACTTGCGCCAGTCGGAAATTGCAATTGCTTTTCAATAGCCCGCTTTTTGCTATCTCCAAAGTCGGACAGAGCAACTAGCGTGGAAAGGTAGTCTTCGAACACTGCGATTGCGTTTGTGAGTATAAAGGACGCAAAGGTTCCAAGTTGTTCGTCCCATGTGACCTCAACCGTGGCTCGCTTCAAGGAACCGGCGCCAATTCGAGAGCCACTCGCAAACCTTGCCTCCAGCATTCTAGCATCAGCGGTCGGGACGCTCTGTAAATAACCCTGGATCTGCCAGCGAAGATTCCACAGCGATATCGCGGTAGGGTGAATAAAATCATATAAACGGGTGATGGACCTATGAGCATCCCGCGATGCTTGAAAAATATACCGCGCATGATCACCCACGATAGAGACTCCCTAAAAATCGGATTGACATACATGTGTGCGCCATTATCTAGCTGAGTATCTTGTTTAAGTCCAGTTCGGAGAAAGCGGTTTCGTGCCATCTTTCATCAATCGTCAAATGCCATTTACGTGCTAATTTCAAACCTAGACCAGGTCCTTCTTGTGTTTCTTACCTAATGGATGACTGCACGCGACGTAAGCCGCGACAATCTAAGCACTCAGGTTAATTTCCGCAAACCTACGAAGTTAGCGTCCGGACGTTCAATGCAATCAATACGCAAGAAAAACTGCCGTTGATCGGCATTCTATGACCAGTCATCGGCCAAGCCGATTAGGGTCGGAAACTCAGTGTGATCTGAGATTGGACCCGTTGCCTCGCCAGGCTGCCTATTTGTATGCTCCCAGATTCCACTGAAGGTTTTTGTGCCCGACGCACGGCGCCATGGCAATTGCCTCTCCGATGAGCTTATCAAGAACTGCTGTTATCTTTGACGTATCATAGGGGCCTAGCTTTCTTCCCTCGCACCACGCGAGAAAGTCGATGCGGGGTGGATCCTTTGGATCCACAATTCCATTGTATTTCTTCTCGGACTTGTCCCATGAACCCCAGCGGAGAACCGAGGGTCCATTTCGGTGTGACCGCGTTAGGTCGAGATACGCCTCAATCGGTGCGCCGATGCCGTTTATGTCGAGTTGTTGCTCCAATCCACCCGGGCCAACGGTGGGAAAGCTCTTGAAGACATTCAGATCAGGTAGAGTCATTGCTCGACAGTAGGGACCGATAGAGCGAAGCGTCAGTGACCTGAAGCTCCTCCATCCTTCGATATCGTTGTCAAATATGCCGATGACGCGAAGTTCGGCACCCAGCTGTTGAAGGCCGCGGAGCAACTTGGGAATGTCACCGGCGCCGCCGAAGGGCCATTCGCTCGTGCTGAAGAAGCGGAAGAAGTCAGCCACATCCGGGCGCAGCTTTTTCATCGCTGCCTCGATTATTTCTGCGTCAGTCTTACCCTCAGTCACGACAAGGATTTTGTGCGATCGGGGTGGGCCGAGCCTGATGTGCTCTTCAGCGACAGAAAGATCGGATATTCCGGGGCCGTAATGCCAGACGACGTCGAGGTCTAGGTTGTCGGTGTTTTCAGCCAGCATCCGCATGCGGCTGAGAGGCGGAACAACGTCTAGTAACGCATGGAGTTGCTCAATGCCTGGCGGGATGTCATCGATACTTTCGATCCAGCCAAAATGAATATCGCGGCGCTTGTTTCGCATCTCCCCAAACAGGTCGACGGGGTCGTTAAGTAGAGAGCGAATACAATGTTGCTTTACCGTATCCATTATCTCAGCAAACGTCGCGACCGGGCTCGGCTTTTCATTGAGAAAAAATCTTATGTCGAAAGCCCCATAGTCGTAGTCTGCCAAAGCACGGTCTATGCTGTGATCCAGTAACTCCAAACGATGGATCATTGCTCGGAGACGCCTTCGGGCGGCCTGAATGTAGGTTCCGCCGAGATTGTGACCAAAGACCGAGTTCCGGCTCTCCAGTTCAGTTCGGGCATCAAGTTCGTCAGGATGGAGTTCCCGCTCGCTGAGCTCTGTTCTGTCCGTGTTGGCGAAAAGACCTGCGTATATCTCTTCTTTTGGGCTTTCGGTCGCCTCGATAAGCATCTCGCCCAGCCGAAGAGTCATCTTTGTTGGCTGGAGCAGTGTTCTTGCCATCTTTTCGTTCCTGTCCTCAGTAGTAGTCGCTGTTATCCTGACGGGATGGTTATAGAGGTGGCAGGTGCCTTGAAAGACCCGTCCCCGGGCTGTCAGTCTTCCGTTCCGGGAAAGCTAGGCAAACTGCCTGTATGGCTTTTATTCATCAGCAGATTGCCCAAACTTGCCTTCGCAACTATGGTCGCTGCAACAGATTTCGACGGTGATTTTCATGACGTCTTCTATTGATGCCCTCCTGGACAGCTACCGGGCAGCAGCGGCTTCTGAGCGTGAAAAAGGCACCTATTACGAACGGCTCTGTGCGGCGTTCCTGACCCATGATCCCCTCCAGGCCGAGCAGTATGAGCAGGTCTGGACCTGGGTGGATTGGGCGGCGAGGAACGGTTGGGTGGGCAAGGATGTCGGCATCGATCTCGTTGCCAAGCTGCGGGGTCATGAGGGATATGCCGCGATCCAGTGCAAGTTCTACGCCGCCAAGCACAAGATCGCGAAAGCCGACATTGATTCCTTCATCTCGGCCTCGGGGAAGGAGCCTTTCGCGCGCCGCGTCATCATGGATTCGACCGAAGGCGAATGGTCGGACAACGCGGAAGCCATGCTCATTGGCCAGGTGATCCCAGTCATCCGGATCGGGCTGGTCGATATGCGGGCATCAGCGATCCAGTGGGGTGTCTTCGCGGCCAAGCAGGAAGTGGCGCTCGAAGCGAAGAAGGAACTGCGGCCGCACCAGACGGATGCCGTCAATGCTGTCCGCAAGGGGCTGACGGAATATTCCCGCGGCAAGATTATCATGGCTTGTGGCACTGGTAAAACTTTCACCGCGCTGAAGATCGCTGAGGATCTGGTCGGTGCAGACGGCACCGTGCTGTTCCTGATCCCATCGCTCGCGCTGATGGCTCAGACCGTCAGGGAATGGACCAATGATACCACGACGCCGCTTCGCTCCTTCGCGGTCTGTTCAGACAGCCAGGTGGGCCGACGCCGTGTCGCCAAGGATGACGTGGCCGAGATCACCACCCTCGACCTGGCGTTTCCAGCGACCACCGATCCTGCATCACTCGCTGCCGGTGTGGCCGATCCTGCCATGGGTAAGATGACTGTCGTCTTTGCCACCTATCAGTCGATCCAGGGAGTATCCGACGCGCAACTCAAGCACGGCATGGGGCGCTTCGACCTGATCATCTGCGACGAAGCTCATCGCACCACCGGCGCAACCATCGACGGGCAGGAGGAAAGTAACTTCGTCAAGGTCCACAACGATGCAATCGTCGGTGCCAACAAACGGCTCTACATGACCGCGACGCCGCGTATCTACGGCGACGCAGCTAAATCGAAGGCGAATGACCTGGGTGTCACCCTTGCGACGATGGACAACGAAGAGCTTTTCGGCCCGACGCTGTTCTATCGAGGGTTCGGCTGGGCGGTGCAGGAGGGGCTGCTGACCGACTACAAGGTCGTCGTGCTGACGATGGATGAGGGACTGGTGGCTCGCTCGGTCCAGCACCGCATTGAGGATCCGACCAGCGGTCTCGTGCTCGATGATGCCACGCGTATCCTCGGCTGCTACAAGGCATTGACCAAGATGGACATCCAGGCCGATCTTGGGGCGGACACCCAGCCCATGCGTCGGGCACTGGCCTTCTGCCGCGACATCGCGTCCTCCAAGCTCGTTCGCGACGAGTTCTCGGACGTGGTGAACGAATATCTTGGATCGGAGGAGGTGAAGCAACGTGAGGCAGATCTCACCCGGCATCAGCTCGACTGCGAGATCAGGCATGTCGACGGCACCTTCAACGCGAAAACGCGTGGCGAGTTGCTGGACTGGCTCAAGGCTGAGACCCAGGATCAGACCTGTCGGATCCTAACCAATGCCCGCTGCTTGTCCGAGGGCGTCGACGTGCCAGCGCTGGACGCCATCATGTTCCTGCACCCACGCAAGTCGCAGATCGATGTGGTGCAGTCGGTGGGCCGGGTGATGCGGCGGGCTCCGGGTAAGCGCATGGGCTATGTCATTTTGCCTGTTGGCATCCCAGCCAGCAAGTCGCCCGAAGAGGCGCTGAACGATAACGAGAAATACCGGGTCGTCTGGCAGATCCTGAACGCCCTGCGCGCCCACGACGAGCGGCTGGATGCGACTATAAACCAGATGTCCCTAGGACAGGACGTCTCGGACAAGGTTGAGATCATCAGCCTAGACAGCAAGGAGTTGCAGTCGGTTACGGCGACTGTAGAAAATCTACCATCAAAGACTGCCGTCAAGCGTTCTGGCATCGCCGGTCGGGGCCAGGATAGGGATGACGACGATTTCGTTATTGAGGATGATCGAGAGCCTGAACAGGGCTCGATGGTCCTCGACGACTTCAGCCGTGCCATCAAGGCGAAGATCGTCAAGAAGTGCGGCGACCGCGAATACTGGGACCGCTGGGCGGCCAGCCTGCGCGATATCGCCTTGGCTCATATCACCCGGCTCGAGGCCATCCTCTCGGTCCCTGGCAGCCCTGCCAGGCACGCCTTCGACTCCTTCCTGGCCGAGATCCGTGATGACCTTAACAGCGGCATCACTGAGGCCGAGGCCATCGAGATGCTGGCGCAACACATCATTACGCGTCCAGTCTTCGATGCGCTCTTCGAGGGCCACGCCTTCACCGAGGAGAACCCAGTTTCGCGCGCCATCCAAGGCGTGCTCGAGACGTTGGAGAGTGCGCATCTGGAAAAGGAAAGCCGCGATCTCGACGAGTTCTACCAAAGCGTCCGCAACAAGGCACAGGGCATCACCGACCCCGCCGCCAAGCAGGAACTAGTCCGCCAACTCTACGACAACTTCTTTGGTGTCGCCTTCAAGGGCACGCGCGACAAGCTGGGGATTGTCTACACCCCCATCGAGATCGTCGACTTCATCATCCGGTCGGTCAACGATGTGCTTCAGGACGAGTTTGGTCAGTCCCTTGGGTCGAAGGGTGTCCATATCATTGACCCCTTCACCGGCACGGGCACCTTCATCACGCGCCTGCTACAGTCCGGCCTGATCCAGCCTGACGAGCTTGAGCACAAGTTCCGCTACGAGCTGCACGCGAACGAGATCGTGCTGCTGGCCTATTACATCGCCGCGATCAACATTGAGTCCGTTTATCACGGCTTGAACGGCGGCAACTACACGCCCTTTAACGGCATACTGAGCTGCTCCCCGGAAATTGGACAGTGACGGAAGCTACGATCTGACGTTTGCTGGTCTCCAAGAACGAGGAGATCAGGAATGCNTCTTCGTGCGCTCGATGACATCGATGTCATCATCGGCACCTTCCTGAATTACGCCCGAACCTTGGACGAGGCTGAGCCCAAGAGCCGTATCGATCTTGGAGCACTGGTCGGCAGCATCTGCGATGATCTTGCCGACAGCGGCGCTTGCATCAGCTGCGATTGCGCTTCTGGCATCATCATCTCCTGCAAGCGCGTGGGCATCAAGCGTGCCGTGACGAACCTGATCGAGAATGCCCTCAAGTACGGACAGGAAGCACATGTGAGCACACACCGTTCCAGGCATGTTGCCGTCATCTCGGTGGAGGATCGGGGACCGGGCATTCCCGAAAGCCAGCTTGAAAGGGTGTTCCTGCCATTCAGCCGTGGCGACAAGTCCCGCTCCTCCGAGTCCGAGGGCATTGGCCTTGGCCTGAGCATTGCACAAGCCATAGCCGAGGATCATGGCGGCGAGGTCCGCTTGATCAACCTCAGCGGGGGCGGTCTGCGCGCCGAGCTTGTTCTTCCCTTGTGACCCGCCCCCTGGATTGCCGGACGCATATCAGAGGCGAGAACAACGTCTGCCACTGTGGAAAACGTCCCTTCCGGTCGCATTCATATTGATTCGTTTTCCGCCGAACGGCCAGGGACCGACGACGCGCTGACCTTGCAGTTCCACACGCGAACGGCGTCAAATTGTATCGGCAGCCGTGTCTGACACATGCTGTCACAGCCTCGACAAACACATAGCGAATCCAGCGTCCCGACATCCCCTAACTTGGTTTCGTGGCCATCGTGCCGGTGCGGCTTCGGCTTTCGGTCGGCAGGCCGCACGTCTTGCAGAGCAAAACCGAAAGGAGATGGACATGGCATTCGCTGCCGTTTGCGCCAGACCCAGAATGACGACCCTTGCCGCAGCCGCGCTGCTGGGCTTCCCTCTCTGTGCGGGCGCTGTCCTGGCCCAGGACGCGCCTAAGGCAGATGCACCAGGCAACACGGGCGCGCAGCAGACGCAGTCGTCGGATCAGACGGCGCAGGCTGCTGGCGGACAGGCGTCCACGGGCGTTGTCGCCGATGGGCTGCTTGCAACCATTGGCGGCGTGGAAATCCGCAACTCCGATCTGCTGACGGCGATCGGTGCGCTTCCTCCGCCCCTTTCCGCCCAACCGCCCGAGATCGTGGCCTCGCTTGCGCTGCAGCAACTGCTTCTGCGTGAGGCCATCGTGCAGAAGGCGCGATCCCAGAACCTGGCCCAGGATCCCGAGGTCCAGTCGCTGGTCTCGCAGGCCACGCAAACGGCCGAGGAAAACGCGCTTGTGCAGGTCTGGCTGCAACGCGAACTGCAGAACCGCGTGACCGCTGACGCCGTGGATCAAGCCTATGCGGCGTTAAAGGCCGTTTCGACCGACGAGGTGCCGCCGCTGGACGAGGTGCGGACCCAACTGGAACAGGGCCTTCGCCGCCAGGCGGTCGAGCAGATCGAACGCTCGCTTCTGACCGGGGCGGATATCACCTTCTATGGACCGGACGGAAAACCCCGCCCGGGGCCGCAGGCCAGCGGCGATGGCGGCGCCGATGGCGCTGCCGCAGCGGCGGACCAGACGGGCGCGGCCGCGGACCCCGGCAGCGCGCAGACCGGCAACTGAAGCTTGGTCGGCACCTGCCAGCAATCATGCACCCAACCAAATTGGAGGAAAGATCATGACGAATTACACGCAACTCACCGCGAACGGCCTTGTGGCCCTGCTTCTTTGCACCACGCCGGTCCTGGCGCAGGCCGGATGGGACGAAGGAGCCTGGGACGCGGATGACGATGGCCTCTTGAGCATCGAGGAGTTCCGCGAGGGCTTCCGTGAACGGGTCGACTTCACGGACTGGGATGATGATGGCAACGGCGTCTTGTCCGAAGTGGAGTTCAGCAGCGGGATCTACGGCCGGTACGATGGCGACCTGACGGATGCCATCGAGGTAACAGAATACGGCGCCCTTGAACGCGATTTCGGCGACGAGGGCTTTTGGCGCTTCCACCGCGAGCAAGTGGTCGAGGCCCGGCAGGGCGGGGAAGAAGTTGTTGACGAGGAGGTCGCGGACACCGCGACGGACGCCGATGATGCCGTCACCTCGGCCGACGAACCTGCGGGGGAAGCAATAGGCTTCCAAGCTTGGGACGTCGACGGCGACGGCGTTATTCTCGGCAATGAATTCCAGACCGGCTTCCAGACCTGGGGGCTGTTTGCCGAGTTCGACAGGACCGGTGATGGCAGCATCACCGAAGACGAACTGACCCAAGAGATCTTCGATCGCTACGACGACGACGGTGACGGCCTGATCGAGGAACCGGAACTGGCCGATATCGGCGACGACATGGGCGACGAAGGCCTGTGGGACGTCTGAACGGCTTAGCGGGCTGCACCGTGCGGTGAAAGCACCTGCACGTCATCCAAAGCGGCCTGGCCGAAAACCGGCGGCGAACGCCGCCCCAACGAAGAACCTGGAGAACAACATGACGTTGGAACTGAAAAAGATCGCAGGCCTGGGTGCCGTTCTTGCAGCCCTCGCCGCAAGCCCGGCAATGGCCCAGAACATGACCGAATGGGACAGCGACGGCGATGGCGCCTTGAACCAGGAGGAATTCGGCACGGGCTGGAATTCCGCCTTTGGCGAAGACGAGACCGCGTTCAGCACCTGGGACGGGGACGATGACGGAGCGCTGAGCGAGGACGAGTACAACGCCGGCGTGTTCAACTCGTATGACAGGGACGACAGCGGCGTCATCGAGGAGCCCGAGTTCGGTGATGTCGGGGACGATCTGGGCGACGAAGGCTTCTGGGACGTCTGACCGTTCCGGGGCAGGGTGGGCGTCAAAGGCCCGCCCTGCCGTCCCGGTCCCCTCGGCTTCCGCCGATGGCAAGTCAGGCGAGGCCGAAAGCTGTTCACGGACAACCCGCGGGTTCCAGCATCTGACCGCTGGAGCCCGGATGCAATCGGAGGAGATCCCCATGACGACGACGAACTGGAAGACCTGCAGCAAGCAAGTTGCTGCGGCGTTCGGTCTTGCCTTGGCAGCCGGGCCTTTGTGGGCGCAGCAGTCGCAAGACAGCGCCTCGACCCAAGCAGCGGGCAGCGAGGCCGCAAAGAGCCAGGCCGAAAAAGTTGGGATGCGCAACGTCGAGGATGTAAAGGGCAGCAGTGTCCTGAAGGGAACATCTCCCGCAGACACTGTCCTCTACATGATCGTCGGCCCAGCGGGAGAACTTCTTGCGCTTGCCACGCCTCTTCCCGGATCATCAGCACATCCGGCTGCTTCAAACGCTCAGGGCAGTTCAACGGGCGGAGGGAGCAACAGCGGAAGCCAAGCAGCTTCAAACAGCGCGGCCAAAGCCGGAGAAGCCGCTGAAAGCGGCTACATGGCGACGCAGGCGCAGCCGGCGATGCCAAACATGTGGGATCCAGCGGCAGTTGAAAACGGCATCCGGCAGCTCGAACTTGGCACACGTGCCGCTGCCGGCGAGATACAGGAAAACTGACCGGTTGCTGCCCCGGTCCCCGTGCCGGGGCACGTTATCTTCCATCGCCAGCTATGACACAAGAAGCACGAAGGGGCGCCGCCCTCGTTTCGTTAGCCCCAACGACAACAAAACCGCCCGTGCCCATTGGCGATGATGCCGCCGTGTCATGCCAGAGGGAAACACGGGACTGGCCTTTACCATCTGTTTTGACATGGCTGCCATACCGCCCGTTCAACGACGGCTCTCAGGAAAGAATGAAGGATGGATGCAGGCAGGATCTCTCGGGCTCGTTTCTGGCTGCTGGTCGCCATCACCGTGGTCCTGGGCGGATGGGCCCTGTATGCAACGGGTGCCTTCATGGTCCCGGTCATCTTTTCCCTCGCCCTTGCGCTGTTGGTTGCGCCACTGGACCGGTGCGTGACCCAGCGACTGCCCACGAGGTTCGGGTGGCTTGGCCATGTGGCTGCCATGGGCGTCGTCCTGGTGTCTCTGCTGCTGCTGATGGGCATGGTCTGGATTGCCGCACAACAGCTTGTCGACCGCTTTCCGTCATCAGGCGTTAGCGGCAGCCTGCTGCCTCAGTTCGGGCAAGAGTTCCGAAGCCCATCGGGCAGTTCCACCGCGGATGCAGCAGCAGACTCGCCAGTTGCAGCGCAGGGTAGTCCCGAAGGTGCCGTCATTGATGCCCCATCCTCAGTCGCCCAAGGCTCCATCAAGCCGCTCCGCCAACTTCTCTCAAGCACCTTCGTGGTCGAAAAACTGGGATCCTGGGCATCCGGCATGGCCCTGAAAATCCTCGGCGCAGCCAGCGGCACATTGTTCGCGACTGTGCTCGTGTTCTTTCTGACGCTTATCATGCTCATCGAGGCGCCGAGATGGCGCCAGAAGATCGGCAACATCCTGAACCGTTCCGCGCACGACAAGACGATGGAGTCGATCATAGTCATTTCCCGCTTGTTGCGCCGCTATCTGATGGCGCGCACGGTCTTGGGCATTGTCACCGCAGTTCTGTACATAGCCTGGCTCTGGATTTTCGGGGTCGACCTGCTTGTGGTCTGGGGCATGCTGACCTTTGTGCTCGGCTACCTGCCAACGCTCGGCTCGCTGATTGCAGGGGCGTTGCCGGTCCTCTACGTGGTGGTGCAAAAGGATCCAGGCGCGGCGATCGCCGTCGGCGTCGGGATTTTCATCATCGAGCAGGTGATGGGTAACTATATCGACCCAAGGGTGCAGGGTCGGCAGGTGTCGCTGTCTTCACTTGTCGTGCTGATCGCTCTTCTGGTTTGGGGCTGGCTCTGGGGAATCGCAGGGGCAATCCTGGCTGTGCCCATTACCATCGCGGCGATGATCATCTGCGCCCATATAGAAAGTCTTCGGCCTTTCGCGCTGATGTTGAGCAACGCCAGCAACTTGGAAGAACTCGACCGGCAAGTAACCTGCAGCGATTGATAGCCTAGATCCGAGGTCTTTCCGGGACCGGTTTCCGAAACAGGCCGGTGCCGGTTTGCCAATCCGCAAACAGTCATTCCTTCAACGGGCAATACACAGGTGGCTTGCTGGAAGGCGCGGGTTATCCCGCACAGGTAGCCTCCTGTCCCAGCTCAGTTGAAACATCCCCTTTGGCCCAATTATTTGTCATATAATCCGGATTATGGAACATCAGGCGTTGCCGCCGTCGGCGTCCTGCGTGCCATAGCCTCGGCGCAGCTTGCGTCGAAGCCATAGCTGCTGTTCGCGCTGCGCGTCGGGAAGGTCGGCGAACCAATGGCGCCGTTCCTGGCCGTGATGGCCGATGCGGCCCCAGTTGCGGATCAGGACAACGCCGCCGAACAGGTCGGGCGTGATCTCGATCCGGTAGAACCGCGCCAGGTTCTGCGACGGATCACGACGGGCCAGAAGCAGGCTGCTTTGTTCCTGTGTCATGGTTCCAGTATCCGGCCACGCTTTCGGAAAATCCAATGATCATTGTGAATCGGACCCGCCCAAACGATTCCCCGTGATGATGTGTTCCAGCCCCCTTCAGGTTTCGATCCGCACCGGGGCACCTTTGTAGGCGGGGGTTTTCGAGGCTCGGTCATGCCAGGCCAGCGGCACCAGCGGGTTCGTTTCCGGATAATAGGCGGCGACGCAGCCGGGCGGCAGGTCATAGGGCACGACGCTCAGCCCCTCGATCCGCCGGGTGACGCCATCCTCGACGGCCGACACCAGGGTGACGCGCTGCCCCTCGGCCAGTCCCGACCGCTCCATCTCGGGCCGAGAGATCAGGACGATCATGCGGTCCCCCTCCAGCCCCCGCAAGCGGTCGTGGAAGTCATAGATGGTGGTGTTGAACTGGTCGTTCGACCGCAGCGTGATCAGCGTGAAGATGCCCTGTCCCGGTTCCTCGCCCAAGGCCGAAAGGCTTTGGGGCTTGGTGAACTGGGCCTTGCCGCTGTCGGTCTGCCAATCCCGCCTGCGCGCCGAATTGCCGCGATAGAACCCGCCCGCCTGGAACAGCCGGTCGTTGAAGTCGCGGAACTGGTCGGGATAGGTCGCCTCGATAAGGTCGCGGATCCTGGCATAGTCGCCCACCCAGTCATCCCATTTGACCTGCGGCTTGGGCGGCAGCGTCGCCTTGGCAATGCCTGCGATGATGGCGGGTTCCGACAGCAGGTGGCGCGATGCAGGCGGCCTGCGCCCCATCGAGCCGTGGATGTGGCTGAGGCTGTCTTCCATTGATACCGCCTGCGGCCCGGTCCTTTGGCGGTCGCGTTCCGCGCGCACCAGGCAGGGCAGCAGCCAGGCCCCGTCGCCCACCAGCACATGCGAGCGGTTCAGCTTGGTGGCGATCTGGACATTCAGATCCAACCTGGCCCAGGCAGGATCGGCCTGGTGCTGGTCGGGGATCGCACGGGCGAAGTTGCCGCCCAGGCCGATGAAGCCGCGCACGGTGCCGTCGATGACCCCCTGGACGACGTCGACGGTCGTCATGCCGGTGTCTTCCGGCGGGTCGAAGGCAAACAGTTCGGACAGGCGGTCCAGCGGCACCAGTTCGGGCTTTTCCGAGATGCCGACGGTGCGTTGGCCCTGGACGTTGGAATGGCCGCGGACCGGGCAGATGCCGGTGCCGGGTCGGCCGATATGGCCGCCCATCAGCAGCAGGTTGACCAGCATTCCGATGCTGTCGCTGCCATGGACATGCTGGGTCAGGCCCATGCCATAGATGCCGATGACGCGCTGCGACGCCGCGACGATCTCGGCCACTTCGACCAGGTCGGTGCGCGGCAGGCCCGATGCCGCCTCAATATCGTCCCAAGAGGATGCATGGATCCAGGCTTCGAAGGCATCGAAATCGTGTCCGTGTTCGGCGATGAAATCACGGTCCACGGCGCCGATCTCGAGCAGGTGCTTGCAGATCCCTGCGATGGCCGCGATGTCGCCGCCCGGTCGCAGTTGCAGGTAAAGATCCGAAATGGGCGTGCCGCGCCGCGACAGCATCTCGGTCGGGCTTTGCGGGTTCGTGAACTCGACAAGGCCGCGTTCACGGATGGGGTTGAAGGTGACGATCTTGCAGCCGCGCTTCACGGCCTGCTGGATCGGATGCAGGAAGCGCGGGCTGTTCGTGCCGGTGTTCTGGCCGAAGAACAGCATCAGGTCGCAGTGGTCGAAATCATCCAGGACGCAGGTGCCCACGGCTTCGCCGATGGTGCTTTTCAGCGCAACGCTGGTGGTCTCGTGGCACATGTTGGAACTGTCGGGCAGGTTGTTGTGCCCGTAAAGCCGCGCGAAAAGCTGGTAGAGATACGAGGTCTCGAGGCTGGCGCGGCCCGAGGCATAGAAGACCGTCGATTTCGGATCCAGTCCGCGAAGCTTGGCGCCTATGGCCTTGAATGCCTCGGGCCAGGTCGTCTCGACATAACGGTCGCTGGAGGGGTCATAGCGCATCGGATGCGTCAGCCGCCCCACCGCCTCGAGGTCGTGGTCGCACCAGGTCCGCAGTTCGGCCAGCGTATGGCGGGCGAAGAAGTCGGGGCCGCAGCGGTCGCGGGTCAGGTCCCAGATGGTCGCCTTTGCCCCGTTCTCGCAAAATTCGGCCAGGTGGGGCGAGGGCGGCTTGGCCCAGGCACAGGACGTGCACATATGGCCTCCGGGCTTGTTCTGGCGGCGCAGCGTTTCCACGACGCCCAGCCGGATGCGATCCTTGGCGGCATGTTTCAGCACGCTTTTCAGCGAACCCCAGCCCCCGGTGGGGCGGTCGTAGAAAGGCGTCGTCGGGTCTTGTCCGCGTTCTTCCCGGCTCATGTTCCGGCCTCCGCAGTCAGGATGGGTTCATGGATCGGGCAGCCGTTGAACCGCTGCCTGAAATCGGCCGACATCCGGTAAGGCCGTCGTCGGGCGCGGTTGATCGCGCCCAGGGGACGGTGGTCCTGGATCCCCGTCCAGACGGAAAAGCGCATGTGGTCATCGACCAGTTCGGCCGCCTCCTCAGTCCAACCGGTCTGGGCCGGGACATGCAGGCGTGCCACGGTGACGAAGGGGCTGTCGGCTTCGTCCCACAGGACCGAGGGATCCTCGACGGGTTGCCTGTCCAGGTCACGGCAAAGCTGCACGCGCAGGTTCCAGACCACGTCGCCGGTCTGCATGTCCGCGGCCAGCGTCTCGCGGATGGCGTCGGGCCGTCCACGGGTATCGATGACCTGCCCCGAGTGGCGCGTCAGGCTGGCCGAGGCAGGCTGCAGAGACAGCTTCGCGACATGGTCGCCATGTCGATAAGGGGTCTGTGTGAAATAGGTCTCGCCCAGCGGATGGACATTCGGGGCGCCGCCCAGGGTCTTCAGCGTCGCGCTTTCGCCGCCGGCAGCCTCGACGATCCTTTCGGCCCCGCGCAGAACCGCCGACAGCCCGCGCTTGGCCCATTCCGCCCTGTCGGTGGTCCGTGCCAGCAGCTTGAGGTTCTTGAGAAAGGTCTGGGGATCGGGCGCGGTGAAGACCGGGCCGTTCACGAAGATGAAGTCCTGGTTCCGGCCCTCGGCCCCCTCAAGCCGCGGGCCCTCGACGCCGATCACCTTCAGTGCAAGCCCGCGCGGGACCGAAATGGAATCGTGCAGCAGATCCCCCGGATTGGTCGAGATGCGGATGATCGCGCCATGCCGCCCGGGGCGGGCGAAGATGCCTTGGGACAGTTCGGCGGGAAGGCCGGGCAGGATCTCCAGCTCGCCGCGCAGGATGCCGTGGCTTTTCGCGTGGACGGACCGGACCGCGTGGCCATAGTCCCTGGACGTCGTTTCCATGATGTCACGAAGGGTTTCCAACAGCTCGTCGATGACACGGCCCTCGTCCGGACCCTCGGTTTCGACATCGGGGGAATAGCGGACTGGAGGCTGCATGGTCGACCCTTTGCTGCGGCTGGTGTGGCAAGGGGTCAACAGGTCCGGCGGAAAAGCGTTCCGCCTCAGGCCGCCGCCGGGGCATCACAAGTCAGGCAATTGCCGGGTTCACGTTCGACAGGAAATGATAAAGCGCCTCGGTATCCAAAGGTTTGGGCATCGGGAACAGGCCCATCCGCGCACAGCGTTCCCGCAGCACCGGCGAACGGTCGGCCGAGATGATGCGCGCCGGTCGCCAGCCGAAGCGCCGGCGTAGCATCGCGACCAGATCCAGCCCGTCCACGGCGTCGTTCAACTGATAGTCGATCAGCATCGCGTCGGGCACGAAGTCCATCTCGTCGATCAGGGCGATGGCATCCTCGGGGCCTTCCGCGTCAAGCACGGTGATCCCCCAGCCTTCCAGCAGCGCGACCATCGCCCGGCGCAGTTCGTGGTCGTTGTCCACCAGCAGCACCAGAAGCCCCGCCCCGGCCAGCGACGACAGGTGCCGGGGATCGCCGTTGTCCCGGCTGTTGCGGGCCCCCGCGGCGGCCAGGGGCACGGTCACGCGAAAGACGCTGCCGCGGCCCGGCCGTGACAGCAGGTCCAGGCCGAGGCCCAGCCGGGCGCAGGCACGCTCGACGATGGCAAGGCCCAGGCCCATCCCCTCGCTGGCCGAGGCGCGGCGGTGCAGGCGGCGAAACTCCTGGAAGATCACTGCGCGATCCTCGTCCCGGATGCCGGGACCGCTGTCCCATACCTCGATCTGCACCTTGTCGCCGCGCCGCCGCGCGCCCACGAAGACGCCGCCCCGGTCGGTATAGCGGATCGCATTCGAGATGAGGTTCTGCACGATCCGCTGGAGATACAGCCCGTCGCTGATGACATGGGCTTCCGAAGGCCGCACCCGGAAGCGCAGTCCCTTGGCTGCCGCTGCCGGCGCAAAGCTGGACGAAAGCGAGGACAGGATGTCGTTCAGCGCCAGATCGCCCTGCGCAAGCTGTTCCTCCTCGGTTTCAAGGCGCGAGATGTCCAGAAGCGCCTCGATGATGCGTTCGACATTGGTCAGCGCCTCGCCGGCCTTCTGGACATTGCTGTTGGTCCCAGCGGTATCGGCGGCCGACAGGTAAAGCTTGGCGGCCGACAACGGTTGCAGCAGGTCGTGGCTGGCCGCGGCGACAAAGCGCGACTTCGACGCATTGGATCGCTCCGCCTGCGCAAGCGCATCGCGTAATTCGTCGGTCCGCGCAGCGACCCTGGCTTCCAGTTCCTCGTTCGCGCGGGCCAGGCGGCGCAGCGCATCGCGTTCGGCGGTGACATCGGTCAGGGACAACACGAAACCGTCGTCCGGCAGGCGCTGCGCAAAGCCGTCCAGCGTCAGCCCGCCCCCCTGCTGGACCAGTTCGAAGGACAGAGCCCCACGCCCATCCTGCCCCTGCCCGCCCTGCCCCTGCATCCAGTCGGCGATGCGTGCCGCGTCTCCAGGACCCGCCGGGCGGAACAGTTGCAGCATCTGTTCCGTCACCCGCTGAAAGCGCGTCCCCAGCGTGAAGGTCTGCGGCGGCAGGCCCGTCAGCACACGGAAGCGCCGGTTCCAGCCCGCCAGCAGGCCCTGCGCGTCGAAGATCGCCACGCCCTGCGCCAGATGGTCCAGGGTCGCGCGGATGATGCGCCCCTGATTGTCCAGCAGCCTTTCGCGCTGCTCGCGTTCCGCCCGCATCAGTTCGGTCACGTCGGTCTGCACGATGGCCGTGCCCGAGTTCGCCGTCCGATGTTCCGAGATCTGAAGCCAGCGGTCATCGATCAGGGCCAGGTTGAAGATCACATGGTCGCGCCGGTGCCGCTGCATCCGGGTGGCCGCCCAGTCATCGGGCGTCTGGCCCGCGGGCAGGTGCAGCTTGGCCGATCGGCTGACGATCCGGACATAATCGGCAAAGCGCATTCCCGGCCGCAACTGGGCGCGCACCTCGGGCATCTGCCAGCAGAAGCGGCCGTTGAACAGCAGCAGCAGGTCATCGGCGCCGAACAGGGCAAAGCCCTCCTGCACGGCCTCGATGGCGCTTGCAAGGTCGCGGCGGGCGCCCTCGATCTGGCTGTTGGCGGCCGACAGCTTGGCGTTGGATTCGTTCAGCAGCCGCAGCGCGCGTTCCAGTTCCTCGGTCCTGCGGCGGACCTGATCCTCCAGCACCACGGCGCGTTCGAACTGGGAATAGGCGGCGCCGTCGCGGTCGGTCTGGGTTTCCACGCGCCGCATCAGGACGGCGCTGATCTTCTTCAGCCGGGCGATCTGGATGTCCGGCGGCTCGGCCGGATCGACGAGGTTGTCCATCAGTCTTCCTCGGGCGAATAGATCGCGACGCCGGTCATGGTCAGGTTCACGTGCATCGCGCCGAACTGTTCGCCATAGGTGGAAAAGCCGGTGACGTTGTGGCGGGCCAGAACCTGGGACACGTCGCGGATCTGCTGCTTCTGCTGCGCCTCGATCCGGCGCAGGATGCAGTCGCAGGCCAGAATGCTGTCCACGCGGCCCCCGTCCCCCAAGCCCGCCAGGTTGGCGTCCAGCGACCGGGCCATGTCGCGCGATGTCGCCAAGGTCAGCACCACACCCTCGTCGATGGCGCTGAAGAAGATCAGGTCGGTGCCGTTCTCGACCCGCTGGATCGAGCGCACGTGATAGCGCCCGCCGACCTTCACCACCAGGGGATGCGCCGCGAAGATGAAGGGGTCCAGCTGACCCGCGGGCTTGCCCAGCAGGCGGGCGTATTCGGCGGCGGCGGGGGCCGCGTTGATCTCGTGCACCTTGCGGCGGGCCGGATCGGCCCCGGTCACGACCATCTGCCCCGGCCCCGCATCCAGGTGGTCGAAGCTGAAGACCTTGACCGGGCAGCGGGTCCGCAGGAAGGTCAGAAAGGCCGCATTGGTGCGCACGGTTCCACCCTGTGCCAGATAGCTTTGGCCAAAGCGCGCCCCGTCGCCCGCCGATCCGCCGAACAGCGGCACCGGCCCCAGCCCGTGGCCCACCACGGCCATCAACGCATCCTCTCGCAAGGTGCTGCCATCGACCATCAGATAGGCGAATTCATGGGCGAAGCCGGGCCGGCCGGCCGCAAGCGCCTGCCGGGCGCGGATCATCCGGTCGATCAGCGCGCCGGGTTCAATCCGGTCCAGATCCGGGATGGCGATGGTTTCCGCCGCGAAATCTGATGCGGGAAAGCCTACCGCGACGATCCGGTCCTCGACATAGCCGCCCGCGATCTCTCCGGCGGTGGTGCATCCCAGGACCGGGGTGGTGCCGAAGGCGCGGGCGGCGGCGGCCATCGTGGCGGCGAAATCGGCGCTTGGCGACACGAACAGCAGGGCAAGCGCGATGCCCGGCCCCAGATCCGCCGCCAGGCGCGCCGCCGCGCCCGGATCCCCGGCAGGCGCCTGCGCCCGGCGAAGGATGCCGTGCCTGCCTATGCCTGAACCCGCCCGCGGCGGGGCGGCGGTCGGATCTCCTCCTCCGTCCATATGCCTGCCTGTCCGCGCCTCTCCCTGCGGGAAAGGATGTCACCGCGCGCCGAGGCTGTCAAACCGCGCGGCCTGGGCTGCCAGCACTGCCTGGGTGCGGGTCTGCACGCCCAGCTTGCGCATGATGACGGTGACATGGGCCTTGACGGTCGATTCTGCGATGTCGAGGTCATGGGCGATCTGCTTGTTCAGCTTGCCTTCCGATATCAGCGACAGGATGCGCGACTGCTGCGTGGTCAGGCTTTCCAGCCGGTCCCGGGTCTGCGCCAGGGGCCTCGGGCCGTCCGGGGCCACGAAGCCCTCGGGCAGGTAGATCTCTCCGCGCGCGATGCGGGCCAGGGCATCCTGGAACACCTGCCTTTGACTGTGCTTGGGCACATAGCCCGAGGCGCCGAAGTCGATGGCCGCGTTCACGATGGCAGGGCTGGTCAGCGATGACACGATCAGCAGGACCGCGTCGGGGGCCGCCTTGCGCACCTTCAGAAGACCGTCCAGCCCGTCCGCATCGGGCAGGTTCAGATCCAGGAACACCGCGTCGGGCTGCGGACCGATGGCCAGTTGTCGCAGGCAGTCGCCGATGGAGCTGGTGGTCCGCACGCTGCTGATTCCTCCGACGATCTGCAAGGTGATCGACAAGGCGTCGCAGAACAGCGGGTGATCCTCGACGATCAGGACCGAGGCGATGGTGCGGGTCGGGTTCTGGGTCATGGCGGATGCCCTTTGCATTTCGGTCAGTCTAGGGCAGCGGGGCCAACCCCGTCCATCGTGCAAAGCGGGCGTCCCAGCGGCAGCGGATCGACGGGAACCAGGTCGCGCCCCTGATCGGCCCAGTCATCCACCCCGCCCGGATACCAGCCGATCTCGCTATGGCCCAGACCCGCCAGGTGCTGCACTGCATTCCAGCTCATCCAGCAGTCGGTCTTGCAGAACAGGACCACAGGCCGCGCCCGGTCGCAATCCGCAAGCGAGGCGCGCAGCCCCGCCTCGATCCGCGGGTCCAGGCGGCCGCGCCCGATCTCGGGCAGCCAATGGGCGCGGGGGATGGTCCGGTGCGGTTCGGCGATGATCCATGCGTCTTCGGGGGTCAGGGCATGGCCGGGCGCGGCCATTGCGTCGATCAGCAGCGCGCCCCCTGCCGCCATTGCCGCGACCTCATCGGCGCCGACCACCCGCCCGCCGGGCACGCTGTCCGGGACCGGCGCGCGATAGGCAGCGACGCGCAGCCCGGTCGGCGGGTCGAAGACCGCTTCGGCCCCGGCGGTCTGCGGCATCAGCGCGATCAGCGCGGCGGGGATCAGGCGCAGCATGTTCATCGCGCCAGCTTCCCACGGCCGACGCCCCGCCACCAATTCGACCTTTGGCCTAAGACCGCACCCCCCGCCGGGACCATTGGAGAATTGTGGGATCCGCCTGCCTGGCTTGATCCTGCCGCAAAGTAATCGAGGGGGCTTCGAATGCGCAAGGCAACGATCTGGGCCGGTTTCGGCATCATCCTGGGGGCGGCCGCCGCACTGGGCCATGGCGATACCGCGCCGCAGGCGGTGGACACGGCTGGCCTGCCCGACCTGCCCGCCGAGATGGCAACCGAAAACCCTTGGCGCCAAGCCGCGCCCGAAGTGCTGTTCAAGGCGGTCGAGGTCGGCGCCAAGGGCTATAACAGCAACTGCGCGCGGTGCCACGGGCTCGAGGCGATCTCGGGCGGGCTGGCCCCCGACCTGCGCTATCTCGAGGCGAACGAGTTCGGGGACGAGTGGTTCCTGGACCGCATCCTGCACGGCTATGAACAGAATGGGGCGGTCAAGATGCCGCCCTTCGAGGGTATCCTGAACCAGCAGGCGATCTGGGCTATCCGCACCTATGTCGAGACCCGCGCCGACGACGTGGAAATCGCCGACCAGCAGGGCAAGCTGACCGAGCTGCGTGACAAGCTGGCCTTGGTCGCCGATGACGAGGCCGCAGCCACCGCCCTTGCGACCGAACTTGCCGCAGCGGGCGAAGGCTTCGAGCCCTTGTCGGGCGCGCCCCGCGCGATCACCCCCTTTGACGAGGCTGCCTGGCAATTGTCGACGCAGCCCCCTCATGTGAAGGCTGCGATCGAAACCTTGTCCGCCGCCGTGCGGGACTGACGGGGACGCGGGCCGTGGCGGCGATCCTGTCCCACCTTCTGCCGGGCGGCGAGGCCGGGCTTGCCGGCTTTGGCGGCGGGCTGACCCGACCGGACCGGCTGGACAGCGGCATGTGGGACCTGCACCGCGCCGATCTGCTGGGCGTTCCCGGTGTCTGGCGCACGGATCCTGGCCTGCGCCTTCTGGCTCCCGGCAATGCCGAGGATGCGCGCCATGTCCCCGTCCTGGCCGATGCGACCGGGCTGGATCGCGTCGAACGGATGGTCGTCACGATCGACTACAGCCCCTTTCCGCTGGCCCTCGTGTTCCATCCGGGCCGCGCCCTGCCGCTGCTTGGCTTTGGCGTGAAATACGAGATTGCCGGGCCGATCCGGGCTTCGGCTCTGACCGGGGGCGAATGGATCATGGGCGGCGCCTTCGTCGACGCGATGGGCGGCGGCTGTTCGGCGCCCGCCGTGACCCATGCCCGCCCCGACTGGCAGGACGGCTTTGGCGAGATGCGCGCCAGGCTGTGGCCGGAAACGGGGCGGCTGCGCGTGGGCATCCGGCACCCGATGGACACGGGCCTGGCCGACGGCGTCCCCGCCCATCACCTGACCGACCTGACCCTGACGGATGCAGCGGGGGCTGAGATCGCGCGGCTGGAGATCCACGAACCGCTGGAGGAAAACCCGGTCCTGACCTTCCTGCTGCCCCCGGATCTGGCCCGCGGTCCCGTGGGCATCACCGCGCGCGATACCAGCGGCTTCCGCTTCTCGGGACGGGTCGCGGCATGAGGGTCACCCGCCGCCAGACCTTGCTGGGTGCCGCCGCCGCGCTGCTGCCGGTTCCCGCGCGGGCCGCGCCGGAATACCGGCTGGAGCCCCGGCAGGTCGCGGATGGCGTCTGGCTGATCGAAGGCGCGCAGGAGAGCATCGCCCCTGCCAACGGCGGGGCGATCTGCAACGTGGCGATGCTCGAGACGCCCGAGGGCGCGGTCGTGGTGGATACCGGCGGCACGCTGCGCCACGGTGCCGCGCTGCGCGCCTTTGCCGATGGGCGCCTTGGCGGGGTCGCAGCTTCGCTGAACACCCATCACCACCCGGACCACTGGTTCGGCAACGGGGCCTTCGCCGACCGCCCCATCCAGGCCTTGCCTGGCACCACCGCCGCGCAAAAGGCCGGCGCGCAGGCGCTGTCCGACGGGCTGTATCGCATCCTGGGATCCTGGATGCAGGGGACGGCGCCGCTGGCCGCCACGGCAGCCGTCGAAGGGGGCGACATGACCATCGGCGGGCGCGGCCTGACCGTGATGGCGCTGTCGGGCCATACCGGGGCCGACCTGGCGCTGATCGACCAGCGGACCGGCACCCTGATCGCGGGCGACCTGCTGTTCCTGGACCGCGCGCCCAGTTTTCCCGATGCCGACCTTGCGGCCTGGCGGGCTGCCCTGGCCAGGCTGGGCGGGCTGCCCGTCAGCGGCACCATTCCCGGCCACGGCCCCTTCCACCGCGACAGCCGGGCGGTCGTGCAGACCCTGGCCTATCTCGACGCCTTCGCCGCCCGCATGGACGCAGCGGCAAGCCTGGGCCTGACACCGGCCGAAGCGCTTGCCGCTGGTCCGATGCCCGCCTTTGCCCACCTGGGCGCCAACCCTGCCGAATACCGCCGCGCCACCGTCCAGCAATGGCGCGCGCACGAGATCAGCGCCCTGCCGGTCATCGGCGGCAGCGTCTGACAGACGACCAGAAACGAAGTTTGCCATCAAGGAGGAGAGTATGCGCAAAGCTTTCACCATCCCGTCCGTCAGCGCCCTCGCGCTGCTGGTCGCGGGGGGCCTGTCGGCCGCCATCGCCAAGGATGTCACCTGGGAGGACATCCTGAACGACCACGAGACGACGAACGATGTCCTGATGTATGGCCTGGGCAACAATGCCCAGCGGTATTCGTCGCTGAACCAGATCAACGCCGAAACAGTCAAGCACCTGCGCCCGGCCTGGGCCTTTTCCTTTGGCGACGAAAAGCAGCGCGGCCAGGAAACCCAGGCCATCGTCCATGACGGCACGATCTACATCACCGGCAGCTATTCCCGGATGTGGGCGCTTGATGCCAAGACCGGCGAGCGAAAATGGAAGTTCGAGGCTCGCCTGCCCGACGACATCCGCCCCTGCTGCGACGTCGTGAACCGGGGCGCCGCGATCTATGGCGACAAGGTCTATTTCGGCGCCCTGGACGCCAGCATCTATGCGCTGAACAAGGAAACCGGCAAGGTCGAGTGGCGCGAGAAGTTCGGCGACCACAAGGTCGGCTACACGATGACCGGCGCGCCAACCGTCATCAAGGACAAGGAAACCGGCCGGATGATGCTGATCCACGGATCGTCCGGCGACGAGTTCGGCGTGGTGGGCCAGCTTTACGCCCGGGACGTGGATACGGGCGAGGAAATCTGGATGCTGCCCTTCGTCGAAGGCCACATGGGCCGCTTCGAGGGCAAGGACAGCCGCACCACCGGCGACGCCTCGGCGCCAAGCTGGCCCAACCAGGAGAACGGCGAGAAGGTCGAGGCCTGGAACCACGGCGGCGGCGCGCCCTGGCAGTCGGCGGCCTTTGACGTGGCAAGCAACACCATCGTCGTGGGCGCAGGCAACCCGGCCCCATGGAACACCTGGGCAAGGACGCCAGGCGACAGCCTCTACACCTCGGGGCAAGCTTACGTGAACCCCACCACGGGCGAACTGGTGGGCTTCTACCAGCACACCCCGAACGACGCCTGGGACTTTTCCGGCAACAACGAGATCATCCTGTTCGACTATACCGACAAGGACGGCAACACCCATCGCGCGGGCGCCCATGCCGACCGCAACGGCTTCTTCTACGTGACCGACGTGGATGCCCTGTCCCAGCGTGGCGGAGAGATCAACCGCCCCACCGCGCTGCTGAACGCCTTTCCCTTTGTCGACGAAATCACCTGGGCCAAGGGGATCGACCTGGAAACCGGCCGCCCGATCGAGGTCGAGGGCCAGCGACCCCCTCTGCCCGAGGAAGGCGAGACGAAGGGCGCCACCATCCAGGTCACCCCGCCGTTCCTGGGCGGCAAGAACTGGAACCCGATGGCCTATTCACAGGACACCGGCCTGTTCTATGTCCCCGCCAACAACTGGACCGAGGACTACTGGACGGAAAACGTGACCTACCAGGCGGGCGCCGCCTATCTGGGCCAGGGCTTCCGCATCAAGCGGCTGTATGACGACCACATCGGCACCCTGCGCGCCTTCAACCCCGCCACCGGGGAAAAGGTCTGGGAACACAAGGAAGAGTTTCCCCTTTGGGCAGGCACGCTGGCGACCGCGGGCAACCTGGTCTTCACCGGCACCTCGGACGGTTACGTCAAGGCTTTCAACGCCCAGACCGGCGAGGAACTGTGGAAGTTTCAGACCGGCTCGGGGATCGTCAGCAGCCCGATCACCTGGGAAATGGACGGCAAGCAATACCTGGGCATCGCCTCGGGCTATGGCGGCGCGGTGCCGCTGTGGGGCGGCGACATGGCGCAGCTGACCACGCAGGTCAGCCAGGGCGGATCCTTCTGGGTCTTCGAGATCCCGTCGGAACTGCTGGCCTCGGCCAACTGACAACGGCGGCGGGGGCATCGCGCCCCCGCGCTTTTTCAAGGGGGAACCATGTATCGCCATTCCATTGCCCTGGCCCTGCTGCTGGCCGCGCCGTCCACCCATGGGGCCATGGCCGACCCAATGCAGGTCACGCCCGGCACCGGTTACCGCATCATCACCGATACCGACGACCTGCCCGAGGGTCCGCAGACCATCGACGGCTGCAGGCTGGAACCCGGCGCGTCCTGCCCCGGCGTCGACCTGAGCCACCAGGATCTGTCGGGCATGAACCTGAACGGCACGGACCTGTCAGGCGCCCGGCTGGTGCGCGCGAACCTGCACGGCGCGCTGCTTAAGGGGGCTACCCTGACCGGCGCGGATCTGCGCGGGGCGGATCTGTCCGAAAGCTATCTGCAAGGCGCGACCGTGCGCGACGCCGACCTGACCGGGGCGGATCTGGATTATTCCCGCATGGCCGGGATCGACTTCAGCGGATCGAACCTGACCGCCGTGTCGATGGAGGCGGTCTGGGCCAACAAGGCCCGCCTGGTCGGCACGACCCTTGTCGCCGCCAACCTGTCCGAAGCCAAGTTCTACAACGCCGACCTGGCCAACGCCACTCTGGGCGACAACACCAACCGCTTCACCATCTGGGAAGGCGTGCATATGGAGAACTGCACCGGGTGCCCCGTCGATTGGTGATCGGGTCGCTGCTGCTGGCGACCTGCTTGGCAGCCGAGGCCGCAGCCGGGGAACTGTCGGACTGCCGTGCCCTGTCCGACGACCGGGCGCGGCTTGCCTGTTACGACGCCCTGCCTTTGTCGGGTGGGACGTTCTTTGAGGGCCAGGGCAGCGGCATGGCGGGACCATTCACCGTAACCGGGCCGCAGATGCTGGGGTTCGAAAGCGACGATGCGATCCTGGTCGCCTATCTGCTGGACGACACCACGGGCGCTGTCGTCCAGAACCTCCACCACGGCGGCGCGGGCACGGGGCATTTCCTGATCGAGATGCCGGGCACCTATCGCTTGCAGGTCAACGCCTCGGGTGGCTGGCGGATCGAGCTGTCCGGTCCCTGAGGCTTTTTTCCCTTAGGCAAAGACGTCCGGCGCGCGATCCGCCTCGCCCGCCGCGATCAGGGCCACCAGCAGCACCCGCGCCTGCCCCGGCCGCAGAACGGTAGACAGGACCGCCCCGGCGCGCACCAGGTCATGCCCGCCCCCGCCGCCGCCATAGCTGGCGGCAAGGCGCCCCATCGGAACCCGGCTCGAGATGACGACCGGCACCCCCGCCGCGTGGGCGCGCGCCACCCCGCTGGTGATCGCGGCCGAGGCGTTGCCCGACCCCAACGCCGCCAGCACGATCCCTTGCGCCCCTGCCGCAAGGCTCGCGTCCAGATGCGTCGCCTCGGCACCCGGATGGATCGCCACCACATCGACGCGCACATTGCCGACCGGCGCGGTCAGGGTCAACGCGGGCGGCGGCGCATCGACGGCCAGGCGAAAGGCATCGGCGCTGTCGGTCGCGTGCTTGACCAGCCCCCAGGCGGGCAGCAGCCGGCCGCCGAAGGCCAGCCGGACGCCCCCGCCTTGAAGAACCGCGCGGATCGCAGCCGTCATGTTGGCGGGACCATCGGCCTGCGGGTGATCGTCCGTGAACTGCGCGCCCGTCAGCACCACCGGCGCACCGGGATGCTGGAGCGACAGAAGCAAGGCTGTCTCCTCCATCGCGTCGGTTCCGTGCAAAACCACGACGCCTGCCGCGCCCGCTGCAAGCTCGGCCCCTACGCTGTCGCTGACGGCCTGCATGTCCGCAAGCGTCAGGGTCGAGGAATCCTTGGCGAACAGATCGACGGGCTTCAGCCGGACCGGGGGCAGCGCCCCCAGGCGGGCCAGCAGCGCCTGCCCGCCGAGGTGGGGGCTGCTTGATCCATCCTCGTTCTGCTGGCTGGCGATGGTGCCGCCGGTGGCGATGACGGCAATCAGCGGCGGATCGGTTTCGGGGCGGGCCGTCAGGCCGCTAGCATGGGGCTTGTTCATGGGCGCAGGATCGACGTCGGACGCGGGCATTGTCAATTGCGGGATCAGGCGGGCCGCAGGTCCGCGCGGCCCGCCATCCGCTGCGAGATGATCGCGCAGACGCCCAGTTGCAGCAGGTGGAAGATCATCAAGGGCAGGATGACCAGCGAGATGTCCTGCCCCGCGAACAGGATCCCCGCCATGGGCAGCCCGGTCGCCAGGCTTTTCGTCGATCCGCAATACAGGACCGCCATCAGGTCCGCATGACCCATGCCGGTGCTGCGTGCGGCCAGCAGGGCAGTACCCATCACCGCCGCCAGCAGGACTGCGCACAGGCCCACCAAGATCGCCAGGGACCCGGCCGAGATGACCTGCCAGATGCCGTTCACCACCCCTGCCGAAAATGCAGAATAGACGATCAGCAGGATCGACCCCCGGTCCACGACCAGCGTCGCGGTCCGGTGCCGCGCCAGCAGTCCGGCCAGAAGCGGGCGGCACAATTGGCCCAGGGCAAAGGGCAGCAGGATCTGCTGGAGGATCTTCCAGATGGCCGACGACTCGATCCCGTAGCCGGTCCCCTGGGGGATCAGGACCGCGAACAGCAGGGGCGACAGCACCACCCCGATCAGGTTCGAGATCGAGGCCGCGCAGACCGCCCCCGCCACATTGCCATGCGACACCGCCGTGAACGCGATCGAGCTTTGCACGGTCGAGGGCATGCAGCCGATATACAGGAACCCGACGCCTATGGCCGTGGGCAGCCAGATCATCGACAAGGGCTTCAGGCCCAGGGCCAGGATCGGGAACAATACGAAGGTCAGCGCCAGCACCGTAAGCTGCAGCCGCCAGTTCGCCAGCCCCGCAACGATCGTGGCCGTTGTCAGCTTCGCGCCGTAAAGGAAGAACAGCAGCGCGATCACCCAGTAGGTGAGATGGGACAGCGCCACCGCCGCCCCGCCCCGCGCCGGCAGGACGCTGGCCAGCACCACCGTGAGGATCAGCAGAAGCATGTAGCGGTCGAAGCCGAAACGGGCCAGCACGGCCTCGGCCCTGCGCAGGGACATGGGATATCCTACGGATGATGCGTTCCCGCTGCTTCTACAGTCCCCGCGCCGCCGATCCAAGGGGCGCCCGTTTGACATCGTGCCCCCCTGCCCCTAGGCCAAGGCCTGCGCCCCCAACCGGATCCGACGATGAGCCCGACCGACCTGATCCTGCGTTTGACCGACGGCCTGCCGATCACCGCCGGGTCCTTCATCGTCACCGTCTATGGCGACGTGGTGGTGCCGCGGGGCGAAGTCCTGTGGATCGGCAGCCTGATCGAGATCTGCTCGCGCATCGGGATCAGCGAGAACCTGGTCCGCACGGCGGTGTCCAGGCTGGTCTCGGCCGACAGGCTTCAGGGCACGCGCGTCGGGCGACGCAGCTTCTATCGCCTTGCACCTGCCGCCCGCGCCGAATTCGCCCAGGCGGCGCGGATGCTTTACGCCAGGCCGCAGCCCTCGGGCGACTGGCTGGTGATGCTGCATCCCGACATGCCCGAAAAGGTGGCCCGCAGCCACCGGATGGCGCGGATAGGGGGCGACCTGTGGATCTGCCCGGCGCGCGGCGACCTGCCCGAAACCGGAGGCCTTGTCCTGCGCGCGGCGCCCGTCGCCGGTGGGGACCAGCTTTCGCGGCTGGCGGCCTTCTGGGATCTCCAAGCGCTTGCGGACGGCTATCGCATTGTCCTTGATCGCTTCGGCCCGCTGGCGGAGGGCCCTGCCCTGTCGCCCGAGGATGCGCTGATCGCGCGGCTGCTGCTGGTCCACCTGTATCGCGGCGTCCTCTTGCGCGATCCCGGCCTGCCTGCCGAAGCCCTGCCCGCCGACTGGCCGGGACACGCGGCGCAGGCGCTGTTCAGCGACCTTTATCCCGCCCTGTCCCCCCTGGCGGAGGCGCATATCGCGCAGGTGATGGAAGGCGAGGACGGCCCCCTGCCGGAAAACACCCCCCGGACGCAGGCGCGGCTTCACGCCTTGGCTTGAAACATTACAGCACTATGCACATTTTCCTTTGCGGCGTAATGTCTGGTCTGATATAAGCTGACCAATCGGTCGATGAATGGGAGAATCATCGGCCTCATCTGGAAATCACTGGGGTCTTTCATGACTGATGCCTTCATCTGCGACGCGATCCGCACGCCGGTCGGCCGGTACGGCGGGGCGCTTGCGACGATCCGGGCCGACGATCTGGCCGCGCTGCCGTTGCAGGCGCTGATGTCGCGGAATCCAGATGTGGACTGGTCTGCCGTGGACGACGTGATCCTGGGCTGCGCCAACCAGGCGGGCGAGGACAACCGCAACGTGGCCCGCATGGCCGTGCTGCTGTCGGGGATGCCCATCGGTGTGCCGGGCACCACGGTCAATCGGCTGTGCGGTTCGGGCATGGACGCGATCGGCATGGCGGCGCGTGCGATCCGTGCGGGCGATTGCGACTTCATGGTCGCGGGCGGCGTCGAAAGCATGACCCGCGCGCCCTTCGTGATGCCCAAGGCCGAAACAGCCTTTGCGCGCGCCAACGCCGTCTACGACACCACCATCGGCTGGCGCTTCCCGAACCCCGCGCTGCGCAAGGCTTATGGCACGGACTCGATGCCGGAAACCGCCGACAACGTGGCGGCTGACTATGGCATCAGCCGCGCCGATCAGGACGCCTTTGCCGCCCGGTCGCAGGACCGCTGGGCTGCCGCGCAGGCTGCGGGAATCTTCCGGGACGAGATCGTGCCGGTGCATGTGCCCCAGAAGAAGGGCGATCACCTTACCGTCGATACCGACGAACATCCCCGCCCCGGCACCACGGTCGAGACGCTGGCAAAGCTGAAGGGCGTGAACGGTCCCGACCTGACGGTGACGGCGGGCAACGCGTCCGGCGTGAACGACGGGGCGGCCGCCCTTGCGATCCTGTCCGAGGACGCGGCCCGCGCCCAAGGCCTGACGCCCAAGGCGCGCATCTTGGCAATGGCCGCCGCCGGAGTCGAGCCGCGCGTCATGGGCATCGGCCCGGTGCCTGCGGCGCGCAGGGTTCTGGCACGTGCGGGCCTGTCGCTGGACCAGATGGATGTGATAGAATTGAACGAAGCCTTTGCCGCGCAGGGATTGGCCGTGCTTCGTGACCTGGGACTTGCCGACGACGATCCGCGCGTGAATCCGAATGGCGGCGCCATCGCCATCGGGCACCCCTTGGGCATGTCCGGCGCCCGGCTTGTCACCACCGCGATGTACCAGTTGATCCGCACCGGCGGGAAATACGCGCTTTGCACCATGTGCGTCGGCGTGGGCCAGGGCATCGCCATCATCATCGAACGCGTCTGAAGGGAGGGACTGCCATGTATGCACAGCTGGTCAAATCCGAAGGGTCGAAATCCCGCGAGGACATGACGCCCGAGGAGATCGCCTTTCAGGACCGCATCGACCGGAACGAGAAGATCGAGCCCAAGGAATGGATGCCCGAGGGCTATCGCAAGACGCTGATCCGCCAGATCGGCCAGCACGCGCATTCGGAAATCGTGGGCCAGCTTCCCGAAGGCAACTGGATCACCCGCGCCCCCACGCTGGAACGCAAGGCGATCCTGCTGGCCAAGGTCCAGGACGAGGCGGGGCATGGGCTTTACCTGTATTGCGCCGCGGAAACCTTGGGCGTGTCGCGCGACGAGCTTCTGGAAAAGCTGCACAGCGGCAACATGAAGTATTCGTCGATCTTCAACTATCCCACCTTGACCTGGGCCGACATGGGCGCTGTCGGCTGGCTGGTCGATGGCGCGGCGATCATGAACCAGGTGCCGCTGCAGCGCACGTCATACGGCCCGTATTCCCGCGCGATGATCCGCATCTGCAAGGAGGAGTCGTTCCACCAGCGGCAGGGTTACGACATCATGATGAAGATGTGCGCGGGCACCCCGGAACAGAAGGCCATGGCGCAGGACGCGCTGAACCGCTTCTGGTATCCGGCGCTGATGATGTTCGGCCCGTCCGACAAGGACTCGGTCCATTCCGCGCAGTCGATGGCGTGGAAGATCAAGATGAACACCAATGACGAACTGCGCCAGAAGTTCGTGGACCAGACCGTGCCGCAGGCCGAATACCTGGGCCTGACCGTTCCCGACCCGGACCTGAAATGGAACGAGGAAAAGGGCGGCTATGACTTCAGCGAGCCCGACTGGTCCGAGTTCTTCGCCGTGATCGCCGGCAACGGGCCCTGCAACGCCGAACGCCTGGGCGCCCGCGTCAAGGCCTGGGAGGACGGCGCCTGGTTCCGTGACGGGCTGATGGCGCACGCCGCCAAGGCCGGCGAACGCGCCCGCACGGCCCGCCACGCCGCAGAATAGGGACGCGCCCCGCGCACCCAGCCACAACCCGCATCTTTGGGAGGAGCCATCATGTCCAGCGAATGGCCGCTTTGGGAAATCTTCATCCGGGGCCAGCACGGCCTGAACCACCGCCATGTCGGCAGCCTGCACGCGCCCGACGCAGAGATGGCGATCCGCAACGCCCGTGACGTTTATACCCGCCGGAACGAGGGCGTTTCGATCTGGGTAGTCAAGTCGAATGACATCACCGCGTCCTCGCCCTCGGAAAAGGGGCCGCTTTATGATCCGTCGAACAGCAAGGTTTATCGCCACCCGACCTTCTTCGACATCCCCGACGAGATAGGGCATATGTGATGCCGTCGCTTCCCGACATGACCACCCCGAACCTGACCGCGCTTGCCGGTCAGGCCCTGGCCGACAGCGGCCATGTGGCGGTGCCTGCCCCCGATGCCGGGCAGCCCGAATTCGTGGAATTCCTGCAGCGGATGGGCGACAATGCGTTAATCCTGGGCCATCGCGTGTCGGAATGGTGCGGCCACGCCCCGGCGCTCGAGGAAGACATCGCGCTTGCCAACCAGGCGCTTGACCTGATCGGCCAGTGTCAATTGTGGCTGGGCCTTGCCGCCGAGGTCGAGGGCAAGGGCCGCGACGCAGACGCATTGGCCTATCTGCGCGACGCGGGCGCCTTCCGCAACCTGCTGCTGGTCGAGCTGCCCAACGGCGATTTCGGTGTCACGCTGATGCGTCAGTTCCTGTTCGACGCCTTCCATATCGAACTGCTGCGGGCGCTGAAGGCTTCGGCCGACAGCCGTGTGGCCGACATCGCCGCCAAGGCGGAAAAAGAGGTCGCCTATCACCTGGAACGGTCCGCCGACCTGGTGATCCGGCTTGGCGACGGGAGCGAGGAAAGCCGCGCCCGGATGCAGGCCGCGCTGACGAAGCTGTGGTCCTATACGGGCGAGATGTTCGTGGACGACGCCGTTGATGGGGCCATGTCCGACGCGGGCATCGCGCCGTTGCCGTCGTCGCTGAAACCCGCCTGGGACAGGACCGTCGCGGCGGTCCTGGACGAGGCCACGCTGGCCGCGCCGGCCGAGGCCTGGCAGCACGGGGTCAAGACGCCGGGCGGCAAGAAGGGCGTCCACACGGAACATCTGGGCTATATCCTGGCCGAGATGCAGTTCCTGCAGCGCGCCTATCCCGGCGCCAGGTGGTGATGCCATGTCCGTCACCACGCTGCCCCATACCGACCAGATCTGGGAATGGCTGTCGCAGGTGCCGGACCCGGAAATCCCCGTCATCAGCCTGACCGACCTGGGCATCATCCGCGACGTGCAGTGGCAGGGCGACACCCTGGTGGTCACGGTCACGCCGACTTATTCCGGCTGCCCCGCGACAGGCGTCATCAACCTGGACATAGAGACCGCCTTGCGCAGCCACGGCATCGAGAAGCTGGACCTGAAGCGCCAGCTTGCCCCCGCCTGGACAACCGACTGGATCACCGCCGAGGGCCGCGAGAAGCTGCGCGCCTATGGCATCGCGCCCCCGGTCGATGGGACGGCGGCGGATGGCGTGCTGGCGGGCCGGGTGTCGCGGCTGATGGGCAACAACCTGACCATCCAGTGCCCGCATTGCGGATCGACACACACGCAGAAGGTCAGCCAGTTCGGCTCGACCCCCTGCAAGGCCAGCTATCGCTGCACCGATTGCCTGGAACCCTTCGACTATTTCAAGTGCATCTGACTGCACGTCCCCCCTAGACGCCCAAGGAAAGACACCCCGATGGCACGCTTTCTGCCCCTGAAGGTCACCGATGTGCGCCGCGAAACCCGCGATGCGGTGGTGCTGACGCTGGCCCCGCGCGACGAGGATCGCGCCCTGTTCGACTTCACGCAAGGGCAATACCTGACCTTCCGCCGCAGCTTCGATGGCGAGGAATTGCGCCGGTCCTATTCCATCTGCGCGGGCGTCGATGACGGCTGCCTGCAGGTGGGCATCAAGCGTGTCGATGGGGGGGCCTTTTCCACCTGGGCGAACGAGAACCTGGCGCCGGGCGATATGATCGAGGCGATGCCGCCGATGGGCAAGTTTTCCCTGCCCTTGGACCCGAACGCCGCCCGCCATTACGTCGGTTTCGCCGCCGGATCGGGGATCACGCCGGTCCTGTCCATCGTCAAGACGGTGCTGCGGCGGGAACCGAAATCGCGCTTCACGCTGGTCTATGCCAACCGACAGATCAGCAGCATCATGTTCCGCGAGGAGCTTGAGGATCTGAAGAACCTCTATCTCGGCCGCTTCTCGGTCCTCCATGTGCTGGAAAGCGAGGCGCAGGAGATCGACCTCTTCACCGGCCGCATCGACGCCGCCAAGATGACGGCGCTGTTCGACCGCTGGATTGACCCGAAATCGGTGGACGCCGCCTTCATCTGTGGGCCGGAACCGATGATGCTGACCGTGGCGCAGTCCCTGCGCGACCATGGGCTGCGCGACGACCAAATCCGGTTCGAACTGTTCGCATCAGGCCAGCCGGGCCGCGCCAAGGCCCGCCCGGTGTCGAAGGCCACCGAAGCGGGCGAGGGAACGCAGGCCACCGTCACGCTGGATGGCGCCACCCGCAGCTTTTCCATGCCGCGCGAAGGCCAGACGATCCTGGACGCCGCCATCGCCAGCAACATGGACGCGCCCTATTCCTGCAAGGCGGGCGTCTGTTCCACCTGCCGCTGCAAGGTGCTGGAAGGCGAGGTCGAGATGGCCGTGAACCACGCGCTTGAAGACTACGAGGTGCGGGCCGGTTACGTCCTGTCCTGCCAGTCCTATCCGCTGACCGACCGCGTCGTCGTGACCTATGACGAATGAGGGCGCCATGTCCGACACCATGAATATCGAGGACTATCTGGCCCAGGGCGGTGTCCTGACCGCGCTCGGCAATGTCCCCGCCCGCTATCGCGGCGAGTTGATGCGGCTGATGTCGTCCTTCGTGGACAGCGAACTGGCGGCATCCGCCGGGTTTGCCTCGTCCATCAACTTTGCGCCGGGCATCAAGGAACGGATCGCGGCCAGCCGGATCACGCTGGAAAAGGCCGATCATGCCGAACGCGTGCTGGCGGTGATGGGCGATTTCGGCACCGACACGCGCCGCTATCAAAGCCAGCACGACTGGGCCGCCCGCGTGGAACGCGACACCGACCTGGGCGCGACCCGCCGCGAAGGCGACATGCGGCTGTCGGTGTTTCATTATCCGATCAACGGCTGGACCGACGCGGTGGTGATGAAAGTGCTGCAGGGCCTCGCCACCGGCGTGCAGATGGATGAACTGGCCCGCGTCTCCTACACCCCTCTGGCCGAGGTTTTCCGCGAAATCGCCCCGCGAGAGGCCCGCCATGCCGAACTGGGCCTGGAAGGTCTGGGCCGGATCGTCGGGAACGGCGGTCAGTCCGAAGTGCAGGCAAGCCTTGCCTATTGGCGTCCGCGCGTGGCGGCGGGCTTCGGCGTTGCCAACTCGGCCCGCTACGACACGCAGGCGCGGTTCGGCATCCGCCATACCCCGAACGAAACGCTGCTGGCCCGCTGGGAAAAGCTGGTCGGCGAACATTTGGGCGCTTTGGGTCTGTGAACCCTCGCCCCGTTGACGAAAAAGGAACTGCCATGACCATGACGCTTCGCGCCCCGCGCCGCTTGGAAAGCTTTGTCTGCGGGGAATGGGTGCCCGGTGCGAAGGAAGGGCAGACCCTTTTGGACGCCGCCACCGGCGCGCCGGTGGCGACGATCGATTCCACCGGCATCGACTTCGCCGCGGCGCTTGACCATGGCCGCACCAAGGCGGGGCCAAGGCTGCGGGCCATGACCTTTCATGAACGCGCGGGAATGCTGAAGGCGCTTGGCCTGGCGCTGATGGCGCAGAAGGAAGACTTCTACGCCGAAAGCCTGCATACCGGCGCGACCCGTTCCGATGGGTGGGTCGATATCGAGGGGGGCATCGGCACCATGCTGACCTTCGCCTCGAAGGGCCGGCGCGAGTTGCCAAACACCCGCGTCCTGACCGACGGCGACGTGGAGCCGCTGTCGAAAGACAACAGCTTCAGCGCCCAGCATATCCTGACCCCGCTGCATGGCGTGGCGATCCATATCAACGCCTTCAACTTCCCCGTCTGGGGGATGCTGGAAAAGATCGCGCCCACGCTGCTGGCGGGCGTGCCCTGCCTGGTCAAGCCCGCCAGCCAGACCGCCTATCTGACCGAGCTGGTGGTGCGACGCATCATCGACACCGGCATCCTGCCCGAAGGCGCGCTGCAACTGGTCTGCGGATCGGTGGGCGACCTGCTGGACCATGTGACCGAACAGGACGCCGTGACCTTCACCGGCTCGGCCCATACGGGGCGAAAGCTGAGAACGCATCCCGCGATCGTCAACCATTCCGTCCGCTTCACGATGGAGGCCGACAGCCTGAACGCCACCATCCTGGGTCCTGATGCCGTGGCGGGCACGCCCGAGTTCGACCTGTTCGTGCGCGAGGTCGCGCGCGAGATGACCTCGAAGGCGGGCCAGAAATGTACCGCTATCCGCCGCGTCATCGCCCCGCGCGGGCAGGTTGACGCACTGATCGCCGCCCTGCGCGACCGCCTGGACAAGACTGCCCTTGGCCTGCCCGGCGAGGAAGGCACGCGCATGGGCCCGCTTGCCAGCCTGGGCCAGCGGGACGAGGTTCGGGCGCGCATCCGCGAATTGCAGGCGGTGGCGGAAATCGTGGCGGGCAACCCCGACGACGTGCGCATTGGGTCCGGCGACGCCAAAAAGGGCGCCTTCCTGAACCCGGTCCTGCTTTACGCGGACAAGCCCTTCGAGGCCGCCCCGGTCCACGATTGCGAAGCCTTCGGGCCGGTCTCCACCGTCATGGCCTATGACGATCTTGACGAAGCGGTGGCGCTTGCCGCACGCGGACGTGGGTCGCTGGTCTCGTCCATCTTCACGGACGACAAGGATGTGGCCGAACGCGTGGTCTTGGGCGTGGCGCCCTTCCATGGGCGGGTGCTGATCGGCAACCGCGCCTCGGCCAAGTCGTCCACCGGGCATGGCTCGCCCTTGGCGCCGCTGGTCCATGGCGGCCCCGGCCGCGCCGGCGGGGGCGAGGAGATGGGCGGCATCCGGGGCGTCAAGCATTTCATGCAGCGCACCGCCGTCCAGGGCACGCCCCGCCTGCTGTCGGCGGTCACGGGCCGCTGGATCGAGGGCGCGGAGACGCAGCAAGGCATCCATCCCTTCCGCAAGTCCCTGGCGGACCTGCACATCGGCGACCAGTTGGTCACGGCGGCGCGCCAGGTGACGCAGGAGGATGTCGAGCATTTCGCGCATTTCACCGGCGACACCTTCTACGCCCATATGGACAGCGACGCCGCCAAGGCCAACCCCTTCTTCGACGACCGCGTGGCGCATGGCTATCTGATCGCCAGCTTCGCGGCGGGCCTGTTCGTCGAACCCAATCCCGGCCCGGTGCTGGCGAACTATGGCGTCGATAACCTGCGCTTCCTGACCCCCGTCTATTTCGGCGACAGCCTGCAGGTCCGCCTGACCTGCAAGGAGATCAATCCCCGCGAAAATGCTGGCCACGGAGAAGTCCGCTGGGACTGCCAGGTCACGAACCAGAACGGCGCCGTGGTCGCGCAATATGACGTGCTGACGATGGTGGCCAAGCAATGGCCCCCGGTGGCATGATGGCGAAGGTCTTTTCCTGGGACGGGATCGTGCCGGTCATCGACCCCGCGGCTTTCGTCCACCCCGAGGCGGTGGTGATCGGCGACGTGATCGTGGGCCCCGGCGTCTATGTCGGCCCCTGCGCCGTCCTGCGCGGCGATTTCGGCCGGATCGTGCTGCACGAAGGCTCGAACGTGCAGGAAACCTGCGTGATCCACTCCTTTCCCGGCAAGGATGTCGTGGTCGAGGAATCGGGCCATATCGGCCACGGCGCCGTCCTGCACGGCTGCCATATCGGCCGGAATGCCATGGTCGGCATGAACGCCGTGGTCATGGACGAGGCGGTCGTGGGCGAGAACACGATCATCGCCGCCATGGCCTTCGTGAAGGCCGGGGCGCAGATCCCGCCGAATTCGCTGGCGGTCGGGTCGCCCGCGAAGGTGGTGCGTGAACTGTCGGCCGAGGAGATCGCCTGGAAGCGGCAGGGCACCGGCGTCTATCAGCAGCTTGCGGTCGAGGCGCGCGAGAAGCTGGCCCCGGCGGTCGCGCTGTCCGAGGTGGAGCCGGACCGGCGCCGCGCCGAGGCGCCGAAGTACGATCCGCTGGTCATGGCCCGGAAAAGGTTCGAGAAGTAGCCGCGGTCCTGCACCTGTCGGCGCCTTGTCGCCACGTGCGGTTTTTCATGGTGCGGAAACAGCCGGTTGCGCCTTATATCCTCATCGAGTCTGTCAGGAGCGTGGACATGAAGCTTGCATCGACATTGACCGCGGCCGGGTTGATCTTCGCCACCCTTGCCGGCGCGCCGGCAGTTGCGGATCCGGGACATGGCAAGGGCCACGGCAAGGCTCATGCCCGTCACGCCGAACGGCACGAACACCGCGACCGCTATGACGCCCACTGCCCTCCCGGCCTTGCCAAGAAGGGGCCGCGCTGCATTCCGCCCGGCCATGCCAGGAAACACGATCATCACCGCCACCATGTGGGCGAGGTGCTGCGGCGTGGCGACTATGCCATCATCCGCGACCCCCGGCGCTACGACCTCGAAGACCGGCGCGGGTGGGATTATTACCGCGACGACAACAGCATCTATCGCGTGGACAGCAACACGCAGAAGATCTTGGCGGTCATCAACCTGATCAACGCGTTCTCGAACTGATCGCGGGGGCCGCGCGCCGGCCCCTCATTTCACCGCCTTGATCCCCTCCAGGATCAGCGTCGTCGCCACGTCCGCATAATCCTCGCGGCTGATGCGGCCGCCGTCCTTGAACCACATGTAGACCCAGTTCATCATGCCGAACAGCGACATGGTGACGGGCATCAGCAGCGGGCGTTCGCGGTTGTTCAGGTCCGGGTTGATCTGGTCCAGTACGGCGGAAAACCGTTTCACGATGCCGCGCTCGACCTCCATGATCTGCGCCTTCTGGTCGTCGGTCAGCGCGGCGGTGGCGTTTAACTGCACCTTGTGCTGGTTGTCGGCCCCCCGATAGGTGTCCAGCACCGCGCCCACCAGGCTGCGCAGCCGCTGGTGCGGCGGCAGGGCCGGGTCGTCGGCAGCCTCGATAGCCCCCTGCAACTCCTCGAGATGCGTCATGATGATCGCGAAGATCAGCGCGTCCTTGGACGGATAGTAATGATAAAGCAGCGCCTTGCTGACCTGGGCCTGCTGGGCGATCTGCGACATCGAGGCCTTTTCCATGCCCTGTTCGGCAAAGACAAGCGCCGCATGATCCAGGATGATGCGGCTCTTTTCCTCGAAATCCTGTGCGCGCGTTCGCGCCATGGGGTCACTTTCCTGTTGGTCGTGTGCCGCTTTAACCGGGGGCCGCGGCAAAGTCACCACGGCCCCCGACGCGGACTTATTCTTTCGGACGGTTGTCGATCACACGCTTGGCCTTGCCTTCCGACCGGGCAACGCCGCCGGGATCAAGCACCGTGATCCGGGTCGAGACGCCTACGACAGACTTGATGTGATGCGACAGTTCCTTGGCCGACACGGCCCGGGCATCCGCCGCGCAGTACTCCTCGACGCATTCGACATGGACGGTCATGCAGTCCATCCGGCCTTCGCGGGTCAGTTCGATCTGGAAATGCGGGGCGAGGCCCGCGCATTTCAGGATCTGCTCCTCGATCTGGGTCGGAAAGACGTTGACGCCGCGCAGGATGATCATGTCGTCGCAGCGCCCGGTGATCTTCTCGATCCGGCGCATGGACCGGGCGGTGCCGGGCAGAAGCCGCGTCAGGTCGCGGGTGCGATAGCGCACCATCGGCAGGCCTTCCTTGGTCAGCGTGGTGAAGACCAGTTCGCCCATTTCGCCATCGGGCAGCGGCTCGCCCGTCACGGGGTCGATGATCTCGGGGTAGAAGTGGTCTTCCCAGACATGCAGGCCGTCCTTGGTCTCGACACATTCCATCGCGACGCCCGGTCCCATCACCTCGGACAGGCCATAGATGTCGACGGCGTGCATGTCGAAGGCTTCCTCGATTTCGTGGCGCATGGCATTGGTCCAGGGCTCGGCGCCGAAGATGCCGACCTGCAGCGACGACTGGCGCGGGTCGAGGCCCTGGCGGCGGAACTCGTCCAGGATCGACAGCATGTAGGATGGCGTGACCATGATGATCCGCGGCTTGAAGTCGTTGATCAGCGTCACCTGCCGTTCTGTCATGCCGCCTGACATGGGAACCACAGTGCAGCCAAGCCGCTCGGCCCCGTAATGGGCGCCAAGGCCGCCGGTGAACAGGCCATAGCCATAGGCGTTGTGCAGCATGTCGCCGGGGCGCCCGCCGCCTGCGCGGATCGACCGGGCGATCAGGTTCGACCAATGGTCGATGTCGGCCTGGGTATAACCCACCACAGTCGGCTTGCCGGTGGTGCCGGACGATCCGTGGATGCGCACCAGCTTGGACTGCGGCACGGCGAACATGCCGAAGGGATAGCAGTCGCGCAAATCCTGCTTCACGGTGAAAGGGAACTTCGCGATGTCCCGCAAGGTCTTCAGGTCCTCGGGGTGGACATCGGCCTCGATGAACCTCTTGCGGTAGAAGGGCGAGTTTTCGAAGGCGTGCTTCAGCGACCGCTTCATGCGGTGGAATTGCAGCGCCTCGATCTCGTCGCGCGACGCCGTCTCGATCGGGTCGAGATCCTTGGGGTTCGGGGTCAGGTCTTCCATGGGTCTCCTCCCTCTCGGTGCGGTCAGGCGGGCAGGTGCGTGCCCTTGATGGTGCGCGAATGGCCGCGGAACTCGGCCACGTGGTCGCCGTCCTGGTTGGTGATGCGGATGTCGTAGATGCCGGACCGGCCCCGACGCGAGGTTTCCGTGGCGGTCGCCGTCAGCCGGTCCCCGATGCGGCCGGGGATCAGGTAGGTGATGGAACAATGCTGCGCCACGGCCATCTGGTTGTAGCTGTTGCAGGCGAAGGCAAAGGCGCTGTCGGCCAGCGTGAAGATATAGCCGCCATGCGCGTTTCCGTGGCCGTTCGACATGGTGTCCGTGATGGTCATGGACAGCGTGGCCTGGCCGGGCGCGATGTAATCCAGGCTCATGCCAAGCCGCTGGCTGGCCGAATCGTCGTTCCACATGGCGCGGGCCGAGGCTTCGGCGATCTCCTGCGGGGTCATCTCGCTGACGGGTTTCATTGGCCGCTGAACCGGGCCGGGCGCTTTTCCAGGAAGGCGGTGACGCCCTCGGCGTAATCGGCACTGCGGCCCGCCTGCTGCTGGCAGTCGCGTTCGGCGTCAAGCTGCTGGTCCAGGCTGTTGGTCGCGGCCTGCTGGATCAGCCGCTTGGTCAGGCCAAGGCCCAAGGTCGGGCCTGCGGCCAGAGACCGGGCCAGGGCTTCCGCCTCGGACATCAGGTCGGCATCCTCGACCGCCTTCCAGATCAAGCCCCAGTCGGCGGCCTTTTCGGCCATCAGCGGCTCGGCCGTCAGGGCAAGCGCCTTGGCGCGGGGTTCGCCCAGGATGCGGGCCAGATGCCAGGTGCCGCCCGCGTCGGGGATCAGGCCGATCTTGGCAAAGGCCTGGATGAATTTCGCCGATTTTGCGGCCAGCACGATGTCGCAGGCGAAGGCGATGTTGGCCCCCGCCCCCGCCGCCACGCCGTTGACTGCGCAAACGACCGGCTTATCCAGCGACCGGATCAGCCGCAGCGTCGGGTTGTAAAAGGTGTCCAGCGTTTTCCCCAGATCCGGCGCGGGCCCGCCCTTGCGCGGATCGCGGTCGCCCAAGTCCTGCCCGGCGCAGAAGCCGCGCCCCGCGCCGGTCAGCAGCACCGCCCGCACCGCCGAATCGTCATGCGCCCGCTGGATGCCGTCCCGCAGCGCCAAGTGCATCTCTTCGTTGAAGGAATTGAGCTTCTCGGGACGGTTCAACGTCAGCGTCAGAACGCCGTCGGCCAAGGCCGACAGCACCGTCGGGGATGCGGTCATGGTGTTTCTCCCTTCGTGCCGATTTCTCGGCCTCCTCGAAGAAATCTGTTGCATAAACCGACCGGCCGGTCAATGATATTTGCAAGCCGGAGGAGGAAGCCGGCGGAGGAGCCCATGACCGAACTGTTTACCCGTCATCGCCGGATGCTGGAGGATGCCGTTCAGGCGCTGTCCACACGCGCCTTCTGGACCCCCTTCCCCGAGGTGCCCAGCGGCAAGTTCTATGGCGAAACGGCCAAGGCGGATGGCGAGGCAGCTTATGCGGCGCTTCTGGGCAGCGACTTCGCCTTGCCCGGCCACCCCGAGCAGCGCCGCCTTGGGGCGGAGGTTTCGCCTTGGGGCAATTCGCTGGGCATCACCTATCCGGCGGCGGATGCGCCTGCCCTGATCGCGGCGGCGCAGGCTGCGGCTGACGATCTGGCGGCGGCGAGCGTGGAACAGCGCGTCGGCGCCTGCCTGGAGACCCTGTCGCGGCTGAACCGGATCAGCTTCCTGCTGGGCCATGCGACGATGCACACCACGGGCCAAGCCTTCGCAATGGCCTTCCAGGCGGGCGGGCCCCACGCGCAGGATCGCGGGCTCGAGGCGGTTGCCGTGGCGTGGACGGAAATGACCCGCTTCGCCGATGCCGCCCGATGGGAAAAGCCGCAGGGCAAGGCCCCTGCCCTTGTGATCGACAAGCGGTGGACGCTGGTGCCTGCGGGAATCGCCCTGACGATCGGCTGCAACACCTTCCCGACCTGGAACAGCTATCCCGGCATCTTCGCCAGCCTCGCCACCGGCAGCCCGGTGATCGTGAAGCCGCATCCCGCCGCGATCCTGCCGCTGGCCCTGACCGTGCAGGTCGCCCGCGAGGTCCTGGTGGAAGCCGGCCTGCCCGCCGACGCCATCCTGCTAGCGGTGGATGAGCCGGGGGCCGAGATCACCAAGCAACTGGCGACCGATCCCACCGTGCGGCTGATCGACTATACCGGGTCGTCAGCCTTCGGCACCTGGCTGCGCGAGAATGCCAAGCAGGCGCAGATCTTCACCGAGGAAACGGGCGTCAACAGCGTGGTCATTGCTGCCACCGATGACTTTGACGGGATGTGCGCCAATCTGGCCTTCTCGCTGTCGCTTTATTCCGGGCAGATGTGCACCGCGCCGCAGAACATTTATGTGCCGCAAGGCGGGATCGCGGCGGATCAGGGGCACAAGTCCTTCGATCAGGTGGCAGCCGGTCTGGCCGCAGCCATCGACACCTTGCTGGCCGATCCCAAGCAGGCGGCGGGCATCTGCGGCGCCATCGCCAATCCCGCCACGCGCGACCGGGTGGAACAGGCCCGCGCGCAGGGCCGCGTCATCCGCGACGGCACGCCGCTGCTGCTGGCGGTGGATGCCGACGCCCCTGTCGCGCAGGACGAATGCTTCGGTCCGGTGGGTTTCGTCATCCCCTGCGCGGATGCCGACGACGGCATTGCCCGCGCCACCGAACTTGCTGCGACCAAGGGCGCCATCACAGCCGCGCTCTACGACACCGACGATGCCCGCATCGGGCGCGCCGTTCGCGCCTTCGCCCGCGCAGGCGTGAACCTGTCGGTCAACCTGACCGGCAACATCTTCGTCAACCAGTCGGCGGCCTTCAGCGATTTCCATGTGACGGGGGCCAACCCCGCCGGAAACGCCAGCCTGACCGACTGCGCCTTTGTCGCGACCCGCTTTCGCCGCGTGATGTGGCGCAGGCCCGCCGCCGTTACCGTTTGACCAAGTTCTCTGGGGAGGAGACGACAATGCAGAAGACCCTGACCACCACGGCCCTTGCCACGTTGCTGGCCCTGGGCGCGACCGCCGCATCCGCCGAAATCCGCATCGGCGCGTCCGTTTCGGCCACCGGCCCCGCCGCCTTCCTGGGCGATCCCGAGGCGAAGACCCTGGAAATGCTGGTCGAGCAGATCAACGAGAACGGCGGCATCAACGGCGAGGAAATCGCCCTGACGCTCTATGACGACGGTGGCGATCCCAACAAGGCGCGCACCTTCGCCACCCGCCTGATCGAGGATGACGAGGTCGTGGCGATCATCGGCGGATCCACCACCGGCACTTCCATGTCGATCCTGTCGGTCTCCGAGGATAACGAGATCCCCTTCATCTCGCTGGCCGGCGCCATCGAGATCATCGACCCGGTCAAGCCCTTCACCTTCAAGACGCCCCATACCGACCGCATGGCCTGCCAGAAGATCTTCGAGGACATGCAGAAGCGCCAGATCACCACGATCGGCATGATCTCGGGCACCGACGGCTTCGGCGCGTCGATGCAGGCGCAGTGCAAGGACGTGGTGGGCGAATACGGCATCACCGTCGCCGCGGACGAGACCTATAACCCGACCGACGCCGACATGACCACGCAGCTGACCAAGATCCGCAACACCGAAGGCGTGCAGGCCGTGCTGAACCCCGGCTTCGGCCAGGGCCCGTCCATCGTGACGCGCAACTATCGCCAGCTTGCCATCGACCTGCCGCTGTATCAGTCGCATGGCGTGGCATCCGACGGCTTCATCGAACTGGCCGGGGCCGAGGCCGCCGAGGGCGTGCGCCTGCCCGGCACCGCCCTGCTGATCGCAGACCAACTGGGCGCGGACGACCCGCAGAAGCCCGTCGTCGATGCCTACAAGACCGCCTTCGAGGAAAAGACCGGCACCTCGGTCGGCACCTTCGGCGGCTATGCCCATGACGCCTTCCTGATCCTGACCGACGCCATCACCCGCGCCGGCAGCGCCGAGCCGCAGGCGATCCGCGACGCCATCGAGTCCACCAGCGGCCTGGCCGGCACCACCGGCATCTACAACATGTCGGCCGAGGATCACCTGGGCCTCGACCTCTCTGCCTTCCGCATGCTCGAGATCAAGGGCGGCGAATGGACCGTGGTGGAATGATCCGCTGACCGCCGCGCCCCGACCGGTCGCACGGTCCGGGGGCGGCATCACCTGACAGCTTTGGGGTCGCCATGGCGGAACTGCTGCAATTCCTGTTTTCGGGCGTGACGGTAGGCGCGGTCTATGCGCTTGTCGCGCTTGGCTTCACGATCATCTACAACGCGTCCGACGTGGTGAACTTCGCCCAGGGCGAATTCGTCATGCTGGGCGGGATGCTGACCTTTGTCTGCCACGCGGCGGGCCTGCCCCTGCCGCTGGCGGCGCTGATCGCGATCGTCGTCACCTCGGCCATCGGCGTCGCCATGAACAAGCTGGCGATCGAGCCCGCGCGCGGCGCGCCCGTGGTGTCGCTGATCATCATCACCATCGGCGCGTCGATCTTCATTCGGGGCGGCGCACAACTGCTGTTCGGCAAGCAGATCCACAGCTTCCCGGCATTCTCGGGCGACACGCCGCTGCGCATCGGCGGGGCGACGATCCTACCGCAAAGCCTGTGGGTGATCGGCGGCGCGGTGGTGGTCTTCGTGGGCCTGTGGCTGTTCTTCACCCGCACCCTGACAGGGCGCGCGGTGCTGGCCACGTCGAACAATCGGCTGGCCGCGCAACTGGTGGGCATCAACACGGGCTTCGTGATGACGCTGTCCTTCGCCCTGTCGGCTGGCATCGGCGCGCTTGCGGGCGTGCTGGCGACGCCGATCACCCTGACCTCCTATGACGTGGGTCTGGCTTTCGCGCTCAAGGGCTTTGCCGCCGCCATGCTGGGCGGGATGGGCAACCCCAAGGGCGCGCTTGCGGGCGGCTTCCTGCTGGGCCTGATCGAGGCGCTGACGGCGGGATACCTGTCCTCGCAATACAAGGACGCCGCCGCCTTCGTGGTGATCCTGCTGGTGCTGTTCTTCATGCCCCAGGGCCTGTTCGGCGCCAAATCGACCGAGCGGGTGTGACCATGAAGATTTCCGCCAAATCCGCCACGCTGCTGGTCCTTGTCGTGCTGGTCGCGCTGTCGCCGATGCTGTTCCCTTCGGGATACTATTACCGCGTCGGCGCGCTGATCTTCGTCAACGCCATCGCCGTGACCGGCATCGTGATCCTGACCGGCTATGCGGGCCAGATCAGCCTGGGCCATGCCGGTTTCGCCGGGATCGGCGCCTATGCCTGCGCGCTGGCGCCCGTGCATCTGGGGCTGCATCCCGCGCTGGCGCTTGTGCTGGGGGCGGCGATTTCCGCCGTGCTGGCCTTTCTGGTCGGCCGCCCGATCCTGCGGCTCAAGGGCTATTACTTGGGCGTCGCCACCTTGGGCTTCGGCATCCTGGTGTCGATGGTCCTGAACAACGAACGGCAACTGACCGGCGGCCCCGACGGGATGGAGGTGCCGGAGCTGGGCCTCCGCGGGCTGCTGCGGGATGCAGGGATTGACCTGACCAACGGCCAGTTCTGGTATTTCCTGTGCGGCATTATCCTGATACTGGCCGCATGGCTGGCGCTGAACCTGTTCAACAGCCCCACCGGCCGCGCCCTGCGTGCCCTGCACGGGTCCGAGGTTGCGGCGCGCACCGTCGGCGTCGATGTGGCCCGGCTGAAATTGCAGGCCTTCGTCATCTCGGCGGTCTATGCCTCGGTCTCGGGGTCGCTGCTGGCCTTGCAGAACAAGTTCATTACGCCGGATGTCGCGGGCTTCATGCACTCGATCGAGATGGTGACCATGGCCGTCCTGGGCGGCGTGGGATCGGTCCTGGGCGCGATCTTCGGCGCGGCGGTGCTGACGCTTCTGCCGCAGGTGCTGACGGTGTTTGCCGAATACGAACAGCTTGTGCTGGGCCTGGTGATGATGCTGGTGATGATCTTCCTGCCGCAGGGGCTGCTGCCGTCGATCCTGCGCAAGGTCCGGGGGAAAGACGAATGACCGCGCTTCTGTCAGTCGAGGGGCTGGGCATCAGCTTCGGCGGCCTCAAGGCCGTGAACGATGTCAGCTTCACCGTGCAACCAAGGGAAATCACGTCCGTCATCGGGCCGAACGGCGCGGGCAAGACCACGCTGTTCAACATGATCTCGGGCGTCTACCAGCCGGGCAGCGGGCGCGTCGTTCTGGGGGGCGAGGATGTCACGGGCATGGCCCCGCATCTGCTGGCCCGGCGCGGCATGTCGCGGACCTTCCAGAACCTGCAGATCTTCCAGTCCATGACCGTGCTGGAAAACGCCATTGCGGGTTATCACCTGCAAGAGCGCGGCCCGGTGCTGGCGGACCTGTTCAACCTGCCCTCGTCCCGCCGCCGCGCGGCCGCCGCGCAGGCAGGCGCACGCGAATTGCTGGCCCGCGTGGGCCTGGACCGCGCGGCCGAGCGGGAGGCCGGGAACCTGTCCTATGGCGCGCTGAAACGGCTGGAGATCGCCCGCGCCCTGGCGCTGTCACCGAAGATCCTGCTGCTGGACGAACCCGCCGCAGGCTGCAACGCCGTGGAAACCGAGGAGATCGACCACCTGATCGCCGAGGTCGCAAAATCCGGCGTGGCGATCCTGCTGGTCGAACACGACATGAAGATGGTCATGCGCATATCGAACCACATCGTCGTCTTGGACCATGGCGAAAAGATTGCCGAGGGCGATCCCGCCAGCGTCAGCCGCAACCCGGCGGTCATCGCCGCCTATCTGGGAACCGATGCCGGAACGGAGGCTGCCCATGCTGACGGTTGAAGGTCTGCGGTCCCGCTATGGCCGGATCGAGGTTCTGCACGGCATCGACCTGCATGTCGATTCTGGGGAAATCGTCACCGTCGTCGGCGCCAATGGCGCCGGCAAGACGACGCTTCTGAAATGCCTGTCGGGTACCCAGCCGGTCTCGGGCGGCACCATCACCTTCCGGGGCGAGGGCCTGACCGGCCTTCCCGCGCATCGCCGCCCTGCGCGCGGTCTGACCCAATCGCCGGAGGGCCGGCAGATCTTCACCAACCTGACGGTCGAGGAGAACCTGCGCCTTGGCGCCTATCTGTTCACCGACGACCGCGTGGAAAAGGACATGGAGGACGCCTTCGCGATGTTCCCCATCCTGCGCGAGAAACGCAACCTGGCGGCGGGCGGGCTGTCCGGCGGGCAGCAGCAGATGCTGGCGATGGCCCGCGCGCTGATGGGCCGCCCGTCCTGCCTGTTGCTGGACGAGCCGTCGATGGGCTTGGCCCCGATCATCGTGCAGCAGATCTTCGACGTGGTCAGCGGGCTGAAGGCGCTTGGGGTCACGGTCCTTCTGGTCGAACAGAACGCCTTCGGCGCGCTGAAGATCGCGGACCGGGGCTATGTCATGGAAACCGGCCGCATCACCATGTCCGGCGCGGCAGCGGATCTGATCGCCGATCCGCGCATTCGCGAAGCCTATCTAGGGATATAAAATGTCCGTTGTCAGCATCACCCGCGAGGGCGAGGTCGCCGTTGTTACCATAGACAATCCGCCCGTGAACGCGCTGTCGCAGGCCGTGCGGCAGGGGCTTTGGGACGCAGTGTCCTCGCTGGACGCGGACCCGCAGGTCCGCGCCGTGGTCCTGGTCTGCGCGGGCCGGACCTTCATCGCGGGCGCCGACGTGACCGAATTCGGCAAGCCGCCGCAGGCGCCGCATCTGCCCGATCTGGTGGACCGGATCGAGGGGGCGCAGAAGCCCTGGGTGGCTGCGATCCACGGCTCGGCGCTCGGCGGCGGCTTCGAGGTGGCGATGGGCTGCCGCTTCCGTGTGGCGGTGGAGGGTGCATCGGTCGGCCTGCCCGAGGTGTCGTTGGGCATCGTCCCGGGCGCATCCGGAACCGTGCGGACCCCGCGTCTGGCGGGCTTCGAGGCCGCGGTGGAACTGGTGACCTCCGGCAAGCCGGTGAAGGCTGCAAAGGCGCTGTCCTTGGGCTTGGTGGATGCGGTCTTCGCGGACGACCTGCAAGCCCATGCCCTGGCCTATGCGCGCGATGCCCTGACCCGCGACCTGCCGCCCCCGGTATCCGTGCGGCCGGTCACCGCGCCCGATCCTGGTTTCTGGGACGAAAAACGCAAGGCGGTGGCGAAAGCCGCCAAGGGGGCCGAGGCGCCGCTGCGCGCGCTCGACTGCCTGCGCAAGGCGGCGGAAGCGCCCTTTGCCGAGGCCCTGGCCCATGAGCGCCAGACTTTCCTGGACTTGCGTGGGTCCGATCAGGCGGCGGCCCTGCGCCACGTGTTTTTTGCCGAACGCGCCGCGCCCCGTCCCGCGCATCTGAAAGGCGTTGATCCCCTGCCGCTGCGAAGCGCGGGCGTGATCGGCGGCGGCACCATGGGCGCAGGCATCGCCGCAACCCTGCGCGACGCAGGCATTCCCGTCACCCTGATCGAACGCGACGACGAGGCACTGAAGCGCGGGATGGCCACCCTGCGCGCCATCTTCGAGGGCGCCGTGAAGCGCGGCAAGCTGACCGAGGCGCAGGCCCAAGACCGCATGGCGGGCGTCACCGCCACCACCGATTACGCCGCCCTCTCGGACGCCGACCTGGTGATCGAGGCGGTGTTCGAGGAGATCGGCGTCAAGCGCGCGGTCTTCGATCAGCTTGCCGCGGCCTGCCGCCCCGACGCGCTGCTGGCGACCAACACCTCCTACCTCGACCCGCGCCTGATCGCTGAAGGGCTGCAGAACCCCGAACGCTTCATCGGGCTGCATTTCTTCAGCCCCGCCAACGTCATGCGCCTGCTGGAGATCGTGCCGGTGCCCGAAACCTCGGACCGGACGCTTGCCACTGGCTTTGCGCTTGGCCGGATGCTGAACAAGATCCCCGTGCAGTCCGGCATCTGCGAAGGCTTTATCGGAAACCGCATCCTGAAACGCTACCGCACAAGCGCCGAGGCATTGGTCCGTAAGGGCATCGCGATCGCGGATATCGACGCAGCCATGCGTGACTACGGCTTGGCGATGGGGCCTTTCGAGGCGCAGGATCTGGGCGGGCTGGACATCGCATATCTGCAACGCGAAGGCGCGCGGGCAGCGGGGCAGGACGTGCCGGAAACCCTGGGCGACGTCCTGGTCCGCGCCGGCCGCAAGGGGCAGAAGACCGGCGGTGGCTGGTATGACTATGCCCCCGGCGACCGCAAGCCGCAGCCATCCGCGGCTGTGGCCGACCTGCTGGCGGAACGGATCGCTAGCCCCGCCGCGATGGATCGCGACGCCATTGCCCGCCACCTGGTCGCCGAGATGGCGGCCGAGGGCCAGGCGATCCTGGACGAAAGCATCGCCGCCAAGGCGTCCGACATCGACCTGGTCGAGATCCACGGCTATGGCTTCCCCCGCTGGCGCGGCGGTCCGATGTGGGCGACCGGCCACCGGGGCTGACCGGCCAGGCCGGTCCGGTGGCATGACCGGGCGGCTGCCCTAGTGCAGCCCGAATTCCGCCATCAGCTGCCGCCGCATCGCCACGAAGTCCTGCTGGCTGCGGTCGCGCGGGCGGGGCAGGTCCACGTCGATCAGCCGGGGACCGACGCCTTGGTCGCGCGACAGGACCAGCACCCGGTCGGCCAGGAAGATCGCCTCTTCGAGGTCATGGGTGACAAGGATCATTGTCACGCCTTCCTCGGCCCAGATGCGGGTCAGTTCCTCTTGCATGGTCAGCTTGGTCATCGCGTCAAGCGCGCCCAAGGGTTCGTCCAGAAGCAGGATTTCCGGCTGCACCGTCAGCGCGCGGGCGATGCCCACGCGCTGCGCCATGCCGCCCGACAACTGCCGGGGATAGGCGCCTTCGAAGTCGGCAAGGCCCACTAGCCGAATGTGATGCCGCGCCCGGTCCTGCGCGGCGCCCCGACCGATGCCCCGCACCTCAAGCCCGAAGGCCACGTTTTCCAGCACCGTCAGCCAGGGCAGCAGGCGCGGTTCCTGATAGATCACGGCGCGTTCGGTGCCCACGCCCCGGATTGGACGCCCGTCGATCAGGACCTGTCCGCTGTCGGCCTGTTCCAGCCCCGCCAGCAGCCGCAGCAGGGTGGTCTTGCCGCAGCCGGACGGGCCGACGATGGCCAAGGATTCCCCCGCGCGGATGTCCAGCGACAGGTTGCGCAGGACCGGCAGGGGCTGGCCGTTCAGCATGAAGGCCTTGGACAGGTGGCGCAGCGCCACCTGTCCGCGGGTATCGGTGTCGGCCGTCATTTCAGCGCCACCTCGTCCCCGGTGACCAGCAGGATGTCGCTGGCCTTCAGCCTGCCTTCGGCCAGCTTGCCTTCGCGCACCAGCACGTCGATCCAGAACTGGATGTCGCGTTCGGCCGCAAGCCCGCCGGGCCGGACGCCGAAGCCTGCGAAATACTGCGCGACCCCGGGGTTCTCGCCGCGTTCCTCAAGGACACGTGCGATGATCTGGCGCGTTTCCTCGGGGTGTTCGCGGGCATAGTCCAGGGCGCGGGCCGACTGCCGGATGAACTGCTGCGCGGCTTCGGGATGGTCCTCGACCCAATCCTTGCGCAGGACCGTGAAGCCGCCTGCGATCTCTCCCAGCACGTCGGTATCGTCCAGGATCGCGCGCAACCCGCCGGCCTGGCGTGCAGCGCCCTCGAAGGTGGTTTGCCAATATCCGAAGGCCGCCACGTCGACCTGGCCGGACCGCAGCACCTGTTCAAGCTGGGGGCCGGGCACCGTGACCAGGTTGGCGGAATCCGCGGGCAGGCCGTTCTGGTGCAGCGCCTCGCGCACAGTGTAATCCAGATGCGCCCCCAGCGTATTCACCGCGACCGTCTTGCCGGGCAAATCCTTGACCGACTGGATCGGGCTGTCCTCAAGCACATAGAAGATCGACTGCACCTGGTCGTTGACGCCGTTGGTGGGATAGGCCGCGACGAAGTCATTGCCCCCGATGATCGAGTTCAGCACCGCTGCCGTTGCCGCACTGCCAATCTCGATCGAGCCGCCGGCAAGCGCCATCAGCGATTCCGGCCCGCCCGAGGCGTAGCCCGCGCTTTCCAGCACGATGCCGGTGCCGTCGAAATAGCCCAGCTCTTGGGCCAGGTCATGGGCGCTGACGCCGCCGTGGCTGGGCATGTAGCGCATCACCACGTCATCGGCCCAGGCCGGGGCGGTCAGGGTCGTGGACAGGGCAAGCGAGATCAAGACGTGTTTCATGGTCGTATCCTTTGGAAACGGGTGGGGGTGGGTTCAGTCCAGCGACCAGCGGCACAGCCGCCGTTGCAGCAGGACCAGGACGGCATTGGCGGCAAGGCCCAGCCCCGCCATCAGCAGGATCGCCGCGAACATCAGCGGGATCTGGAAGTTGTACTGGGCGTTCATGACCTGGAAGCCGATGCCCTTGTTCGCGCCGATCATCTCGGCCGCGATCAGCAGCAGCAGCGCGGTGGTGGCCGACAAACGCAGGCCCACGAAGATCGCAGGAACCGATGCGGGCAGGACGACCCGGCGGAACACCTGCAAGCGGCCCGCGCCATAGCTTTCGGCCATCTCGATCAGCTTGCGGTCCACCTGCTTGACGCCGCCGATGGTCGCCAGCAGCGTCGGGAACAGCGTGGCCCAGAAGATCACGAAGACCTTCGACGTCTCGCCCAGCCCCAGAAGCAGGATGAACACCGGATAAAGCGCCAGGGCCGAGGTTTGCCGGAACAGTTGCAGGATCGGGTCGAGCGCGCACTCGACCGGCCGCAACTGCCCCATCAGCAGCCCCAGGGGGATCCCCAGGGCCACGGCCGCGCCGAAGGCCAGGCCGGCGCGTTGCAGGCTGATGGCGATGTCGTCCACCAGGGCACCGCTGGCGATGCCGGTCCACAGCGCGCCAAGGATGGCATCCAGCGGCGGCAGCACGGCCGGGCTGATCCAGCCCAGCGTGCCCGAAACCTGCCACAAGGCCAGGAAGGCGAACACCAGCCCATAGCGCGACAGGAAGGCGCGGACCGGCGGCGCGGGCAGTCCGCGGATGCGGCGGACCGGCGTGTCGAGATGTTGCAGCGTCATGGCGTCACTCCGCCGCCTGGGCCGCCGCGCGGGCGGCCGCATGGCGGTTCACGGGGAAGGGCAGGCCAAGGTTCGCCCGCAGGGTCCGGCCTTCGTAGGCGGTGCGGAACAGGCCGCGGCGTTGCAGTTCCGGGATCACCAGGTCCACGAAATCGGTTAGCCCCGTCGGCAACCAGGGCGGCAGGATGTTGAAGCCATCCGCGCCTTCGTTCTCGAACCAGTCCTGAAGGATGTCGGCGATCTGGGTGGCGCTGCCGATCACGGTGTAATGCCCGCGGGCCGACGCCACCCACTGGTAAAGCTGCCGGATGGTGAAGTTGTTGTCGTCGGCGATCTGGCGGATCAGCGCCTGGCGCGACTTCATGCCTTCGGTCGGCGGCGCGGGGGGCAGCGGCCCGTCAAGGTCAAATCCCGACAGATCCAGCGTGCCGCCGGTCAGGCCGTTCAGCAGGGAAATCCCGTCCTCGGGCAGGATCAGGCTTGTCAGTTGCTCGTATTTCTCACGCGCCTCGGATTCCGTGCGGCCCACGAAGGGCGACACGCCGGGCATGATCAGGACATGGTCCGGATCGCGCCCCAGCCCGCGGGCGCGGGCCTTGATGTCGCGGTAAAACTCTTGCGCCGTGTCCAGCCGCTGATGGGCGGTGAAGATCACCTCGGCCGTGGCAGCCGCCAGGCTGCGCCCGTCCTCGGATTGGCCGGCCTGGACGATCACCGGATGACCCTGGGGCGACCGCGGCACGTTCAGCGGCCCCTCGACCTTGAAATGCTGGCCCTGGTGATGGGCGCGGTGCAGCTTGGCGCGGTCCAGGAAGGTGCCGCTGTCCTTGTCGCGGATGAAGATGTCGTCCTCGAAGCTGTCCCAGAGCTTGCGCACCACCTCGACATGCTCGGCCGCGCGGGAATAGCGGAAGGCATGGGGATGCTGGGTGTCCAGGTTGAAGTTGCGGGCGGCGGCCTCGGTCGCGGTGGTGACCACGTTCCAGCCCGCGCGCCCGCCCGAGATCAGGTCCAGCGAGGCGAACTTGCGCGCGGTATTGTAGGGTTCCTCATAGGTGGTCGACGCGGTGGCGATGAAACCCAGATGCGAGGTATGCGCCGACAATGCCGCAAACAGCGTCACAGGCTCGAACCCGGCGATGCGGGCCGGGCCGCCCTCGGAGGTGCCGCCGGTCGCCAGGCCGTCGGCCAGGAAATAGGCGTCGAACAGGCCGCGCTCGGCCTCTTGGGCAAGCCGGATGTGGAAGTCCAGGTTGACGGCGCCGTCTGCGGGCTGGTCGGGATGACGCCAGCTAGCGATGTGCTGGCCGCCGCCGGGAAGAAAGGCGCCAAGGCGGATCTTGCGGGTCATGGGATGCTCCTGGAAAGGGATTGTCAAAGGGCGGCAAGCGCTGCGGGGCGTTCGATGCGCGGATCGACGCGTGGCTGGCCCAGCCAGGGGGCAAGCTGGTCCACCGCACGGTCCAGCCGCGCCAGCAGCGCGTCCGAGGAAGGCTGGCCGTCTCGGAAATCCGCGCCGCCGGCATAGACGCCGGTCGGCAGGACGGCGGCCTCGAAAAAGGCGAAAAGCGGGCGCAACTGGTGCTCGATCACCAGGGCGTGCCTGTCCCCGCCGCCGGTGGCGGTCAGCAGGACCGGCTTGCCCGCCAGAGCCTGGGGGTCGATCAGGTCGAACAGATGCTTGAACAGGCCGGTATAGCTGCCCTTGTAGACCGGGCTGCCGACGATCAGCGCGTCGGCCGACAGGATGTCATCCACGATGGCACGCCCCTTGGGATGCAGTTCCCCCAGTGATCCGGCCATGCCCAGCGACGGCTGGAGGTCCGACAGGTCATGGACAAAGGCCTCGGCCCCGAACCGGGCAGCGGCCCGGCGTGCCGCGTTTTCGACCAGGGCGCGGGTCCGCGACGGGTTGCTGAGGCTGCCTGCAAAGGCCGCGATGCGAAGGGTCATGAAGTTCTCCTAAATGACGATTGCAATTGTCGTGAATATCGCGCTGCCCTGCCCGATTGGCCATTCCAAAGACTGGCGCCTTTGGGGTCGAGGGCTGTCGGTGACGACCCCGGAAAGGGGAAATCCTTCTGCAAGGTCAAAAGCCCCGTCCGGACAAAATACGGGATTGGCCCGTCTTGAAGGTCAGATCGTCCTACCCCTTGCCCTGTGCGGGGAATGTTATTTCCCTTCCTGCGCTGCATAGGGAACGAAAAATCACGATCTTCCTGCTAGAGTAATGACCAGAAGGAGATTGCTGATGCCCCGAATGTCGCTTTCATCCACGTCTTGCCACGCCTGCTGCCCCGGTCGTCGCCCATGACCCGAACCCTGCGCATGACACCCCCGCCAGCAGATGGGGCTGCCGCCCATATTGTCATCGTCGGTGGCGGTGCCAGCGGAGTGCTGATGGCCACGCATCTGCTGACCCATCCGGGCCGCTTTCGCGTGACCATTGTCGAAGGGCGCAACATGCTGGGCTGCGGCATCGCCTATTCGACCGAGGATCCGCAGCATCTGCTGAATACGCGCGTCCAGAACATGAGCGCGTTTCCCGACGAGCCCGACCATTTCCGCCGCTGGCTGCGGACACGGGCCGGGCATGGGGACGCCCCGGCGGCCTTTGTCAGCCGCCCGACCTATGGTGCCTATCTGGCGGATCTTCTGTCGCCCTGGCAGGCGGATTCCTCGCGCCTGGCCTGCATCCGCCGGACATGCCTGCGCATTGACAATGGCGGGACGGACATGACGATCCACCTGGACGACGGGCAGGTGCTGCGGGCCGATCATGTGGTGCTGGCGACGGGCCATGTCCTGCCCGAGCCTGATCCCGCGGGCGTGCTGTCAGGCGCATGGGAACCGCCTGCCGACCTGGATCCCGACAGCAGGGTCATCATCATCGGCACGGGCCTGTCGATGGTGGACCAGGTGCTGTCGCTGATGAACCGCCGGCACCGCGGTGAGATCGTGGCGCTGTCGCGCCGCGGCCTGATGCCCCGACCCCATGCCCCGGCCAACCCCCTGCGGATCGACAATGCCGACCTGCCGCCGGATGCTCGTGCCGTCACCCTGTTCCGCTGGGCCCGCGACCTTGCGCGGCAGGCGGAACGCGACGGCGGCAACTGGCGCGACGCCGTGGACGGCATCCGTCCGCATGTCAGCAGGCTGTGGGCGGCGATGCCCGTCGCGGAACGTGCGCGCTTCCTGCGCCATGCGGCGCCCTGGTGGGACATCCACCGCCACCGGATGCCGCCGGAATCCGCGGCCCGGATCGCCGAAGCCATGGGAATGGGCCAATTGCGCCTGTTGCGCGGCCGCTTCCTGGAGGCGGGCCGCGAGGGGGACCGCTTGGTCGCCCGGATCGCCACCCCCGCCGGTCCCGCGCGGATCGAGGCCGGGCGCATCGTCGACTGCCGGGGCATCCGGCGCGATCCGCTTGAACACGCCTCGCCCCTGTTCGCGGCGCTGATTGCGGATGGCACTGCGCGGATCGACCCCATGCGGATCGGTCTGGACGTATCACCCGACTGCGGGGTCATCGACCGCATGGGCAGGCCATCCGCCCGGCTGCACGCCATCGGCCCTGTATCGCGCGCGGCCTTCTGGGAAATCACCGCGATCCCCGACATCCGCGCACAGACCACCATCCTCGCGCGGCGGATTGCCGAAACCGTCACGGCCTGATCCCGCCGCGCCGGGACAGCGCCCTGTCAGAAAGCTGGCGGCGCTGCATCGAAAGCTGCTGCCTTCACCCCGTCCGCCTCTCGCCCGCTCATATTGTCATAGACCGGTGCCAATCCATGACGATATCCGCAAGCACGACGCAGACTTCTGTTGCGGGCCGAGAAAGGCGGGCTTCAAGCTGGACTTCGGCGGCGACACCGCGGGCCTGTTCATGAAACATCTGCGCCGGCCGGGCTCTTGCTTCGACGCGGGCGCAAGCCAGTCGACAATCGACGGCGAGGTGAAGCCGGCACGCAGCCAGGTGCGGGAGATCACCGGGCTGCGGACCTGATCGGGCAGGACGTCGCGGACCGGGTCGGCAAGTGCTGCGGCCTGGGGTCGGACACGACCAAGGATCCCGGCCCGTGGGAAGGCGAGCAGCGCAACATGTGGAAGCCGACGCACCCGCCCGGCCGGCGAACCGGGCGGGCAGTCCCGTCACGCCAGATGCGTCCTGAACCAGTCCAACGTCCGGTCCCAGGCTAGATTTGCAGCGGCCTCGTCATAGCGGGGCGTGGAGTCGTTGTGGAAGCCGTGGTTCGTGCCGGGATAGACATGGGCCTCGTAGCGCTTGCCGTGTTCCTTCAGCGCGGCCTCGTAGGCGGGCCAGGTGGCGTTCACGTTCTCGTCCGTCTCGGCGAAATGGAACAGCAGGGGCGCCTGGATCCTGGGCACATCCTCGACCGGGGCCTGGCGGCCATAGAAGGGCACGGCTGCGGCCAGTTCGGGATAGGCGATGGCCGCCGCGTTCGACACGCCCCCGCCATAGCAGAAGCCGGTGATGCCCACCTTGTCGGTTGTCATGTCGCTGGCCATCAGGAACTCGATGGCGGCGAAGAAGTCGTTCATCAGCCTTTCCGGATCGACCTGACGCTGCAATTCGCGACCCTGTTCGTCATTGCCCGGATAGCCCCCCTGCGAGGTCAGCCCGTCCGGCGCAAGAGCCACGAAGCCGGCCTTGGCGACCCGGCGGGCCACGTCCTCGATATAGGGGTTCAGGCCGCGGTTCTCGTGGACGACCACCACGGCCGGCACGGGCGTGTCATTGGCCACGCCGTCGGTGGCGGGACGGACCAGATAGGCGCGCACCTCTCCGTGGCCCTGGGGCGACGGATAGGTGATGTATTCGGCCAGGATGCCCGGATCGGTGAAAGCCACCTGCTGGGCAAGGGCGTAGTTCGGGCTGAGGGTGTTCAGCAGGGCAAGCGCGGTCATGCCGCCCACGGTGTATTTCGCGGCGCGGTCCAGGAATTCGCGCTTGGTGATGCGTCCATGGGCATAGCCGTCATACAGTTCCAGCAGTTCGGGCGGAAAATCCTTGGCGGTCAGTCGTGTCATGGAAAGATCCCCTGTTTGCGTGTGGCGGGATCCTAGCGGCGGATCGCGGCGGGTGGGGATCACAGTTTGGACAGCGGCGGCAGGTCAGTCGTCCAGCAGCGCCACGTCATAGGCGCGGAACTGCCGGTTCACGGACACCAGCGTCAACCGCTCGGCCCCTGCCTGGGCGATCAGCAGGCGGTCGAAGGGATCGGCGTGATGCTGGGGCAAGGCTGCCACCGCACGGGCATGGACCCATGTGACCGGCAGGGGCTGTGCGCCTGCGGCAAGCCCCCGATCGAACAGGTCATGCGGCACGTCCAGCTTGCCAAGGCCCGCCTTGATTGACACCTCCCAGACGGAGGCGACGCTGATGTGGACGGATTCGGCGGCGCCAATGGCTTCCCGCAGTCGAGGCGGAAGGCGCGGGTCGTCCAGCATCGCCCACAGGACGATGTGGGTGTCCAGAAGCAGCCTCATCCTGGCAGGATGCGGCTGGCCCGGAACAGGTCGGCAACTTGGTCGTCGCCTTCGTCCATGTCGTCGGGAAGCCGGAATTGTCCCTTGGCGCAGCCGATCAAGCTGTTGCCACGGGCGGGCGAGGCGGTCAGGCGCGCCACGGGGCGGCCATAGCGGGTGAGTTCGATCTCCTCGCCCGCCTCGGCGCGGCGGATCAGGTCCGCGAACTGGGCCTTGGCTTCGGCAATGGCAATCCGCATGGCATGTCCCCTTTTCTGACCAAGATGTAGGTCACGATGGGTCGGTGCGCAAGATCGCGGCCTGCGGCTTGCCAGCTTGAAACGGGCCTTGCGTCACCCGATCCAGGATCAGCGGCATCAGCCCGCCCATCGCCAGCGTCTCGACTTCCAGTTGGGTTTCGATGGCAGCTTGGGCCTCGAAAACCTCCACCGCTCCGAAAGCCCGGCGCAGCGTCACCCGGACCTGCGTGCGGGGTGACAGCAAGGCGGGGTCAAGGTCGATGTCGATCCTGTCGTTGGCCGTCAGGGCCAGCGACTGCGGGGTGACGCCCGCAGGCAGGCGCAGCGGAACGATCCCCATGCCGATCAGGTTGGCGCGGTGGATGCGCTCGAAACCCGCGGCCAGCACTGCACGCGTGCCCAGCAGCGCCGCGCCCTTGGCCGCCCAATCGCGCGACGATCCCATGCCATAGCGTTCGCCCGCGACGATCACCACGGGCATCCCTTCCGCGCGATAAAGGTCGGCCGCCTGCCACAGCGGCATGATCTGGCCGTCGGGCAGGATCGTGCTGCCGGGCGGAATGCCGGGGGCCAGCAGGTTCCGCACCGCGCGGTTGGTGAACAGCCCCCGCAGCATCGCCTGCCAGTTTCCCCGGCGCGAGGAATAGACGTTGAGGTCATGGACCGGATCGCCCTGTTCCACCAGATGACGGCCCGCGTCGCTGTCCCGCGGGATCGCGCCTGCGGGCGAGATATGGTCGGTCGTGATGTCGTCCCCCAGCACCAGGATCGGCGCGGCGCTGATCCGGGGGTCGCGCGGACCCGCAAAGCCCGCGAAGGGCGGACGGCGGATATAGGTCGAGGCCGGATCCCACGGGAACAGCGGTGTCGAGGGTGCATCCAGGTCACGCCACATTGCGCTTGCCTCGGCCCCGTCATAGGCGGCCTGATAATCGGCACTGTCGATGGCTTGGGCAAGGGCCGCGTCGATCTCGGCCCCCGTGGGCCAGATGTCCGACAGGTGGACGCCCGGTGCGATGGGATCGCGCAGGATATCGCGTTCCACATCGCCTGCAAGCGCGAAGGCCACTACCAGTGGCGGCGAGGCAAGGAAGCCTGCGTCCAGTTGCGGATGGACGCGGCCGGGAAAGTTGCGGTTGCCGGACAGGACGGCCACCTGCAGTCGCCCCTCGGCCTGGGCTTGGATCGCCGTGTCCGGCAGCCGGCCGGAATTGCCGATGCAGGTGGTGCAGCCATAGCCCACGATGCCAAAGCCTATGGCCTCGAGATCCTCCAGCAGGCCGGCCCGGCGCAGATAGCGTTCGGCGGTGGGCGATCCGGGCGCAAGTGAGGTCTTCACATGGCCGGGCGGGCGCAGGCCAAGCGCACGGGCCTTGCGCGCGACCAGGCCGGCGGCGACCAGCAGGCGCGGATCGCTGGTATTGGTGCAACTGGTGATGGCCGCGATGGCGACGGCCCCATCCGGGGACTGTCCCTCGGGGGCGGGCTGGGCTGCGCCGCGCAGGGCGGCGGTCGCCTGGGCCGTGGCGGATGCCGGGATCCGGTCCTGCGGGCGGCGGGGACCAGCCAGGCTGACTTCGACTGTCGAGAGGTCCAGCGTCAGGCTGTCGGTGAAGACCGGGGTTTCCGTCGGATCGAACCAGAGGCCCTGGCGGCGGCAATACCCCTCGACGATGGCGCAATGATCCGCAGGGCGCCCGGTCTGGCGCAGATAGGCGATGGTGGCGGCATCGACAGGAAAGAAGCCCGTATTCGCCCCGAACTCGGGTGTCATGTTGGCGACGACCGCCCGGTCGCCCGCCGACAGGGTGGAAACACCCGGTCCGAAAAACTCGACGAAGCGGTCGGAAAGGTCGATCCGGCGCAGCCGTTCCGTCACCGTCAGCGCAAGGTCCGTCGCCGTCACGCCCTCGGGCAGCCGTCCCGTCAGCCTGACGCCGACCACCTCGGGCACGCGCAGCATGACGGGCATCCCGAAGAACACGCTTTCGGCCTCGATTCCGCCGACGCCCCAGCCCAGGACGCCGATGCCGTTGATCATGGGCGTATGGCTGTCGGTGCCGATCAGCGTGTCGGGCATCATCCAGCCGTCGCGCGTGGTGACGACGCTCGCCAGCCGTTCCAGGTTCAGCGTATGCATGATGCCTGTGCCGGGCGGATGGACACGGAAGTTCGACAGGGCATTCGTCGCCCATTTCATGAAGCGATAGCGTTCGCCGTTGCGGCGGTATTCGTTGGCGATGTTGCGTTCCATCGCGCCGGGGCTGGCATAGGCATCAACGGCCAGCGAATGATCGGTGGAGACATCGACGGGCAGCACCGGGTTCAGCAATGCCGGGTCATGGCCTGCCTCGGCCAGGGCGGACCGCATGGCGGCGATGTCGACGAGGGCGGGGCCGCAAGTGGTGTCGTGCATCAGCACGCGGCCCGGTTGGAACGGGATCTCGGCCGTGCTGCTGCCGGTCTTCAGCCAGTTCAGGATCGCTTGCCGTCCCTGTTCCGGATCTGACGAGGCGCGCAGCAGGTTTTCCAGCAGCAGGCGGTGGATATGCGGCAGGCGCCGAAGGTCCGCGCCGGCGGCGGCGGGCAGGTCGATGATCCGGCATCCGCCATATGTCGTTACATGCTGCATCGCCCATCCCCCGCTGTCGCGGCAGGATAGCATTAAGTGATCATTAAATGCAATCGGTCAGCCCAGCAGGCTTGTCTTGATATTCCCGGCTTCGCGGATGTGGCGGTAAAGAAAGGTCGCGGCGGCCTGCATGTCGCGTTCCTCGATCAGGTCCAGGATCTGCAGGTGTTCGCGGCATTGCTGGGGCATCCGCGTCCGGTCATGGGTGATGCTGTATTCCATCAGCCGCCGGACACGGTTCACGCGCCGGACCGCATCCAGGAAGAAGTCGTTGTTGGCGCAGGTCATCAGCATCTCGTGAAACTCGATATTGGTGCCGAAGACCTTTTCGCGGCTTTCGCTGCCATAGCTTTGCAGCAGGGCCTGCTGGTGGCGGCGGGCGGCGGCGAAGGCTGCGTCATCGATGCGGAAGCTGGGCAGAAGAAGGGCCTGCATCTCGGTTGCGGCGCGGAACTGATAGGCATCGGCATAGGCCTTGGGCGAGGTCAGGATCTCGCGAAACTCCCAGCCATTGCCGGGCAGCCGCTCGATCCAGCCCTCGTCGGCGATCTGGCGCAGGACCCGCAGCAGCCGCCCGCGCGTGACGCCGTAAAGGCGGATCAACTCGTTCTCGCTGAGGCGGTCGGGCAGGTTGCCCGCCAGCTTGTCGGCGGCAATGCGGTCGTAAAGCCCGTCGTCGCCCGCTGCTTCCGCATCGATTGCGGGAATATCAGCCGCGTGGCAGGCCAAGAAATAACCGCGATTGGGCGAGGCCTGGACGATGCCCATCTGCTGCAGCTTCTTCAGCGCGCCGACGATGGGCTGGCGCGACACCTTGAAGCTGTCGGCCAGGACCTGCGCAGGCAGGTGCTGGCCCGCCTTCATGTCGTGCTGCCGCGCGTGATCGACGATCCGCGCCATGATCTGAGGCGAAAGGCTCGCTCGGGCCATGCATCCTCCTGTCGGGATCAGAGGCGCGGCCCCGCAGGGGGACCGCGCCGCAAAGGGTGCAGGGGATCAGTCCTCGTCCTGGCGGAAGCGGGCCAGGCCCTTGAAGGCGAAGGGCGCCACCAGTGCAATAGCCGCAATGGCGATCATGATGGCCGATCCGGGGTGCTGCAGCAGGATCATCGGGTCGCCCAGGCTCATCTGCAGTGACCGGCGCAGCGCGCTGTCGGCCATCGGCCCCAGGATCAGCCCCACCACCACCGGCGCAATGGGATAGTCATAGCGCCGCATCAGGAAGCCCAGCACACCAAAGGCCACCAGCATCATCAGTTCCACCACCGAAGGATTGGCGGCGATGGTGCCCATGCAGGCGAAGACCAGGATGCCCGCGTAAAGCCAGGGCAACGGGATCTTCAGCAGCCGCACCCAAAGGCCCACCAGCGGCAGGTTCAGGATCAGCAGCATCACGTTGGCGATGAACAGCGAGGCGACCAGACCCCAGACCAGATCCGGGTGCTGCACGAACAGCAGCGGGCCGGGCTGGAGGTTGTATTGCTGGAAGCCCGCCAGCATCACCGCCGCCGTGGCCGAGGTGGGCAGCCCCAGCGTCAGAAGCGGCACAAGCGTTCCCGCGGCCGAGGCATTGTTGGCGGATTCGGGACCGGCCACGCCCTCGATGGCGCCCTGGCCGAATTCCTCGGGCTTGGCGGCCAGCTTGCGTTCGGTCGTATAGGACAGGAAGGTCGGGATCTCGGCCCCGCCGGCGGGCAGGGCGCCGATGGGAAAGCCGATGGCAGTGCCGCGCAGCCAGGGCTTCCAGGACCGCTTCCAGTCCTCGCGCGACATCCAGACAGACCCCTTGATCGCGATGGGCTTTTCGTCGCTGAACAGGTGGCGGGACGCGACATGCAGCGCCTCGCCCAGGGCAAACAGGCCGACGGCCAGCGTCGTCACCTCGATCCCGTCCAGCAGGTTCGGCACGCCGAAGGCCAGGCGCGTCTGGCCGGTCAGCTGGTCAATGCCCACAAGGCCCAGCCACAGGCCCAGCCCCAGGCTGGTCAGTCCCCGCAGCGGCGAGGATCCGAAGGTGGCCGAGACGGTGACGAAGGCGATCAGCATCAGCCCGAAATAATCCCAGGGCCCGAACTGGATCGCCACCTTGACCAGCATCGGCGCGAAGAAGGCCAGCCCCGCCGTGGCGATCAGCGTGGCCACGAAGGATCCGATGGCCGCCGTGGCAAGGGCCGGGCCGCCGCGACCGCGCCGGGCCATCTGGTTGCCTTCAAGCGCGGTGACGACCGAGGCGCTTTCGCCCGGCGTGTTCAGCAGGATTGCTGTGGTCGATCCGCCGTACATCCCGCCGTAATAGATGCCCGCGAACATGATCAGCGATCCGCCCGGATCAAGCTTGAAGGTGATGGGCAAAAGCAGCGCCACGGTCAGCGCGGGGCCGATGCCGGGCAGAACGCCCACCGCCGTGCCCAGCAGCACGCCAATGGCGGCAAAGGCCAGGTTCATCGGGTCAAGCGCGGTGCCGAAGCCCTGCATCAGAAAGGCAAGCGATTCCATGGTGACGCCTTTTCTAGAACAGCCGCTCGAGCGGGCCCATCGGCAGGGACAGCGTCAGAAGCTTGTTGAACAGCAGGAAGATGCCCAGGGACAGCACGAAGCCCAGGGCCAGGTCGGCCAGCCAGGCGCGGCGGCCGAAGGCACGGGCGGTGAAGACGAACAGCAGCGTCGAGCCGGCGATAAAGCCCGCTCCGAACCACAGGGCGGCGATCAGGCTGGCAAGGCCCAGGGCCACCCAGCCCACGGCCTTCCAGTCGGTGGGGCCGGGGTCGTCCTGCCAGCGGAACGCGGCCACAAGATGGCCCGCCCCCATCACCGCGAGGAACAGCGCGACGAAATAGGACGCGGCGTCCGCGCCCATCCCGTAGGTGGCGCGGATCTGCATCGCACTGGCGTCGCGCCAGGTGATGAAGGCAAGGGCGAACAGGGCGATGCCGATGACAAGCGTGGGCTTGTGCAGCCCCTTGGCGGTGGGTGTGGACAAGACGTTTCCCCCGGTTTGAAAGAAAGACGGGGACCGCCCGGCCCCCGTCCCGGTCACGTCACTCGGCCAGGCCGATCGAGGTCAGGATCGACTTCACCCGTTCGGATTCCGAGGCGATGAAGGCCGTGAATTCGTCCGACGGCGCGTAGTAGTCGGACCAGCCCCGCGCGGCCAGCAGTTCCTTCCATTCGGGCGATTGCACCGTCTGGGCAATCGCCTGCTCAAGGGCGGCCTTGTCGGCTTCGGCCAGGTCGGGACCGGCAAAGATGCCGCGCCAGTTGACCAGTTCGATGTCGATGCCCTGGGCCTTCAGGGGCTGGGCCTCGATCCCCTCGATCGGTTCGGGATACGAGATCGCGAGCGCCCGCAGGTCGCCCGATTCGATCTGCCCCTGCCATTCGCCATAGCCGGAAATCCCCGCCGTCACCTGCCCGCCCAGCATCGCCGCCAGGGCCTCGCCGCCGCCGGAATAGGCGACGTAGTTCACCTTGGCCGGATCCTGGCCGGCAGCCTGGGTGACCAGGGCCGACAGCATGTGGTCCGCGCCCCCGGCCGAGCCGCCGGCCCAGATCGTGCGTTCCACGTCGCTCTTGATGCCTTCCATCAGGTCGGCCATCGTCTGATAGGGCGACGAGGCGGGGACCACGATCACCAGCGGGTCGCCGGTCAGCCGCGCGATGGGGGTGACGGCGGTCAGGTCGTAGGGCGCCTTGTTGGTGATGATCGCGCCGACCATCGTGATGCCGCCCACCAGCATCTGGTTCGGGCTGCTAGCCGCGCCTTGGACGAACTGCGCCAGGCCGACGGTGCCGCCCGCGCCGGGGACGTTGATCACCTGCACGCTGCGTGCGTTGCCGGTGGACATCATCACCTCTTGCAGCGCGCGCGCCGCCGAATCCCAGCCCCCGCCGGCGCCCGCGGGCGCGATGATCGACAGTTCCAGATCCTGGGCCATCGTCGCAGGGGCCGCCAGGGTTGCGCCAGCGGCGACCAGCCAGGCTGCCGCCAGCCGGGAACGAAAGAACGTCATGGTATCCTCCCTCATGTCGCATGTTCGCGATCCAAGGCATGGTGCACTTCGTCAAGATAAAATGCAATTTCTTTTTCGGGAGGGACGGCGGGTCCATCTAGCGCCGTGATGCCCAGCATATCAGGCGGAAACCGCGTGACCAGCACGATGATGATCAGGCGCTTCCGGATCGGCGGGAAATGTCGCATCATGGAAGAAGACCCGGCCACGAAAGGAATCCCGATGTCCCGCTCTACCCGCCGTTCCATCCTCAAGGCCGGCCTTGCCGCAGGGCTTCTGCCGATGATGCCGCTTGCGCTGCGCCCGGCCTTCGCGGGCCAGACCTATGCGCCGCAGGTGGGCGAATGGACTGCCTACGACCTGCAGACGACGATCACGCTTGCAAAGAACGGCCCTTCGCAGGTCTGGCTGCCGGTGCCCTCGGTCCAGACCGAATGGCAGCGGTCGGTCGGCGACAGCTTCACGGGCAACGCGGCCCAGGCCGAGATCGTCACCGACCCCGCCAGCGGCGCAAAGATGCTGCACGCCCGTTTCGACGCGGGCACGGACAGCCCAACCCTGACCCTGACCAGCCGGGTCGAGACGCGCGGCCGCGTGACGGACTGGTCCAAGACCGCCCGAGTTTCCGAGGATCCGGCCGTCCTGCAGGCCGCGCTGACCGGCAGCAGCCACAAGCCCTTGGACGGGATCGTCGCCGAGAAGGCCGCGCAGATCACCAAGGGCGCCGTCACCGATCGCGAAAAGGTCGCGGCGGTCTATGCCTGGATCGTCGCCAACTGCCACCGCGACATGGACGTGGCGGGCTGCGGATCGGGCGACATCCAGGCCACGCTGACGACTGCGGGCCTTGGCGGGAAATGCGCCGATCTGAACGGCCTGTTCGTGGGCCTTGTCCGGGCGTCGGGCGTTCCGGCGCGCGATGTCTATGGCGTGCGGGTCGCGCCTTCGGCCTTTGGCTACAAGCAGCTTGGCGCGAACAGCCCCACCGTTACCGGCGCGCAGCATTGCCGGGCCGAGGTCTGGCTGTCGGGCCTTGGCTGGGTCGCGATGGATCCGGCGGACGTGCTGAAGGTCATGCGCGCGGAAACCGAGACCTGGATCAAGAATCCCGCCGATCCGCTGGTCGCGCCGGTCAACGCCGCGCTGCAAGGCAATTGGGAAGGCAACTGGGTCGCCTTCAACACTGCCAGCGACCTGGCGCTGCCCGGCCGCGACGGAGAAACCCTGCCCTTCCTGATGTATCCGCAAGGTTTGACCCCGCAGGGCAAGCTTGACGAACTGGATGCCAAGTCCTTCGCCTATGAGATGACCGCAACGGCCGTCTGACCAGACGGGGCGGGGGCAATGTCCCCCGCCCCTGCCTGAAGCCTGCCTTGGCGTGATGACGGTGCGCGGGTTCAAGCGCAGCAGCGACCAAGCGCAGCGTTGCCGCCCCTTTGCCGCATCCTGTCAGAACAGGCTCCTCTGGCTGCAATATTGCAGGAAGGCGAGGATCCGGTCCGGCTGCACCATGTGAAGCGAGATGCCTGCTTTGGCAGCCCAGTCGAACAGAGACGTGGCCGACCCGTCGGAATAGGCCATCGACCAGCGGGGAAAGCTGCGTTCATCGATGGCGAACTCGCTCAGCTTGCGGACATCGCGGTGCCGGCGGTCGGCCGCGATCGAGGCGAAGACGGTGCGCACTGCCGCCGCGGGACCTTCCAGCCACTGGTAGAAGACATCGTTTTCCCGGTGAAGAAAGCCTGTCACCAGAAGGGATCCGTTGCGGCCCTGGGCAGCGGTCAGAATGCGGGTGTCTTCTCCGCTTCCGGCTTTGGTCAAGGCTTCGCTGCGGTATAGGATCGCAATCAGGTCCGTCATGCCCGCAGATTGTCCCCTTGTGGCGCTGCGCATAACGCGGCGGCTTCCGGATCGGTTCCAGGGCCGGATCCCGCCGGCCGGTCCGCCTTCGCCCTTGCAGCCGGGCAGTTACCCCAGCTTTGCGCCGACCACGCGGGCGCAAAGCGCCAGCGACACTGCGCCCGCATCCGGATGACCAAGGCTGCGCTCGGCCAGGGGCCGCGCACGGCCCAGCCGTGGCGTCAGTTGCGCGGTGGCATCGGCGGCATCGGTGGCGCGGGCGGCAGCGGCGGCCCAGGCCACGCCGAGGCTTTCGCCCGCTGCGACCTGTTCGTTCAGCACCTGGACAAAGGGCATCAGCGCATCCACCAGCGTCTTGTCGCCGACCTTTGCGCCGCCCAGCCTGATGATCGCCTCAAGGGCCGCCTGCGCCCCCCGCGCAACGGCCAAGGCCGATGGCGTGTCCGCATCGCCAAGCACCTGTCCCCAGGCACGCAGCGCCTCGCCCCACAGCGCGCCCGAGGTTCCGCCCGCGCGATCGGCCCAGGCGTCGCCCGCAAGCGACAGGACGGTTCCCGCGCCCGCCCCGGCGATCACCGCCTTTTCGGCGGCATCGGCGGCAGCGGCGGAACCCCGCGCCATGCCCTGTCCGTGATCGCCGTCGCCCGCCTGGGCATCCAGGCGGCCCAGTTCCTCCTCGGCATCCGCAAGGGCATTTGCGACATGGCCGATCAGCGCGGCCACGCGGTGCCCCGCCTGCTGCGATTGCGGACTGCCGGGAACGACCTCGGCCACGCTTGCGGTGTGGTTGTCGCGTGCCTCGGCCGCCTGCGGTGCGGCCACGGTCCCCTTGCGAAATGCGGGGGCGTCGGCGGGGGCGCGCCAGAAGGCCTCAAGCTCGTCGTCGAGCCAGGTTATCGTCAGAGAGCAGCCGGCCATGTCGAGGCTGGTGACGAATTCACCGACCTCGGGCTGGACCACGGTCAGGCCTGCCTCGGTCAGAAGACCGGACAGGTGATGCCAGAGGACGAACAGTTCCTCGTATTTCGTGCGCCCGAGGCCGTTCAGGATCACCGCCACGCGGCCGTCATGGCTGGCAGGACGCTCGGCCAGCAGCGGATCCAGCAGGATGCGCGCCAGATCGGCCGCGGGCACCATCGCCTGGGTGCTGATGCCGGGTTCGCCATGGATGCCCAGGCCGATGCCGACCTGGCCCGCATCCACCGCGAACAGCGGCTTGCCCTGCCCCGGCAGCGTGCAGCCGTCAAAGGCGATCCCGAACGAGACGGTGGCGCCGTTGGCCTTTTCTGCGACGGCCATCACCGCGTCGATGTCCAGTCCCGCCTCGGCTGCCGCGCCGGCGATCTTGAAGACGGGCAGGTCGCCCGCCACGCCGCGCCGCCTGGCCCGTTCACCGGCAGGCGCGCTTGCCACGTCATCCGTAACCACCAGAAGGCGGGCGTCGATCCCCTCGGCCCGCAGCCGTTCGGCAGCAGTCCCGAAGTTCATCACGTCCCCCGCATAGTTGCCAAAGCCCATGATGACCCCGCCGCCGCGGTTCGCAGCCTTGGCAACGCCGTGGATCCAGGCGGCCGAAGGCGAGGCGAAGACATCGCCCGCCACGGCCGCGTCGGCAAATCCCGTTCCGACATAGCCCAGGAAGGCGGGATAATGGCCCGATCCGCCGCCGACCAGCAGCGCCACCTTGCCCGGCGCGCCAGGTGCTGCGCGCACGGCGCCATGCGGGACCATTGCCACGCGGTCGGCATTGGCCGCGCAGAAGCCCTTCAGCGCGGTTTCGGCAAAGAGCTGGGGCTGGTCGAAAACCTTGGTCATCTGCAGAATGTCCTTTCCTGGGGATGGGCCGATCCGGCAACCAGCATGGCACAGCCCGCAGTCAAGTCACAGGCCGTCGCGGGGCCGGCTGACTGCCGCAAGTTTCATATGGTTCTGTCGCGAAAATCCACCGCCGGGGCGGAATAGTCTGTCACCCTTCCGTCACGGAATGCCTGCAGCTTCGCCAATGAGAGGGTCCATGACGCATCCCCCGACCACCCGGCGCTTCATCTTCCTTCTTCTTGACCGCTTCACCATGCTGCCCTTTGCCGCGGCCCTGGATTCGCTGCGGCTGGCCAACAAGATGGGCGGGACGACCGTTTATGAATGGCTGTTGGTCGGCGCCGCAGGGGACTTCGCCACCTGCTCGAACGGGTCGCAGATCCGTCTGGACAGCGGGCTGGACGGCGATATTGCAGCCATGCGTGACGACGTGGTGATCGTCTGCGGAGGCGATGCCATTGCCACGCAGGCCTCGCGCGCCGTGCTGGCCTGGTTGCGGCGGCAGGCGCGGACGGGGGCCAGGCTGGGGGCTGTCTGCACCGGCGCGCATGTCCTGGCAAAGGCCGGCCTGCTGGAGGGGCGCCGGGCCACGATCCACTGGGAGAACCACGATTCCTTCGCGGAATCCTTTCCCGGCGTCGATCTGCACCGGCAGGTCTTCGTGGACGACGGCACGCGGCTGACGGCGGGCGGCGGCACATCATCGATCGACATGATGCTGCACCTGATCGGACAGGCGCATGGTGCGGACCTTGCGGCGCAGATCGCGGACCAGATGCTGCACACCGCGATCCGCACCGGGCGCGATCGCCAGCGGCTGTCCATCGCCACCCGCATCGGCATCCGCCACCCCCGCCTTGCCGCCGTGGTCGAACGGATCGAGGCGAACCTGGAAAACCCCGTCAGTCCCCCGCAACTGGCCGCAGATGCCGGCATGTCCACGCGCCAGCTTGAACGGCTGTTCATGCGATACCTGAACCGCAGCCCCAAGCGGTATTACCTGGAAGCGCGGCTTGCGCGTGCGCGGCAACTGCTGCTGAACACGGACCTGCCCCTGATCGAGATCGCGGTGGCCTGCGGCTTTGCCAGTTCGTCGCATTTCTCGAAATGCTACCGGGAGCGCTACGCCACCTCGCCTTATCGCGAGCGGGGCGTTCAGCGCGCGGCATCCGTTCTGACCATCCCTGAGCGCAAGGATACGGTGCTGGCCCTGGCAAGCTGAGGGCGCGTCAGGCGGCCGCATCCTGCCGCGCGGTCTTGCGCCATTGTTCGGGGGTCATGCCGGACGCATCGCGAAACACGCGGATCAGGTGGGATGCGTCGCAAAAGCCCGTCTCGGCCGCAATCTGGCTGATGGTGCGGTCGGGGCGCGCCAGCAGCATCCGGACCTGCGACAGGCGGATCCGCATAAAGGCATCGGCGGGCGACATCGCCAGCGAGGCCGCGAAATGCCGTTCCAGCTTGCGGCGGCTGACCTGCAGATGGGCCGCGACCTCGGCCACCGCCGGGGGTGTATCCATGTTCTGTTGCAGCATCAGCAGCGCCCGGCGGACCAGCGGATCGTCGGTCGCCAGATCCAGCGGCAGGCCGGGCTGGGGATCGTCGGGGGCCATCGCCTCGTCGATGATCATGATATGCAGGCTTTTCTGCGCCGCCGCCCGGCCGATATGCCGGTCGATCAGGAAAGCCGCGAGATGGGCCGAACTTGCCCCGCCCGAACAGGTCAGCCGGTCGCGGTCCACGACGTAGATCTGGTCGGACACAGGGCGCAGCCCATCGAACTGTTCCAGGAAATCCTCGTGGTGAAACCAGCTGACGCAGCAGCGGTATCCGTCCATCAGGCCCGCCCGGTGCAGGATGAAGGCGCCCGTGCAGACCCCCACCAGCGGCACGCCCGCCTGGGCCGCACGGTGCAGGAAGGCGATGTAGTCAGGCTCGAGCCGCTCGATCTCGTCGATCAAGCCGCCAACGACCACGATATAGTCGAAGCGCGACGGGTCGCCCAGCTTCTCGTCCGGCGTGACGGCGATGCCGCAACTGGACTGCACCGGCTGGGACGATGGTGCCAGCACCCGCCACTGGCAGCGGATCGGGCGCGAGCGGTCGCCCTCGTCCGCGGCCAGGCGCAGGACATCGACGAAATTGGCAAAGGCCGACAGCGTGAAGCGCCGGGCGAGGACGAAGCCGACGCGCAGGCGCAGGGAATTGGCAGGGGAAACAGTCATGTCGCGCATGACGCAAATGTAACACGGTGCTGGCGCAGGGATCCAGTCGGTCCGCGTCGCTTTCTGGCACTTTGGTTCGATACCGGAATCGCCAGAAGGTCCGCCCCGCCATGACCCGCTTTTCAGCCTTTTCGCTTCTCAAGCAGGCACTCAACGGCCACAAGGGCTGGCGCGAGCAATGGCCCGACAGTCAGCCGAAGGCCGAATACGACGTGGTGATCGTCGGCGCGGGCGGGCATGGCTTGGGCGCGGCATACTACCTGGCCAAGGAACACGGCATCACCAATGTCGCCGTGATCGACAAGGGCTGGCTGGGCGGCGGCAACACGGGCCGCAACACCACGATCATCCGCTCGAACTACCTGTATGACGAAAGCGCCAAGCTTTACGACCACGCGCTTGATCTGTGGGACAACCTTTCGCAGGAACTGAACTACAACGTCATGTATTCCAAGCGCGGCGTGATGATGCTGGCGCACAACACCCATGACGTTCAGTCGTTCCAGCGTCACGTGCATTCCAACCGTCTGAACGGCGTGGACAACCGCTGGCTGACCAAGGAAGAGGCCAAGGCCTTCTGCCCGCCGCTGAACATCAGCCCCGATGCGCGCTATCCGGTGGTGGGGGCGGCCTTGCAGATGCGGGCGGGAACCGCGCGCCATGACGCCGTGGCCTGGGGCTATGCCCGCGCGGCGGCGGCGCGGGGGGTGGACATCATCCAGAACTGCGCGGTCAACGCGATCCGGCGCGGCCCGGACGGCGCGGTGATCGGCGTCGATACCGCCAAGGGCTTCATCCGCGCGCGTAAGGTCGCGGTGTCGGCCGCCGGCAACACCAGCGTCGTCATGGACAGCGCCGGGTTGCGGATGCCGCTGGAAAGCTTCCCCCTGCAGGCGCTTGTCAGCGAACCGGTGAAGCCGATCTTCCCCTGCGTGGTCATGTCGAACACCGTCCACGCCTATATCAGCCAGTCCGACAAGGGCGAACTGGTCATCGGGTCGGGCACCGACCAGTACACCAGCTATTCGCAGCGCGGCGGGCTGCCGCTGATCGAACACACCGTGGCCGCGATCTGCGAGGTCTTCCCGATCTTCACCCGGATGCGGATGCTGCGCAAATGGGGCGGCATCGTGGACGTGACCCCCGACCGATCCGCCATCCTGGGCAAGGCGCCGGTCGAGGGCCTTTATGTCAACTGCGGTTGGGGCACGGGCGGCTTCAAGGCCACGCCGGGGGCCGCGCATCTGCTGGCATACACCGTCGCGAAGGACGAACCGCACCCGCTGAACGCCCCCTTCACGCTGGAACGATTTTCCACCGGCCGGCTGATCGACGAAGCCGCCGCCGCCGCCGTCGCGCATTGAGGAACCCGCCATGCTGCTGATCCACTGCCCTTATTGCGAAGACACCCTGCCCGAACTGGAATTCACCTATGCGGGCGAGGCGCATATCGCCCGCCCCGCCGACCCATCTGCCCTGTCGGACGAGGAATGGCGCGACTATCTGTTCATCCGCACCAACGCGCGCGGCCCGCATTACGAACGCTGGCGGCATGTCGGTTGCGGGCGCTTCTTCAACGCCCTGCGCGACACGGTCAGCGATCGCTTCCTGATGACCTACAAGGCGGGCCTGCCCCGTCCCCCCCTGCCCCAGGAGACCGTCGAATGAGCCGCTATCGCATCATGGGCAAGGGCCGGGTCGATCATTCCGCGCCCGTATCCTTCACCTTCGACGGCAAGACCTACAAGGGGTTGCGTGGCGATACGGTTGCCTCGGCCCTGCTGGCCAATGGCGTTCACCTGATGGGCCGGTCCTTCAAGTATCACCGCCCGCGCGGCGCCGTCACCGCTGGGTCCGAAGAGCCGAATGCGCTGATCGGCACCTCGCGCGGGGCGGGTCGGTTCGAACCGAACACCCGCGCCACCGTCCAGGAACTGCGCGCGGGCCTGGTCACGGAAAGCCAGAACAAGTGGCCGAACCTGTCCTTCGACCTGGGCGCGATCAACGACCGGGCCTATATGCTGTTCTCGGCCGGGTTCTACTACAAGACCTTCATGTGGCCGAAATCCTTCTGGGACAAGGTCTATGAACCCGTGATCCGGGGCGCGGCGGGCCTGGGCAAGTCGCCCACGGAACCAGATCCGGACCGCTATGCCAGCCGCTATCTGCATACAGACGTGCTGGTCGTCGGCGCAGGTCCGGCGGGCATTGCCGCCGCCCTGGCCGCCGCGCAGTCGGGCGCGGATGTGACGCTGGTCGATGAGAACCCCGAAATGGGTGGATCGCTGCTGTCCGACCCCGCCGTGCAGATCGACGGCAAGCCCGCCTGGGACTGGGTGGAGGCGCAGCTTGGCCGCCTGCGGGCGGCAGGGGTGCGGCTGATGACGCGGACGACGGCCATCGGCTATTATCACCAGAACATGGTGGGTCTGTGCCAGCGGCTGACGGATCACCTGGACAACCCGCCCAAGGGCGCGCCCCGCGAACGCATGTGGCGGGTGCGCGCGGGCCAGGTCGTGCTGGCGCAGGGCGCGCTCGAAAAGCCGCTGGTCTTCGACGGCAACGACCGTCCCGGCGTGATGCTGGCCGGCGCTGCGCAGACCTATCTGCACAAGTTTGGCGTGCGCGTGGGCGACAACCCGGCGGTCGTGACCAGCCATGACAGCGCCTGGTATGCCGCCTTTGATCTGGCCGACCACGGTGCCAGGATCGCGGCCATCATCGACACGCGGGACGCGGTGCGCCCGGATCTGCTGGAGGCCGCCCGCAAGCGCGGGATCAAGGTGCTTGCCAGCCACACCGTCACAACGACTACCGGCCGCTCGCGCGTCAAATCCGTCCGTGCCGCCCTTGTTCGGGGCGACACCGTCGGAGCGGGCCATGACATCGCCTGCGATTGCCTGCTGATGTCGGGCGGCTGGACGCCCTCGCTGCACCTGTTTTCCCATACCAAGGGATCGCTGGCCTGGGACGGTCAGACCTTCCTGCCCGACCGCAAGACCGAGGATTGCGAGATTGCCGGCGCGGGGCGCGGCCTCTGGGGCTATCAGCCCGTGCTGGCCGACGGCGCGGCGGCGGGGCTGCGCGCGCTTGCAGGGTTGGGCCGCGCGGGGCATGACGCCTGCTTCACCGTCGGAAACGACCGCCCCGGCACCGGGGTCACCCATACCGAACTGCCGACCGACGGCAATGCGGGCAAGGCGCGCGCCTTCATCGACTTCCAGAACGACGTGACCGCCAAGGACATCCGCCTCGCAGTGCGCGAGGGGATGCGGTCCATCGAACACGTCAAGCGCTATACGACGAACGGCATGGCGACCGACCAGGGCAAGATGTCCAACATCAACGGCTTGATGATCGCCGCCGATGCCCTGGGCAAGGCACCGCCGCAGGTGGGGCTGACGACCTTCCGCCCGCCCTATACGCCGACCAGCTTCGGGGCCTTCTGCGGATACCTGCGGGGCGAGACCTTCCAGCTGACCCGCAAGACGCCCATCGACCCCTGGGCCGAGGCGAATGGCGCGGTCTTCGAACCCGTCGCCCAATGGCGCCGCGCCTGGTATTTCCCGAAACCGGGCGAGGATATGCACGCCGCCGTGCTGCGCGAATGCAAGGCCACGCGGGCATCCCTGGGGATCTTCGACGCGTCCACCCTTGGCAAGATCGAGGTCGCAGGCCCCGATGCGGTCGAGTTCATGAACCGCATCTACACGAACCCCTGGACCAAGCTGGCCCCCGGCCGCTGCCGCTATGGCCTGCTGCTGGGCGAGGACGGCTTCATCCGCGACGACGGCGTGATCGGGCGGCTGTCCCCCGACCTGTTCCACGTCACCACCACCACCGGCGGCGCGGCCCGCGTGCTGACGATGATGGAGGACTACCTCCAGACCGAATGGCCGGATCTGGATGTCTGGCTGACCTCGACCACGGAACAATGGGCGACGGTCGCGCTGAACGGGCCGAATGCGCTGACCATGCTGAAGCCGCTGGTCCAGGGCGTGGACTGGGACGACTTCCCGCACATGTCCTGCGGGGAATGCACGGTCGCCGGTCTGCCCGCACGCCTGTTCCGCCTGTCCTTCACCGGCGAGATCGGCTTCGAGGTCAATGTCCCCGCCCGCCACGGGTTGGCCCTGTGGACCGCGCTGATGGAGGCAGGCAAGCCCTATGACATCTGCCCCTACGGCACCGAGACGATGCACGTCCTGCGCGCCGAAAAGGGCTATATCATCGTGGGGCAAGACACCGACGGCACGGTGACGCCGGCCGATGCGGGCCTGGACTGGGCGGTCTGCAAGGCCAAGAAGGACTTCGTGGGCAAGCGGTCCTTGTCGCGTCCCGACATCGTGGCCAAGGGCCGCAAGCAGCTTGTCGGCCTGCTGACCGAGGACGGCAGCCTGCTGCAAGAGGGCGCGCAGATCGTGCTGGACCCGGACCAGCCCAAGCCCATGCGGATGGTCGGCCACGTGACGTCATCCTATCAGTCCACCATGGGCCACCCCATCGCCATGGCGGTGATCGAGGGCGGGTTCGACAAGATGGGCGAGACGGTCTTTGTGCCAATGCCGGACGGCGTGCGGAAGGCGCGCATCACCTCGACGGTGTTCTATGATCCCGAAGGCCTGCGGCTGAAGGCATAAGGAGAAGCGATGATGACCAGTCAGAAACACGATTTCGCCGCCGCCGCGATCCGTATCGAGGATGTGGCCCCAACCCTGCGCCTGTCGCTGCGGGTCAAGCCTGCCCATCGCGAAACGCTGGGCCGGGCGCTTGGGCTGGATCTGCCTACCCGCGTGGGCACCCGTGCCGCCGCGAACGGAACCGAGGCGTTGTGCCTTGGGCCCGACGAATGGCTGATCGTGGCGCCCGAGGGCACGGATCCGGCAGCGCCTGCGCGCGCCGCCTACGCGCAAGCGCCCCACAGCCTTGTGGACATCAGCGACCGGGAAATCACCCTGCGCCTGTCCGGCCCGGCCGTGCTGGACGTGCTGGCCTCCTGCTGCCCGCGCAACATCGCGGCCATGCCCGTGGGATCGGCCGTGCGCACGGTCTTCGACAGCGCCACCGTGATCCTGTGGCGCGATGGCCCGACCGATTTCCGCATGGACATCTGGCGCAGCTTTGTTCCGCATGTCTGCGCCCTGCTGGCCCAGGTGCAGGACGAGGTGATGGCAGACCTGTAGTCTGCCCCTTCTTCACGCCGGCGGGATCTCGATCATCTTGCCGCTTTGCGTGGGCGTGATCAGCGCGGACAGGTCGAAACCCTCGGCCCGCGCGGTCGCCAGGTAGTCGTCGCGCATTGCTTGCGGCAGGTCGTGGCGGCGGGCAAGCAGCCACAGGTTCCTGCGGTCGGGGGTGCCGACCAGTGAAACGCCATAGTCCTCGGCCAGGCGGATGATCCAGTAATCGCCCTTGGTGAAGGGGATCCACCGCAGGTATTCCGGCAGGAAGCTGACCGTCAGCCGTGCGTTGCTGTCATCCACCGGCTTGGCTTGGCCCAAGGCCTGCGTCGGCTTTCCTTCCTCGTCGAGGCAGCGGTTGTCCACGCGGATCGTGCCGTCCTCGTTCAGCTTGTAGGTCGCGGTGATGTCGCGCGCGCCCTCGGGTTCCCATTTCAGAGGCAGGCGGCAGATCTCGTACCAGGTGCCCACATAGCGGTCCAGATCGACACGGGCGACGGTGTGCAGGGTTTCGGACATCGGATGTTCCTTTCCTTCCGGTGCGACCCAACCATGCACGCATCGCCAGGGTTTCCTTCACGACGGTTCGGGGCTGCCCTGCAAAGGCTTGACGGTCGAGGGCCGTTCGGTCCTGATCTGCCTGTGCCGCAACGGAGAGCCCATGCCGAACCCGCGACCCGCCCTGCCCGCCAGCCTCTTCCGCTTCGTGGTAGAGAATGTCTCGGGCGTCGGGCTGGTGCTGGGGGCATTGCTGATGGCGGCCTCGCTGACGCCCAGCCTGATCCCGCGCGGCGAAGGGGTGCAAGGCGTGCTGGCCGGCGTCTGCTTCGCCGCAGGATACGGCTTGGCCGTGCTGCTGCGGTGGATCTGGGTCACGCTGGACCTTCCCCTGCTCCACGGCCGGACGGGGCGGCAGGTGCTGCTGGCCCTGGCGACGCTGGCGACGCTGATCGTGGCGTCCTTTCTGGCGCAGGCGACGGATTGGCAGAACGACGTTCGCGCGGCCATGGGGATGGCCCCCGCCCCGCCCGAACTTCCCCTCATGATCGGCACGCTGGCGTTTCTGGTGGCGGCGGCGCTGCTGATCCTGGGCAAGCTGGCGGCGCTGTTCGTGCGCCGCCTGATCGCCCGGATCGCACAGGTGATGCCGCGCCGCGCCGCGCATCTGCTGGGGCTGATCATCGGCGGCATCCTTCTGTGGTCGCTGGCCAACGGCGTTCTGTTCAGCGGCTTCATCCGCACGGCCGACAGTTCGGCCCGCGCCCTCGACGCGGTGATCCCGCCCGACATCCAGCCCCCGTCCGACCCGCTGCGCCCGGGCAGCCCCACATCCCTGGTGGCCTGGCAGGACCTGGGGCGCGAGGGGCGCAACTACGTCCACACCACGCCCACGGCCGCCGACATTGCCGCCGTCACCGGGGGCAGGACCATGCAGCCCCTGCGCGCCTATGTCGGCCTCAACGCCGCCGAGACTGCCGAGGAGCGGGCCGCCCTGGCGGTGGCTGAACTGGACCGGATCGGCGGCTTCGACCGGTCGATCCTTGTGGTGGCGATGCCGACCGGCACCGGCTGGCTTGACCCGGCGGCGGTCACGACGCTGGAATACCTGCACCGCGGCGACGTGGCGACGGTCGCCATCCAGTATTCCTACCTGCAAAGCTGGATTTCGCTGCTGGTCGAACCTGAATATTCGGCCGAGGCGGGGCGCGAGTTGTTCAGCGCCGTGTATCGCCATTGGCGGACGCTTCCCGAGGGCGAGCGGCCAGAACTGTATCTCTACGGCCTCAGCCTGGGCGCCTACAGTTCGCAACAGTCGCTGCGGCTCTACGAGATGATCGACCAGCCTTTCGCGGGCGCATTGTGGGTCGGGCCGCCCTTCGTCAGCCCCCTGTGGCAGACGCTGACGCGGGAACGCGACCCGGCCTCGCCCGAATGGCTGCCGCGCATGGACCAGGGCCAGACGGTGCGCTTCACGAACGGCCGGCAGGGCCTGTCGCCCCAGGATGTCTGGGGCGGCATCCGCATCGTCTATCTGCAATATGCCAGTGACCCGGTCGTCTTCTTCGACCCCGGTTCGGCCTGGCGCCGCCCCGACTGGATGGAGACGCCGCGCGGGCCCGATGTCTCGACCGAGCTTCGCTGGTATCCCATCGTCAGCTTCCTGCAACTTGCCTTCGACATGGCGGTGTCCCTGCATGTGCCGATGGGTCACGGGCATCTTTACGCTTATGACGACCACATCGCGCCATGGATGGCGGTGACCCAGCCTCCTGGCTGGGACGAGGCCGGTCTCGACCGGCTGCGGCGCCATTTCCAGGGCTTGCAGGCCCAACAAGGGGGCAGCGCCGACTGACCGCGGCCATTTCTGCATCATCTGCAAATCCCCTTGCGGCGGGCCGTGTCGCCGCCTAACCATGCCGGGCCAGACGGATGGTCCCAGAATGACACCTCAGAACCCGATGCAGGGCATCCTGCTGAAATGCGCCAGCGTGGCGGTGTTCACGGTCATGGCCGCGATGCTGAAGGCCACGGCGGAAACCGCCAGCGTCCCGCCGGGCCAGCAGGTGTTCTTCCGGTCGCTGTTCGCGATCCCGGTGATCGTGGCCTGGCTGGCCCTGCGCGGCGAACTGGCGGTGGGGTTCCGCACGGTGCGCCCCATGGGCCATTTCTATCGCGGCATCGTCGGCACCGTCGCCATGGGGCTGAACTTCTGGGCGCTTGCCCTGCTGCCCTTCCCCGAGGTAACGGCGATCGGCTATGCCTCGCCCCTGCTGGTCGTGATCTTCGCGGCGATGTTTCTGGGCGAGGACGTGCGCCTGTTCCGCCTGTCGATGGTGGGGCTGGGGCTGACCGGCGTCCTGATCGTGCTGTCACCGCAACTGCGGCTGAACGGCCCGGCCGATCCCTATCGGATGCTGGGCGCGGTGGCGGCCTTTGGGGGCGCGGTCATGGCGGCCCTGGCGCAACTGTTCATCCGCAAGCTGGTTCAGAACGAACGCACCTCGGCCATCGTGTTCTGGTTCTCCTTCACCTCGACCGTGCTGGGGCTGCTGACGCTGCCCTTTGGCTGGGTGATGCCCGATGCCACCACGGCCGCGCTGCTGGTGGGCAGCGGCATCCTGGGGGGCGTGGCGCAGATCCTGCTGACCTCGTCCTATCGCTATGCCGACGCGTCGCTGGTGGCGCCTTTCGATTACGTCTCGATGCTGCTTGCCATCGCCATCGGCTGGTATGTCTTCGCCGAGGCGCCGACGCCCGTCGTCCTGGCCGGGGCGGCCCTTGTGATCGGCGCGGGCATCGCGATCATCTGGCGCGAACGGCAACTGGGGCTGGAACGAAGCCGGCAGCGCAAGGCAATGACGCCGCAGGGCTGATCTGCGGTTGACGTCGCGGTCCTGCGGTTCTTAATCGGCCGGTAGCGCGAGAAGGAGGGGATCGCATGGACAGGCCGCATATCCTGCGACTGAACGAGGCCGACAACATCGTCGTGGCGATCGGCGACCTGCCCTCGGGTTCGGCGGTCGAAGGCAGCATCGCCACGACCCGCCGCATCCCGCGCGGCCACAAGATTGCCGCCCGCGCGATCCCGGCAGGCCAGCCAATCCGCAAGTTCGGCCAGATCATCGGCTTTGCCAGCACCGACATCGCGCCGGGTGACTGGGTCCACGAACAGAACGTCACTATGGGCGGCGACTTCGAACGCGACTATGCCTTCGCCTCTGAAGCCCGCCCCCATGAAAGCCTGCGCCAAGGCGAGGTTCCGGCCCATTTCCAGGGCTTCCGCCGGGGCGACGGGCGCGTGGGCACGCGCAATTACATCGGCATCCTGTCCAGCGTGAACTGCTCGGCCACGGTGGTGGATTACATCGCCGACCAGGCGATGCGGTCGGGGATGCTGGACGATTATCCCGACATCGACGGCATCGTGGCGCTGCCGCATGGGCAGGGCTGCGGCATGGCCAGCAAGGGCGAAAGCTATGACCTGCTGGCGCGCACGCAATGGGGCTATGCCAGCCACCCCAACTTCGCCGCCGTGTTGCTGGTGGGCCTGGGATGCGAGGTGTTCCAGATCGCCCGGCTGAAGGAAACCTATGGCATCGCCGAAGGGGACCACTTCCAGTCGCTGACCATCCAGGACACGGGCGGCACCCGGCGCACCATCGACGCGGGTGTGGAACGCCTGCGCGACATGCTGCCCGTGGCGGCGCGGGCGCGGCGCGAAGCGGTTCCGGCGTCCGAGCTGACGCTGGCCCTGCAATGCGGCGGTTCGGACGGCTATTCCAGCCTGACGGCCAATCCCGCGCTTGGCGTCGCGGCCGACATGCTGGTGCGCCAGGGCGGCACCGCGATCCTGTCCGAAACGCCCGAGATCTTCGGCGCCGAGCACCTGCTGACCCGCCGCGCGGAAACGCCCGAGATCGGCCGGAAGATCGTCGATCTGATCGACTGGTGGACCGACTATACCACCCGCAACGGGGGCGAGATGAACAACAACCCCTCGCCCGGCAACAAGGCCGGCGGGCTGACCACCATCCTGGAAAAGTCGCTTGGTGCGGTGGCAAAGGGCGGCACCTCGACCCTGCGCGGCGTTTACCGTTACGCCGAACGGATCGACCGCAAGGGCTTCGTCTACATGGACACGCCGGGCTATGACCCGGTGGCCGCGACGGGCCAGGTCGCGGGCGGCGCGAACATCCTATGCTTCACCACGGGGCGCGGCTCGGCCTATGGCTGCAAGCCGGTGCCGTCCATCAAGCTGGCAACGAACACGCCCTTGTTCCAGCGGATGCCGGACGACATGGACATCAACTGCGGCGACATCGTCGAGGGCGTGTCGCTGGAGGAAAAGGGCGCCGAGATCTTCGAGAACATCTTGGCCGTCGCATCTGGGCAGAAGACCAAGTCCGAGGATCTGGGCTATGGCCGCAACGAATTCGTGCCTTGGCAGATCGGGGCGGTGATGTAGCCCCGCCCCCGGTTTCGGTGTTATCATCACGGGCAAATATCGCGACAACAGGAGGGTTCGGCATGTCAGGGACGATCAGGACGACCAGGGGGCGTGGCAGGCTTTACGACAGCATCCTGGACACCGTGGGCGACACGCCGGTGATCCGCATCAACAACCTCGCCCCCGAAGGGGTGACGATCTATGTCAAGGCCGAGTTCTTCAACCCCGCCGCATCTGTCAAGGACCGCCTGGCGCTCAACATCATCGAGGCTGCGGAACGGTCCGGCGCCCTGAAGCCGGGCCAGACCGTGGTCGAGGCGACCAGCGGCAATACCGGCATCGGCCTTGCCATGGTTTGCGCGCAGAAGGGCTATCCCCTGGTGGTGACCATGGCCGAAAGCTTCTCGGTCGAACGGCGGCGGCTGATGCGGATGCTGGGCGCCAAGGTCGTGCTGACGCCCAAGGCGCAAAAGGGCACGGGCATGTACAACAAGGCGGTGGAGCTTGCGGAAAAGCACGGCTGGTTCCTGGCCCGCCAGTTCGAGACCGACGCCAATGCCGACATCCACGAGGCCACCACCGCGCAGGAGATCCTGGGCGATTTCGCGGGGCAGCGGCTGGATTACATCGTCACCGGATACGGCACCGGCGGCACCGTCAGCGGCCTGTCGCGCGTCTTGCGCCGCGAACGCCCCGAAGTGAAGATCATCCTGACCGAACCCGCCAACGCCGCTTTGGTCAGCAGCGGCACCCCGCAGGACCGCGGCCCCGACCACGCCCCTGCCGCCAGCCACCCCGCCTTCGAGCCGCATCCGATCCAGGGCTGGACCCCCGACTTCATCCCCTGGGTCCTTCAGGAAGCCCTGGACAAGAACGGCTATGACGATCTGATCCCTATTCCGGGGGCGGAAGGGATGGACTGGGCGCGCAAGCTGGCCGCGCGCGAAGGTATCCTGACCGGCGTGTCGGGCGGGTCCACCTTCGCCGTGGCGATGCGCATCGCCGAAAAGGCCGAGCCCGGCACCGTCATCCTGTCGATGATGCCCGATACCGGCGAACGCTATCTGTCCACGCCCCTGTTCGAGCCCTTCGCCGAGGACATGGACGACGAGGAACGGGCGCTGTCGGAATCCACTCCCGGATACCGGATGGGCTGACAGGCCTGCAATTTCTGCATGGCGGCTGTGCACAGATGCCGCATTGCGGCGGGGCGGTCACGGGCCCATCTTTATCCTGTCAACCAAGGACAGAAAGAGAGTTTGACCATGACCGCCCTCCGCAACGCCATGACCCGCATTCGCGCGTTCCTGGATGTGCTGGATGCCGCCGTTTCCGCCTCGGCTGCCGTGCGTTCGCACCACGCCCCTGCCCTGGCCGACCTGCGCCGCCTGGGGATCAAGCCGACCCCGGCCACCATGGACGCCCTGTCGCGCGCCTGATCGCTGCGGCTTTCCGATGATCCGGCCCGCCATTGGCGGGCCTTTTGTTTTTCTGGTCTTTCACCCGGCTGGCGATCCGGCCTATGGTCCGGCGGTTTGAAGGCCGGGGGACCAGGATGAACAGCAGCACGACGACCTTGGCAGGACGGTCCGACTTCGGCCAGGGGCTGATCTGGATGGCGCTGTCCATGACGGCCTTTATCGGCATGTCGGTCGGATCGCGGGAAATGGCCGAAACCCTGTCGATCCGGCAGGTGCTGTTCTTTCGCGCCCTTGTGGGCCTGTTCGTGATCCTGGCCCTGGGCCGCGCCCTGTTCCCCGAGGTGCGCCGCGCGGCCAAGCTGCGCCTGCATCTGGCGCGCAACGTGATCCACTTTACCGCGCAGTATTTCTGGACCATCGGCGTGGTGCTGCTGCCGCTGGCCTCGGTCTTCGCGCTGGAATTCACCATGCCGATCTGGGTGACGCTGTTCGCATGGCTGCTTCTGCGCGAAAAGCTGACCGGCCCGCGCCTGCTGGCGACGGTCGGCGGCTTTGTCGGGGTCATGGTGATCGTGCGGCCCGGCATCGGCATGGTCGATCCGGCAGCGGTCCTGGTGCTGATCGCGGCGGCGGGTTACGGGCTGTCGCTGATCCTGGTGAAACGCCTGACGCAGCACTGCTCGCCCGGCGCCATCGTGGTCTGGATGATCCTGATCCAGTTGCCCCTGGGCCTGATCGCAGCATTGACCGACTGGCGGCCCGTGGCGGTCACGGATGTTCCCTGGATGCTGGTCGCGGGCGTTGGCGCGCTTGCGGCGCATTTCTGCCAGGCTCAGGCGCTCAAGCGGCTGGACGCTTCGATCCTGATCCCCATCGACTTCCTGCGCGTGCCAATGGCGGCCGTCGTCGGGTATTACTTCTACGGCGAGGCGATCGACCTGTGGGTCTTCCTGGGCGGGGGCATCATCTTGCTGTCGAACTTCCAGGCTGTGATGGCCGAGCGTCGCAGGGCCGCCGCCGCAGTCGCGGCCCCCTGAGGGGCCGCAACCTTGTCCGATCAGAACGGGCTGTCAGGATAGTAGTAGTTCTCGGCGTTCTCGGGGGTGACCAGCACCGACCCGATGATGAAATCGCCTGAAACCGGGGCCTGCGACACCAGGCCGACGGCCGTGATCTCGATCGCGGTCGAGATCATCGAGGGCGGATAGGTCACGTTGGCGGGGATCATCGCATCGCCGTCCATGGTGCGCTTGATCATCTCCTTCATGCCCGCGCCACCCAGGACAAACTTGATGTCGTCCCGGCCCGCAGCCTCGATGGCGCCCAGGGCACCCACGGCCATGTCATCGTCGGATGCCCAGACCGCATCGATCTGCGGGTGCTTGGACAGGAAGTCCTGCATCACCGTGAAGGACTTGTCGCGGTTCCAGTCGCCATGCTCCATGCCCAGGACTTCGATGTTCTTGCCCTCGATCGCGGCCTGGAAACCTTCGACCCGTTCATTGTCGATGGTGGTCGGGATGCCGCGCAGCACGACGATCTTGCCGCCTTCGGGCAGAGCGCTTGCCATGAACTCGCCCGAGACACGACCGAAGCCGGGGTTGTCGCCCGCGACATACAGATCCTCGATCCCCTCCTGGGACAGGCCGCGGTCCACGACCGTGATCCAGGCGCCGGATGCCTTGACGTTCTGGACCGGGCCGGTCAGCGGCTCGGATTCGAAGGGCAGGACGACAAGCGCGTCGATGTTGCGGGTGGCAACCATGTCCTCGATGTCATTGACCTGCTTGGCGGGGTCGGATGCCGTCGCCAGCACGAAGTCGAGCTGCGGATAGGTTTCCTCCAGCCGGTCCACCGTGGCCTGCGCGAAATAGTTCATGCCGCCCGCCCAGCCATGGGTCGCCGCGGGGATCGACACGCCGATCACCTTGGTTTCCCCGTCCTGCGCCCAGGCCGGCGCGGCCAATGCGGCGGCGATGGCCAGTCCCGATACGAAATGCTTCATGTCTTTCCTCCCATGTGAACCCGGCTCAGGTGCGGGCTTTGCCTTCGCGCTGCAAGACAACAGCGAGAACGATGATGGCCCCCTGAATGGCACCGTTCAGGTAGGGCGATACGAAATCCGTCAGGTTCAGCAGGTTGCCGATCAGCGTCAGGATCAGCACGCCGATGACCGTGCCCCAGACGCGCCCGAAGCCGCCCTTGAGCACGGTGCCGCCGATGATCACGGCTGCGATGGCTTCCAGTTCCCACAGCATCCCGGTGGCCGATGATGCGGAACCAAGGCGCGGCACATACATGATGGTGGCAATGCCCACCAAAAGGCCAAGCGCGGCATATGTCATCAGCCGCACCCGGTCCACGCGAACGGATGAATATTTGGCGACCTGCTCGTTCGATCCGATGGCCGCGCAATAGCGGCCAAAGGCGGTCGAGCGCATGACGATCTCTCCGATCACCACAACCACCGCAAAGACGATGATCGGCCAGGTGATGCCGAAGATGCCGCCGTAATAGACCGGCTGGTAAAGGCTGCGCAGCCCGAAATCCAGCGACAGGGTGCCGCCGTCGGCCAGCCAGGTGACAAGGCTGCGATAGATGCCCATGGACCCCAGCGTGACGATGAAGGCCTCGATCCCTAGCCGGGTGATCAGGATGCCGTTCAGCAGCCCCGCCGCCAAGCCCGCCAGCAGCGCCACGGCCATGCCGACCAGGATCACCGGGATCCCCGCGCCCATCGATGGGATCAGGCTGTTCATCACCAAGATCATCAGCCCGGCGATGAAGGCTGCCATTGACCCGACCGACAGGTCCAGCCCGCCAGCCGTGATCACGAAGGTCATGCCCACGGCGATGATGCCGATAAAGGCCGAGCGGGCGAGGACGTTCGTCACGTTGTCCCAGCCCAGGAAGTTGGGGTTCATCAGCGCACCGGCGATGACCAGCAGGACCAGGGCCAGGATCGGCCCGATCACGGTCATGCGGAGGCGGCGGGGTGAGGCGGCAACGGCTGCGTCGCTCATGCGGGTTCCTTCAAGGGGGTGGGGGTCACGCCCATGGCAAGGCGGACAATGGCATCTTCGGTCGCGTCGCCGTCCAGTTCGCCGGTGATGCGGCCGTGGCGCATGACCAGGATACGGTCGGAAAGCCCGATCACCTCCTGCATTTCCGAGGATATGACGACAATCGCGCGGCCTTCGGCGGCAAGGCGGCGGATCAGGACATACATCTGCTGCTTGGTGCCGATGTCGATGCCGCGCGTCGGTTCGTCGATGATGATGATCTGCGGATCGGCCAGCATGGTCTTGGCGAACAGCAGCTTCTGCTGGTTGCCGCCCGACAGGTTGCCGACCATCGCGCCACGATGGCCGCGGATGTCGAAATCCGTGATGGCTTGGTCAAGGGCACGTTCCTCGGCCCCCGTGTCCAGCAGGCCCCGGTCGAACTTCGACAGCGCCTGCAGCGTCAGGTTTTCCCGCAACCCCTTGCCCAGCAGCAGTCCGCGGGTCTTGCGATCCTCGGTCAGGTAGCACAGGCCAAGCGTTTGCGCCTGCCAGGGATGATCGATGCGGGCCGGTTGGCCAAAGACCCGCACCTCGCCCGTGGCAGGGCGCAGGCCGCACAACCCCTCGAAGGTTTCGGTCCGGCCCGAGCCGATCAGGCCCGCAACGCCCAGGACTTCGCCGCGCCGCAAGGTGAAGCCGATGTCGCGGGAAAAACCCGGCACCGACAGGCCACGAACCTCCAACGCGACTTCGCCGGGTGTTGCGGCCTTGACGGGAAACAGATCCGACATCTCGCGCCCGACCATGGCGTTCGCCATGCTGTGCTGGTCCATCTGCGCGGCCTCGCCGGTCCAGACCACGCGCCCGTCGCGCATGATGGTCAGGTCGTCGGCGATCTCCTCGACCTCGTCCAGCTTGTGCGAGGTGAACAGCACCGCCGTTCCCGCCTCGCGCAGCGCGCGGACCTGGCGCAGCAGGATCGCGGTTTCCGCCCGCGTCAGCACGGCGGTCGGTTCGTCCATGACAAGCACGCGGGTCTCGCGCAGCAGGGCCTTGGCGATCTCGACCATCTGCTTGTCGCTGTTGGACAGCGTGGACACGACCTGGTCGGGCGAGACGCGGCATTCCAGCCGGTCCAGCAGTTCCCGCGTCCGCGCCCGCATCGCGGGCTTGTCCAGGAAAGGCCCGCGCTTCAACTCGCGGCCCAGGAAGATGTTCTGTTCCACCGTCAACTGTTCGGCCAGATTGAATTCCTGGTGGATCATCGAGATCCCCAGGTCCTCGGCCGCGCCCATGTTGGCAAAGGTGACAGGCTGGCCATCCAGCAGCACCTGCCCCGATGACGGCGGCTGATAGCCGGTCATGATCTTCATGGTGGTGGACTTGCCCGCGCCGTTTTCGCCGATCAGCGCATGGACCTGGCCGGGGCGCAGGGCGATATCGACGCCGTGCAGCACCTCGATCGGGCCGAAGCTGCGGGAAACATTGCGCAGGGCAAGAACGGTCACGGCGTCACCCATGCCGCATCCTCGCGGGCGGACCGGACGCAGGCGTCGATGAAGCGCATTCCCGCCAGCCCCTCCTCCAGCCCAGGCAGGATATCCAGCACCGGGTCGCGTTGCCCGGCTTGCGCCGCCCGGATCGCCTGCGCCGCCCCGGCATAGATGTTGGCGAAGCCTTCAAGATAGCCCTCGGGGTGGCCGCCCGGCGTGCGGCTGACGGCATTGGCTGCATCCGTCGCCCCTGCCCCGCGCCGCGTCAGCAGGCGCTTGGGCTCGCCAAAGGGCGTGAACCACAGATAGTTCGGATCCTCCTGCGCCCATTCAAGGCCGCCCTTCTCGCCATAGACGCGCAGGCGCAGGCCGTTTTCATTGCCCGGCGCGACCTGCGAACACCACAGCATCCCCCGCGCCCCGCCGCCGAAGCGCAGCATGACATGGGCATTGTCGTCCACCCGCCGCCCAGGCACAAAGCTTTGCAGATCGGCGGAAAGTTTTTCCACCGTCAGCCCGGTGACGAAGCAGGCCAAGTTATAGGCATGGGTGCCGATATCGCCGATGGATCCCCCTGCCCCGCTGCGTTCGGGATCAGTGCGCCATTCGGCCTGCTTGTTGGTGCCGGTGGTTTCAGATGCCTCGGTCAGCCAGTCCTGCGCGTATTCGACCTGGACCACGCGGACCTGTCCCAGATCGCCCGCCTCGATCATCGCGCGGGCCTGCCGGATCATCGGATAGCCGGTATAGTTGTGGGTCAGGATGAACAGGGCGTCCGACTGCCGGATCGCGGCTTCAAGTTCCTGCGCCTGCGCCATCGTGGCGGTCAGGGGCTTGTCACAGATCACATGGATGCCGCGCCTCAGGAAGGCCGCGGCGGCAGGCCCATGGACATGGTTCGGGGTGACGATGGCTACGGCCTCGATTCCGCCTTCCCGGTTGGCCTCGGCCTCGGCCATCTCCTCGAAGCTGCCATAGCAGCGGTCGGGGTCCAGCCCCAGGGCCGCGCCGCTGTCGCGCGACTTTTCCGGCGTCGAGGACAGCGCCCCCGCCACAAGGTCGAACTCTCCGTCGATGCGGGCGGCGATGCGGTGGACCGCGCCGATAAAGGCGTCCTTGCCGCCGCCGACCATGCCAAGCCTGATGCGCGTCATTCCGAAATCCCCAGCATGCGGCGGTTCGCGGCATCGTCCGTGCCGCCATCCGCGAAATCGTCAAAGGCCTTTTCCGTCACGCGGATGATGTGGCTGCGGACGAACTCGGCCCCTTCCCGCGCCCCGTCCTCGGGATGCTTGAGGCAGCATTCCCATTCGACCACGGCCCAACCGTCAAAGTCATTGGCCGTCATCTTGGAAAAGACCGCGCCGAAGTCGACCTGCCCGTCGCCCAGGCTGCGGAAGCGTCCGGCCCGGTTGACCCATGGCTGGAAGCCGCCATAGACGCCCTTGCGCCCTGTCGGGTTGAACTCGGCATCCTTGACGTGGAACATCCGGATGCGGTCCTTGTAGATGTCGATATTGTCCAGGTAATCAAGGCATTGCAGGACATAGTGCGACGGGTCGTACAGCATGTTCGCCCGCGCGTGGCCGTTCACGCGGTCCAGGAACATCTCGAAGCTGTCGCCGTCGTGCAGATCCTCGCCCGGATGGATCTCATAGCAGATGTCCACGCCGCAATCCTCGGCATGGTCCAAGATCGGGCGCCAGCGGCGGGCCAGTTCGTCGAAGGCCGCTTCCACCAGGCCTGCCGGGCGCTGCGGCCAGGGATAGACGAAGGGCCAGGCAAGCGCGCCGGAAAAGCTGGCCATTGCGGTCAGGCCCAGGTTGCGGCTGGCGGTCAGGGCCATCCTGACCTGATCGACCGCCCATTCCTGCCGCGCCTTGGGATTGCCGCGCATGGCGGACACGGTGAAGCCGTCGAAGGCCTCGTCATATGCCGGGTGGACGGCGACGAGCTGGCCCTGCAGGTGGGTCGAAAGCTCGGTGATCTGGACGCCGTTGGCCTGGGCCACTCCGGCGATATCCTCGCAATAGGACTTGCTGTCCGCGGCCTTTGCCAGATCGAACAGCCGCCCGTCCCAGCTTGGGACCTGCACGCCTGCATAGCCGCAATCGGCCGCCCATCTGGTGATGCTGTCCCAGGAATCGAAGGGCGCCTGATCGCCCGCGAACTGCGCCAGGAACAGCGCCGGGCCCTTGATGGTCTTCATGGTCTTTTCCCCTCAGACATACCGGTTGACCAGGTTTTCAAGCATCTCTTGCCGCCCAGAAACGGGCTGCGGATCAAGCCCGGCCGCCACCGCCTTGTCGGCGATCCCCTCCAGCGTCGCGCCGGGTTCCAGCATCGCCTGCGCGTCCGGGCGCTGCCATCCGGCGTAGCGGTCGCGGCGCGCGGATTCGAGCCGGTCCTCTTGAAGCATCCGGGCCGCCGCCTTCAGGCCCCGCGCGCAGACATCCATCGCGCCGGCATGGGCCATCACCAGATCGATGGGGTCCAATGACTGGCGGCGGATCTTGGCGTCGAAATTGGTGCCGCCGGTTGTGAAGCCGCCACCGCGCAGAACCTCGTAATAGGCCAGGGCCACTTCGGGCACGCTGTTGGGGAACTGGTCGGTGTCCCAGCCAGACTGCTGGTCGTTGCGGTTCATGTCGATCGACCCGAAGATGCCAAGCGCATTGGCAAGCGCGATCTCGTGTTCGAAGCTGTGGCCCGCCAGGATCGCGTGGCCCTGCTCGATATTGACCTTCACTTCCTTTTCCAGCCCATAGCGCGACAGGAAGCCGTAAACCGTCGCCACGTCGAAATCATACTGGTGCTTGGTCGGTTCCTGCGGCTTGGGTTCGATCAGGATGGTGCCCTTGAAGCCGATCTTGTGCTTGTAATCGACCACCATCGACAGGAAGCGGCCCATCTGATCCAGCTCGCGCCCGAGGTCGGTGTTCAGCAGGGTTTCATAGCCCTCGCGCCCGCCCCACAACACGTAGTTTTCGCCGCCAAGCCGGTGCGTCACGTCCAGGCAGTCGCGCACGGTCGCGGCGGCATAGGCGAAGACATCCGGGTCGGGGTTGGTCGCGGCGCCTGCCATGTAGCGGCGGTTGGTGAACAGGTTCGCGGTGCCCCACAACAGGCGCGGCCCGCCATCCGCCATCTTCGCGGCCATCAGGTCGGCGATGCGGTTCAGCCGGTCGCGGCTTTCGCCCAGGCTGGCGCCTTCGGGCCGCACGTCGTGATCGTGGAAGCAGAAGAAGGGCGCGCCCAGGATGCGGAAGAAGTCGAAGGCGGCATCGACGCGCGCCTCGGCCTGTTCCATCGTGTCGGCGGGAAACCAGGGCCGGTCGAAGGTCCGCCCGCCGAAGGGATCGCCGCCTTCCCAGCCGAAGCTGTGCCAATAGGCCACGGCGAAGCGCAGGTGATCCTCCATCCGCTTGCCCATGACCCTTTCGTCCGGGTCATAGTGGCAGAAGGCGGGGCCTTCGGCCTCGGCGTCGAAGGCAAGGCGGGGGATGGAATCGAAATAGCCGGTCATGCGGGATCCTCGGGGAGGTTTTCCTTGAAGAAGATGGCGGGCGTGATCGTCACCCCCGCCGGCGTCTCGCCATCGGCAATGGCCTTCATCGCGTCCAGGGCCGAGGCAACCTCCTCGGCCGGCTTCTGGTCGATCACCACGTCGATCAGATCGTCCTGAAGGGCTGCGCGGGAATGAGGGGTCAGTTCGTGAAGCACGACGAAGGGGCGGCTGCTGCCCAGGCTTCGCATCAGGGGGATCAGCCCGCGATTGCCTGCGCCGATGGAATAGATGCCGGTGATCCTGGGGTCTTCCCGCAGCGCCCGGCCCAGCAGGTCGCGCATCTGGTCGGCGTTGTCCGCGACTTCGATCGGGGGCAAAAGGCTTGCCTGTCCCAAGGACTCGGCCACGCCGGCAAGACGGTCGCGGTGATCGCGCAACGAGGCCGATCCCAGCACGGGAAGCACGCGGACAGGCCGGCCCCGGTGGGCGATCCGGTGAAGGCGCCCGGCCGTGCGCCCTGCCACGACGTTGTCGATGCCGATATAGGCGCGGCGCGAACCGGGAATGTCGGACACAAGCGTCACGACCGGCACATTGCCCGCCGCAAGCCCGGCAATCGCCGGGGTCAGCCTGTCCGTTCCCGCGCCCACGATGACGGCGCAGTCGCAATCCTGGGGCAGCGGCGCAGCAGAACCGTCGCAGATCTCGATGGTGACGCGCTGTCCTGCCCGCGCCTCGGCCTCGGCCAGGAAAGCGCGGCGGATCGAGGAAAAGAAGCCGTGATCCCCCTGCGGCACGCAAACCGCAAAGCGATAGCTGCGCCGGCGCGACAGGTTGGCCGCCATCATGTCGCGACGATAACCCAGATCCTCGATGGCCTGGCGGACCCGCTCGATCGACTTCGACGCCACGCCGCCGCGTCCGTTCAGAACGCGGTCGGCAGTCGAATAGCTGACCCCGGCGACCCGCGCCACGTCATGCAGCGTCGGATTTCCCATAAGACATTGTTCTCCCCCAGGGGAAAGATCGGGCAGAAAATGACAGACGTCAATCATTTTCTTCGGCGGCTTACCTTTTCATCGCCGCAACTTCGGGCGCAGGGGACGCAATTGTTCTGCGCAAGGATCATGAACTTCCCGTGCTCACGTTGCGTTCTATAGGATGACAAATGCACCGCTTGCGAATAGCTTACCCCGACGACGAGAACCCGCTTAAATCCAGGGCCGAATGAGCAGACCTTCCGAAGACCGCCGTATCGACAACGAGATCCATCGATCCAAGGCGGGCTCCGATCCGTTCGCGGCGGCCATGCGGGCCACACGGATGCCGATGCTCATCACAGACCCCCGCCAGCCGGACAATCCGATCGTCTTCGTCAACGACGCCTTCGGACGATTGACCGGCTACACGCGCGAGGAAACGCTGGGCCGCAACTGCCGCTTCCTGCAAGGCCCTGGCACCAATGCCGAGGATATCGACCGGATCCGGCAGGCGATCGCGGATCTTGTGCCGATCGAGGTCGAGTTGCTGAACTACAAGAAGGACGGCAGCATCTTCTGGAACAGGGTGCTGGTGTCCCCGGTCTTCGACGGCGGCGATGTGACCTATTTCTTCGCCTCGCAACTGGACGTGACCAAGGACAAGCTGGGCGATCCGGCCCGCGACGGAAACAGCGACAGCGAGATGAAGCGCCGCATCGCGGATCTTTCCGCGGCCGAGGAGCGCCTGCAGTTCACCCTCAAGGCAGGCGGCCTTGGCACCTGGACGCTGGACGTTCCTACCCAGCGGCTTGTGGTATCACCCCTGTGCAAGGCCAATTTCGGCCGCGGACCTTCCGACGACTTCAGCTATCGCGACCTGCTGGATGCCATCCATCCGGACGATTTCGACCGGTGGCAAAGGACGCTGGCGGCGGCTTACGAGGGGGATGGAGAGTTCAACATCGAATACCGCATCAACCTGCCCGACGGGTCGATTCGGTGGGTCGAGATCCGTGCGCAGACCCGGTTCGACGAACACCACCGCCCCCTGACGATGAGCGGGATTTCATCGGACGTCACCGACCGCAAAGAAGCCGAAGCCTACCGGATGCTGGTGACCCAGGAGATGAGCCACCGGATCAAGAACACGCTTGCCACCGTCCAGGCCATCGTCAGCCAGTCGCTGCGCGCGGACCTGCCCGCCAGCCAGATGCGGCAGGTCGTCGCCAAGCGGATCGAGGCGCTTGGCGGTGCCCACGACATCCTGACCGGCAAGGACTGGGACGTGGCCGGTCTGCGCCAGACGGTGGACCGTGCGGTCAGGCCCTTCAACGCTGACGGCCGGATCCATCATTTCGGCCCCGATCTCGAGATCAGCCACGGCGTCAGCAGTGCCCTGACCCTGGCCCTGCACGAGCTTGCCACCAATGCGGTCAAATATGGGGCGCTGTCCGGCGACAGCGGGCGGGTCAGGATCGAATGGAACATCGAGAAAAGCCAGTTCGTCCTGACTTGGGACGAGATCGGCGGCCCTCCTGTCACCGCTCCAACCCGCACCGGCTTTGGCAGCCGGATGATCGAGAAGGCCCTGTCCGCCACCGTCAACGGCACTGCCGAGGTCGAGTATCGTCCGGGGGGCATCCATTTCGAGCTGCGGGCAGACTGGGACGACCTGACCGGCTTCGTGGCGAAGTAACCCGCCGCGGACAGGCCCGCGGCGCCAAGGTCATTCTGCAGCAGGCGGGCGACCCGCCCCTGCAATGTCGCAGGCGGTCAGGAACATCACGTCGATGCCACGGCCAAGCTGATCGTAATCCGTCCATTCCTGTGGCGCGTGCGAGATGCCGTCACGGCTGGGCACGAAGACCAGGCCCGTCGGCGCAAAATCGGCAAAGATCATGGCGTCATGGCCGGCCCCGCTGACCATCGTGCGGCTTTGCAGGCCCAGGCTGTCGGCGTTGCGCGACAGCGCGGCGTGCAGGTCGGCCGACAATGGCGTCGGGCTGACCAGCAACTGCTGTTCGACCGTCACCGCCAGACCGTTGCCGCCTGCCTGTTCGATCACCGCGCGGGTCTGGGCGATCAGGTCGGTGACAACCTGTTCGGCGGGCGCGCGGATGTCCACGGTGAAGGTCACCAGGTCGGGGATCACGTTGGCGCCGCCCGGCAGCACCTCGAGCTTGCCGACGGTCAGGACGGCGTCGCCCCCGATCCGCCGGGCCAGGTCGGGCAGGTGCGACAGAGCCGTGACCGCACCCACCAGGGCGTCGCGACGGTTTGCCATGGGCGTTGTCCCGGCATGGCCCGCCTGGCCGCGGAAGGTGGCCTTCAGCTGCGACAGGCCGACGATACGGTCCACGATCGCCACATCCTGCCCGTTCGCCTCCAGCACCGGACCCTGTTCGATATGCAGTTCCAAAAACGCGTGGATCGCGCCCGGCGCCAGCCGCGCGCGATGCGCCTGCGCCGGGTCCAAGCCATAGGCGGCCAAGGCCTCGGCCGCCGTGACCCCTGCGCCATCTGCGATCTCGCGCAGTTGCGCCGTATCCATCTTGCCCGTCAGGATGCGAGAGGCCATCAGCCCGCCGCCGAAACGCGCGCCTTCCTCCTCGATCATGGCGATGACCTCGACCGGGCGGTCGGGGGTCAGGCCGTGCTGGCGGAACAGGTGTGCCACCTCGATCCCCGCGACCACACCCGCCGGGCCGTCGAAGCGCCCGCCGTTCGGGACGGAATCGAAATGCGATCCGATCAGGACCGGGGCCAGCGTCGGGTCGCGGCCTTCCAGCCGCCCCCACAGGTTGCCCACCGCGTCCTCGCGCACGGTCATGCCCGCATCCTCCATCCGGGCGCGCAGCCAGTCGCTGGCCGCCCGGAACTCGGGGCTGTAGGTCAGGCGCGTGGTGCCGTTGCCCGGCGTCGCGTTGAAGCGGTCCAGCCCTTCGATTAGCGCCTCGATGCGCTTGGGATCGGCATAGTTCATCACAGCAGCCCCACGAAGATGCCGGCCAGGACGACCGAGACCATGGTCACGGTCACGAAGCCCGCGACCAGCATCGGCGGCAGCATGTGGGCGGTCAGCACCTCGCGTTCGGCCGGATCGTCGGACAGGCTGTTCACCACCTCGTTCGTGATGATGTAGTCGGCCGGAAAGCCGTAAAGCGCGGTCAGCGCGCAGGCGAATGCCATCGCGGGGGTGAAGCCAAGCAGCCGCCCGGCGATCCAGGATGCCAGATACATGCCCGCGACGCCGATGCCGATAATGACGACCAGCGGCCAGGCCAGTTCGCCCAGCATGTCGGGAGTGGCGCGCTTCAGCCCGTCGAAGATGAACACCATCAGGATCAGGATGGTGAAGCCGAAGGCATTGGCCGACCGCAGCGGCTGGCGTTCCAGGAACCCCGCCGAGGTCGCGATGACGCCGAAGACAAGGCACAGCACGAAGGGGCTGACCTCGAACACCGGCTTCAGCAGTTCCGCAATGCCCCAGGCCAGAAGGGCGACCAGACCAAGGCGCAGGAACTTGAAGTAGTAGCTGTTATAGGCCGGGGGCATGGCCGCGAACATGCGCGGGGGTGCGGCGTCCTCGGCATGGCTGCCGGTGTCCATGGGCGCGCGCGACTGCCAATTGCCCGCCCGGTGCAGCGCCAGGACCCTGCGCCCTTCGCGCTTCAGCATCACGGCGGTCAGCGGATAGCCGACAAAGCCCTGCATCACATAGATCAGGATCGCCAGCACCGACAGGCTGGCCAGCCCCGCATCCGCCGCAGCCTGCGACATGATCAGCGAGGCGACGACGCCCCCCACCAGCGGCGGGGTCGCCACGATCACGGTCTGGTAGTCTAGAACCAGGACACCCAGCGTCAGCAACGCCGCAATGATGCCGCCGATCCCAGCCAGCGATACCACCACCGTGCGCCATTGGCGCGACAGTTCCGCAAAGGACAGCAGCGTGCCCATGTTGGTGATCAGCAGATACATCGCGAGAAAGACGATTGGCGTCTGGAAGCCCGCAAGGGCCACGATGTCCTGCGGGAAGAAGGTCCAGTAGCCCAGCATGAACAGGATGGCGCAGACGAAGACCGAGGGCAGCCATGACTTCGTCCGGGTCGAGATCGCGTCGCCGATGAACAGGATCAGGGCGATGATCGAAAAGGCAAGCAGTTGCGGCATAGGATGGGTCCTGAATATCCGGGCGCCGTGCAGCACGCCCGGAAGGGACAATTGATCCAAATGGATGTAAACTGCAATCGCGGAACCATCCCCGTGCAAGGAGAAGGCGATGAATGACGGCGGCGGCGGGCAGGATTGCCCGGACGGGCGGCAGATGCTGGACCGGATCATGGCATCCGACCTGCGCTATCTGATGGCGGTCAGCTATGTCGTGCTGGCCAACAACCAGATCACCAACCGCTTCATCGAAAGGCGCCACGACATGCCGGTGCAGGCCTGGTCGGCCCTTTACGCGATCGCGCAGTTTCCGGGACTGCGGGCGCGTGACATCCAGGTGCTGTTCCCCCGCCCCCAGAACACCATCAGCCGCGCGGTCGCGCTGCTGGTCCGGCGGGGCCATGTGCGCGAGGATCCGCTGCCCGACGACGCTCGGGCGAAGGGGCTTCACCCGACGGCGCAGGGTCTGGCGCTGCTGGACCGGATCCTCGAACCTGTCGCGGCGCGGCAGGCGGAACTGATGTCGCCCCTGACCCGTTCCGAACAAGAGGATTTCCTGGCGCTTTGCCGCAAGCTCGCGGCAGGGCCGCTGCTGACGCGGTCACAAGTCATGGGTTGAATCGAACCGGGTTGCGCCCCCGGTCGTTTCCTCTAGGCTTTCCCTTCGCAGTACGGAGAACCGCTATGGAAGACCAAGCCCCGGACGGCAAAAGGACCCTGACGAACCGGCAGGGCCACCAGATCACCAACAACCAGTCGCAGCGCACGATCGGCCCGCGCGGCCCAGCGACGCTGGAAAACTATCACTTCCTGGAAAAGATCACCCATTTCGACCGCGAACGGATCCCCGAACGGGTGGTCCATGCGCGCGGCTTCGTCTGCTATGGCGAATTCGAGGCGACCGGCATGATCGGCGACGAGCCCGCGTCGAAATACACCCGCGCCAAGCTGTTCCAGGACAAGGGCAAGAAGACGCCGCTGGCGATCCGCTTTTCCACCGTGATCGGCGGGCGCGACAGTTCCGAGGTGGCGCGCGACCCGCGCGGCTTCGCCGTCAAGTTCTATACCGAGGATGGCAACTGGGATCTGGTCGGCAACAACCTGGCGATCTTCTTCATCCGCGACGCGATCAAGTTTCCCGACGTGATCCATTCGCTGAAGCCCGACCCGGTGACCTTCCGCCAGGAACCCAACCGCATCTTCGACTTCATGAGCCAGACGCCCGAAGCGATGCACATGCTGACGCACCTGTTCAGCCCGCGCGGCATCCCGGCCAGTTATCGCCACATGGAAGGCTTCGGCGTGAACACCTACAAGATGGTGAACGCGGCGGGCGACACGGTGCTGGTGAAATACCACTTCCACCCGCGCCAGGGCATCGCATCGCTGACCGCGGCCGAGGCCGAGAAGGTGCAGGGCAAGGATTTCGGCTCCGCCTCGAAGGACCTGTTCACCGCGATCGAGCGCGGCGACTATCCGCAATGGGACATGTATGTCCAGATCATGGAGGATCACGACCATCCCGAACTGGACTGGGATCCACTGGACGACACCAAGATCTGGCCGGAAAAGGACTTTCCGCTGCGCCATGTCGGCGTGATGACCCTGAATCGCAACGTCGAGAACTTCTTCGACGAGAACGAGCAGATCGCCATGGGCACGGGCGTGCTGGTGGACGGATTGGACTTTTCCGACGACAAGATGCTGGTCGGGCGGACCTTTTCCTATTCCGACACGCAGCGGTACCGGGTCGGCACCAACTATCTGCAACTGCCGGTGAACCAGGCAAAGGGCGCGAAGGTCGCCACCAACTATGACGGCGGGCAGATGTCCTTTGGCCGCGACATCGCGCCGGGGCAGAACCCGCATGTGAACTATGAGCCCTCGATCCACAACGGGCTGCAGGAAGCGCGGCGCGACGCGCCCAACAACCCGCCCGAGATCCGGGGCCGCCTGACCCGCAGCGTGCTGGAACGGCGCAACGACTATGTCCAGGCGCGCGGGCGTTACTGCACGATGATGGACTGGGAACGCGACGACCTGGTGCTGAACATGGGCACGCTGCTGGGCCAGTGCGAACGCGACGTGCAGGAACGCATGGTCTGGCATTTCCTGATGGTCCATGACGACTATGGCACCCGCGTGGGCGAGATGCTGGGCATCACCGCCGCCGACCTGAAGCACCTGGCCCCCCTGCCCGGCCAGGTCCTGACCGACGAGGATCAGCGCCGCCTGGAAAACCTGGGCGCGAATGGCGACAAGATCGACCCGACCGTCTGGGGCCAGTGGACCAGTTCCGTTAAGAACCGCCAGACCACCGCCGAGGAGGTCCTGGGCGGGCTTCCTGGGGCACCCGAGAAGGCGCCCCACCGCTCGCAGGCGGCCGGTTCCTGACCGGGGGCGACAGTCAAAGTAAAAGGGGCCGGACTTCCGGCCCCTTTCCGTTACCATTAGCGGTGGACGGAACGCTCGGACGCCTTCCAGTCCTCCCATCCCGGCTGGCCCCGCATAAAGGCCTCGATCTCGGCGCGGGACGCTTCCAGCTTGGGGTCGTGGCGCAGGTAATGGCGCGTCTCGCGCGCGATCAGGCCGGACAGGATCAAAAGCCCGATAAGGTTCGGGATCGCCATCAACCCGTTCATCACGTCCGAGAAGTTCCACACCACGCCCAGTTGCATCGTGCAGCCGAAGAAGACCACGGCGGAGAACAGCACCCGGAAGGGCATCACGCCACCGCGCCCGACCAGCCGTTCCACGTTGCGTTCCCCGTAATAGGCCCAGCCCAGGATGGTGGAATAGGCGAACAGCACCAACCCGACCGTCACGATCCAGTGGCCCCACTGGCCGGGCAAGCCGTGGGTGAAGGCCTCGCCTGTCATGATCGCGGCCGAGATCTGCTGGCCGGTGGCAGGGTCGGTCTGGTTCCAGACGCCGGTCGTGATGATGACAAGCCCGGTGCAGGACACCACGATGATCGTGTCGATGAAGGTCTGCGTCATCGACACAAGCCCCTGCCGCACCGGATGCGTCGTCTGGGCCGAGGCTGCGGCGATAGCCGCCGAACCCATGCCGGATTCGTTGGAAAAGATCCCCCGCGCCACGCCGTATTGCACCGCGATCATGATGGTCGAACCCAGGAAGCCGCCCACGGCCGAACTGCCGGTAAAGGCTTCGCTGAAGACGGTGGCAAAGGCTGCCGGAACGTCGCCGATGTTCACGGCCAGGATATACAGCGCCCCCAGGACATAGAAAAGGATCATCGCCGGCACGAAGCCTGCCGTGACGCGGCCGATCGACTTGATGCCGCCCACCAGCACCACCAGCGTCATCGCCGCCAGCACCGCCCCCGTGACCCAGGTCGGCACGGCAAAGCTGCGTTCCAAGTTCGAGGCGATGGAATTGCCCTGCGTCATGTTGCCGATACCGAAGGACGCGCAGACGGCGAAGATCGCGAAGGCCAGCGCCAGGAACCGCCCGAAGCCACCCGGAATGCCGCGTTCCAGATAATACTGCGGCCCGCCGGATTTCTCGCCGGCCGTGTCGGTGGTGCGGAAGCGCACGCCCAGGAAGGCTTCGGAATATTTCGAGGCCATGCCCAGAAGCGCTGTCACCCACATCCAGAACAGCGCGCCGGGACCCCCAATGCCGATCGCGGTCGCGACGCCCACGATGTTGCCGGTGCCGACCGTGGCCGCCATCGCCGTGGTCAGCGCCTGAAACTGCGAGATGTCGCCCTCGGCATCGTCGTCCTTGCGCTTGATCAGGCCCAACCGCAGCGCGGCCCCAAGGCGCAGGAACTGGATCCCGCCCAGCCGGAAGGTCAGGTAGATGCCCGTTCCCAGCAGCAGCGGGATCAGCATGAACGGCCCCCAGACGATGCCGCCTACCGTCCCCAGAAAGGATTCAAGTTGGTCCATATTGGTGTATCTCCCCCAATTTGCGCGCAAAACACTGGCGCGGCCGGGCTTTGTCAAGGCAGCATCCTCGCCCGTCGCGCGAAAGGGCGGGAACAGACTTTCGCTTTTGCCGTTATGGGGTGTTGTCCTGCCGATGTTTCGGGCGGGGCCAAGCGATGCCAGACGCGGCAGGTCATGCACCCGCCGCACCAGCAAGGGGGGACATCATGGATCTGACCGTGAACGGGCAGCCGCGCAGCTTCGAGGGAGAGGCAGAGATGCCGCTTCTGTGGTATCTGCGCGACGAATTGGGACTGACAGGAAGCAAGTTCGGCTGCGGCGCAGGCTATTGCGGGGCCTGCCTGGTCCATATCGACGGCGTCGCCAGCTTTTCCTGCGTGACCCCCATGTCGGTGGCCGAGGGCGCCGAGGTCGTCACGATCGAGGGCCTGTCCCCCGACGCCAGCCACCCTGTGCAGGTCGCCTGGCGCGAATTGAACGTGGCCCAGTGCGGCTATTGCCAGACAGGCCAGATGATGCAGGCCGCGGCGCTTCTGGCGGAAAACCCCGATCCCACGGACGAGGACATCGAGGCGGTGATGAGCCAGAACATCTGCCGCTGCGGCACCTATCCCCGCATCCGTGCCGCAATCAAGCGTGCCGCCGGGCAGGAGGCAGGCTGATGGCTGTTCTTGAAAACCTCAGCCGCCGCGCGGTCCTGCTGGGCATGGGCGCGGGTGCCCTGGTCCTGGCGGTCAACCTGCCCGCCCGCGCGCAGGACGCGCCGGAAGAGCCCCTGAAGTTCGGCGCCGATGCCATGCCGCATGGGTGGAAGGATGACCCGAACATCTTCGTGGCCATCGACCCCGACGGGACGGTGACAGTCACCGTGCATCGGTCCGAGATGGGCCAGGGGGTCCGCACCTCGATCGCCATGGCCGTCGCGGACGAGCTTGAGGCAGATTGGGCCCGCGTGAAGGTCGCGCAGGCGCCGGGGGACGAACCCACCTACGGCAACCAGGACACTGACGGATCGCGCAGCCTGCGCCATTTCTTCGACCCGATGCGCCGGGCGGGTGCCGCCGCGCGGCAGATGCTGCGCGAAGCCGCCGCCGCCGAATGGGGCGTCCCGGTCGAGGAGGTCACGGCCGAAAACCACATCCTGCGCCACGAGGCCTCGGGCCGCGAGGCGGGCTATGGCGACATGGCAACCCGCGCCGCCGAAGGCCCCGTCCCCGCGCGCGAAGGTCTGGTCCTGAAATCGCCCGACCAGTTCCGCTATATCGGCCGCGACGACATCGGCCTGATCGACAACCCCGACATCGTCACCGGCGCCACGACCTATGGCATGGACGCCAAGGCCGAGGGGATGCTGTTCGCCGTCATCGCCCGCCCCCCCGTCGTGGGCGGCCGCGTCGCCAGCCACGACGACACCGAGGCGCTGAAGGTGCCGGGCGTGCAGCGGGTCGTGGTGATCGACGCCCCGCCCCAGCCGTCCGAGTTCCAGCCCCTGGGCGGCGTCGCGGTGATCGCCACCAATACCTGGGCCGCCATGCGCGGACGCGAGGCCTTGAGCATCGAATGGGAGGACGGCCCCCACGCCGCCTATGACAGCGAGGCCTTCCGGGCCGAACTGGAACAGGCCGCGCGCAGCACGGATGGCGTCGCGGTGCGCAACCAGGGCGACGCCCTGGCGGCGCTGCAGGAAGCCCCGCGCACCTTCGAGGCCGAATACTACATTCCCCACTTGGCACAGGCGCCGATGGAGCCCCCGGCGGCGCTTGCAATGATCCGCGACGGCCGTTGCGAGGTCTGGGCCTGCGTCCAGGCACCCCAGGTCACGCGCGTGCGGGTGGCCGAGAAGCTGGGTCTTGACCCCCAGAACGTCACGGTCAACGTTACATTGCTGGGCGGCGGCTTCGGGCGCAAGTCCAAGCCTGATTTCGTGGTCGAGGCCGCAGTTCTCAGCCGCGAGATGGACGGCGCGCCCGTCAAGGTGGTCTGGACGCGCGAGGATGACCTGCACCACAGCTATTTCCACACCGTCTCGGTCGAGCATCTGAAGGCGGGCCTGGACGAAAGCGGCCGTCCCACGGCTTGGCTGCACCGCACGGCCGCGCCCACGATCGGGTCGATCTTCGCGCCGGACCCGAAGCAAAAGCTGCCCTTCGAGCTGGGCATGGGCCTGACCAACATGCCCTTGGACATCCCCAACGTCCGGGCCGAGAACCCGCAGGCGCAGGCCCATACCCGGATCGGCTGGTATCGGTCCGTGTCGAACATCCCCCATGCCTTCGCGATCCAGTCCTTTATCGCCGAACTGGCGCACGAGGCAGGTCGCGACCACCGCGACTATCTGCTGGAGGTGATCGGCCCTGCCCGCAGGATCGATCCGACTGAACAGGGCGACGTCTGGAACTATGGCGAGGATCCGGCCCGCTATCCCATCGACACGGGGCGGTTGCGCCGGGTGATCGAAACCGCGACGGATGCGGCAGGCTGGGGCCGCGAGATGCCCGAGGGCAGCGGGCTGGGCCTTGCCGCCCATTACAGCTTCGTCACCTATGTCGCGGTCGTGGCCGAGACCGAGGTCAGCGACGGCAATGTCCTTATCCCCCGCGTCCATATCGCGGTCGATTGCGGCCCGCACGTGAACCCGGACCGGATCCGGTCACAGATGGAGGGGGCGGTGATCATGGGCGTGGGCCAGGCCCTGATGTCGCAGATCACCTTTGCCAACGGGCGTGCGCAGCAGGACAATTTCGACAGCTATCTGGTGCCGCGCATGGACAGTTCCCCGCGCGAAATCCACGTCCACCTGGTAGGCGGGGGGGACTATGGGCAACCGCTGGGCGGTGTCGGGGAACCCGGCCTGCCACCCGTGACGCCCGCCATCACCAACGCCATCTTCGCCGCCACCGGCAAGCGCATCCGCGCCCTGCCCGTGGCCGACCAGTTGCGCAGCTAGGAGCATGACGATGAAATCCTTTTCCCCAGCCCTGGCTGCAGCCTTTCTTGCCCTTGCCGGTCCGGCGGCCGCAGATTGCGGCCCTCACCTGGACCTGATGGACGAAGTGCTTGACCGGGCCTCGCGCGAATCCATCGCCGCGTCATCGGGCGGCCAAGGGGTCGCGGGCGCCCGTGAGGCCCGCGCCATGACCGAGACCGAGGCGCCGGGCGAGGACGAGACCGGGATGGAAGCCGCCGAGGATCCCGAACCCCAACAAGCCCCCGGCCATGCCGCGCCCGCCGAGGCCGGGGCCCGCGTCCAGCAGCTTCGCGCCTCGGTTGACGAAGCCCGTGCCCAGGACGCCACCGCCTGCCGCGAAACGCTTGTGACCGCCTTGGCCGACCTGCTGGCCGATCAGGAGGAACAGGAATAGAAGCTGACCGGCACAGCACCTGCAGCGAACTGCGGGCGCGCCTTGCACTGCCTCAAAGGCGCACCTGCTGACAACTGAGGGGCGGGGGTAAACCGTTTTCCTGCCGCCTCCGGTCCCGCAAAGTCAGGCAGGGCAGGATCGGCCCGGCCCTTCGGTTTGGCGTCCTTGTGAAGCGTGCCGCTCCATTGACGCCTCCACCATGCATCATGCATTGGCCGCGGCAGTGTCATGGTGGTGCCGGATCTTCAGCATCACGACGGGAAATGCCATCAGCAGCGCGCCTCCGGCCAGGGCCGCCAGGCAAGTTCCCAGCCCGGCGGAACCTGTTGCCGTCGCGTTGCGGAAAACCTGAACGCCCAGCGGCAGGAACAGCAGCACGGCCGTCGCCGTGCCGGGAGAGTAAACCCGCGTGACGATGGTGGGAAGGACGTGGAAGAAGACCGCGTTGATCAGCATCAATGATGCGAAGACCAGCGGAACGGCGGGCAGGGCCAGTGCCACCTGCGCCTGCACGGCTCCAAGCACCAGCACGGCGGCATTGGTGACATAGAAGTCTGGCCAGCCGACGGGCAGCTTCAGGATGTCCTGCGCCCAATCGCGCCAGTCCATCTGGAACTCCTCGAGAGCGTGGAGCGCATAGGCGGCCAGGCAAAGCCAGGCAAGGACGGACAGGGACATGATCGTCTCCATGAAGGAATGAACCATCGGATGCAGCCCACCGGTCCCGAAGAAGCGGCGGGCCGGGCGGTGCTAGCCTTGATGCACAAGTGTCATCCGGGTCACGCCGCCAGCGATGTTGATGCCGGTCTGGCCCTCGACCGAGATCGGCTGGAGCGAGAAGGAACGGTGGTTCCCGCCGACCAGAACATTGGCCCCCATGCCCACGCCAAGCGAGGCATCCGCGCTGACGCCCAGGTATTCGCCGGCCAGGGCACCCGACGGCACGCCCGAAGTGGTCGCCGACACTACGCCCCAGACAAGCTGTCCAGCCTCGGTGGCGCCCAGTTCGATCCCCCATTCCTGCATCGTGCCCTCGTAGATGTCGCCGCGGCTGGAGCCATTGGCGCGGTATACGCAGCGCATGCTCTGCTTCTCGCGCAGGATATGGCCGATGCCGGAGGAAACGTCGCAAGACAGGACGCCCAGATGCGCCGACACGCGGGCATCCGCCACCGCGACCGTGCTGGCCGCGATCACCATTGCTGCAAGGATTGATTTCAGGATCTTCATTTTCGGTCATCCGTGATGATGTTGAAGGAAAGCCGGTCCAAGTCCGCTGGAGGGGCACCAAGATCGGCAAGGGGATTGTGGTGGCGCCGCTAGGCCACGCCTTGGTTCTAGCAGAGAGCGTGCCTAGAGGCTTTGCCCCGGCGTCTCAAGGTTTTCGCATGACGTTTCAGCCGGACGGCGTGCTGGCCCGAGGCAAGGGCCGGGAACCGGCCCCGCCTCGGCGGGACCGGCTTGGACGGCGGGCTTTAGAACCGGTAATCGACCCGGATCTCGGCTGTGTGGTTGTCATAGCCCGAGCCGAAGTCGCCCCGATACGCCGCCGAGAAGCTGGTATTGCCGGTCGTGACAAGTTCAGCTTCCAGACCGACCTTCAACAGCCGGTCGGGCAGCGCCGTGCGGGCCTCGAACGCGTCGACCCCCGAGGCAAGGGTTGCCGAAGGCGACCAGGCGTCGTCCGACATCAGCGCATATCCCAGGCTGCCCGTCAGCTTCAGGGTCGAGCCGCCGGACAGGGCCACGTCATGGCCCAATGCAATGCCGGGCGTCACGATCAGGGTGGTGTCGGAGGTCTTGCCGACGGACAGGTTGAAGGGGCTGGCCCCGCTTTCGGAAAAGCCGTCGGTGCGGACATGCAGCAGGCTTACGTCCAGGCGCGGCTCGACAAAGCCCCAGGAAAAGGCGCGGTGCCAGGCGGCCCGGCCGTGCAGGCCCGCGTGCCAGCTGTCCGTCGATCCGGTGGCCCGGCCGCCCAGGCCACCCAGGGCGATCTGGCGGTCGGTGTCGAACCAGCCGTGGCCGATCTCGGCCGCGCCCGACAAGCGCCAGTCGCCCTGGCTCCAGGTCAGGAAGCCGCCCAGCTGGACGCTGTCGCCGTCGACCTTGCCGACGCCCGTGCGATCCTCGGCCGACAGGTTCTCATAACCGATCGCCCCGCCCACGGTCATGTTGTCCGCGACGGCCTGCGCCCCGCCGATGTGGAAGCCCCACGAGCGGGCCTCATAGCCTCCGGCGTCGGAATCGTCGTCCATCGTGGCCCGGCTGCCGGTCCATTTGCCCCATCCGCAGCGGCCCTGGGCGCCGACATCGCAGCCCGACCAGATGCCGTCGACGAACTGCTGGCTTGCGTGATAGCGGGTCGCCCCGATCAGCCCAAGCGCCTGGCCCGACAGCATGTCCAGCGTCGCCGCCGCATCTGCGGCATCGACCCCCGCCAGGGCGGCATAGCCATGATCCATCCGCACCCCGGCATCCCAAAGGTCTTCAAGATGGCTGGCGATGGCTTCGCGATTGTCGCCCATCCCTGCAGCCGCATCCCGCATGGCCGCCTGCGGCGTCACCGTCACCGAACCGCCGCCAAGGGCGACGCCATAGGTGAAGAAGGTGCCCTCGACCGTTTGGGCGCTTTCGCCAAGCTTCAGGTCGCCCCCGACGCGGGCGATCTCGACGCTGCCCTTGCGCAGGGTGGTGGGGCGGATCGTGAACTCGCCGCCAAAGCTTGCATCGCCCGAGATGTCCAGCCGGTCGGCAGTGCCCTTGGCGAAGTCGGCCCCATGCACGAGCCGGCTGCCGCCCTTGCCGTCATAATTGCCCTCAAGCGCTGTCACCCGTGCCTTGTGGGTCAGATCCAGGGTGCCCCGGTTGGTCAGCGTGCCGCCGCCCAGCCTGATGGATTGGTAGGGCGTGATGGTGCCCGAGCCGTTGTTGGTGATGTTGCCGTTCCGCAGGTTGATGTTGCCGGCGATCTGGCCAAAGTTCTGGCCATTGAAGGTCGCGCCGCTGGAATAGACGGCGGTGCCCTGGTTCGTGTCATGGCTCAGGATATAGCCATAGTTCGTCAGGGTGTCCGGGCTGGCTGCGTTCTGGCTGCCGTCGACGATGTAGATGGCTGCCGCGTCGTCCTGGAACCCGTTGCCGCCTTTCACCGCGCCGCAGTTGTTGCCGTTGGAAAAGTCGCATCCGTCGCCGGCGCTGCCGACATTGATCTGGACCTGGTTGCCCGTGCCCGAGCCGCCGTTGTCCGCGCCGCCGGTCGACTGGGCCAGCACGCCGACCGAAGCCGCGCCCTGCGCATCGACGACACCCGCGACATTGACCGTCACAAGTCCTCCCGAACCGGACCCGCCGCCCGAGCCGATATAGGCCGCGGCGTTGTTGGTGAACCAGCCGCCACCGCCTCCGACGGTCTGGGCCACGATGGCTGGGGCGTTGGGGCCGGTGGTCGTCACCCAGGCCCCGCGCGACACATCCACCGCGACGTCGCCGCCGTTGCCGGTCTGCTTGCTGCCGCTGCGGTTGATGCGAACCTTTTGCATGGTATGCCCCAGGTCGCCGGCGATCCCTCCGCCGCCGCCAACGGACTGGGCAAAGACGCCGAAGCTGCCCGCCCCGTCCGTCGTGATGTTGGCGCCCACGGTCACCCTTGTGGCATTAGACGGATCGCCCGCCTGAACGCTGCCGGTCCGGCTTCCCGTGCCCATGAAATCGGCCGCGGTCGAGCCGTTGGGCTTGCCGCCCTGCACCAGGCCGCCGCCTGCGGAAACGCTTTGCGCAAGAATGCCGACCGAGTTGTCCCCGCTGGTCGTGATCGTCCCCCCGGCCGAGGTGATGACAATGGCCGGACCCGAGGGCCGGGACATGTTCGTCGAAGTGCCGCCCAGCTTGATGTTCGCTGCGAAATCCTTGGATGACTTGGTCGAGGCGGACCCGCCCGCGTTGTCCAGATCCGTGGCCAGCGCCTTGACCATGCCGCCACCGCCTGCGACCGATTGTGCGATGATGCCATAGCTGTCATGGCCGCGCGTCTCGATTGCGCCGGAACTTGTCACCTGCGCCGATTCCGACACGCCGTAATAGCCTTGGGCATTGCCGCCAAGCGCGATGTTGAGGGCGTAGGACTTCTTGCCGTCGCTGCCGGTCGAAGTCGCGGTGGACGCCCCGCCGATGCCGCCGCCGCCGCCGATGGACTGGGCGATGATGCCGTTCGCCAGGGCGCCGATGGTCACGACCTGGCCCGAATTGGTCACGAAGACCTGGCCGCCGTTGTCGCTGTTCACCCCCTTCTTCTTCCCATCGCCGCTGTTCGTGCTGCCGCCCACCGAGATCTGGCCGGAATAGTCGCCGCTGCTTGCCGTCGAGGCCGCGCCGCCCTTGCCGCCGCCGCCGCCGATGGACTGGACGACGATGGCATCCGAATGCTTGCCAAGGGTGGCGACATCCCCCTGGTTGTTCACCGTCATGACGCCACCCGCGCCGCCAAGGCCGCCGCTGCCGCCGACCCCCACGTTCACGGCAATCGACTTCGCATCGTTGTCGTCATCCGTCTTGCCGCCGCTTTCGGCGGTCTCGTCGGCCGCATCGGCCAAGCCGTCGTCACCGACGCCGGTATCGGCATTGCCCAAGCCCTGGTTCACGGTGCCCAGAAGCTTCGTGATGTTGTCGTAACCATCCATGGCCTTGTCGGCACCGTTGATGAAATCCTGAACAATGGTGCCGAACAGGTTGTCCAGTTGGGGGGCCTGGCCATTAGACCCGTCATTGTTGGACTTGGCATCGGCCGAGGATGTTCCTGCCTTGCCGCCGGCCCCGCCGCCGCCGCCGATCGATTGCGCGAAGATCGCATGGGCATCCGCGCCAAAGGTCACGATCGAACCCTGGTTGGTCACCGTGGAATCCGACCCGCGGTAGAAGGTGTCGCCACCGTTTCCGCCCTTGCCGCCCACCATCACCGAGGCCTGGACGGTGCCCGAGTTCGAGGCGGCAGCGCCGCCGCCCTTGCCGCCGCCGCCGCCTATGGTCTGCGCGGCGATCCCGTGCGACCCGTCGCCAAGCGTCGCGATGGCGCCGGTGTTGGTTGCAAAGACATTGCCGCCTTGACCGCCCGAACCGCCCGAGCCGCCAAGGGCGATGCTTGTCGATGCACTTTTGTCCGCGCCGGTGCTCGACTTGGAATCGCCCGCGCCGCCGCTGCCCCCGCCGCCGCCGATGGACTGCACGAGGATGCCGTCGGCCGCTTCGCCCGCCGTGAAGACGAGGCCGTCGTTCCGGGCCGTGACATCACCCCCCGTTCCGCCGCCGCCACCCGTCCCGCCATGCGTAATGCTGGCCGAAAAGTTGAAGCCGCCGCCCGACACGGTCGAGGCCCCTGCCGCGTCCCCGCCCGTGCCGCCGCCGCCGCCGATCGACTGGCCCAAGATCCCGATGCCGCCGCCGCCCCGCGTCGCGACCAGGCCCTGGCTGGAAAGCTTGACCGTCGAGCCGTTCCCGGCGTTCTGCCCCTTTCCGCCTGTCGACAGGGCCAGCGAGAAGCCCGGATATTCCCCGCCGGCCTTGGCTACGCTCTTGGCGCTCGACGCGCCTCCGGTTCCGCCGCCGCCGCCGATCGACTGGCCGAGGATCCCGAAGCTTTCCGAGCCCGAGGTGACGACGGCGCCACCGTTTACCAGGCCGCCGGCCGTGTTGACGGTGCCCGCGCTTCCCCCGTTGCCGCCGTCCCCGCCGACCGAGATCGACGCGCCATAGAAGCCGGAATAGGAACTGCCATAGCCTGCGCCGCCCGCGCCGCCGCCGCCGCCGATGGACTGCATCACGATGCCCGCCGCATGATCGCCCCGGGTGGTGACCGAGCCGCCGCTGCCCATTCCGGCAGATGCATCGCCGGCGCCGCCGCCATTTCCGCCGGTTCCGCCGATCACCATGTTGACGATCACGCCCGATGATTTGGTGGCATCGCCGCCTTTCCCGCCGCCGCCGCCGATGGATTGCGCCAGAAGCCCGGTCGATCCGAAGCCGTAGGTGTCGATCTTGGCCTGCTGCAAGGCAATACTGGCGGTGCCGCCGTTCGACCCGTCGCCGCCATTGCCCCCGATCGCGAACCAGCCGTCCTTGGAATCCGGGCCGACGCCGCCGCCGCCGCCGATGGACTGGGCCACGACGGCTGCGTTGTTGTCGCCGGCCGCGCCGCTCTGCCCGGTCTGGACCACGGCGCCCGTGCCGTCGATCGCGGCATTGCCGGCCGCGCCGCCGGTGTTCCCGTCGCCGCTGATGGGGTTGAACCAGCTGCCGGAATGACCGCCCAGACCGCCCGCGCCGCCCAGCGACTGGACCAGCACGCCATAGCTTTGTGCCAGCCCCGACGTATAGGCGGTCCCGTCCAGATGGGCGGTGGCGTTTCCTGCCGCGCCCCCGGCGCCGGCCTTGCCCGCGGCCGATCCGCCGCCGCCGGTGCCGCCGGTCCCGCCGATCGACACGACGCCAAGCGCCGCGCCCCCCGGCCCGGTTGCAAGAACCTCGGCCCCCGATGCCAAGGTGGCCGTGGCATTCGACGCGTGCCCGGCATCGCCGCCATCGCCCCCCTGCCCGCCGACCGTGGTGTATCCCTTGCCGCCACTGCCGCCATTGCCGCCCTGGCTGACGACATAGGCGCCATAGTCATTCCCCGTGAAGGTGCCCCTCAGCGTGACGTCGATATCGCCACCGTTGCCGCCTTGCCCCCCCGGGGTGCCATCCGGCTGCAGGCCGATGCCCGTGTCCTTCCCAAGGCCGCCGGTTCCGCCCACATTGGTGGCGTAAAGCGCAGCGGCCGAAGTGCTTGTCCAGGTTCCGCCGATGTCCAGCGTGACGGTGCCGCCATTGCCGCCACCGGCCGAGAACCCGTCGCTCGACCCGTCCGAGGCATAGGTCGCGATCCCGCCGCCGCCGCCATTGCCCCCCACCGACCAGATCGAGATGGCGTTCATCGGCGTGGTGCTGCCCAAGGACTTGCCCGAGGTATTCGGACCTACCGTCAGGCCGATCGACCCGCCGTTCTGGCCGGGCTTGCCGTTGCCGCCACGGTTGCGCCAGGAATCCACCGGGCCGGGATTGCCGTTGCCGCCATGCCCGCCGCTGCCGCCGGCCGAGGTGACCTGCAGCGGCGCCGTGACCCCGTCGGTGGCAAGGTCCATGATGTTGTCCAGCTGCAGCCCGAGGATGTCCCCGCCAGGTGTGCCATCGGTCCCGTCGTTGCCGGGATTGTCGCCGCTGCCGTCGGTTCCGTCCTTCCCGCTGGTCCCGCTTTCGTCGTAAAGGCAGGTGTTGCCCGGATCGCAGTTCTGGGCGCGGGCCGGGGCCAATCCGCCCGCCGCAATCAATGCGGTCGTGGCCAGAAGGATCGCCAGCAGGCTTTGCCGATGGCGCCGAAGCGCGGGCATGTCTGGATCGGCGGGGCGTTTGGTTGCGGTGTGATGCTTGGACATGATGTCTCCGTTCCCCCAGGGGGGTTGATGAAGGAATGATGGACTGTCGGTTCGTCAGGCGCCGAAGGCGCTGCGTGTTGTTCGATGGGCCAGGGCGTAGCGGGCGAACTTGCCGATGAAGATGCCGGTAAAGGCACCGCACAACAGCAGATCGGCAGCGCGGAAGCCCGCTTGGTGCAGAAGTTGGGGCGAGGTCGCTGCGATGACGCCAAAGCTGTACTTGACCCCGAAGGCCACCAGCAGAAGCGGCAGCAAGGTCATGTCGGCAGGCCGGCTGATCATGCCGCTGGATGCGTCCGCCCGGATGTCGGCACGGGCCAGAAGCCGCCAGCCGATGACGCTTCCCAAGGCGATGCCTGCCAGCCACAAGGCGGCGGTGCCGGCTTCAAGGCCGTAAAGCCTTGCAAGATCCGCAAGGCCCCAGGCCGTGAAGATCGCCGGGACCACGGCGAGCTTTGGCAGGCTGGTCCTGGCAGGCCGGCGGGCCTTGATCCCGCGATGGATCAGATAGGCCAGCAGCACCCATACCCAAAGGGGCGTCTGAACCATGAACTGTCGGAATATCTCGGACATGATGATCTCCAGGAAGGTCTTCCATGTTCTAGCCGATTGCCGGCTTTCCGGCTTTGGCAGGACGTCTCAAGTTTTTGCGCTGCGTCTCAATCTCGCGGAACTGGCCCCGGCGGCGGGATCGGCGCGCGTCCCGCCGCCACGGCGTCGGGGATCACCATCTCACCATGCATCACCATCGTCGCGTGAAACCGGCCAGGGGTCCCGGCAATCGGCCCCGCCTTCCATGTTCCGTGCCACCAGGCATCTTCGGGCGGCAGGAAGACCTGGATCGCGGGATCCGCAAGATCGCGGCCCAGCATCCTGCCAAGGCCCGGCGCCAGGCCGTAAAGCCGGGCGGCAATGGCGGCGGCCACCCCTGCCTGAAGGCCGGATACCGGCTGCACAAGCTGGTCGGCCCCAAGACTGGCCCAGCAGAAATCCACCTGTTCCCCGCCCGGCATGACCGAAACCACCAAGGCGCCGTCCAGGGGCGAGCCTGACAGGTCATGACAGCCAAAGGGCGCTTCCACCGCCGCCAGATCCTGACCGCGCAGCAGGCACAGGAAGGACATCCCGTCCACCTGGACTACTGCGCAACTGCATTCGGCCATGATTCCCACGGGTGGCTCCTTCTCCAAGCCTGTCCTTCGACATTAGCGTGAAGGCCTGCCCATGGCTTTGGCAGGGCGTCTCAACATTTTGCGCTGCGTCTCAATCTGGCGGCCCCTCGGGGCAGGCCGTCGTTGACAGGTGACGGCCGAGACCCTTCAACTGCTTGGGGTGTATTCGGTCCAAAGGTGCCGCCGTGGCAGAGGACAAGACCTTGTCGGAAGGGGTGGCAGATCCGGTCCGCAATCCAGCGTCGCGGGTCTTCGTCGCCTCGATGGTGGGAACGACGATCGAATACTACGACTTCTATATCTATGCGACTGCCGCGGTTCTGGTCTTTCCGCACCTGTTCTTTCCCGCGGGGGACGAGACCGCCTCGCTTCTGGCGTCGCTGGCGGTCTTCGGCGCCGGCATGGTCGCCCGCCCCGCCGGCGCGATCTGGTTCGGCCACCTAGGGGACCGCAAGGGCCGCAGGCTTGCGCTGACGGGATCACTGGTGCTGATGGGCGCGGCCACCTGCCTGATCGGGCTGCTGCCGGTCCACGATGTGATGGGTTGGTGGGCACCGTTGCTGCTGGTGATCCTGCGCATGGCGCAGGGCTTCGCGATCGGCGGTGAGTGGAGCGGCGCGGTCGTCGTTGCCACCGAAAACGCCCCGGCTGGTCAAAGGGGGACCTTCGGCACCTTCCCGCAACTGGGCGCCCCCTTCGGCTTCATCCTGGCCAACGGCGTTTTCCTTGCCCTGGGGACATGGCTTCCATCCGACGATCCAAGCCGGCCCTCGGATGCGTTCCTGCAATGGGGCTGGCGCCTGCCCTTCCTGCTGGCTGGGCTGTTGGCGATGATCGGGATCTGGGTGCGTTTGACCCTGGTCGAAAGCGAAGCCTTTCGCCGCAGCGAGGCAAGCGGCCGGATCCGCCCCCTGCCCCTGGGCAGCCTGTTCCGCGAATGCGGACCTGCGGTTGTCCTGGGAACCCTTTATACCCTGGCGACGACCGTCCTGTTCTTTTCCATGAGCACCTTTTCCCTGTCCTATGGCCGCGCCGCGCCCGATGCGCCGCTTCCCGGCCTGGGCTATGACTATACCAGCTTCCTGGCCCTTCTGATCCTTGGCGTCATGTTCTTTGCGGCGACAACGGCGGTTTCGGGTCCGCTCAGCGACCGTTTCGGCCGCCGGCCGCTGATGCTGTGCGTGACAATCGCGATTGCGGTCTTTGGCCTGATCTGGGTGCCGCTGCTGTCGTCGGGCTTCTGGGGGCTGCTGATCTGGCTGATCACGGGCTTTGTGCTGATGGGCCTGACCTTCGGCCCGATCGGCGTCCTGTTGTCCGAACTGTTCCCCAGCCACCTGCGCTATACCGGGACCGGCATGGCCTATAACCTGGCCTCGATGCTGGGCGCTTCCACGGCGCCCTTTGTCATGATCGCGCTGTGGCGTGCCGGGGCCGGAAGCCCGGTCTGGGCAGGGCTTTACCTGTCGGGGGTGGCCCTGGTGACCCTTGCCGCCCTGCTTGTCGGGCAGGAAACCCGGCATGTCGACATCTTGGGCTAGGTCACTGAAGCTGGCGCAGGATCTCGGAAAAGGACAAGTCGTCGGTGCCGGCCCTGCCCCAGGCCGGGGCTGGTTCTCCGGGCTGGGTGTCGCGCGGTGCGTGGCCGAACAGGGCGCGAAAGGCGCGGCTCATCTGGCCCTGGCTTGAGAAGCCGTATTTCCAGGTCAACTGGCCAAGGTGATGGGGACCGGGCCCGGTCAGTTCGGCCCGAAGACGGTGCAGCTTGCGTTCCTGGATATAGGCCGCAACGCCGCCAAGGGGCTGGAACAGCCGGTAAAGCGACGCCCGCGACATGGCAAATGTCGCCAGAAGCGTCTCCTGCCCAAGATCGGGGTCCAGAAGGTGCTTGTGGATATGGCGCAGGATCCGTTGCCTTTTGGCCATGTCCAGAACAGGACGACCCGTTTCCGCTGTCAGCTGCGCCGGGGCGGCCGTCGCGGCGATCAGTTGAAGGGTCGCCCGGGTCACCGGCTCGGCATCGCGGGCCGGCAGGGACGGCAGTTTCCGGACCAGGGCCGCCAAGTGGTCCGCCACGAGTCCCCCCACCGGTCCTTCCGGCACAAAGCCATGAAGGTCGCGCGGCCCCGGCAGAAGGGCATCAAGCGTGTCCCGGGTCACGATGAACTGCATCAGGCGTCCGGTCCCGCAATCCGCCTCTTCCGCGCGGGCCAGGTCCGAAAAGATCATCTGCCCCTGCCGCACCAGCTTGCGCTGATCACGGGCCTGGTGCCGGATGATCGTGCCCTCCAAGGGCAGGAGGATGCGGTATTGGTCGATCTGCAGGCGCCGTGTGATCTTCTCGGTCCGCACCATCCTTCGTTCGGTGAAGAACCCGCCCGCGACCGCCAGATGCCCCAGCGACCAGGCCGAGACATCCGCCTCGAACCTTTCGGGAAGGGCGCCGTCGGGCAATTGCAGGTCATGGATCTGCTGCACGGTTTCGCGCCACATGTCGAACTTCTCGCCTTCGGCGACACCCTGCGTCGAGAAGCGCTTCACGGGAAGGGGCAAGGCTTGGTCACTCGTCATAAGAGCTCCCGCACAACCGCAGGCCGGCGGTGGCCGACCGGATGGTCTTGTGTTGTCGCAATTGCCTGCCTTCTGTCAATCCGCCACAGCATCCGGCTTGCGGATCATCGCGAAGCCAGAAGCAGATAGCCCAATGCCACCGCCGCCACGAGAAGGTCGGTGACCATCGCCAGGTTCTGCGGGCGGGTTCGCGACCTCTCCGATCCGTGCCGCAGGCCGGCGAGGCCCAGGAACACAGCGCCCAGGAAGGCCGCCGGGGCTGTCCATGCCGGAACCACCAGGCTCGCGGTCGCAAGCAAGCCCATGGCGATGTTGGCGATCCCCAATTCACGGACCAGTTTTTCGGCAGCGGGATCCGCGATGCCAAGAATGCCGGCCGCCGTCAGCGACGGACGCACAACCTGCAAGATCCCGGCCACCAGCAGACGGATGCCGATCCCCCAGAACACGAACCATGTCCCGGCAAGCGCGACGACATGGTCCCCGCTTCCTGCCGCCCGGAAGAACAGGACGAAGGCCACCGGAAGAACGACGGTCGTCGACAGAACGACAATGTCATGCCCATGCCCCGTCAGGGCGTTGCTTTGTCCGATGCTCATTTGCAGCTCCACGGTTGCTGCCACTGTCCTAGCACGCCCGGCCACGCCGGTCTTTGGCCGGGCGTCTCAAGTTTTGTGCTGCCGTCTCAAGCTGCGGCACGGACAACGCGCCCTTAAGGCAAACGATCATGGCCCCGCGCCACCGGAAGGGGCGCGGGGCCGCGTGCTGACCTATGACCGCGGGATCAATAGGCGACGCGCTTGTAATACCTGCGCGTCACCAGCGGGTGGTCGCGCATCACCTCGAGATGGGCGCTCAGCCGCTCCATCAGGGTGGCCATGAAGGCGGGCGACAGAAGCGCGCGCAGTTCGGGCGACAGGTCGCGGGGGCAATAGTCGGCGGTGTTGATGACCGTCAGCTTGTCGGTATAGCGCTTGGCGAATTCCTCGACCCGGACAGCCAGGGGATCATAGGCATCCTCGCCGCGGAACAGGACCAGGCTCACGCCCGTGTCGATCAGTTCCAGCGGGCCATGGAAGAAGTCCGAGGCATGGACCGGCCGGGTGCGGATCCACTGCATCTCCTCGAGGATGCAGGTGGCATAGTACAGCGCCTCGGGCCACATGTTCCCTGCGCCGGTGAACATGTGATAGTCCGATCCGGCGATGATCTGGGCAAACTCCTCGGCGCGGGGCTCGAAAGCGGCCTTTGCCTGGACAAGCGCGGCGGGCACGGTTGCCAGTTCGGCCACCAGGGCGTCGTAGTGGGGCAATTCGCCCTTGGCCTTCATCACGGACAAGGCCACCAGAAGCGACTGGAGGTAGAAGGATTCGGACGAGGTGTCGTCTTCGGCGAAATTGACCAATGCCGGATTGCCGCCAAGCCCCAGCGGCGTGTCGGCATGGCCGATCAGGGTGATGATCTTCGCGCCTACTTCCTTGACCTTGTTCAGCATCGCGACGCTTTCGCGGGTCGTTCCCGACAGCGAGGGCATGACCACGATGGACTTGTCCGTCAGGTTCGCGGACCCGGTCAACACCAGTTCGGCCGGGAAGTCCTTGAACACCGGAAAGCTGCTTTTGCGCTGCAGAAGCTGGACCGCCGGCTCCATCAGATAGGCGACGCCGCCTGTTCCCAGGAAGTAAAGGTTGCGGGCGCCGTCCGCGATGGCGGCGCCGATTTCGTGGTCGATGCGGGGCGCCAGATCGACGGCCCCCTTCTGGATGCGGAGAAAGCGGGCTTCGTCAAAGTTGAACATGTCGGTTCCTTCAGTTCAGATTGGGAAAGGTGGAAAGGGATGGCGGGACAGCCCGGTCATTCCGCGGGCACTGCGACCTTGTGCCCGGCTTCCGCTGGGCGGATCGCGTTTTCGTGCCGGTCGAAAAGATGAAGATTCGCGGCCTCGGCAGTCAGGCCGATGTCGCGGCCCGGGTGCAGGTCCAGGTGGCCCGGCAGCTTGGCGATCAGGGGCGCGGCAAGGCCGGGCAGGTCCAGATAGGTCAACTGAACCTCGCCCAGTTGCTCGACCAGGGAGATCGTCGCGCGGAACAGCGGGTCCGTGGAGCATGGCCGCAGATCCTCGGGGCGGATGCCCAGATGCACGCGCTGTCCCTGCATGGCCGCCTCGGTGGGAATGGGAACAGCGACCGTGAAGCCCGCGTCCAGTTCGACGCGGGTGTCAGGCCCCGTCCGGGCAAGCGTGCCCCCCAGGACGTTCATCGAGGGCGAGCCGATGAACTGGCCGACGAACAGGTTCGCGGGCCGACGGTACAACTCGACAGGCGATCCGACCTGCTCGATCCGGCCGTCCCGCAGGACCACGATCCGGTCGGCCAGGGTCATGGCTTCGACCTGGTCGTGCGTGACGTAGATCATCGTGGCGCCGGGCATCGCCTGCTTCAGCTTCGCGATCTCGATCCGGGTGGCCACGCGCAGGGCCGCGTCCAGGTTCGACAGCGGCTCGTCGAAGAGAAACACCTTGGGGTCGCGCACGATGGCCCGCCCAATCGCCACACGCTGGCGCTGCCCCCCTGACAGCGCGCGGGGATAGCGGTCAAGATAGGGGGTCAACTGCAGGATCTCGGCGGCCTGCCGGATGCGGGCGGCGATCTGGTCCTTCCGGAAGCCTGCGATCTTCAGACCGAAGGCCATGTTGTCGAACACGGTCATGTGCGGGTAAAGCGCATAGGACTGGAACACCATCGCGATGCCGCGCTGCGACGGGGCCACGTCGTTCATGAGCGCGCCGTCGATGCGGAACTCGCCCGAGCTGATATCCTCGAGCCCGGCGATGGCCCGCAGCAGCGTGGACTTGCCGCAGCCCGAGGGGCCTACGAAGACCACGAATTCGCCCGACCGGATGTCGAGATCTATGCCATGCAGCACCTCCACGGTGCCGTAGTTCTTGCGAATGTCTCTCAGCCTCAGTTCGGCCATCCCATTATCCTTCCTGTGGTGCCGGTTGCGCCTGTTGCCCCCGTGGGTTCAGCGGCCCGGCGTCATTTCCGACAGCCAGCGGACCAGCGGCCCGGCCCTGCGGTTCTGGATTTCAAGGTCGTTGCGGATGCGGATCGCGTGGCGCACCGCGCGCGCGCCCAGATAGCGGATCGGCTCGGGCGGAAGGGCGGTCCGGCGGGTCAGGCCGACAAGGCCGCTGCGGCTCCAGCGGTCGTCCTTGCCCAGGACCAGGCTGGCCAGGATCCGGCCGCCGACGGGGGTCTGCGCGATCCCGGTTCCGTTGTAGCCCACGCCGAAGAAGATGTTCGGGCAGCCGGAAAGCGTGCCGAAGACCGGCAGATGTTCGGCCATGCAGTCGATCGGCCCTGTCCAGTCATGGTCGATGCGCGCGTTCGCCAGTTCGGGATAAACGCGACCCAGTTCGCGGATGTTGTCGGCTGCGCCTTCGGGGCGGCGGTTGAAGGGGGCGCCGATCCTGCCGCCATAGGCGATCAGCCCGCTGCCCCGGCCGAAGATGACCCGCCCGCCCGGCGTGCGATGGTAATAAAGGACATGGGACTGGGCGTCGCAGATGGATTCGCCGCCGGTCCAGCCGATCCGGTCCAGCGTGGCGCCCACCGGCTCGGTCGCGACGATCTGGCTTTCGACGACATACATGTAGCGCCGCAGTTCCGGGATCGCGGATGCCCAGGCATTGGTGGCCAGGACCACCTTGGCCGCCCGCACCCGACCCCCGGGGCAGCGCAGGGTGCAGGGTTGGCCGGATTCGACCGCCAGCACGGGCGTCCCCTCGTGGACAGTCACGCCACGGGACAGGGCCAGCGTCCTGAGGCCCGTCGCCAGCTTGGCCGGATGCACGGTCCCGGCACGCGGTTCCACGATGCCTGTATAGGATGCGTCCGATCCCGTCCGCCTGCGGATCTCGGCCGCTGCCAAGGGCAGGAACGGGTTTGTCCCCGTCTTGTCGCACAAGGCCAGTGCCGCGCCCCAGGCCCCTTCCTGCGCGGTCGAGCTGGCGGTCCACATCCAGCCGTCCAGCCGCAGGTCCATGTCGATGGTGCCCGAGGCCTGCAGGGCCGCCAGCTCCTCGACCGCATCGGCTGTGGCGCGGCACAGTGCCAGGGCTTCGCCTTCGCCGACCAGACGGGTCAGCAGGTCAAGTTCGGCGTACCAGGTATGGACCTGACCGCCGTTGCGCCCCGAGGCACCCGCGCCGCACTGGTCGGCCTCGAGGATCGTGACCTTCAGGCCGGGGCTTTGCTCTTTCAGGCGCAGCGCGGTCCACAGGCCGGTGAAGCCCCCGCCGACAATGGCCACGTCGCAGTCGTGATCGCCCGCCAGGGGCTGTGTCGCCGGCTTTGCCCCGATGTCCTGAAGCCAGAACGATCGATCCGCATCGGCGGCTATTGTCGGTTTCCAAAGACTGAAGACAGTCATTCCTGCACCTCTACGGACGCGATGACATCGGCATATTTTTCAAGAAGCCAGGACGGGATGCGGCCCAGCGTCTGGGGATAGCCCGCCTCGTGGAGGCAGGTCGCGGCGGCGGCGGCGGTGGCTTCCAGAAGCGCATCGTCGTCCGGCCGGCCCTTCAGCCATGCCGCCAGGAACGAGGCTATGAAGCTGTCGCCCGCCCCGCAGGTGTCGACCGGATCGACGACCCGGGCCGCGACATGGCGGACGCCGACACCGTCGTCCAGATAGGCGCCCCTGCTGCCGCAGGTCATGATCGTGCGCCGCGCGCCGCGCCTGCGGAAGGCGGCCAGGATCGGCTCGACCGGGATGTCGGCCCGTTCCGGACCCGAGGCGAAGGCCAGAGGAACCCCGTCCAGGGGCAGCGCGTCATGCCGGGTGGAAAGGTCGACGCTGAAGGGCCGGCCGGACCGCACCAGATCCTGGACCAGGGAAACCGGGGTGTTGGTGCCCAGATGCACCCAGTCCGCCGCCATCATCAGGGACTTGCGCCCGGGTTCCGGGACATAGCCCAGGCCGACGCCCAGATCCTCGAGCAGGAAGCGCCGGTCGCCCCCCTGCTCTTGCAGCAGGGTCACGGCGGTGCTGCCGTCGCGCCGTTCCACATCTGCGGGATCAAGCCCCGCCTGCCCAAGAGCGGCCAGGATGATGTCGCCTTCGGCATCCTTTCCGACGACTCCGAGATAGCGGGCCGCCAGACCCAGCCGGCGCCACTGGACCGCGACGTTCAGCGCGTTGCCGCCCACTGCCATGTGGCCCTTGGACAGATACACGTCCAGGCAGTTGTCGCCCACGGCGATCAGGTCAAGCGTCACGTCAACGCCTCCACGGGTTCAAGATGGGGCGCGATGGCCAGCATGTTCCTTGTCCAGGCGGCGACCGGATCGAGGGCATAGCTGCCGTCGCCGAAGGGTTCGAAGGTCAGCGTGCCGCGATAACCGGCCTGCGCCAGGTCGTCCAACCAGGACAGGACCGGCAGGCGGCCGTCGCCCAGGACCAGGTGACCCGCCGGCGTGCCGTCCACCACATGGACATGGGCCAGCCTGTCGCCGAACAGCGAAAGGTAATCTGCCACCGTATCCCCCGCGCAGGCCATGGCCACGGTATCCAGCACCACGTCCACCTTGTCCGACCCGACCATCTCCAGCAGGCGGCGCAGATCCTGCGCGCTGTGGGCGATGTTGCTTTCGCGGCGCTGCAACGGCTCCAGCAGGCAGCGCAGGCCTTGGTCGGCGGCATGGTCGGCGATCATCCGCAGGGCTTGGACCGACCGGTCCCACGCCCGCTGGGGCGGCTCGTTCTCGAAGCCGCGGCCGGGGGTCAGGAACAGGTACTGCCCGCCAAGCCGCGCGCAGATGTCGGCTGCCCGGCGGAACAGGTCGATGCTGGCCTGCCGGTAGGCGTCGTCGCCCGAGGCGATGTTGACGGGATAGACCACCTGTTCCGGCGTCAGGCAGTGCAGGCGCAGGCCGCTGTCGTCGAGGATCCGGACGATTCCGTCGATGCGGGCATCGTCGGCCCGGAACAGGTCCAGATGCGGCGCGATGCCCCACAGCTCGATCCGGGTCATCCCGAAGCCGCGCATGGCCTCGGCCGCCTCGGACAGGGGAAGGTGCTGGAAGCCGAAGTTGGCGCCGATCAGCTGATCGGCCGAAAGGCGACGAGAAGGCGGGTTCATTTGCCGATCCCTTCGGTCAGGCCGCGGATGAAATACCGCTGCGTCAGGAAGAAGATGATGACGATGGGCAGGGCCGAGATCGTCATGGCTGCGAAGACCTGTGCGAAGTCCGTGCCCTGCTTGGACATCATCGAGGTGAGGCCGACCGGCAGCGTCTGCACCGACGGGTTGTTGGTGAAGATCATCGCGAAAAGATATTCGTTCCAGGCGAACAGGATGTGCAGGACGATGCAGGACATGATGATCGGGCGGCACAGCGGCAGGATGATCCGGCGGAAGATCTGCCCCGGATTCGCGCCGTCCATCATCGCCGCCTCGTCCAGGTCGCGCGGCAGATCCAGCATGTAGGCGCGGATCAGGAAGGTGGTAAAGGGCACCCTGAACGCCGTGTAGAGGATGATCAGCGCCCAGTGGGTGTCATAGAGGCCAAGCGATTGCAGCATCCGCACCAAGGGCACAAGGGCGACGGTCGGGCTCAGCATCATGCCGCCCAGGACGATGGCGGTGACCAGCGGCTTGGCGGGCATCGGCGTGCGGGTCAGGCCGAAGGCGGCCCAAGCGCTGATGAAGACGGTCGTGACGGTCGAGACCACCGTGATCAGCAGGCTGGAGACCATGTAGCCCTGGACGCCCTGCCATGCGGACAGGTAGTTCGCGAAGGACCACTGCAACGGCAGGGCGAAGGGTTGTTCGAAGATCTGGCTGTTCGACTTGAAGCCGCCAAGGGCCATCCACAGCAGCGGATAGACGACGACCACGCCGACCGACAGCAGAAGCGCCCAAAGGAAAGCCTGGCTCATGCCGGCCCAGAAACTGCGCGAGGACGCCGCCGTCATGCCTGAACCCTCTGCCGCTGGGTCAGCCAGAGCTGCGCCGAGGCTGCCAGCATCGTGACCGCGAACACGACCGAGGCGATGGCCGCCGCATAGCCCATGTCGTTCTGGATGAAGCCCTGCTGGTAAAGCCATGTGCCAAGCACCTGGCTTGAGTTGTTCGGGCCGCCGCCGGTCATCACCATCACCTCGTTGAAGACCTGGAAGGCGCCGGTGATGGTCACGATGATCATCATGCCCGTCATCTCGCGCGTCAGGGGAAAGGTGATGTTCCAAAGCTGCCGCAGCGGACCTGCGCCATCCATGCGCGCGGCGTCATAAAGCTCGCGCGGGATTTTCTGGATGGCGATGGTGAACAGCAGCGTCGAATAGCCGAAGCCTTGCCACTGGCTCATCGCGATGATGGCATAGATCGCAGTGCCTTCGTCGCCCAGCCAGACCCGCGACAGATGCTCGAACCCGAGGCCAGTCAGAAGTCCGTCGAGGATGCCGATGTTCGGCTGGTAGATGAAATAGAACAACAGGCCCGTGACCGTCGTCGAGATGGCCGAGGGCACGAAATAGACCGCGCGCCAGAAATTGCGCCAGCGGGTGGACCGCAGCCCTTCGACGATCGAGGCCAGGCAGAAGGCTCCGAAGACCTGGAACAGGATCGACAGCAGGGCATAGGCCGTGTTGTTCCACAGCGCCGTCAGCACGACCGGATCGTCGGCCAGCCTGCGATAGTTGTCCAGCCCGACATGCGTCACCTCGCCGGTGAAGATGTCCTGGTTGGTGGTGCTGACCAGGAAGTTGTCGACGATCGGATAATAGACGAACCAGCCGACGATGATCAGCGCCAGGGCGATCCAGCGAAGCGCAAGCAGCCTGCCTGCCAGCTTTCGCGGTTCAAGCCGCCTTCTCTGCGGGATCGCGAGGCGGGGGGCGGCAGCGCCCGCGACGCTGCCGTTCCGAATGATCTGAGAGGTGGCGGCCATGATTCTTCAGCCCGCCGCAGCCGCGGCGTCCCGGACCTGGGTCACGACGTCCTCGGCCGACATGGTGCCGCCGATGAAGGCCTGCAGGCCGGACAGCCATGCAGCCGCGACGCGCGGATGGTTCACGGTGTCGAGCCATTGCATGAGGTACGAGGCCTCGGCGATGCTCTGCAGCCCCTCCACCACGGCGGGGCTCATCTGCGCAGGGTCGCTGCCGCCGACCACCGCGCTTGGCTGACCGAAGGGCGGCGCCGAAAGCAGCTTGGCATTGTCCACGGTCGTCACGAACTTCATGAAGTCCAGGGCCAGCGGCACATTGGCCGAGGCGGTGCTGATCATGTATCCCTCGGGCGCGCCTTCCAGGGCCTTAGGATCGCCCGCCGCATCCTTCGGGGCGGGCAAGGGGAAGAACCCGAAATCCTGGGGCTGCAGCTTGGTCTTGGCCGAGGCGGCGTTGTCGAACTCGATGATCTCCTGGTAGTACATGGCCGAGCGGCCGTCGCTGAGATCCTGGATGGCGTTCTGATAGGACACTCCGTTCACGCCCGCGCCAATGGTGCAGCGTTCCAGGATCTGGCCGAACTGGTCCAATGCCGCGACATAGCCCGGATGGTCGTATCGGGCCGTTGCGGGATCGAAGTCGCGTTCAAGCACGTCGCGCGGGACGTTGTAGGCCAGAAGCTGGCCCAGATAGTGGATCCCCGGCCATGCTTCCTTGTTGCCGAACGAGATGGGGGTGATGCCCGCGTCCCTGATCGTGTCGCAGGCAGCCAGCATCGCTTCGAGATCCTGGGGTTCGGCGATTCCAAGATCGGCGAAGATCGTCTTGTTATAGCCCATGAACTTGGCGTCGAGATAAAGCGGGATGCCATAGTTCTTGCCGTCATAGACAAAGGCATCCACGGCGGCGGGCGCGAAGGTCTTTCCCCAGTCGCTATCGGCGCCGACGACCGGCGTCAGATCCACGGCCCGCTTGCCGCGGATGAAGTTTCCGCCCCAGGTGCCGGTCCAGGAAAAGAAGATGTCCGGGACCGAATTCGAGGCAACGAGGGTCTTGGTCTTGCCCTTGATGCTGTCGTCGTCTTCCTGGATCAGCTCGATGGTGACGCCGGGGTTCTTTTCTTCATATTGCCGGGCCAGCGTTTCGAAATAGGGCGCCAGGCGCTGCATCCCGAACTTGGTCAGGACAGTGAGATGCCCCTCGTGCTGGACCGGGGCCGAGGGATCGGCAATCTCGGTCTGGGCCGCCGCCATTCCACATCCCAGGGCCGAGGTAGCGGCGAAGATTGCCGTCATGGACCGTAATGACCGTTGCATCCTGATTCTCCACTGTTGCGTTGTTGCCCGGTTTTCCCGGTGTTCTATCGTCTTGAGCCGTCCGAAACGGGCGCTCCGGAAAAACCTTCCGGAACCTGTTTATCCTGATTCTGATACCGATCTCACAGATCCACGGAAGGCGTTGAGAGAACGGTCTCACAATGAGTAGAGCAAGCGCTTCGAAGCTGGCAAGAGGAAATTTCAGGCTGGGCGGAAAATCCGCGACACGGAACCGCGGCAGATCAGCCGGGTCTGGAACCGGACGTGGCGGGGCGGCTCGGACAGGCCCCGGATGCGTTCCAGAAGCATCTTGACCGCCACCGGCCCGATCTTGCCCACGGGTTGTGCGACCACCGTGATCTGCGGATCGGTGAAGGTGGCAAGGTCGAAGTCGTCGAAGCCGATCAGCGACACGTCCCGGGGGATCGTCAGGCCGATCGACCGCAGCGCCAGCAATGCGCCGGTGGTCATCACGCTGTCCACCGTGAACAGCGCGGTGGGCCGTTCGGGCTGGCTGAACAGGCGGATGGTGGCGTCGATGGCATGCTGGACCGTCGAACTCGACACGGCGATCAGCCGCTGGTCCACCGGCAGCCCGTGGGCCTGCAGCGCCTTGACATAGCCCGCCTGCCGGTCGCGCGCCGTGACGATGCGCGCGTCGTCGTGGATCAGGGCGATCCGGCGATGGCCGTTGGCGATCAGATGTTCGACCGCCTCGCGCGCTCCGCCCTCGTTGTCGACCGCGACGCTGTCGCAGGGCAGGTCGTCCAGCACCCGGTCGATCAGGACAATGGGCGTGCCCTCGCGCACCAGGCGCGCCAGGTGGAGGTTGTCGTTGGCCGAGGCGGGCGCCACGATCATCCCGCGGACGTTCAGCGCGCGCAGGTTGTCCAGAAGCGCGCGTTCCTGCTCCAGATCCTCTTCGCTGCTGGCGATCAGCAGGTTGTGCTTGCTGCCCCGCGCGGCGACGTCGATGTCATGGGCCACGCGTGCGAAGAACGGGTTCTGGATGTCGCCCGGCACGAAGCCGATGATCGGCAGGCCCCCCTGCCGCAGCGCCTGCGCCACCCGGTTGCCCCGATAGCCAAGCCGTGCCGCGGCTTCCAGCACGCGTTCGGCCGCCTCGCTGCCCACATAGCCATAGCCGTTCAATGCCCGTGCCGCCGTGGCCCGGGAAACATTTGCGGCGGCAGCGACATCCTTGACCGTGGTGGACTTCGTTCGGGCCAAGACTGCCTCTTTGAAAATGCGACAGCTGCCCGGCAGCCCTGTCCTGCGAGTATCAGACCCTGCCGAGATGTTTCAAGCACTTCGCGGCGGACCGTGCGGCCAGGGCCGTGGATGGCGGCAGGATTGCGGAAACCCTCAGGTCGCGGTGAAGCGGATGTGGGGCTGTCCCGGCCGGCCCGACGGCGTCACCTCGGTCTCGACCCGGAAGACCGCGCGCAGAAGCGCCGGGGTCAGCACCTCCTCGGGCGTGCCGCAGGCAACGACGGCGCCTGCTTGCAGGACCACGATCCGGTCGCAGAACATCGCGGCCAGGTTCAGGTCGTGCAGCGCCACGATGCTGGTCAGGTCCAGGTCGCGCATCAGGCGCAGGATCTCGATCTGGTGGTGGATGTCCAGGTGGTTGGTCGGCTCGTCCAGAAACAGGACGCGAGGCGTCTGCGCCAGGGCGCGGGCAATATGGACCCGTTGGCGTTCGCCCCCCGACAGGGTTTGCCAGGGCTGTGCCTGATGGCCTGACATGTCCACCCGCGCAAGCGCAGCCGAGACCGCCGCCTCGTCCGCAGCCGACCATCCTGACAGGGCGGACCGATGCGGCGTCCGTCCCAATCGCACCACATCGCGGACGCAGACATTGGTGTCAGTTGCCGCGTTCTGCTGCACAAAGGCCACCTGTTGCGCCAGCATCCGGCGCGGCACGCGGGCGATGTCGCGGCCGCCGATCTCGACCCGGCCCAAGGCCGGACGCCGCAGCCCGGCCAGCAGCCGCAGAAGCGAGGACTTGCCCGACCCGTTGGGGCCGATCAGGCCCAGCACCTCGCCCTCGGCCACCGACAGCGACACGTCCTGCACGATGGTCCGGCGGCGCACGCCCCAGACCAGGTTCCGGGCCACCACGCTCATCCCTTGGGCCGCGAGCGGTAAAGGATCAACGTGAAGAAGGGCACGCCCACAAGGGCCGTGACCACGCCGATGGGCACCGTCTGCTGCGCCGCCACCGTGCGCGACGCAATGTCTGCCAGGACCAGGAAAACCGCGCCCACCGCCGCGCAGGCGGGCAGCAGCCGCATGTGCATGGGGCCCACGACATAGCGCGCGGCATGGGGCACGACCAGACCCACGAAGCCGATCGCGCCCACCATGCTGACGATGGTGGCCGTCATCATCGCGGTCACGGCGAACAGGATCAGGCGGATCCGCCCGACTGGCACGCCAAGCGCCGCCGCGTCCTCGTCGCCGAAGGTGAAGGCGTCCAGCGACCGCGCCATCAGCAGGCAAATTGCCAGCCCAAGCGCCACCACGACCAGCAGAAGCTGGAAATCCGGCCAGCGGACCCCGCCGAAGCTGCCCAGAAGCCAGAACATCACGTCCCGCGCCTGCTGCGCGTTCCCCGAGGTCGTGACGATATACGAGGTCAACGCGTTGAACAGCTGCGAGGCCGCGACACCGGCCAGGATGGTGTGGTTCGGCCCGCTGGTCGCCCCGTTCGAGAGCAGCGCAACAAGCGCAAAGGCCGCAAAGGCCCCGGCAAAGGCGCCCATCGACAGCGACAGCCCGCCCGCCCCAATGCCCAGCACGATCACCGCCACCGCCCCGGTCGAGGCACCGGCCGAGACGCCCAGCACGAAGGGTTCCGCCAGGGCGTTGCGCAGCAGCGCCTGCAGGATCGCGCCGCAGATGGCCAGGCCAGCCCCGGCAAGCGCCGCCACAAGGGCGCGGCTAAGGCGCAGGTCCCAGACCACGCTCTGCTCGATGGGCGGGATATCGACATGGGTCAGGCCCAGCCCGTTGGTGACCGCCGCGAAGACGGTGCCCAAGCCGATGCCGTAATCCCCGATCGCCGCCGCCAGGGCAACGGCAAGGACCAGCACGCCCAGCACGAGCGCCAGGAACAGCGCAAGCCAGCCGGACCCGCCCCGCATTTGGCCGATATCGGTCACGGCAGGTCAAGCGCCTTCAACTGGCGGGCAATTTCCTCGGCGCCGTAAAGGGTGCGGATGCTGGGGTTCATCGCCGCCCCGCTCATCACCACGATGCGTCCGGCCGTCACGGCCTCCATCTGGCTGACGGTGGGGTCCGAGGTCAGGTAGGCGATCTTGGCCTCGGCATTGTCCAGGTCCCAGCGGTTGCGGTCCACCTGCGACGCGACAAGCACCGTCGGGTTGGCGGCCATGATGCCTTCCCAGCCCAGAGTCGGCCATTCCGCCTCGGTCTTGACCGCGTTCGAGCCGCCAAGGATGTCCGCGATATAGCCCGAAGGGCCGTTCCCGCCGCCCAGATAGGCGTCATCGGCGGGCGAGGGGCTGGAGAACCAGAACAGGAAGGTCAGATCCTCGCGGTCCTTGAACTCGGCCCGCAGGGCGGCCTCGCGCGCCTTGAAGTCGGCGATCACCGCCTGTCCACGGTCGGCCACATCAAAGATCCGCGCCATGTCGTCGATCTCGCGGTAAAGCTGGTCCATGGTCCAAAGGGCGTCCCGGCTGCCATAGGCGTCGTTCGCATCCATTGCGGTCGAGCAGGCACTGGGGGACAGATAGGTCGGAATGCCCAGGGCCTCGAAATCCTCGCGCTTGGCGACCTTGCTGTCTGGACCCATCAGCGTCAACAGCATGGCCGGCACAAAGTCGGGCTGCTTGGACAGCACCGCCTCCAGCGTGGGAAACTCGACAGTCAGGACTTCGACCTGGCTGTTGGCTTTTTCCAGGTCGGGCAGCACCTTGTTCGGCCAGAAGGCAGTGGCGGCCATGCGGTCCTGGAGACCGAGAAGCAAAAGGATCTCGGCGCTATTCTGGCCCAGGGCCACCGCGCGCTCGGGCGCCTTTGTAAACGTCACCTGCTGCCCGCAATTCTCGATCACCAGCGGATAGCTGGTCGGCTGGGCCACGGCCGGGGCCGCAAGGACCGCAAGGGCGATGCCGGCCAGATGCCGGGGGCGCATGTTCCGCATGATCGTCGTCCAATCCCGATAAAAATTGTCTGGCTGCATTATCGGGGCTGCGGCGGGCACTCAACCCTTATTTCAGGGTGGCTGCGGCGCCCTGGGGCAGGCACGGCCGGCTGCGGCGAAGGATCCATCCGCCGGGACAGGAGTTGCGATAGGCGCGCCGGTGGCGCATGCGCAAGCAGGGGATGAGACATGGCGAAGATGGCCGGAAACGACATGGGATGGGCGATCCCGCTGATGCGGCTTGGCTATGGCGGGCGGGGGCTGGTCTATCTGGCGGTGGCGGGGATTTCGCTTTGGTCGCTTTATCGCGGTGGACAGGCGCAGGACACGTCCTCGGCCCTTGGCTGGCTTGAGAACAGCTGGGGCGGCGGAGCGGCGCTGTTCCTGATCCTTCTGGGGATGCTGGCCTATGCTGTCTGGCGCGTGGTCGACGCCGTCTGGGACCTTGAGGATTACGGCAGCGAGGCAAAGGGCATCGTTGCCCGGTTGGGCATGGTGGTGACGGGCATCATCCACCTGGGGATCGGGGTGCTGGCCTTCTCGCTGCTGTTCGGTTCGGGGTCCGAAGGCGAAGGCTCAAGCATCCCGCGCTATGTCGGTGCGGTCATGGCCTGGCCGGGGGGCCGCTGGCTGATCGGCCTTGTCGCGTTGCTGATCCTGGGTGCCGGCGCCTATTACCTGCGGCAAGGCTGGCGCAACGACTATCGCAAGCACCTGCGCGCCAACCACTTCACCGCCCGGTGGAACAGCGTGCTGAAGGCAGGCGTGATGGCGCAGGGCGTCGTCATTGGGGTGATCGGGCTTTTGTTCCTGTTCGCCGCCTGGCGGGCCAATCCCCAAGAGGCCGGCGGCGTCGGAGAGGCGTTTTCTTGGCTGTCGGAACAGGCGTATGGGCGGCTTCTGGTGATCGGGGTCTGCCTGGGCCTGGTCGGATTCGCGATCTTCTGCTTCGTCAATGCGGCCTACCGGATCGTCCCGAAAGCCTCGGATCCGAACATCCGCAGCCTGGCGGACAAGCTGATCGGCGGGGCGACCGGGGGCCGCTGACCCGCAGCCCCGGCGCAATCGCCTCTTGCATGGCGACCCGGTGACCGGGTATACGGATTGTTACGTTATTACGTTTCAGGACACGCCGATGCCCCCTTCATCCCTGGACGATCCCCGTCTGCCCGTCACCGTCCTGTCGGGCTTCCTGGGTGCCGGAAAAACCACGCTTCTGAACCATGTGCTGAACAACCGCGACGGCCGCCGCGTCGCGGTGATTGTCAACGACATGTCCGAGGTCAATATCGACGCCGACCTGGTTCGCGCGGGAACCGAACTGTCGCGGTCGCAGGAAACCCTGGTCGAGATGACCAACGGCTGCATCTGCTGCACGCTGCGCGACGACCTGCTGGCCGAGGTGGGTCGTCTGGCGCGCGAAGCCCGGTTCGACTATCTGCTGATCGAGTCGACCGGCATCTCCGAACCCCTTCCCGTTGCCGCGACTTTCGATTTCCGTGACGATGCGGGCCACAGCCTGTCGGACGTAGCGCGGCTGGACACGATGGTCACCGTGGTCGATGCCGCGAACCTGACGCGCGATTTCTCCAGCCACGACGTCCTGTCCGACCTGGGCGAAAGCCTGGGCGGTGGCGACGACCGGACGCTGGCCAACCTGCTGACCGACCAGATCGAGTTTGCAGACGTGATCGTGCTGAACAAGATCACGGCCGCGGGCCGCGACAGGCTGCCCCAGGCACGCAGCATCGTTCGCGCGCTGAACCCAGATGCCCGGCTGATCGAGACCGACTTCGCCCGCGTCGATGCGGCGCTGATCCTCGATACCGGGCTGTTCGACTTTGACCGGGCGCATCAGCATCCGCTTTGGGCGAAAGAGCTTTACGGCTTCGACCACCACATCCCCGAGACCGAGGAATACGGTATTTCCTCATTCGTCTATCGCGCGCGGCGGCCTTTTGATCCCGCTAGGATCCATGCGGTTCTGAACGGCGACCTGGCCGGCGTGATCCGGGCCAAGGGCCATTTCTGGATCGCCTCGCGCCCGGATTGGGTGGCCGAGTTCAGCCTGGCCGGGGCGATCTCCTCGGTCAGTCCCTTGGGGCGGTGGTGGGCGGGCGTGCCGCGCAAGCACTGGCCCACGGTGACCGAAGGCCTGGATGCCGTTGCCCGCCTTTGGCAAGATCCCTGGGGCGACCGGCGGCAGGAGATCGTCTTCATCGGCGCAGGCATGGACCCTGCCGCAATCACCGGTGCCCTTGACGCCGCCCTTGTCGCCGGTGACGATTTCGCCCCCGAAAGCTGGGCCAAGCTGCCCGATCCCTTCCCCGCCTGGGGCGCTCGCGGGGCGGCCTGACGACCATGGGCGGGAACCTTGCGACTTCGCTCCGGAAACGGTTGCGCGCCCGGCCGATGGAGGAGTTCGACCATCTGCCGCCAGAGCTTCGCGGCTGGCTGGCCCGGGCCGCCCTGCCCTGGAGCGCGCGTTCAGCCGCGCGCATCTGGCGGAAGGCCGGCCGGGACGGCAATGCGGAAGACCGCTGCAACCGGCTTGACGCCATTGAACGCGCGATGCTGCGCCGGGACGCGATCAGGACGTGGGGGCCGGATTATCCGGTCTGAGACAGGGCAAGTCGACGTCCGACCGGTGCAGGCATCCACTTGATCGTCGTCATCCCCCGGCCGTTCCGCAGCAGGCTTGACAGCCCGCCCCGCCCCTGGCGCATAACGCAAGGCCACGGGGGGACGGCGAATGCGGCAGAAACGGGTGACGCTGGAGGAAATCGCGCAGGCCGCGGGGGTGTCGCGGGCAACGGTATCGCTGGTGGTGCGGAAATCCCCCCTGGTTGCCGACCACACCCGCGAGCGGGTCGAGCGGATCATGGCCGAGATGGACTATGTCCGCGACATCGGCGCTGCGCGGCTGCGCAACAATTCCAGCCGGACGGTGGGCGTGATCGTGCCCAACCTCGTCAACTCGTTCTTCACCGAGTTCCTGTCGGGGGTCGAGGATGTGATGGCGCAGGACGACCGTGTGGTGCTGCTTGCCAACAGCCGGGATGATCCATGGCGCCAGGACGCGATCCTTCAGCGGTTTCGCGGGCATGGGGTGGACGGGGTCATCCTCTGCCCCGCCGTTGGCACGGAACCCCAGCTTCCGGCCCGCATCGCGGGATGGGGAATGCCGCTGGTCCAGGCCCTTCGCGAAGTGGGGCCGCCGCTGGATTTCGCAGGCGCGGACTATGTCGCGGCCGTCGGGCTTGCCGTACGCCATCTGGTCGCACAAGGCTGCAGCCGCCTTGCCTTCCTGTCCGTCACCGCCCGCACCTCGGCCCGAGAGGAACGGCTGTCGGGCTTTGCCCGCGCCCTGGCCGAAACCGGGATCACCAATGCGGGCGTCGTCGAGGCAGACCTGACCTGGGAAGGCGCGGCGCAATCGGCGGCGCAGGTCCTCGCGCTTGGAACACGGCCCGATGCGGTCCTGTGCTTCAATGACGTGCTTGCGGCCGGCCTGATGGCGGGCCTGCGCCGCGCGGGATGCGAACCGGGCCGCGACATCGCGGTGGTGGGCCTGGATGACCTGCCCCTGGCCGAACTGACCCATCCCGCCTTGACCAGCGTCGCCATGGACGCGCCACGCATCGGGCGGAACGCGGCAGGGCTTCTGGCGCGCCGGCTGGCCGATCCGGCCGCGGTGCCGCAACGCGACATCGTGGCCCCCCGGCTGGTCGTCAGGGACAGCAGCTTCCAAAAGGTTTGACTTCCGGTCGATTCTGTTTTAGATCGTTCTAAATACGGGAAGCGACACATCCGCAGGGGAGGGCAGATGTATCAGTTCAACTTCCAGCCGGTTTTCGATAACCTCGACCTGCTCCTTTACGGGGCATGGCTGACAGTGCGGCTGTCGTTCCTGGCGATGATCCTTGGCCTTATCGTCTCGCTGCTGGGCGCGGTCGCGAAGACCTCGGGCATCCGCCCGCTGCGGTGGCTGGTCGATGTCTATGTCGAGGTGATCCGGAACACGCCCTTCCTGATCCAGATCTTCTTCATCTTCTTCGGGCTGCCCGCCGTAGGCATCTCGATGTCGCCCAACACGGCGGCGCTTGTGGCCCTTGTCATCAACGTCGGCGCCTACGGGACCGAGATCATCCGCGCGGGCATCGAATCTATCCCCAAGGGCCAGATCGAGGCCGGGCGGGCGCTTGGCCTCAGCCCGATCCATATCTTCCGCTATGTCGTCGTGGTGCCCGCGCTGCGCAACATCTATCCGGCGCTGACCAGCCAGTTCATCTACCTGATGCTGACCTCCAGCGTGGTTTCGGTCATCTCGGCCAACGACCTGGCCTCGGCGGGGGCGGACCTCAACGCCCGCACCTTCGCCAGCTTCGAGATCTACCTGGTCCTGACGGTGATGTATTTCCTGCTGGCGCTCGGCTTTTCCACGCTGTTCGGCGTCGTCCGCCGCGCCTTCTTCACCTATCCCGCGAGCCGCTGACATGATCCGCGAGTTTTCATCCGCCGACGTGATGTTCATCGTCATGGCCGTCCGCTGGACGCTGGTCCTGTCGGCCGTGGCCTTCCTTGGCGGCGCGGTGGGCGGCCTGCTGATCGCCCTGGCGCGCACCTCGGGCAGCAAGGCACTGCGCCGGATTTCGGCGGGCTTCATCCAGGTGTTCCAGGGCACGCCGCTGCTGATGCAGCTGTTCCTGGTCTATTTCGGGCTGGCCGTGGTGGGCCTGCCGATCGACCCCCTGCTGGCCGCCGCCGTCGCCCTTACGCTGCACGCAAGCGCCTATCTGGGCGAAATCTGGCGCGGCAGCATCGAGGCCGTCCCCTCGGGCCAGACCGAGGCCGCGACGGCCCTTGCGCTGTCATATCCCCACAGGATGCGCCATGTGGTGCTGCCTCAGGCCATGCGCATCGCCACCGCGCCGACGGTGGGCTTCCTGGTGCAGCTGATCAAGGGCACCTCGCTTGCATCCATCATCGGCTTCACCGAACTGACCCGCGCAGGCCAGATCGTCAACAACGCCACCTTCAAGCCGTTCCTGGTCTTTGGCACCGTGGCCATCCTGTATTTCATCCTGTGCTGGCCCTTGTCGCTGATGGCCCGCAGGCTCGAGGCGCGGATGCGCCTTGCCGTCACCCGCTGAATCTCGAGGAGGAGAAACCATGAAGCTCAACCGTCGCCTGTTCACCGCCCTGGCCGCGTCCTCGCTGGCCCTGGGCCTTGCCATGCCCGCATCCGCCGCAGACCTGGCCGCCATCGAAAGCGCCGGCACGATCAAGGTCGGGATGCTGGTCGATTTCCCGCCCTTCGGCATCCAGGACGCCTCGGGCACGCCCGACGGCTATGACGCCGACGTGGCCAAGGCCCTGGCGGAATCGCTGGGGGTGCAGGCGCAGATCGTGCCGGTGACGGGGCCGAACCGCATCCCCTACCTGCTGTCGGGGCAGGTGGACGTGCTGGTGGCTTCGTTGGGCATCACCGAGGAGCGGGCCCAACGGGTCGATTTCTCGGCCCCCTATGCGGGCATCAGCATCGCCGTCTATGGCGCAACGGGAACCGAGGTGGCGGGACCCGCCGATCTGGCCGGACAGACCATCGCCGTGGCCCGCGCCTCGACGCAGGACACCGGCGTGACCGAGGTCGCCCCCGAGGGCACGGAAATCCGCCGCTTCGACGACGACGCAAGCGCGGTGCAGGCGCTGCTGTCGGGCCAGGTCAACCTGATCGGCCTGTCGAACGTGGTCTTCCTGCAGGTGGACAAGGTCGCGGCGGGCAAGTTCGACAAGAAGTTCGACCTGTCCAGCCAGGTGCAGGGCATCGCGGTGGCGCCAGGATCCGACGCGCTGCTGGAAAAGGTGAATGCCTTTGTCCAGACCGCCCGCAGCGACGGCACGCTGGACGAAATCCACCAGAAATGGCTGGGCGAGCCGCTGCCCGACTTCGTCAAGACCGCCGAGTAACCGCGACAGCCCGGCCCCCGCGGCCGGGCCGCTTCTTGCAGGGAGCAGGACAATGACCGAAGACGCGATCATCATGCGCGCCGTCAACAAGTATTACGGCGGCTTTCATGCCCTGGCGGATATCGACCTGACCGTGCGGCGGGGGGAACGCATCGTCATCTGCGGCCCGTCCGGGTCGGGCAAGTCCACGCTGATCCGCACCATCAACCAGCTGGAACCGATCCAGTCCGGCACCATCGTGGTGGACGGCGTGGAACTGACCGCGGGCGGCGACAACGTGGCCAAGGTGCGCCAGGACGTCGGCATGGTGTTCCAGAACTTCAACCTGTTCCCGCACATGACCGTGCTGGAGAACTGCGTCCTGTCGCCCATGAAGACGCGCAAGACCCCGCGCGCCGAGGCCGAGGCGACCGCCCGCCATTACCTGGAACGCGTCAAGATCCCCGAACAGGCCGACAAGTATCCTGCACAACTGTCCGGCGGCCAGCAGCAGCGCGTGGCCATCGCCCGCGCGCTGTGCATGAAGCCGCGGATCATGCTGTTCGACGAACCGACCTCGGCCCTCGACCCCGAGATGGTCAAGGAGGTGCTGGACACGATGATCGACCTTGCCCGCGAGGGGATGACCATGCTGTGCGTCACGCACGAGATGGAGTTCGCACGCGCCGTCGCCGACCGCGTGATCTTCATGGACAAGGGCGTCATCGTCGAGGAAGGCGCGCCCGATGCGTTCTTCGGAAACCCGCAGAATGACCGCCTGCGCAACTTCCTGGGGCAGATCGCATGACCCGGCCCCGGATCCTTTGCCTCGCCGACCTCAAGCCGCAGGACATGGCCCAGCGGCTGGAAGGCGACTACCACGTCCTGCGCGACATCGCGGATGCCGCCGATGTCGAGGCGGTGGTGACCGCAGGCAATGTCGGCCTGTCGACGGCGCAGATGGCGCAGCTTCCCGCGCTGCGGCTTATCGCGGTGAACGGCGTCGGCGTCGATGCGGTGGACCTGGCCCAGGCCGCGCGCCGCGGCATCGCCGTGACCACGACGCCAGACGTGCTGTCGCAGGCCGTGGCGGAAATGGCCCTGGCCCTGGCGCTTGCCACGGGCCGGCAGGTGGCCGAGGGCGACCGCTTCGTCCGTGCGGGCCAATGGGCCGGGGGCGGCAAGCTGGGGCTGGCTTCCTCGGTCCTGGACCGGCGGGCCGGGATCCTCGGCTATGGCCGCATCGGCCGGCGGCTGGCGGACATGCTGCGCGGTCTGGGGATGGTTGTCAGCTATACCGCCCGAAGCGAAAGGCCCGACAGCCCCGACTGCTTCCGCCCCGATGCGGTCAGCCTGGCGCAGGATTGCGAGCTGCTGTTCGTGACCGCAGCGGGTGGCGAGGGGACGCGCAACCTGGTCGATGCCGCCGTCCTGTCTGCCCTTGGCGCCCAGGGGATCGTCGTCAACGTGGCCCGCGGGCCGGTCGTGGACACAGCGGCGCTGGTTGCTGCCTTGCAATCGGGCACCATTGCCGGGGCGGGACTGGATGTCTTCGACGACGAACCGGACGTGCCGCAATCGCTGCTGGATGCGCCGAATTGCGTGCTGACGCCGCATATCGGATCGGCCACGGTCCAGGCGCGGCGGGCCATGGCGCAACTGGTGCTGGACAACCTCGCCGCCCATTTCGCGGGCCAGCCCTTGCCCACCCCCTATCCCGGCTGACCCATGCGCGTCCTGTCCATCGGCGAGCCGCTGATCGAGTTCACCAGCCGGCGCGACGCCCCCTCGACCTTCGACCGCAGGGCCGGGGGCGACACGCTGAACACCGCCATCTACCTGGCGCGGCTGATGGGGCCGGGAAGGGTCGGCTACCTGTCCTGCCTGGGGGACGACCCGCACAGCCAATGGCTTCGCGCGCAGATAGCAGGGGAAGGCGTTGATACCCGCTTCCTGCTGGAACGTCCGGGCGCACGGCCGGGTCTCAGCTTCGTCGCCACCGACGCGGCAGGCGAACGCAGCTTCGCCTACTGGCGCGACCAGTCGCCCTTCCGGGACATGTTCGGGGACGGCGCGGGTCTTGATGCTTTGGATCATGCCGACACGTTGTTCCTGTCCGCGGTGGCCCTGGCCGTGTTGCGCCCGGCGGGGCGAGCGGCGCTGCTGGACGCGCTGCAACAGCGGCGGGCGCAGGGGGCGGCCGTGGTCTTTGACACGAACTACCGCCCTGCCCTGTGGCCCGATGCCGCGACCGCAAGGGACGCGATCGCCCGTGCGGCAAAGCTGGCTTCGCTGCTGCTGCCTTCTTTTGACGACATGGCGGCCTGCTTCGGCAGCGCCGACCCGGCCGGGGCCATCGCCGCCCTGCGCGGCATGACCGATGCCGAGATCATCCTGACCACCGGCGGCGGACCCGTCCTGCGCTGCGCCACCGGAAGCGACAGGAGTGAACGGCACGAGTTGCCGCCCCCCGTGGCGGCTGTCGATACCACCGGCGCGGGCGACAGCTTCAATGCGGGGCTTCTTGCCGCGCGCATGGCGGGACTGGCGGTGGACAGGGCCATTGCCGCCGGGGCGCGGCTTGCCTCGGTTGTCGTGACCCATCCGGGCGCAGTCATTCCCCGCACCGCGATGCCCGCTCTGCCAACGAACGAAAGCCTGCCATGACCCTTGCCTTTGACGCCGCCGCCGCCGCACGCACGCTGCTGGACATCCGCAAGGGCGCGCCCCGTCCGCCGGGCCTGCCGGTGACGCCGCCCGATACGGCGGCGGCCTATGCCGTGCAGCGCGCGGTGATCGCCGAACTGGGCGGAGGGGCCTGGAAGATGGCGCTGCTGGGCGGTCGCGACCGTCATGCCGGCGCCCTGCCCGGCGGGCTGATCGCATCTTCGGGCGACACATCGCCGCCCCTGCCCCCCGACGCCTCCATCGAGGTCGAGACCGCCCTGATCCTTGGCGCCGATCTTGCCCCCGGCGCGGACGAGGCCGCGGTCCTGGCCGCCATCGCCGAGGTGCGGCTTTGCTTCGAGATCGTCGCCTCGCGCTATGCCGACCGGACGGCGGTCGCTCCGCTGGAGGCCATGGCCGACGCCTTCAGCGCGGGCGGGATCGTGCTGGGCGACCCGTTGGAGGGCTGGCGCGAGGCGACAAGCGGACCGCTGGGCATCCGCCTGTGGCTGGACGACCAGCCTGTCGAGGCCGCCGAAACCGTGCAAGGCCCGGACGACGCCCTTTCCTTCCTGGCGTGGCTTGCCAGTCATGCCGCGCAGCAAGGCCTGCCGCTGCGCCGGGGCGATCTCATCATCACCGGGGCCAGGATGGGCCCGCTGCCGCTGAACGGCGCCACGCGCGCCCGCGCCACCGCTTGCGGGGCCGAGGTTTCGGCCAGCCTGCACTACAAGGCCGAATAGCCGTTGCCTTCGAGCGGCAGGGTGATTCTGCCCGATCGACTTCGAACCAGTTATCTCGTCCCGCACGCGTTTCCAAACTGACCAGGATACAGGCACTGCAGGCACAAAGCAGGCAGGTCGTCCCCTGAAAACATCTTCAGCGGGCGGGTAACGCCGAATGGATGGGCCGGGGCACCCCTCATAAGCTAAGGACTGGTTCATGGCCCGGCGCAACGAAGCGCCACCGGCCCGCTCGCAACGATGCGGCAATTCCCGAAGCGTCACGGTGTGGCCGGTCCTGCCCGGCTTCTCGGCATCGCGCTTCTGACAGCCACTGATCCCCGTCAGCCATCGGAGCATCCATGTCCGTCCCCATTCCCGCCGCCTTCGGCGATGCGCGTCGCGCGCTGAGCTTGTCCACCGCAGCCTTCACCGTCTGCTTTGCGGTCTGGACGATCTTTTCCATCATCGGCATCCAGATCCGCGACCAGCTTTCCCTGACCGAGACGCAATTCGGCCTGCTGGTCGGCGCCCCGATCCTGACGGGATCGCTGGTCCGCGTCGTGCTGGGCGTCGCCACCGACCGCCTGGGCGGACGGCTGGTCTACACGCTGACCATGCTTGCCGCCGCGGCGGCCACCTTTCTTCTGTCCTGGGCCACGACCTATCCGCAGATGCTGGTCGCCGCCCTGGGCGTGGGCATCGCCGGTGGCAGTTTCGCCGTCGGCGTGGCTTACGTGTCGCGTTTCTTCGACGGCGCGCGCCAGGGCACCGCGCTTGGCATCTTCGGGGTCGGCAATGTCGGGGCAGCGGTCACGAAGTTTGCCGCGCCCTTTGTGATGATCGCCCTTGGCTGGCAGGCCACCGCGCAGATCTGGGCGGCTGTGCTGGCGCTGACCGCGCTGCTGTTCTGGGCCTTCTCGACCGATGATCCGGTCACCGCGGCCAATCGCGGCCGCCGAGCGCCGCTTCGCAGCCTGAGAGCCGAGTTCGCACCCCTGCGCGATCTGCGGGTGTGGCGCTTTTCGGCCTATTACTTCTTCAGCTTCGGCGCCTTTGTGGCCCTGGCGCTGTGGCTGCCGCATTTCCTGATCGGGGTCTACGGCTTCGACGTGAAGACCGCTGGGCTGGTCGGGGCCGCCTATTCGGTTCCCGCCTCGATCTTCCGCGCCTACGGGGGTGTTCTGTCGGACCGGATCGGCGCGCGGTCGGTTCTGTACGCGACCTTCATGGTCTCGCTGGCCGCGACCGCCATCCTGGTCCTGCTGCCGGGCCTGCCGGTCGCGGGCTTTCTTCTGGTGATCTTCATGCTGGGCTTCTTCATGAGCCTGGGCAAGGCCGCCGTCTACAAGCACATCCCCAGCTATTACCCGCAGAACGTGGGCGCGGTGGGCGGTCTGGTCGGCATGATCGGCGGCCTCGGCGGCTTTCTTCTGCCGCTGCTGTTCGGCTGGCTGAAGGACCAGACCGGATCGTGGTCCAGCTGCTTTGCCGTCCTGTTCCTGCTGGTCGCGGGCTGCACCCTTTGGATGCACCTGTCGATCCGCCGGTCCCGCACCGTCCTGCAAGCCGCCTGAGGAGCAAGCTATGAAAAGGAAACTTGTCGTCATTGGCGCGGGCATGGCCTCGGGCCGGATGCTGGAACAACTGTTCGACGCCGCCCCCGACGCCTACGAGGTGACGCTGTTCAACGCGGAACCGCGCGGAAACTATAACCGGCTGATGCTGTCGCCGGTCCTGTCGGGCGAAAAGACCTATGAACAGATCGTCACCCATGACGACGCCTGGTATGCCGCCCACGGCGTCGACTGCCGCTTCGGAGAGCCGGTGGTCCGGATCGACCGCAAGAACCGCGTGGTCTATTCGGGCAGCGGCGGCGCGCCATATGACGCGCTTGTCATCGCCACCGGGTCCGCGCCCTTCATCATCCCCGTTCCGGGCAAGGATCTGCCGGGAGTTGTCACCTATCGCGACCTTGAAGACACGCAGGCGATGATCGACACGGCGGGCAAGGATGCCGTGGTGATCGGCGGCGGGCTGCTGGGGCTTGAGGCCGCGGCCGGCATGGCCGCGCGCGGCGCCCGCGTCACCGTGATCCACCTCATGGGCCACCTGATGGAGCGCCAGCTTGACCCGGCAGCGGGATACCTGCTGCAAAAGGATCTGGAACGGCGGGGCATCACCGTCCATTGCAAGGGCGCGACCAAGGCCATCCTGGGCACCGACCGGGCCGAGGCCGTGCTGCTGGAGGACGGCACCGTTTATCCCGCCGACCTGGTCTGCATGGCCGTGGGCATCCGCCCCGAAGTGCGGCTGGCCAATGACGCGCATCTTGAGGTCGAGCGCGGCATCGTCGTGGACGACGCCCTGCGCACCAGCGATCCGCATATCTTCGCGCTTGGCGAATGCGTGGAACATCGCGGCCAGGTCTTCGGCCTTGTCGCGCCCCTTTATGACCAGGCCAAGGTCTTGGCGCAGACGCTTCTGGACCAGCCGGCGATGTTCGCGCCCGTGCAGACCGCGACCAAGCTGAAGGTGACGGGCTGCGACCTGTTCAGCGCGGGCGATTTCGCCGATGCACCGGGGCGCGAGGATATCGTGTTCCGCGATCCGGGGCGCGGCATCTACAAGCGACTGGTGCTGGAAAGCGACCGCATCGTCGGCGTGGTCATGTATGGCGATACCGCCGACGGGGCATGGTTCTATGGGCTGATGAAGGATGGTACCGACATCGGCCCAATGCGCGACACGCTGATCTTCGGTCCGGCCTTCCAGGGGGGTGCCGCCCCGGACCCTATGGCGGCCGTTGCAGCCTTGCCGCCTGAAGCGGAGATCTGCGGCTGCAACGGCGTTTCCAAGGGCGCGATCATGAATGCGGTTGCAGGCGGCGCCTGCACGCTGGACGCCGTGCGGGCCTGCACCAAGGCCTCGGCCTCCTGCGGCACCTGCAGCGGGCTTGTGGGGCAGGTCATGGCCCTGGCTTCGGGGGGCGAGGTTCAGGATACCCCCGCCGGCCTGTGCAAATGCACCGACCACAGCCACGAGGATGTGCGCCGCCTGATCCGGGCGATGGGGCTGAAGTCCATCCCCGCCGTCATGCAGGAGCTTGGCTGGAAGACCGTGGGCGGCTGCCATTCCTGCCGCCCGGCGCTGAACTACTACCTGCTGGCCGAATACCCGCTGGAATACCGCGACGACCGCCAGTCGCGCTTCGTCAACGAACGCAACCACGCCAACATCCAGAAGGACGGCACCTATTCGGTGGTGCCGCGCATGTGGGGCGGCGTCACAACTCCGGCCGAACTGCGCGCCATCGCGGATGCTGCCGAGAAGTACAACGTGCCGATGGTCAAGGTCACGGGCGGGCAGCGGATCGACCTGCTGGGTGTGCGCAAGGAGGACCTGCCGCATATGTGGGCCGACCTGAACGCCGCCGGGATGGTGTCGGGCGCCGCCTATTCCAAGGGCCTTCGCACGGTCAAGACCTGCGTCGGCAAGGAGTTCTGCCGCGTCGGCACCCAGGATTCGACAGGCCTCGGGATCAGGCTGGAAAAGCTGATGTGGGGGTCGTGGACGCCGCACAAGCTGAAGCTGGGTGTGTCCGGCTGCCCCCGCAACTGCGCCGAGGCCACCTGCAAGGACATCGGCGTCGTCTGCGTGGATTCGGGCTATAACATCGTCATCGGCGGCGCGGCCGGGATGGAGGTCAAGGAAACCCGACCCCTCGCATCCACCCCGTCCGAGGACGAGGCGGTCGAGATCATCCTGGCCGTGACCCAGCTTTACCGGGAACACGCCCGCTACCTGGAGCGCATCTGGAAGTGGATGGGCAAGGTGGGCCTCGACTGGATCAAGGCGCAGGTCGTGGACGACCTGGCAAACCGCCGCGCCCTGGTCGAACGGTTCGAGATCAGCCAGTCCGTTTATCGCCGCGACCCCTGGGCCGACCTTTCCACCCCCACCGAGACGCCCAAGTGGGCGCCCCTTGCCGACCTGACGCTGGAGGCCGCGGAATGACCGTCTTCGTCGACATCGGATCCCTGGACGACATCCCCCGGCAAGGCGCGCGCCTGGTCAGGACCGCGCAGGGCTGCGTGGCTGTGTTCCGCACCGCCGATGACAGGGTCTTCGCCCTGGACGACCGCTGCCCCCACAAGGGCGGGCCGCTGTCCGAAGGCATCGTCCACGGCACGGCGGTCACATGTCCGTTGCACAACTGGGTCTTCGACCTGAACACCGGGCAGGCCCAAGGCGCGGACGACGGGGCGGTCGGGACCTATGCCGTCCGGGTCCAGGGGGGGCGCATCCTGATCGACGCCAGCCTGATCCGCCGCAGCGCCGCCGCCTGAAGGATTGCCGATGACCATGCAGAACCCCCGCCCCGCCATCCGGACCACCTGCCCCTATTGCGGGGTAGGATGCGGGATCCTTGCAACGCCCGACGGCGCCGGCGGGCTGGCGGTCGCGGGCGACCCCGACCACCCCGCAAACCTGGGCCGGCTTTGCGTCAAGGGATCGGCCCTGGGCGAAACGGTCGGCCTCAAGGGCCGCCTCTTGGCCCCGCAGATCGACGGCCGAGACGCAGGCTGGGATGAGGCGCTTGACCTTGTGGCGCGGCGGTTTTCCGACTGCATCGCCAGCCATGGCCCGGATTCGGTGGCCTTCTATGTCTCGGGCCAGTTGCTGACCGAGGATTACTATGTCGCCAACAAGCTGATGAAGGGCTTCATCGGCAGCGCCAATATCGACACGAACTCGCGGCTCTGCATGGCATCCTCCGTGGCGGGGCATCGGCGCGCCTTCGGATCGGACACCGTGCCCGGCCTTTACGAGGATCTGGAACAGGCCGATTGCGTGGTCCTGGTGGGATCGAACCTCGCCTGGTGCCATCCCGTCCTTTACCAACGCCTGGCCGCCGCGCGCGAGTCACGGGGCACCAAGGTCGTCGTCGTCGACCCCCGCCGCACCGCCACCTGCGACATCGCCGACCTGCACCTGCCCCTGGCGCCGGGATCTGACGCCGTGCTGTTCAACCTGCTGCTGGCCGAGATAGACCGGCACGGGCTTGTGACGGAAAGACCCGATGGCCTGGCCGAGGCACTGGCCACGGCGCGGGCCACGCTGCCGCAGGCGACCGGCCTGCCGCACAGCGCGCTGCAGCAGTTCCTGGATCTGTGGTGCGGCAGCGGGCGTGTCGTGACCGTCTATTCCCAGGGCATCAACCAGTCGGACAGCGGCACCGACAAGGTCAATGCCATCCTGAACTGCCACCTGGCGACCGGCCGGATCGGGCGCCCCGGCACCGGCCCCTTCAGCGTCACCGGCCAGCCCAACGCCATGGGCGGTCGAGAGGTCGGCGGCCTGTCCAACATGCTGGCCTGCCACCTGGAGATCGAGAACCCCGTGCATCGCGATGCGGTGCGGGACTTCTGGCAGGCGCCCCGCATGGCCGCCAAGCCCGGCCTCAAGGCCGTCGACATGTTCCGCGCGGTCGAGGACGGCCGCATCAAGGCCCTGTGGATCATCTGCACCAATCCTGCCGTGTCCATGCCCGAGGCCGACCGCGTCGCCCGTGCCATCGCCGGTTGCGATTTCGTGGTCGTGTCCGACATGATGGCGCGGACGGACACGACGCGCCTGGCCCATGTGCTGCTGCCGGCCACCGGATGGGGCGAAAAGGACGGCACCGTCACCAATTCCGAACGCCGCATCAGCCGCCAGCGGCGCAGCCTTGCCGCGCCCGGACAGGCGCGCGATGACTGGCGCATCATCGCCGATGTTGCCGCCCGGATGGGCTGGGCCGATGCCTTTGACTGGGACAGCCCGGGGCAGGTCTTTGCCGAACATGCGGCGCTGTCGGGCGTGGCGGGCGCACTTGGCGGCGACTTCGACATATCCGACCATGCCGGCATCACCGGGCCGCAATACGACAGCTTGCAGCCGTTCCTCTGGCCGCAATCCCCCCGCCGCAAGGGCGGACGCTTCTTCGGCGACGGCCGCTTCCACACAGCCTCGGGCCGGGCACGGATGGTATCCGTGACGCCGCGCCTTCCACAGCCCGCCCCCGGGGCCTGGCCGTTCCTGTTGAACACCGGCCGTGTCCGCGACCATTGGCATACGATGACCCGGACCGGCCTGTCGCCGCGCCTGTCCCGCCACCTGGCCGAGCCGTTCCTGGAACTGCACCCGGCGGACGCCGCCCGGCTTGGCCTGCGGCATGCGGACCTGGCTCAGGTGGCAAGCCCCCATGGAAGCGCCATCCTTCGGGTTCTGGTGACGGACCGCGTGGCGCCTGGCCACCCCTTCGCGCCGATCCACTGGACGAACGAGACGGCGTCCCGCGCACGCATCGACGCCCTGGTGCCAGGGGTGGTTGACCCCGTCTCGGGCCAGCCGGCATCGAAATCGGCCAATGTGGCGATCAGGCCGTTCAAGGCAGAATGGTATGGCTTTGCAGTGTCTACCCGTCCCATCCAGCCCGCCTGCGATTACTGGGCACGCGCGGTCCTGCCGATGGGCCACCAGGCGGAACTGGCCGGGACCGACCAGCCCCAGGACTGGACCCAGACAGCCCGCACCATGCTTGGCATGACAGGCGAGCCGCTGGCGGTCCACGACCCCCGGAAGGGCATCCGGCGCCTGGCCTTCATCGCGGATGGCCGGCTTCAGGCCGCGCTGTTTGTCGCGCCCCATCCCGTCATGCTGTCGCGCAGCCACCTGATCGCCTCGCTGAACGCCGGATGTGGCGGCGACATCCTGGCGGGGCGTCCGGGGGCCGACCAGCCTGATGCGGGGGCCTTGGTCTGCGCCTGCTTCAGCATCGGCATGAACACGATCCTGCACGGCATCGAAACGCAAAAGCTGATGACGGTCGAGGCCATCGGGCGCGCGCTTGGCGCCGGAACGAATTGCGGGTCGTGCAAGCCCGACCTGAAAAACCTGCTTCGCACCGCGGCGGCGGGCAGGACGGAGGCCCCGGTCGGCTAGCCAACTGCGGCGGGATCAAAGGTCATGCCGTCGAAAAAGCCGTCGGCGCGCAGGATCATGCTGCCACGTTCCGCAGCGACCGTGCGGTCGGCGGACAACGCCCCCTCAATCCGTTGCGAGGCACCGGGCAGGGGCGCCCCCGCAGGACGCAGGTGCCGGCGGTAAAGATCGGTGCGGAAATGCCCCATGGCCCGGACCCCCGCGTCCTGCGGGTCAAGGCCATGCGCCAGGGCCAAGCGTTGCGCAAAAAGCGCGGCCAGGCTTTTCCACGGAAAACTGGCTGCCCCTTCGTTGAAGGAAACGAAACCGGGCGTTTCCCGGATCTCGCCGCGGGCAGAGACGGTCATCCGCCCTGTCAGCCCGCGTTCCACAAGCTCTGGCGGCAGGTCCAGATAGGCGGGCCGAGAGATGATTTCCGCCGCCGTGCCGTGATGGCCTTCTTCGTCCAGCCAGCGCCCCGCCCGCCAGACGGCCCGCATCAACGCGCCTGCTTCCTGTTCCCGCGCATCGGCGAAATCGCGCAGCAGCACCAGCCCCTTTTCGGGGGGAGAGGCCCAGATCGCGGTGCCGGGCAGCAGCAGGGCCGCCAGCCCCCGGTCAACCGAAACGCTGGCCCAGGGCTCGCCCACGCAGATCGCCTCGACCTCGCCGCGCGCCAGGGCATCTGCCATCATCGGCGGCGGCACGGTGACGAGGTCCAGCATGGACGCGGCAAGGCCGCAGCTTGCCAGCCAATGCCGGACCAGTTCGGATTGGGTCGAGAAATGAAAGGGCACGCCGATCCGCAGCCGCCCCGTCACCGCCTGGCGTAGAGCAGCACCAGCGGCACGCGCGTCGTTGAATGCGAAATCATGGCCCCTGTCGCGCAGGCGCTGTTCAAGATCGCGGTTGACGGCCACGACCTGCCCCCCGTGCGACAGGAACATGACCAGATCCATCGGGGGCAGCGACGGCCCAAGCCCAAGCGCCTGCCCCACCGGCATGGGCACCAGCATGTGGGCTGCCTCGATCATTCCGGCGCCCAGCATGTCACGCGCCTGCGCCCAAGCGCCAAGCCGGACCAGATCCAGCCTCAGCCCTTCTTCGGCGGCAAAGCCCAGTTCCTGCGCGACGATCAAGGGGGCCGCGTCGATCAGGGGAACATAACCGAGGCGCAGCGTCGTCATCGGCCCAGCAACCCTGCCGCCATCACCAGTTGTTGCGCGATATCGGCCATGCGCTTGCCCTGATCCATCGCCGCCTTGCGCAGCAGGCCGTAGGCCGCTTCCTCGTCCAGGCCGCGCGCCTTCATCAGCAGCGCCTTTGCCCGGTCGATGATCTTGCGTTCCTCAAGCGCGGCGCGGGTGGCGGCCAGTTCGGCCCGCATCTGCTGGAAGATGTGAAACCTGGCGATGGCCGCATCCAGGATCGGCTTGATCCGTTCCGCGCGCAACCCGTCGACGACATAGGCGGAAATCCCGGCCTCGATGGCCGCCCGCGTCAGTTGTTCGTCCGACCTGTCCACGAACATCGCCACGGGACGCTCGGACGGCCCAGATGCAAGCGCCAGTTCCTCGAGCACGTCGCGCGACGGGTTGGCGATGTCGATCAGGACCACATCGGGACGCAGTTCGGCCACCTTGCGCGCAAGGCCCGATTGCTCCGCGATGATGCGGACGTCGTGTTGCCCGGTGTCGCGCAACCCTTCGGCAATGGGTTGGGCGCGATCCGGGTCGGGTTCGACAACGACGATGAGAAGAGGCTTCGACATGGCTGCCCCCGTCGTGGCACGCCGGCCCTTCCCTGCGCAATGTCGGGTGGATGCGGCCGGGCAGGAGTGGTCAAGAAACGGGCAGGCATCGCCCTTGTGGCCCAAGATCAAGGCAATGGTTGTCTGACGTGTGGTGGAGTTCAGCGATCTAGGTGCGGTCTCGCCAGGGGAAAGGCCAACTGCCGGGGCAGAGACCCTGCCCGTCGGCCCGATGCAGCGCCGCACCGTCCGCCTGGTCGTGATGCCAATAAGGCGATACGATCCCGGTCAGTGCAGCCCTACCCTGCGGCGCACCGTCAGCCCGGCAGGATGCTGCGCACAGCCTCGGCGGCCAGGGGGGCGACGCGTCGGCGGAAATCCTCGGGGGCCCATTCCGACAGCGATGCCGCGATGTGGATGGCGGCTATCGGCCGACCGTCTGCGTCGGGGATGGCAACGCCCAGGGCCACCTCGCCCATCAGGATCTGCTCGATCGCCAGGGCATGGCCATTCTCGCGCGTCAGGGCGATCTGGCCACGGATGGCGGCGGGATCGGTCAACGTGCGGGGCGTGATCTGGGGGATCGGGTGATCGTCCAGGATCGCGTCCACCTCGGCCTCGGGCAGCATCGCCAGCACGGCCCAGCCCCCGGAGGTGCAGGCCGTCGGCACGCTGTTGCCCACCAGCGTGGCAAAGAACGTCTCGCGCTTGCTTTGCATCCGCGCGGCGTAAACCATCCGCCGCCCGTCGAACAGCGACAGGTCGACGCGTTCGCGGACATTGCGCCGCAGTTCCAGAAGCACCGGGCTGGCGCGGCGGACCAGGGGGTTCAGCCGCAGGTAATCATGCGTCAGGTCCAGGATCGGCAGGTCGAGGCGAAAGCCGCGACCATCCTCGGACAGGGTCAGGTAGCCCAGCTTGCGGAAGGTATGCACAAGGCGTTGCGCCGCGCTGCGGGTCAGCCCCGTCCGCGCAGCGATCTGTGCCAGCGACAGCGGACCTTCCGCCTGGCGAAATGCCTCCAGAACAGTCATTCCGCGCGCAAGTGATTGAATGAAAAGAGGATCATCATCTTCGGAAGAAGCTGGTTCCGACTTTTGCTGCATCATCTGCATCTCCGACGTTGACATAAGGAAATTGGGGTCAATAAACTCACGATGCAATGCACTTGTATCGGACAGCAATACAGCATGTCGGAACCTTCCAATCAAGATCAGGCGCCGCGCGTTGCTCTTGCGGGGTTCGTCCATGAAAGCAATTCCTTTGCCCCCAGCCCGGCGGACATGGCCGCCTTTGAACAAGGGGGCGGTTACCTGCCGCTAAGCCGGGGTGCGCAGATCCTGGAACGCGCGCGGCAGGTCAACCTGCCGGTCGCCGGCGCCATCGACCATGCCGAAAGCCATGGTTGGCAACTGCTGCCGCTGGTCTGGGCGGGGGCCGTCCCGTCGGCGCCGGTGACCGCCGCCTGCTATCACGCCATCGGCGACGAGATCGTCGAGGGCCTGCGCCGGGTCATGCCGGTGGACGGCGTGTTCCTGGACCTGCACGGTGCCATGGTGGCCGAAGGCGCGCCCGATGGCGAAGGGCCGCTGATCGCGCGGGTGCGTGATGTCGTGGGCGCCGATGTTCCCATCGTTGCCGCGCTTGATCTGCACGGCAACATCAGCGCGCAGATGGTCCATGGGGCCGACCGGCTGGTGGGATTCCGCACCTATCCGCATGTAGACATGGCTTTGACCGGACAGCGGGCAGCGGCCGAACTGGATCGCCTGATGCGGGAACGCGCGAACTTCAAGGCGTTCCGGCAGCTTGATTTCCTGATCCCGATCGCCTGGCAATCGACGATGGGCCAGCCCGCGGCCGGGCTTTACGACCTAGTGGCGGACTTCGACGCCAAAGGAATCTGCGCGTCGTTCTTCATGGGCTTTCCGGCGTCGGATTTCGCCGATTGCCGCCCCTCGGTCGTGGCCTATGGGGAAAGCCAGGACCAGGCCGACGCCGCCGCCGACCGTATCGCTGGGGCTGTCCGCGAGGCCGAGCCTGCCTTCCAGGGCCGGTTCTTCCTGCCCGACGACGGCGTGGCCGAGGCGCAGCGCCTTGCCGCCACGGCCACGCGCCCCGTCGTCATCGCCGACACGCAGGACAATCCCGGCGCGGGCGGCGATTCCGATACGACGGGCATGTTGCGGGCACTGGTCGCAGCGGATGCGCAGGACGCGGCCATCGGGCTGATCAGCGACCCTCAGGCAGCCGCCGCCGCCCATGCCGCGGGGAAAGGGGCGCGGATCGAGATCCCGCTCGGCGGCAAGTCCGGCGTCGATGGCGACGCGCCCTATACAGCCACCTTCGAGGTCGAAAGCCTGTCGGACGGCCATTGCCACGCGACAGGCCCTTATTATGGCGGGGCGCATCTGCAACTGGGCCCTTGTGCCTGCCTGCGCATCGGCGGGGTCCGCGTTGCTGTCGCCTCTGAAAAGGCCCAGATGGCCGACCGCGAGATGTTCCGCTTCCTGGGGATCGAGCCCGAGGCGCAGGCCATCCTGGTGGTCAAGAGCTCGAACCACTTTCGCGCCGATTTCGCGCCCATCGCCGACGCCATCCTGATCTGCGCCGCGCCAGGGCCGATGCCCATCAGCCCGGCCAGCCTGCCTTTTCGCCACCTGCACCCCGGCATCCGGCTGGAACCGGACGGCCTGCCATTCACCCCACCCGCGCAAGGCTGACGCCAAGATCGGCCCGCGGCAACCATCGACAGAGAGGACCTCATGTTCAACCGACTGACAGCGACGCTTCTTGCCTCGACCATGCTGGCCGGCACCGCCTGGGCCGAAACGACGGTCAAGGCCGTGATGCATTCGGGACTGCGCGTCCTGGACCCGGTCATCACCACAGCCCACATCACCCGCAACCACGCCTACATGATCTATGACGTGCTGATCGCGCAGGACAGCCAGTTCCAGCCGCAGCCGCAGATGGCCGATTGGGCCGTGTCCGACGACCAGTTGACCTATACCTTTACCCTGCGGGACGGGCTGACCTTCCACGACGGCACGCCGGTGACGGCCGCCGACGCCGTGGCCTCGCTGAAACGCTGGGGCCAGAAGGACGCGGGCGGGCAGGTCATCATGGACCGCACCGCCAGCCTGGAGGCGACGGACGACAAGACCATCACCTGGACCCTGACCGAACCCTTCGTGCCGATGCTGGACATGCTGTCCAAGCAGTCGGCGCTGCCGCCCTTCATCATGCCGGCCCGCGTCGCCGAAACCTCGGCCGACGAGGCGATCACCGACTACACCGGCTCCGGCCCCTTCCGCTTCGTGGAAGAAGAGTTCCAGCCCGGGTTGACCGTCGTCTATGAAAAGTTCGACGAATACGTTCCGCGCGACGAGCCCGCCGACTGGATGGCAGGAGGCAAGGTCGTGAACGTCGACCGCGTCGAATGGGTCAACATGCCCGACATCCAGACCGCCGTGAACGCCCTTTCGGGCGGCGAGATCGACTATATCGAACAGATGCAGGTCGATCTGCTGCCGCTGCTGGAAGGCGATCCGAACATCGTCGTGGAAAAGCGCGAGCCGACCGGGATGCAGACCATGGTGCGGATGAACTTCCTGCACCCGCCCTTCGACAACCAGCAGATCCGCCAGGCCGCGCTGAAGGCGATCCAGCAGGAACCCGTGCTGGCTGCGATGGTCGGCAATCCTGAATACTACCAGGTCTGCGGCGCCATCATGGGCTGCGGCACCCCTCTGGGCAGCGAGGTCGGCACCGAGACGCTGACGCAGGGCGGGGGCGTCGAAGAGGCCAAGGCGCTGCTGGAGGAAGCAGGCTATGACGGCACGCCCGTTGTGCTGATGGCCCCTACCGACATGGTGGCGCTTGCCACGCAGCCCGTGGTGGTGTCCCAGGCCCTACGCGAAGCGGGCTTCACGGTCGATCTGCAGCCGATGGACTGGCAAACCCTGGTGACACGCCGCGCCAGCCAGGCGGCCCCGGCCGAAGGCGGATGGAACATCTTCATCACCAATTGGATGGTGCCCGAAATCTCGAACCCGATCTCGAACCCGATGCTGAACGGCCGGGGCGATGACGCCTGGTTCGGCTGGCCCACCGATGAAAAGGTCGAGGAACTGAAGGAGAACTTCATCGACGCCACCGACGCCGAAGCACAGAAGGCCGTCGCCGAGGAAATCCAGGCCCATGCCATCGACAACGGACTGCTGATCCCGCTGGGCCAATACACCCTGCCCCAGGCACGCCGCGCCGGTATCACGGACATGATCAACTCGCCCGTGCCGGTGTTCTGGAACCTTCAGAAGGCCGAATGATCGCCTGCGGGGGCGGCGCCGCGCCGCTGCCCCTGACCTGCCCGTCCGATCCGAGGAAACCTGATGCTGGGTTACATCCTGCGGCGCATCCTGGCCGTCATTCCCGTGATGCTGCTGGTCGCCGTCTTCGTCTTCCTGCTGCTGCGCCTGACCCCGGGCGATCCCGCCGCGATCATTGCGGGCGACATGGCAACCCCCGCGCAGCTTGAACGCATCCGCGAGGCGATGGGCCTGAACCAGCCGCTGCATATCCAGTTCGTCACCTGGCTGGGGCGGCTGATGCAGGGCGATCTGGGGGTCTCGCTGATCTCGAACACGCCGGTGTCCGCCATGATCGCCGACCGGATGGGCCCGACCTTCGCCATCGCGATCCTGACAATCCTGATGTCGGTCGCCATGGCCGTGCCGATGGGGGTGCTGGCCGCCTGGAAGCACCGCAGCGGGGCGGATTATGCCGTGATGACCTTCTCGGTCCTGGGCTTTTCGGTCCCGGTCTTCGTGATCGGCTATCTCTTCATCCTGATCTTTTCGCTGAAGCTGGGCTGGTTCCCGGTCCAAGGCTATACGCCCGTCGGCAGCGGCCTGGGCGCGTTCCTGTCAAACGCCTTCCTGCCCGCGCTGACGCTGAGCACGATCTATATCGCGCTGATCGCGCGCATGACGCGGGCCAACATGCTCGAGGTGCTGGGCGAGGATTACATTCGTACCGCCCGCGCCAAGGGTGCGCCGGAACGCACCGTCCTGTTCCGCCACGCGCTGAAGAACGCGGCAGTCCCGATCCTGACAGTGATCGGGTCGGGCTTCGCGCTGCTGATCGGCGGCGTGGTGGTGACGGAAACGGTGTTCAACATCCCCGGCATCGGGCGGCTGACCGTGGATGCCATCCTGGCCCGCGACTATCCGGTGATCCAGGCGATGATCCTGCTGACCAGCTTTCTCTACGTGCTGGTGAACCTGCTCATCGACCTCAGCTACAGCTTCTTTGACCCGAGGATCCGCTACTGATGTCCCCCATTCCGCCGCCGACCTCTGCCATGCAGCCGGTCCTTCGCGCGCTGCGGCTGCCGCAGTTCGGCTGGGGCAGCAAGATCGCCGCCCTGGTGCTGGCCGTGATCGTGGTGCTGACGCTGCTGGCGCAGTGGATCGCGCCGCATGACCCGCTGACCATGAACCCGCTGGCCCGCCTGAAAGGCCCGATCGAAGGGCACCCCCTGGGCACCGACAATTTCGGCCGCGACATCTTCAGCCGGGTGCTGATCGGCGGGCAGTTGTCGCTGATCATCGGCATCGCCACCGCCGTCGTCTCGGTCCTGATCGGGCTGGTGATCGGCATGGTCGCGGGCTTCTTCCGCACGGCCGATGCGATCATCATGCGGATGATGGACGCGCTGATGGCGATCCCGTCGATCCTGCTGGCCATCGCGCTTGTCGCGTTGAACGGGCCGTCGGTCGGATCGGTCATCGCGGCCATTACCATCCCCGAAATCCCGCGCGTCGTGCGCCTGGTCCGGGCCGTCGTGCTGGCGGCGCGCGAGGAACCCTATGTCGAGGCCGCCATCGCCCTTGGCACATCCATGCCGAAAATCCTGGTCCGCCACCTGGTCCCGAACACCCTGGCGCCCCTGATCGTGCAGGGCACCTATATCCTGGCCTCCGCCATCCTGACCGAGGCGATCCTGTCCTTCCTGGGCGCGGGCGTCAGCACCGAGACCCCCACCTGGGGCAACATCATGGCCGAGGGGCGCATGTTCTTCCGCATCAAGCCGGAACTGATCCTGTATCCGGGGCTGGCGCTGTCGCTGTGCATCCTGTCGATCAACCTTCTGGGCGATGCCGCACGCGACATGCTGGACCCGCGGCTGAAGAAACGGGCGGGATAGACCGATGCTGTTCAAGACACGCAATTTCGACGCCGCGCCCGTCGCGCTTCAGGCCCGAAATCTGACCGTTAGCCTGCCGGAAACGCCGGGCAACCCTCAGGTTCTGAAGAGCATCGACGTAACCATCCGGCAGGGCGAAACCGTCTGCCTTGTGGGCGAATCCGGGTCCGGCAAGTCGGTGACCTCACTGGCCATCATGGGCCTTCTGCCCGAGGCTCTGAAAGTCGCGTCAGGGACAATTGCCCTGCAGGGCCGTGACCTGCTGCCCCTCAGCCAGGCGCAGATGCGCGAGCTTCGCGCCGCCCGCGTGGCCATGATCTTCCAGGAACCGATGACGGCGCTGAACCCTGTCCTGCGGATCGGCGACCAGATCATGGAGGTGATGGAGCTTCACACCGACCTGCCCCTCGCCGAACGTCGCAGGCGCGCCTTGGCGATCATGGAACAGGTGCATCTGCCCGATGTGGACCGCATCTTCCGGTCCTATCCCCACCAGCTGTCGGGCGGGCAGCGCCAGCGGATCATGATCGCAATGGCCCTGGTGCTGGAACCCGTTCTGCTGATCGCGGACGAACCGACCACGGCCCTGGACGTGACCACGCAGAAGCAGATCCTGTCGCTGATCGACGAACTGCAGCAAAAGCACGGAACGGCCGTGCTGTTCATCACCCATGACATGGGCGTCGTGGCCGAGATCGCGGATACGGTCTATGTGATGAAGCACGGTGAGATCGTCGAACATGGCCCCGTCGAAACCCTGCTGCGCCATCCCCGGGCCGATTACACCCGCAAGCTGCTGTCGGCCGTCCCTAGCCTGTCGCCCCGCGACGCGCGGGTGGTTGCCGATGACACGGTTCTTCGGGTCGAGGCTCTGAACAAGGTCTATGGGGGCGGCGGCATCCTGAAGTCGCTGCCGCAGGCCCATGCCGCCAAGGACGTGGCCTTCACCCTGTCGCGCGGGCGCACCCTGGGGATCGTGGGCGAATCCGGGTCCGGCAAATCCACGGTCGCGCGCTGCATCATGCGGCTGATCGACCCGACATCGGGACGGATCATGCTGGACGGCACCGACATCGCGGATCTTTCGCGCCGTGCCCTGCGCCCGCACCGTCAAAAGCTGCAGGTGGTGTTCCAGGATCCGATGCGGTCGCTGAACCCCCGCTGGACCATTGCCGAAAGCCTGATCGAAGGTCCGCTGAACTATGGCACCCCCCGCCGCGAGGCCTTGGCCGAGGCCGCGCGCCTGATGGGCGTCGTGGGGCTGCCGGAGGATGCCTTGGCGCGCTATCCCCACCAGTTTTCCGGCGGTCAGCGCCAGCGGATTGCCATCGCGCGGGCCGTGATGATGCGCCCCGATGTGCTGGTGGCGGACGAAGCCGTGTCGGCGCTCGACGTGTCGGTACAGGCGCAGGTGCTGGATCTGCTGGACCAGTTGCAGCGCGACCTGGGGATCGCCATCGTCTTCATCACCCATGACCTGCGCGTCGCCGCCCAGATCTGCGACGAGGTGATCGTGATGAGCCGCGGCGCCGTTGTCGAACACGGCCCCGCCGCCGAGGTGTTGGCAGCCCCAGCCCACGCTTATACCCGCGCCCTGATCGACGCCGCGCCCGGCCGGTTCTGGGATTTCCACAATTTCCGCGAACTGCCGAAGGTGACCCATGCCCAACCTGCCTGAGATCGACGCTGCCGCCTCCGAACTGGACGCCATCTTCCGGGACCTGCACGCCAACCCCGAGATCGGGCTGGAGGAGGTGCGCACCGCAGGGGTCGTGGCGGCCAAGCTGCGCGAATATGGTGTGGACGAGGTGCATGAAGGCGTCGGCAAGACGGGCGTCGTCGGCCTGCTGCGGGGACGCGGCCAGGGCAACCGGCGCGTCGGCCTGCGCGCCGACATGGACGCCCTGCCGATCCAGGAAGCCAGCGGCGTGGACTATGCCTCGCGGAACGCGGGCAAGATGCACGCCTGCGGCCATGACGGGCACACGACGATGCTGCTGGGCGCCGCGAAATACCTGGCCGCCAGCCGCAACTTCGACGGCACCGCCGTCTTCATCTTCCAGCCGGCCGAGGAAGGCTTGGGCGGCGCGCGCGGCATGATCGCGGACGGGCTGTTCCAACGCTTCCCGGTGGACGAGGTTTACGGGATGCACAACCAGCCCACTGGCAAGCCGGGGCAGGCCACGATCTGCCGCGGCCCCGCCATGGCAGGCGCGTCCTTCTTTGACATCGCAGTCAGCGGCAAGGGCAGCCACGCTGCCATGCCGCACCAGTCGCGCGACGCACTGGTCGTCGCATCCGGCCTTGTCGGCCAGTTCCAGACCGTGCTGGGCCGCAACGTCGCACCGCTTGACCGCGCGGTGCTGTCCGTGACCCAGATCCACGCAGGCAGCGCCTATAACGTGGTGCCGGAAACGGCGGCCCTGGCCGGGACGATCCGCTTTTTCCGGCCCGAGGTGCGCGACCTGATGCAGTCCCGGATGCGCGACATCTGCGACGGAATCGCACGGGCCTTCGGCGTCGCCATCACCGTCGAGTTCCGCGAAATCTTCGATGTGCTGGTCAATGACGAGGATCTGACGGATGCCTGGGCGCAGGCCGCGGCCGATGTCGTTGGCCAGGCCCAGGTCGATACCGAGAGCGAACCCTTTACCGGGTCCGAGGATTTCGCCGACATGCTGCAACAGGTACCGGGCGCCTATGGCAACCTGAGCCACGCGGGCACGGTGCCGCTGCACAATCCGGGCTTCGTCCTGGATCCCGCCATCCTGCCGGTGGGCGCCTCGATCTATGCCCGGCTGATCGAACGCCGCCTGCCCCTGGGGGACGCGGCATGAGCGCCCTGGACCTGCCCTTCGACGCCGACCGGATGCTGGACGGCCTGCGCCCCTGGATAGAATGCGAAAGCCCCACCTGGGACGCGGCTGCCGTCAGCCGGATGATGGACCTGGCCGCCCGCGACCTGGCTGCCATCGGCGCCACTGTCGAGACGATCCCCGGTACCAAGGGCTTCGGCACCTCGATCCGCGCGAGTTTTCCGCACCCCGACCAGGGCAAGCCCGGCATCCTCGTGTCCGGCCACATGGACACCGTCCATCCCATCGGCACCCTGGAGACCCTGCCCTTCCGGCGCGAAGGGGGGCTGGCCTATGGTCCCGGCATCATGGACATGAAGGGCGGCAACTATGTCTTCCTGGAAGCCATGCGCCAGATCGGCAAGGCCGGCCTGACCACGCCCCTGCCCGTCACCTTCCTGTTCACCCCGGACGAGGAGGTCGGCACCCCCGCCACGCGCGGCCTGATCGAGGACGCGGCGCGGGGCCAACGCGCGGTTCTGGTGCCCGAGCCGGCCTCGCCGGATGGCGGCGCGGTGATCGGCCGCTATGCCATTGCACGCTTCGACCTGTTGACGCAGGGTCGTCCCAGCCACGCTGGCTGGGCGCTCAAGGACGGGCGGTCGGCCATCGCCGCGATGGCCAAGCGCATCCTGCAGATCGAGGCCATGACCACCGAGGACTGCACCTTCTCGGTTGGCGTGATCCATGCCGGGCAGTGGGTCAACTGCGTCTCATCCTCGTGCCGGGCCGAGGTTCTGAGCATGGCGAAGACGCAAGATGATCTGGATCGGGGCGTCGCCGCCATGCTTGCCCTGCAAGGAGAGGAAGACGGCGTCGAGTTCATCGTGACCCGCGGCGTCACCCGCCCGGTCTGGGAACCGCAGCCCGGCACGATGGCGCTTTACGACCTGGCGCGGCAGTTGTCGTCCCGGATCGGCTTCGATCTGGCAGCAGGCAGCGCCGGCGGCGGCTCGGACGGCAACTTCACCGGCGCCATGGGCGTACCAACGCTGGATTCGATCGGCGTTCGCGGCAAGGGACTGCACACCTTGAACGAACATATCGAGATCGCGAGCTTGTCGGAACGCGCAAGGCTTGCCGCCGGCCTGCTGACCGAGATCCAGTGACGTCCGTAATCGTCGTTGGACAGCCGAGAGCCGGCATCGAGGTTCGGTCTTTGCCCTTCGCCAGCCTCGCATTGGTGCCTCCCGCGCCGCGAAATGGGCCACAAGGCCCTGATCTGCCGGTCGGACAAGGACTGCGCCGCGTTGTGCATCAGCACGGCGCGGCTTCCGACCGCGCGTTCTCCGTCCCAGCACAAGAACAACCGTTTCGCAGGATAGGCCGGCCTTTGGCATTCCAAGTTCGAAACAAAAGCTTTGCGTTGCGAGAGCATAGTCTTCGGCACCCATGCCACGCCGACTGCCGCCAGCAAGGCCGGGCAGGGTCAGGATCGCCATCGCCTTGAACAAAGGCACGGCCACGGCCGCCCATCGCCAAGAGGAACGATGCCCTGCCGGAAAATGTTGATCCTGAAGTTGGCGCAGGAGGTGACGATGTCCGACAAAGAACAAGGCGTGCCAGACGATCTGGAGAAGGATCAGACCACCCGTCCTTCGCTGCGAAAGGGTGACGGCCCAATCAAACCGTCGGGCACGGCACGGCAGCCCAGGTTCGACCGCAAGACCGGCGCCGGACCTGCCAGCGACGATCCGACCGAGTAGCGCCGCAGCGGCTTCCATCGCGGACGCGACATCTTTATTGCATGGGACGGATGACAGGCAGAGCAGGAGGCTGCGCCTTCGATGCCGCCGGGATGGAATGCAATCCTGGCGATGATCATCATCACGACCGTGTTCAGCTATCCGCGCGGCCTTGACGGGCCAGTCCACACTGGAAAGAACGTGGCAACCAAGGTGACGCCCGAAAAGGAAGACCAATGAAGTTTCGTTTCCCCATCGTCATCATCGATGAAGACTTCCGCTCGGAGAACACCTCGGGGCTTGGGATCCGCGGCCTGGCCGAGGCCATCGAGGCAGAGGGCTTCGAGGTGCTGGGCGCCACCACCTATGGCGACCTGTCTAAGTTCGCGCAGCAGCAAAGCCGCGCCAGTGCCTTCGTGCTGTCGATCGACGACGAGGAGTTCAGCCCCGGCCCAGACCTTGACCCGGCCGTCGTGAACCTGCGGTCCTTCATCGAGGAGGTGCGGTGGAAGAATGCCGACGTTCCGATCTTCCTGCATGGCGAGACCAAGACCAGCCGGCACCTGCCCAACGACATCCTGCGCGAATTGCACGGCTTCATCCACATGTTCGAGGACACGCCGGAATTCGTGGCCAAGCACATCATCCGCGAGGCGAAAAGCTATCTTGAGGGGATCCAGCCGCCCTTCTTCAAGGCCCTGCTGGATTATGCCGAGGACGGGTCCTATTCCTGGCACTGTCCGGGCCATTCGGGCGGCGTGGCCTTCCTGAAATCACCGATCGGGCAGATGTATCACCAGTTCTATGGCGAGAACATGCTGCGGGCGGATGTCTGCAACGCGGTCGAGGAACTGGGCCAGCTTCTGGACCACAACGGCGCCATCGGCGCGTCCGAACGCAATGCCGCGCGGATCTTCAACGCCGACCATTGCTTCTTCGTGACCAACGGCACCTCGACCTCGAACAAGATGGTCTGGCACCATACGGTCGCGCCCGGCGACGTGGTCGTCGTGGACCGCAACTGCCACAAGTCGATCCTGCACGCGATCATCATGACCGGCGCCATCCCGGTCTTCCTGCGGCCCACCCGCAACCATTGGGGCATCATCGGCCCCATCGCCCATTCCGAGTTCGAGCCGGAATCCATCCGGGCCAAGATCAGGTCGAACCCCCTGCTGCAGGACGTGGACGCGGAACAGGTCAAGCCGCGCATCATGACGCTGACGCAATCGACCTATGACGGCGTCCTCTACAATACCGAGGAAATCAAGCGGATGCTGGATGGCTATGTGGACAATCTCCACTTCGACGAAGCCTGGATCCCGCATGCGGCCTTCCATCCGTTCTATGGCACCTATCACGCGATGGGCCGCAAGCGCGACCGGACGCAGCATTCGGTGACCTATGCGACCCAGTCGATCCACAAGCTGCTGGCCGGCATCTCTCAGGCAAGCCATGTGCTGGTCCAGGACTCGAACGAGGTGAAGCTGGACCGTCACCTGTTCAACGAATCCTACCTGATGCATACCTCGACCAGCCCGCAATATTCGATCATCGCCAGCTGCGACGTGGCCGCCGCGATGATGGAGCCGCCCGGCGGCACGGCGCTTGTCGAGGAGTCGATCCTGGAGGCCCTGGACTTCCGCCGGGCCATGCGCAAGGTCGACGAAGAGTTCGGCGAAAACGACTGGTGGTTCCAGGTCTGGGGGCCAGAGGCGCTCGAGGAAGAGGGGATCGGCCGCACCAAGGACTGGGTGCTGCGCCGCACCGACAGCGAAGGCGTTCAGCGCGACGGAGAGGACAGCTGGCACGGCTTTGGCGACATGGCGCCCGGCTTCAACATGCTGGACCCGATCAAGGCGACCATCATCACCCCCGGCCTGGACATCGAGGGTCGCTTCGACACCACCGGCATTCCGGCTTCGATCGTGTCGAAATACCTGGCAGAACATGGCGTCGTCGTCGAAAAGACCGGCCTTTACAGCTTCTTCATCCTGTTCACGATCGGCATCACCAAGGGCCGCTGGAACACGCTTGTCGCGGCGCTCCAGCAGTTCAAGGACGACTATGACCGCAACCAGCCCCTGTGGCGCGTGATGCCGGAATTCTGCGCCAAGCATCCCCGCTACGAACGGATGGGCCTGCGCGATCTCAGCCAGCACGTCCATGCGCTTTATGCGAAATACGATGTCGCGCGCCTGTCGACGGAAATCTATCTGTCGGACCACCATCCCGCGATGACCCCGTCCGAGGCATTCTCTCACATCGCGCGGCGCAAGACCCAGCGGGTGGCGATCGACGACCTGCAAGGGCGTATCACGACAAGCCTCGTGACGCCCTATCCGCCCGGCATCCCGCTTCTGATCCCCGGCGAGACCTTCAACGCCAAGATCGTCGACTACCTGCGCTTCAACCGCGAATTCGCCCGCGAATGCCCCGGTTTTGAAACCGACATCCACGGCCTGGTCACCGAAACAAACGCAGACGGCGAGATCTGCCACTATGCCGACTGCGTGGCAATTTGAGAGGGCGGCGGCAGGTGCCTGTCTTTCTGGCTACGCCAGTCCTGGCGGAACTGACGGGACGCCACGGCAATGGGCGCGATGATCCCTTTCCAAGTCCAGGAGGAGGGGCACAGGAATGGCTTCTTGAACAAAAGCGGGACGAGTTACCCGCGTTGTGGTTCCCTGAAGACCCAGGATCGATTGATCATAAAGCTCAGCATTGGCACCAAAATCAGAGCCAGCAGAAAGCCGGTCTGATAGTCCAGTTTGAAAGCATGGACGCTTATCGCCATGATCGCCATGTTTGAAAGCAATCCCACCGCAAGCGAAACAATGAACCTTAGAATTTGCGACACGCCATGCTGGCTGCGCTTTCTGAAGACCCACAGCGATTGCCCTAGATAAGTGATACCAAGGGCACAAAGAAAGGCCAAACCATTCGCGGGCGTGGGAGGAATTCGAACCAGTTCGACCAGAACGGTCAAGACAAGATAATGCATGGCAGTGGCGGCAAGGCCAACGATGCCGAAACGTGTCACTTCAATAAACGAGTTTCCCGCCTTCATCTTGCAGCTTTCGAGTATGCAAGAAGTGTCTCGACCGGAGAAGATGATTCTGTTTGCGGTCGCAGCCCAACCTGTTCACGAACAACATAAATTGGGCGCTGTTTAGATTCGATGTAGAGTCGGCCAAGATATTCACCGATTATCCCCAGCGAGATCAGTTGGACTGCGCCAAGCATCAGCACCACCGCCATGAGCGATGCATAACCTGGCACGTCGCGCCCAAAAAACAGGGTCTGCAGGATAATTGTTATCGTATAGCTCACGGAAAACACGGCAACGATCCCCCCGACATAGGTCCAGACGCGGAGCGGAACCGTGGAAAAGCTCGTAAGTCCGTCAAGTGCGAAGTTCCACAATTTCCAATAGTTGAACTTGCTGGTGCCAACTGCGCGTGCGGGCCTTGTGTAAGGCACCCCAATGCTCTGGAATCCCACCCAGGCAAAGATGCCTTTCATGAAACGGTTGCGTTCGCGCAGACGAAGCGTCGCCTGCAAGGCCGGACGGCTCATCAACCGGAAGTCACCGACATTCGGCTCGATCTTCAACGACGAAAGACGATTGAAGAGTGAATAGAAAAGACCTGCCGATCCGCTTTTGGCTGCAGTATCACTGGCGCGGTCGCTACGCTGGCCATAGACGACGTCGTATCCTTCGCGCCATAGCTGGACAAATCTTGCAATAAGTTCGGGTGGATCCTGAAGGTCCACATCCATAGGGATCACTGCATCACCGGTTGCCGCTTCCAGGCCGGCTGTCAGGGCTGCCTCTTTCCCAAAATTCCTGCTGAGGCGCACCATGCAGACCGCTGGATTAGCAGCATGGACCTGATGCAAAACCTGGCTTGTACGATCGGTCGAGCCATCGTCGACGAAGATGATCTCGTACTCGAGGCGGTCGATGTCCTGGATGATCGGGATGACCTTTTCCAGGAAAAGTCCGATCGCATCCTCTTCGTTAAGAACGGGAACGACGACGGAAAGACGCTGCACTGAAAGGGAAGGCATTTACAACTCCGAGCCCTGCAAGGAAGTTACCGAGCAAAAATTTGAGGTCTTGAACAGGGCGAGGTCATACAGCAACCGCGGCCTTTGAAGCCGCCGGCCAGGTGATCCTGCAGATCTTCAGATAGGTCGCCAAGACACCCATCAGGGCAAGTTCGCGCGTTCTAGCCATCATGTCCAAATCAAACCTTTCCCAGATCCTTTGGGGAAAGAAGATCACAAAAGCCAGAAAACAAAGCAACATCAGCACGCGCGGCCTGCCTTGCGCCGCCATCAGAAGCGGAAAAGCGATCACAGCCACAGGTGCAAGATCGTAATCATGCGAATAGACGAACAGAAATGATATGATCAGGATGGCGTTGATCAGCCAGATCTCTTCGTAATGCCGTCGAAAACGATAAAGCGCAATCAAGGCTATAATTCCTGGCACCATAAAGGATGGGGCGGAAATTCCGGCCGTGGCCAGGACGCTTCGAACACCAAAGACGTGCTTGAAGCTGGGAAGGTTGTGGACCGTGTTCTGGTATTGGGACAAGGTCCGCATCCAGGCCAGCCACGAGCCATCTACCCCTTGCGCAACAATCGGCCAGCCCGAAACCACTATGGTCGTGACAGCCGCTGCCGCGACCAGAACCCACCGTCGGTCCATCATGAACCAGAGACCGACAAGAATTGCCAGTTGCGGCTTGAAGGCACTTATCCCCAGCAAGATCCCGGCCAACAGATCCAGCCGGCGGTTGGCCAACATCCAGCAGCCATAGATGAACGCGGCCGATATGAGGGTTGTCTGCCCCATCCACACTACATGGGCCGTCAACGGATTACCGATAACGAGAGCCGAAGCGATGACAGCCGTGGCGCGTGCGTGGGAGGTTCTAATATATTCGCCCGCTGCGGCACCCCAGTGAATGAAGAGCGTCAGAAAACCAATCGCGGCCAGATTCATCGCCCCGCTGATCCATCGGGCCGTATCGGATGAACCGAAAGAAAGCGCAAGCGCTATAGGAAAGGAATTTGGCGGATAGGCGTAGTTTCCCGAATCCAAACCGGTAACGAGCTTCATATTCTCCTTGAAGCTTTCTACGTCATAAGGATTAGCGAGGTTCCGCCACATCTCGCCTGCAACTTGGAGATAAGGCATGTCAAAAGCGAAATGGCCGCTACGCCCCACCCCATAATAGCCAAACATGATGAGAAACATCACGGAAAGAATAGAGAATGTTAATATTATAAAATGATTATTGTAGTATTTGTGTTTCATCATGCACATACTCGAAAACCAATGACTCGTCCCATATAGCAGCAAGCTGAGAATAGAGAACCGTGTTTTCGCGTGGCCTGCTGCTCCAGTTCCTCCTCCCGTCATTTCAAGACTAAGAAGTCCGGCCTGATCAACTCTTACTGCATTGATTTTATGTGCTGAAGATGCGGTTTCATTCGCTTTGAATTGCAGGGTTTCGT
>NZ_BNCL01000007.1 GCF_014656455.1 Paracoccus aerius
GCAGCCTCGGCGACATCTCCACCCTCGCCGAACCCGAAGTCGTCGACGACCTCATCCAGAACAGGATGAACAGAGGGTGAAAAAAGGGGGCTAGTCCCTCTGCATCCACGACAGCGCGGCATCCGAAGGAGGATCGGGTGCTGCAAGACCAGCCCGACAGGAAAGGCAGCGCGCTGTTCCGGCAAGGCCCGGAACGCGGCCAGGAAAGGCTTGCCCGCTGCCCATGCCTGATGGGATCCCATGCCGGCGCAAGGCCGGTTCAACAGGAGGAGGAATGATGGCTTATGCATCGCCCGACGCGACGACCCGTTCGCGTCCCATGACGTCCGAGGAAAAGAAGGTCATCCTGGCCTCGTCCGCGGGCACGATCTTCGAATGGTATGACTTCTACCTGTATGGTTCGCTGGCGGCGATCATCGGGGCGCAGTTCTTTACCGCCTTCCCCGAGGCCACCCGGAACGTCTTCGCGCTTCTGGCCTTTGCCGCGGGCTTCCTGGTCCGTCCCTTTGGCGCGCTTGTCTTTGGCGCCCTGGGCGACCTGATCGGCCGGAAGTACACCTTCCTGGCCACCATCCTGATCATGGGCTTCTCGACCTTCCTGGTCGGCCTTCTGCCCGGCTATGCGTCCTGGGGGATCGCGGCGCCGATCATCCTGATCGTGCTGCGAATGTTGCAGGGCCTGGCGCTTGGGGGCGAATATGGCGGCGCGGCGGTCTATGTGGCCGAACACGCCCCGGCCAATCAGCGCGGCTATTTCACGGCGTTCATCCAGACCACGGCCACGCTGGGCCTGCTGCTGTCGCTGGTCGTGATCCTGCTGGTCACGTCCTATGTGAACGCAAATTATCCCGCCGTGCCGCAACTGGGCCTGGACGGGCAACCGCTGCTGGACGCCGCCGGCGCACAGGTCATGCTGGAGCCCTTCAAGGCTTGGGGCTGGCGCATCCCGTTCCTGGGTTCGGTCTTCCTGCTGCTGATCTCGCTGTATATCCGCCTGCAGATGAACGAATCGCCTGCCTTCAAGAAGATGAAGGAAGAAGGCGCGCAGTCGAAAGCCCCGCTGAAAGAAGCCTTCGGCAACTGGAAGAACGGCAAGATCGCCCTGATCGCGCTGCTGGGCCTGACGGCCGGCCAGGCCGTGGTCTGGTATTCGGGCCAGTTCTACGCGCTGTTCTTCATCCAGAACGTCGTGAAGGTCGACCAGTTCAGCGCCAACGTCTTCGTGGCCTGGTCGCTGATCCTGGGCACCGCGGGCTTCATCTTCTTCGGCTCGCTGTCCGACCGCATCGGCCGCAAGCCGATCATCCTGGGCGGCTGTGCCCTGGCTGCGGCGACCTACATGTGGGTCTTCCCGATGCTGACCAGCGTCGCGAACCCCGCGCTGGCCGCGGCGCAGAACACGCCTGTCACGGTCACGGCCGCGCCCGACGACTGCTCGTTCCAGTTCAACCCGGTGGGCACCGCGCAGTTCAACAACAGCTGCGACATCCTGAAGGCGGCGCTGTCTAAATCATCGGTCAACGTCCAGGAAACGGTGGATGCTCCGGCGGGCACCGTGGCGTCGGTCAGCATCGGCGAAACCGTTGTGCAGTCCTATGACGGCAACACGCTGACGGGCGACGCCCTGGCCGCCGAAAAGGCACGCTTCACGGCCGAGGTGAACGCGGCCCTGACCGCCGCCGGTTATCCGCTGACGGCGGCGGACAATACCACGGTTGCCAAGGCCAGCCACTTCTTCGACATCTTCAAGGCTCAGAACATCCAGATCGTTTTGATCCTGACCTATCTGATCGTTCTGGTGACGATGGTCTATGGCCCGATCGCGGCCCAACTGGTCGAGCTTTACCCGACCCGCATCCGCTATTCCGGCCTGTCGCTGCCCTATCACATCGGCAACGGCTGGTTCGGCGGCCTGCTGCCCGCGACTGCCTTCGCGATCTCGGCCCAGACCGGCAACATCTATGCGGGCCTGTGGTATGCGATCGTGATCGCCGTGATGACGGTGATCATCGGCACCCTGTTCGTGCCGAACGACAGCCACAAGAAGGACATCTTCGCAGACGACAACGTCTGACCGATGACGGCCGGTCCGGGGTTGCCCCGGTCCGGCCTTTTACCCCTAGCAGAGGAAGGCTTGGCCCATGGCGCGCATTCTGGTTGTCGAGGACGAGGACAACATCGCCGTGGCCCTGGAGTTCCTTTTGGCGCGCGAGGGCCACGTCCATTCGCGCCATGCTGAAGGCGGCACCGCGTTAAGCGCGATCCGCAGCGAGCGCCCGGATCTTGTGTTGCTGGACGTGATGCTGCCCGACATCTCGGGCTACGAGGTCGTGGAAAAGCTGCGCGCCGATCCGGGCCTGTCGGGCGTCCGCATCCTTCTGATGACCGCGCGCGGGTCCATCGTCGAAAAGCGGCGCGGGCTGGCGCTTGGGGCGGACGGCTTCATCGCGAAGCCCTTCGAACTGTCGGAACTGCGGGCCGAGATGACGCGCCTGCTAAGCTGACGATCAGCGCCGCGCCGTCCACAGCGACCAGGCGCCAAGCCCCAGGGCGATATAGGCGGCATTGACCAGAAGGCCCGCCAGAACCTGCTGCATCACCGGCTCGGGGCGGGGGCTGGTGCCGGTCATGGGGATGATGACCGCCACGAACAACGCGCCCGCAGCCAAGGGCAGCAGCATCCCGGTAATGGGGCGGTTGCGCAGCGTCGTCAGCAGCAGCATCACCAGCAGGCCGATGCGGAAGATGTCGCTTGCCTGCGCCGCCAGCAAATCGCCCATGTCCTTCATCCCCTTGCGTTTTCCGCAGCCTAGCCCGTGCGGTCCGGGCGGGTCCAGAGCCTATAGCGGAATTTCGGGCTGGTCCGGGTCCACCGGAACCGAGGGTGTTACATCGCCGTCTGCCGAAGGGGCATCGGGCAGCGGCGGGGGCGGTGGAGCGTCGGCTCTGCGGCGGATCAGGATGTCGCCATTCTCCAGCCGCTCGGGCGCCTGGTAATTGCCCAGGTCGTCCACCAGCACGCCCAGGTCCTGAAGGACCGGGCCAAGGTCGGTCAGCGCATTGCCCATGCCCTGTCCCAACTGGTCAAGCTGGGGGCCGAATTCGGTCCACAGGTTTTCGGCGATGATGCCAAGGCCCCGCTCGATCAGGCCAAGGCCTTCCTGGGTCTCGGTTTGCGCCACAACCGGGGCGGGAAAGGCCAGAAGGCCAAGGACCAGATAGCGATGCATGATCACCCCCGCAGGCAGACCGTCGGACAGGGACGATGCTACGCCCGCAGGGCAGGCCTGTCGAGGCGCGCAAATGGAAAAGGGCCGGCCAAAAGGCCAGCCCTTTAAACCGTGACGGAACCGGAGTTCCGCTTCGGATATCAGCTGTCGTCGTCGTCCGAAGCAACGGCGGCGATGACGCCCAGCAGCAGCAGCGCCGGGACAACCAGACCAGCGTTGGTCGAAGCGGGACGCTCCTCCACAACGACGGGCTCGACGTCGACGACGGGGGCGACATAGCCACCAGCCAGAGCCGAAGTGGCGGTCAGGCCGAGAGCGGCAGCGAAAGTAGCGAATTTGGTCATGATCATGCTCCGTTTCGTTGAAGGCTGCCGTCACCGGCAACATCGAGGCGACAGTTACACAATCCCCAGACGTTTGAAAGCTGCATTGGTTCAAATCCGTCGCTGGTTCATGCTGACTGTTGCATATTGGCCAACACCCCCCGCGGCCCCTGGTTCCGGCCCTGCAACGGGCACCGCAGGGGGTGTGGCATTCCTGCACTAGGCGCGGCGAAACACCTGTGAAAACGCGAAAAACGCGGCGGCGGCGGTGATGATCGAGGGGCCTGCCGGGGTGTCCAGATACAGGCTGGCCGTCAGCCCGCCCATGACCGCCAGGGCGGCGATCAGCACGGCATTGCCGACCATCCGTTCGGGGCTGCGCGACAATCCGCGGGCGGCGGCGGCAGGAACGATCAGCATGGCGGAAATCAGCAGCGATCCGACCACTCGAATCGACAGGGCCACTACAACCGCAAGGGCAATGGACAGGACCAGCCGTTCGACTCGGGGGTCGATGCCGGCGGCCATCGCCAGTTCCTCGTTCAGCGAGGCTGTCAGCAGGCGCTGCCACCGCCAGGCCAGCAGCGCCAGCACGCCGGCCGCGCCCGCCCAGATCAGCGCCAGATCGCCCCGGCCCACCGCCAGGATGTCGCCGAACAGATAGGCCGACAGGTCCGACCGGGCCTGCGGCACGAAGCTGATCGCCACAAGGCCGATCGCCAGTGCGGAATGCGACAGCACGCCCAGCATCGTGTCCATCGACTGTCCGCGCGTCACCAGGCCCGAGATCGTGACCGCCATGGCCGCCGCGACCAGCGTCGTCCCCGCATAGATCGAGATCTGGAAGGCCAAACTGACGGCCACGCCCAACATCGCCGCATGGGCGGTGGCATCCCCGAAATAGGCCATGCGCCGCCAGACGACGAAGCTGCCCAGGGGACCAGCCACCGCCGCGATGCCCAAGCCCGCCAGCATCGCGCGCATGAAGAAGTCGTCCAGCATCAATGCGCCCCGGCGTGGTGGTGGTGATCGTGGTCATGATCGTGGTGATGACGATACAGGGCCAGCGTTCCCTCGGCCTCGGCACCGAAAAGGGCGCGGTATTCGGGGGCGCTGCTGACGTGCTGGGGCGTGCCCTCGCAGCAGACATGGCCGTTGAGGCAGATCACCCGGTCAGAGGCGCGCATCACCACCAGAAGGTCGTGGCTGACCATCAGGACGGCCGCGCCGGTTTGGCGGCGCACCTCCTCGATCAGCTTGTAGAAGGCGACGATGCCGGGCTGGTCCAGCCCCTGGGTCGGCTCGTCCAGGACCAGAAGCTGCGGGTCGTGCAGCAGGGCGCGGGCCAGCAGGACACGCTGGAACTGCCCGCCTGAAAGCTGCGTCAACTGGCGCGCCTCGAGCCCCTCGACCCCGGTGCGGGCCAGGGCGCGGGCGGCATCCCCGTCGCTGACGCGCAGGGGCAGGGACAGGAAGCGGCGCACGGTCATCGGGATCGTGGTATCCACCTGCACGCGCTGCGGGACATAGCCGATCCGCAGCCCCGACTTGCGTTCGACATGGCCCGCCGCCAGCGGCATATGTCCCAGCAGCGCGCGCACCAGCGACGACTTGCCCGACCCGTTCGGCCCGACGACCGTCACGATCTCACCGGGGCGGATCTGGAAGTCGACGCCTTGCAGGACAGTTTCGGATCCGCCGGGACGCAGGATCGTCAGGCCGCTGGCCTGGATCAGGGCGGTCATGGCCGTGCCGCGCCGGCGCAGGCGGGGCAGAGGCCAAGGGCCTCGATCGTGGCGCGTTCCACCTGGAAACCGGACTCGGCGGCCAGTTCCGTCAGCGCATCGCGCACGGGCGCGGCGGGCAGTTCGGCCAGCATGTCGCATTCCCGGCAGATCAGGAAGGCGGGCGCATGGTCATGGCCTGGATGCAGGCAGGCGGCGAAGGCGTTCAACCGCTGCAGGCGATGCGCCAGCCCGTGTTCCACCAGGAACTCCAAGGCGCGATAGGCGACCGGCGGCTGGCGGCCGAAACCCTCGGCGGCGAGACGGTCCAGCACCTCATAAGCACCCATCGCGCGATGCGATTCCAGCAGGATCTCCAGCGTCCGCTGCCGCACGGGGGTCAGTCGGGCGCCATTGGCAGCCAGACGGTCGCGGGCCTCGTCCAGCACGCGCGCCTCGCAGGCGCGGTGGTCATGCGGGGCAAAGGCAGAATGAGGATCGTGATGGGCCAATCTTGTTACTTTATCACATTCTGTTTGACTTGTTATCATGTAACATGAATAAGCACGGCCCTGCAAGAAACCAACCCGTCGAGGTGACATGATGCGCATGATCCTTTCCGCCCTGGGCCTTCTGGCCGCCGGTCCAGCCCTGGCCGAACCGCCGCAAGTGGTGGTTGACACGCCCGTCACCGCCTCGCTTGTCCAGCAGGTGATGGGGGATCTTGGGCAGGTGCAGGTGCTGCTGCCAAAGGGGGCAAGCGCGCATCACCACCAGATGCGTCCGTCCGATGCGCGCGGGCTTCAGGAGGCCGGGCTGCTGGTCTGGACGGGGCCGGAACTGACGCCCTGGCTGGACCGCGCCGCGTCCTCGGTCGCCGGCGATGTCGCGCAACTGCGCCTGCTCGAGGTGCCGGGCACCTATCTGCGCGGTTACGACGATGGCCATGACCACGGCCATGAGGAACATGGGCACGGGCATGGCTCGGGTCATGGCGACGACCATGCACATGACCACGACCACGCACATGATCACGCACATGGTGACGATCACGCGCACGATGACGACGATCATCACGCGCATGGCGATGTCGATCCCCATGCCTGGCTGGACCCCGAGAACGCCCGCCTCTGGATCGCCGCCATTGCCGAAACGCTGGCCGAGGCCGATCCCGACAATGCGGCCGCCTACAGGCAGAACGCGGAAACGGCGGGCGAAGGCATCCTCCGGCTCGAGGAAGGCCTGCGCGCGCAGCTTCAGCCCCACGCCGGGGGCAGCTTTGTCGTCTTCCACGACGCTTATGGCTATTTCACCGATCACTTCGGCCTTCAGCCCGCCATCGCCGTTTCCCTTGGCGACGCCAGCACCCCGTCCGCGGCAAGGCTGAACGAGATTCGCGCCCGCATTGCCCAGTCCGGCGCCCTCTGCGCCTTTCCCGAATATGGCAGCGACCCGAAACTGGTCCAGGCCGTCACGGAAGGCAGCACCGTTCGGGCCGGGCGCGAACTGATGCCCGAAGGCGGAGATCTGGAGCCGGGCCCCGGACTTTACGCGCAAATACTGGGCGAGATGGGCGGGGCCATCGCGGATTGTCTGTCACAGTGACCTGACCCCGCCAAAAATTTCCGACGCTTTTACTTTGACAATCCAGACTGAATTGGTCAGATTTCGGGTGAAGGAAGACGGACCCCATTTTCGAGAGGCTGATCATGACCGCAGTACGTCCCGCAGACTTCGCGCAACCCGGCACCAGCGTGCTGGCCCGGATCCCGCAGCATGACGCGACCCAGCTGACCCGCGGGGGCAACCAGGCCCTGATCATCCTGGACGACCAGATCTATCAGCTTCGCATCACCCGCGCCGGCAAGCTGATCCTGACGAAATAGGAAAGGCCGCCCCGGACGCATGGCGCGATCCGGGGAGCAGGCCTGTCAGCCGCGCGGCTTGCTGCCGGGACGGCCGCCGCCCGAACCACCTGGCCGTCCGCCGGGCTTGCCGGAAAAGCGCGGCTTGTCGCCGCCGGCACCGCCGCGCGCGGGCTTCGGCCCGCCTGGTTTTCCAAAGGGCTTGCGATCCCCAGCCGGCTTGCCGCCCGGACGAGGACCGTCGCCCCGAGGCTTGAAGCCGCCCTTGGCCCGGTCGCCGCGCGGCTTGAACCCCTTGTCGCCGGGTTTTCCCTCTCCGCGCGGCTTGAAGCTCCGCCCGGCGTCATCGGCGTCGCGGCGGGGCTTGAACCCCCCTTCGGCACGATCCCCGCGGGACTTGAAGCCACGCTCTCCCTCGGGCCGGTCGCCACGCGGCTTGTAGCTGCGCTCACCTTCGGGCCGATCCCCACGGGGCTTGAAACCACCTTCCGGACGATCCCCACGGGGCTTGAAACCACCTTCCGGACGATCCCCACGAGGCTTGAAGCCGCCTTCGGGCCGGTCACCACGGGGCTTGAAGTCGCCCTCGGGTCGGTCGCCGCGCGGCTTGTATCCGGGCTTGCCACCTTGGCCTTCGCGGTCAGGCTTGGTGAAACGGGGACGGTCACCAAAGGCCCCGTCGCGATCCGTGCGCGGCTTGTCGGACCAACTGCGGGCGGGGCGGTCGCCGTCGCCTTGCGGGCGCTTGGCGCGGAACTGGGGCCGGTCGCCGCCTTCCTCGGATCGGGGCTTGCCGGACCAGGGGCGCGCCGGGCGGTCGCCGTCCTCGCGCGGGCCGGACTTGCGGGCAAAGCGGCCGTCGCCTTCGCCTCCTGACGCGCTGCGGAAGGTGCGGCGGGGCGCGTCACCGTCCTCGCGGCGCGGGCCGCGCGAGCCTTCGGCGCCACGCGGGCGCATCTCGCGTTCCTTCGGAGGTGTTTCCTCGCCGGTCAGCAGGCCGCCAAGCTGGTCGCGCAGCACGCGCTTCTTGACCTCGACCACCTCGTTCTTCTCCATCCCGGTCAGCTTGAAGGGACCATAGCCGATTCGGATCAGCCGGTTCACCTGAAGCCCGACATGGGACATCGCGCGGCGGATTTCGCGGTTCTTGCCTTCGCGGATGCCGACGGTCAGCCAGGCATTCGCGCCTTGCTGGCTGTCCAGCTTGATTTCCATCGGGGCGAATTCCTCGCCGTCGATGGTCGCGCCGCGGCGCAGGGGGGCGAAGGTCATGTCGCTGGGCGTGCCGTTGACCCGCACGCGGTAACGCCGCAGCCAGCCGGTCGAGGGCAGTTCCAGCCGGCGCTTCAATTCGCCGTCGTTGGTCAGCAGCAGCAGACCTTCGGAGGTCAGGTCAAGCCGGCCCACGGTCATCACGCGCGGCAGGTCGCGGGGCAGGGCATCAAACACCGTCTGGCGGCCCTTTTCGTCGGATTCCGTCGTCACCAGGCCCAAGGGCTTGTAATACAGCCACAGCCGGGTTTCCTGCGGCTCGTCCAGCTTCTTGCCGTCCACGACGATGCGGTCGGTCGGCAGCACGTCAAGCGCCGGGCTGTCGATCTTCTTGCCGTTGACCGAAACACGACCTTCCAGGATCATCCGCTCGGCCTCGCGGCGGCTGGCGACGCCCGAGCGCGCCATCACCTTGGCAATGCGGTCGGGGGACTGGGCAGAGGCCGGGGTCTGGTCGGCGGATTTCGGGGCACTGTCGTCGGTCATGGCGATATCTCCTGCGCATCGCTGCGGTGGCAAAGTCGCGCTTCTATCGGGCGCGGCAGGGCATGGAAAGGGCGACTTGCATGGCTGCCGCGCCCTTGCGACAAGCGGGCATGACCCGCTTCACCTCTCATATGGCCCTGGCGCTTGACCAGGCAAGGGCCGCCGCCCGCCGGGGCGAGGTTCCGGTGGGCGCGGTGGTGGTGGCCCCTGACGGCAGCGTGGTGTCGGCGGCAGGAAACCGTACGCGCGAGTTGTCGGACCCGACTGCCCATGCCGAGATCCTGGCGATTCGCGATGCCTGCCGGGCCGCGGGTTCCGAACGGCTGCCCGGCCATGACCTGTGGGTCACACTGGAACCTTGTCCGATGTGCGCGGCGGCAATCTCGGCCGCGCGGATCGGGCGGCTTTATTACGGGGCCAGCGACGTGCGGATGGGGGGCGTGGAACATGGGGCGCGGGTGTTCGACCACCCCCAATGCCACCACCGTCCCGCCGTCTATGACGGCATCGGCGCAGACCCCGCGCGGGCGCTGTTGCAGGGGTTCTTCCAGACCCGCCGATGATGGTTGCACGCCCCGCGCGGCTCGCCTATACGGTTTCCGACGCGGGTGTAGCTCAATGGTAGAGCAGCAGCCTTCCAAGCTGAATACGTGGGTTCGATTCCCATCACCCGCTCCAACCATCATCCCTGACGGACATCACGGGCGCGCGGGCGGCCTGTCATCGGCGACGCTGTCCTTGCGAAGGACCGATTGCAGTTCCATCGTATCAGCGTCCACCCGCACCAGATGGCCCTGCACGATGGCATAGCGGCTGCCGCGCGGTTCGGTGCCCAGGCCGTATCGGCCGGGCTGTTCGATGAAATCCACAAGATCCGCGGGCAGCACCTCTCCGGGAACAAGGGGGACAGCCGCGGCGCGAACGGGATCGGCCCCGGCCCGGCCCTGGGCCTGGGGGGTCGGGCCTTCGAAGACCGTCAATCCGACGGCCGCTGCTGCGGCAGTCGCGATCATCATGACCTTGTGTATCATCGTCTCGCCGGTTCTTCTGTCCTTATCGTTCGAAAACAAGGCAAGGACTGCGGCGGTTCCATCGACGCGTCACAGTTCCGTCGCGTTAGCGGTTTTTTCCGGCGAAGCGTGGCAACATTGCCGAAAAGTCGCGGCCCCGGCCGTCTTCATGCTCGACGAACTGGTGATAAAGCTGTTGGGCAAGCGCACCCATCGGCGTGTCCGCCCCGGCCGAGGACGCAGCCGCCTGCGACAGATTCAGGTCCTTGAGCATCAGTTCCGCCGCAAAGCCGGGCTTGTAGTCATTGTCGGCGGGCGATTTCGGGCCGACGCCGGGCGCCGGGCAATAGGCGTTCATGGACCAGCTATAGCCGGACGAAGTGGACACCACGTCGAACATCTTCTGCCGGTCCAGGCCCAGCTTGTCGGCAAGCGCGAAGGCCTCGCAGGTGGCGATCATGGTGACGCCCAGGATCATGTTGTTGCAGATCTTGGCGGCCTGACCGGCACCGGCATCGCCGCAGTGGACGGCCTTCTGGCCCATGATATCGAACAGCGGCTGGACGGTCGCGAAAGCATCATCCGGCCCGCCCACCATGAAGGTCAGCGTGCCTGCCTGCGCGCCGCCGATCCCGCCGGACACGGGGGCGTCAAGCGCCGCCAGTCCCGCCGCCTGGGCCTGCTGGGCCACGGCGCGGGCGCTGTCCACGTCCACGGTGGAACAGTCGCACAGGACCGCGCCTGGCTTCATGGCCGGGATCACCTGGTCGGCCACCGTGCGCAGGATCTGGCCGTTGGGCAGCATGGTGATGACCACGTCCGCATCCGACGCGGCGGCGGCGGCACTGTCGGCCAGGGTCAGGCCATCGGAGCGGGCGGCGGTGTCGAAGCCCGTCACCTGATGCCCCGCCTGCGCCAGGTTCAGGGCCATCGGCGCGCCCATGTTGCCAAGCCCGATGAATGCGATCTTCATGCCCGTTCCTCCCAATCCAGCTCGTTCGGTCCAAGGGGCGCCAGCAGCGCCGCGACATTGTCGGGGCTGGCATCGGCCATCCACTTGGGCTTGCGGTCCTTGTCGATGATCTGCGCACGCACGCCTTCCAGGAAGTCGGTGTCCTGCGTCGCGCGATAGGTAAAGCGGTATTCGCGGGCCAGCGAATCCTGCATCCGGCTGTCGCCCCGCGCTGCCCGCACCATGGCCAGACCCGCCGCCATCGACAGGGGCGAATTGGCGTGGAGGATCTTCAGCACCTGCGCGTTGCCGTCTTCCTCAAGCGCGTCGATGATGTCGGGCACCGTCTCCGCGGCAAAGGGCGACAGATCCATCGTCCGCAGGGGGGCAGTGGGGGCGTGTGCACCTTCGATCAAGGACAGATCGCCCGTTTCCTCCAGCCGAGCGATCAGGTCGGGCCATTCGCTTTCGGGCAGGTAGGTGTCGGCAAAGCCCGCGTGGATCGCGTCGCCCGCGCCCATCCGCGCGCCCGTCAGCGCCAGGTATTCGCCGATCCGGCCCGGCGCGCGGGACAGAAGCCAAGTGCCGCCCACGTCGGGGATCAGGCCGATGCCGGATTCGGGCATGGCGATCTGGGTCGTGTCACCCACGATGCGGTGGCTGGCATGGCCGCCCATGCCCACGCCGCCGCCCATCACGAAGCCCTGCATCAAGGCGACGATGGGCTTGGGATAATCGGCAATGGCCGCGTTCATGCGGTATTCGTCGGCGAAGAAGCGTTGCCCCGCCGCATGTTCGCCCGCCAGCCCGGCGCGATAGACGGCAGCGATGTCGCCGCCCGCGCAGAAGGCCCGGTCGCCTTCCGCGTCGATGATGACAAGCGCCACGTCGGCATCATCGTGCCAGCCGTCCAGGGCGCGGTGGATCGTCCTTGCCATCTCGTGGCTCAGGGCGTTCAGGGCCTTGGGCCGGGTAAAGGTGATGCGCCCGGCGCGGCCGGTCTTGCGGATGTTCAGATCGTCCACGTTCTACCCCCGTTCGGCCAGCATCGCCCGCGCGACGATCAGGCGCATGATCTCGTTCGTGCCTTCAAGGATCTGGTGGACGCGCAGGTCGCGCACGATCTTCTCGATCCCGTAATCGGCCAGATAGCCATAGCCGCCATGCAGTTGCAGGCACTGGTTCGCGACCTCGAAGGCGCGGTCGGTCACGTGCAGCTTGGCCATCGCGCAGAACTTGGTGGCATCCGGGGCGCGGCTGTCAAGCTTCCAGGCCGCCTGGCGTAGGAAGATGCGCGCCGATTGCAGCGCCGTCTCCATCTCGGCCAGACGGAACTGCAGCGCCTGGAACTGGTCGAGGCTTTGCCCAAAGGCGCGGCGCTCGCCCATATAGGCGACGCTCGCGTCAAGCGCCGCCTGCGCCCCGCCAAGCGCCGCCGCCGCGATGTTCAGCCGCCCGCCGTCAAGGCCCGCCATGGCATAGGCAAAGCCGCGGCCTTCCTCGCCCAGCAGGTGGTCGGCGGGAATGTCGCAATCATCGAACTGGACCTGCGCGGTGGGCTGGGCCTTCCAGCCCATCTTCTGTTCCAGGGCGCCGAAGGACAGGCCGGGGACGCCGTCGGGAACGATCACCGCGCTGATGCCCTTGGGACCGTCGGCCCCCGTGCGCACCATTGCGATATAGGCGTCGGAATAGCTGCCGCCCGAGATGAAGGCCTTGGTCCCGTTCAGCCGCCAGCCCGCATCTGTCCGGTCCGCCCGCGTCCGCAGGGCCGCCGCGTCCGAACCGCTGCCGGGTTCGGTCAGGGCATAGCTGAAGACCGTCTCCATGCTGCAAAGCCCCGGCAGCCAGCGGGCTTTGGCTTCGGGCGATCCGAACTTGTCGATCATGCCCCCGCACATGTTGTGGATCGACAGAAAAGCCGCGACCGAGGGGCAGGCCATGGCAAGCGCCTCGAACACAAGGGTGCCGTCCAGACGCGACAGGCCGGCCCCGCCGTATTCCTCGGACACGTAAAGCCCGCCAAAGCCCAGTTGCGCCACGTCGGCCCACAGATCGCGCGGGATGGTGCCGGCCTCTTCCCAGGCGCGGGCATGGGGGGCGATGCGGTCCTGGCCGAAGTCGCGCGCCATGTCGAAGATGGCCTGCTGTTCCTCGCTTGGTGCGAAGTCCATGTCCTCATCCCTCCCCTTAATTGAACATGCGTTTAATTGCCTCAGGATGCTGCCGCTGGCAAGGGTCACAGGCCGAGGTGGAACTCGGCCATCAGGTGGCGCACCAGTTCGGCCATCGCTTCGTCGCGGGTGGCGCCTGCGGCCAGGGCGCGCGACAGGACGGCGCGTTGCCGTGCGGCCGATCCGCCCCCGGCCACCATGTCCCTGGCGCGGGCCACCTGGGGTTGGCTGCCCAGGGCATCGGCGTCCTGGGCAATCAGCGCCAGCCAGTCCTCGAGAGCCTGGGCAAAGGGGATGATCCGGCCCGCGCCGAAGTCGATGGGGCCTTCCGCCAGGCCATAGCGCGCGGCGCGCCAGCGGTTTTCCCCCAGCAGGAAGGGGTCGTATTGCCGCCACCGCTGGTTCTGGCGCGACAGGCGCCACAGCATCCGCAGCGTGGCCTGGTTCAGCGCGGCCAGCGTAACCGTGTCGTCCAGCCGGGGCGAGGCATCGCAGACCCGCGTTTCCAGCGTCGGGAACCGGGAAGACGGGCGCAGGTCCCACCATATCTTGCTGCTGTCCTCGATCACGCCCAGGTCCACCAGCACCTGCACGGATCGTTCGAATTCGTCCCAACCACCGAACTGCGGGGGAAAGCCGGTCCGGGGCATCCCGCCGAAGACCGTGGTGCGATAGGACGCAAGCCCGGTATCGCTGCCCTGCCAGAACGGGCTTGATGCCGACAGCGCCAGCAGATGCGGCAGGAAATAGGACAATTGGTTCATCAGGTCGATGCGCTGGGCGGGCGACGGTATGCCCACATGGACGTGCATCCCGCAGATCAGCATCCGGCGCGACACCGCACCCAAGGCCCGCGACAGTTGGTGATAACGGTCCTTGTCGGTGTGGAACTGGTCGCGCCAATCGGCAAAGGGGTGGCAGGAGGCCGAGATCGGGGCCAGCCCGTATTCCCCCGCGATCCGTGCCACGGTGCGGCGCAGATGGGCCAGGTGGCCCCGCGCTTCGCCGATGTCGGCGGAAACGGGGGTCCCGACCTCGATCTGGCAGCGCAGGAACTCGGGGCTGACGCTGTCGCCCAGGGCGTCCCGGCAGGCAGCCATCAGCGCGTCGGGCGCCGGGGCCAGATCGCCCGTCTGCGGATCGACGAGAAGATATTCCTCCTCGATGCCAAGGGTGAAGTCGGGATCGTCGGACATGGGCTTCCTGTGCTGGCCTGGCGGGATGGAAATGCGCGGCTGCCGGCAATGCAAGGGGCGGATAAGGAAAAGGGCGGGGATGATCTCGCCCTTCGGCCTGTCAGTCCATGGCGCGGAAGTTGAACTCTCCGCCTTCCTTGATGCCCGAGGGCCAGCGGGCGGTGACCGTCTTGGTGCGCGTGTAGAAGCGGAAGGCGTCGGGGCCGTGCTGGTTCAGGTCGCCGAAGCCCGACTTCTTCCAGCCGCCAAAGGTGTGGTAGGCCAGCGGAACCGGGATCGGCACGTTGATCCCCACCATGCCGATGTTGATGCGGCTGGCGAAATCCCGGGCGGTGTCGCCGTCGCGGGTATAGATCGCGGTGCCGTTGCCGTATTCGTGGCTCATCGCCAGGCCGATGGCTTCCTCGTAGGATCCGGCGCGGACGGTGGACAGGACGGGGCCGAAGATCTCGGTCTTGTAGATGTCCATGTCGGGGGTCACGCGGTCGAACAGGTGCGGGCCGACGAAGAAGCCGTTCTCGTATCCCTGCAGGTTGAAGTCGCGGCCGTCCACGACCAGTTCCGCGCCCTGGTCGATGCCCGACTGCACCAGCCGCAGGATGTTTTCCTTGGCCGCCCTGGTCACGACGGGGCCGTAATCCACGTCATTGCCGGCGGTATAGGGGCCGACCTTCAGCTTCTCGATCCGCGGGACCAGACGCTCGATCAGCGCGTCGGCGGTCTTTTCGCCCACCGGAACGGCCACGGAAATCGCCATGCAGCGTTCGCCCGCCGCGCCATAGCCTGCGCCCACAAGGGCGTCGGCCGCCTGGTCCAGATCGGCGTCCGGCATGATGATCATGTGGTTCTTGGCGCCGCCGAAGCACTGCGCCCGCTTGCCGGTCGCCGCCGCGCGTTCATAGATGTACTGCGCGATCGGGGTGGAACCCACGAAGCCCACGGCCTGGATCACCGGGTTGTCCAGGATTGCATCAACGCTATCCTTGTCGCCGTTGACGACCTGCAAGACGCCATCGGGCAGCCCGGCCTCCTGCAGCAGTTGCGCCAGCATCAGCGGCACGGAGGGGTCGCGTTCGGACGGCTTCAGGATCATCGCGTTCCCGGCGGCCAGGGCGGGGCCCATCTTCCACAAGGGGATCATGGCCGGGAAGTTGAAGGGCGTGATGCCCGCCACGACGCCCAGCGGCTGGCGCATGGAATACATGTCGATGCCGGGGCCGGCGCTGTCGGTGAATTCGCCCTTCAGCAGATGCGGCGCGCCGATGCAGAACTCGATCACCTCAAGCCCGCGCTGGATGTCTCCCTTGGCGTCGGGAAAGGTCTTGCCGTGTTCGCTGGACAAGGCCTCGGCCAGCTTGTCCATGTCGCGGTTTATCAGGCCGACAAAGGCCATCATCACGCGGGCACGGCGCTGCGGGTTGGTGGCGCCCCAGGCCACCTGCGCCTCGGCGGCGCGGGCGACTGCGTGGTCAAGCTCGGCCTTGGTGGCCAGCGACAGGCGCGCCTGGACCTCGCCCGTGGCAGGATTGAAGACGTCGGAAAAGCGGCCCGAGGTGCCCTTGTATTCCTTGCCGTCGATCCAGTGGTGAATCTCTTTCATCGAATCCTCCTTGGTTGGACGCAGCCTAGCCTTGCGGATTTGCCGGATAAAGAGGAAGGATGGCAAAGACGTTTTGCGTTTTTGCAAAAAGGGCGGGCATGGACTGGGACGACCTGCGCATCTTCCTGGCGGTGTCGCGAACCGAAAGCCTGTCGGGCGCGGGCCGCAGGCTGGGGATGGATGCCTCCACCATCGGGCGGCGCATCGCACGACTGGAACGCGCGGTGGGTGCTGCGCTGTTCGCCAAGACGCCGCAAGGCTATGTCCTGACGGCCGAGGGCGCGCGGCTGGTCGCCCCCGCCGAGGCCGCCGAGCAGGGGGCCAATGCCGCGGCCGAGGCTGTGGACCGCGAGGCCGGGCTGACGGGCCAGCTTCGCATCGGCGCGCCGGACGGTTGCGCCAATTACCTGCTGCCGCAGGTGGCGCGCGATCTGTGCGCCGCCCATCCGGGGCTGGAGATCCAGATTGTCGCCTTGCCCAGGGTCGTGAACCTGACCAAGCGCGAAGCCGACATGGCCGTCGCGGTTTCGCCCCCGGACACGGGGCGGCTGACCGTGCAGCGGCTGGCCGATTACCACCTGCACCTGGCCGCGCATGAGGATTACCTGCGCGACACGCCCCCGATCCGCGACCTGCCAGACCTGCGGCACCACCGGATGATCGGCTATATCCCCGACATGATCTTCGACCCCGAACTGGACTATCTGTCGGAAACCGGGGTGCAGGTGGCGGCGATCACCTCGAACTCGGTGTCGGTGCAGATGCAGGCGATCCGGGCGGGGGCGGGGGTCGGGATCGTCCATGACTTCGCCATTCCCTTTGCGCCCGGCGTCCGGCTGGTGCTGCCGGACCGCATCGCGCTGAAGCGCAGCTTCTGGTTGATCCGCCACGCCGACGACCGCGCCTCGCGCCGCTTGTCGCTGCTGGCCGACCTGTTGGCGCAAGGCCTGCGGGCCGAGGTGGCGCGCCTTGAATCGCTGCTGGCCGTTCCGCGCCTTTGTCGGACTTGACGGATCAGGATTCCGGGAAAAGGATGGCCGTGAAGCACGTCGCCAAGAAAGGATGCACCATGCTCGTCAATCAGTTGCTGTCGATGAAATCCAGCTCGGGCAAGCCGGGAATCGAGGCGCAGACGATCCTGACCATCCGGCCTGACGCAACCCTGGGCGAGGCGGTCAAGATGCTGGCCGAACAGCGCATCGGCGCGGTCGTGGTGTCCGACGACGGCAGGAAGCCGCAGGGGATCCTGTCGGAACGTGACGTCGTGCGCCAGCTTGGCAAGCACGGCCCCGAGGTGCTTTCCACCCCCATCGCCGAGGTCATGACGCGCGAGGTGCAGACCTGCGCGATGAGCGACGACGCCCTGGCGATCCTGGAACGCATGACCCAGGGCCGCTTCCGCCACATGCCGGTGGTGGACGGCGACGGCAACATGCTGGGCGTCGTCTCCATCGGCGATGCGGTCAGCGGGCGGCTGAAGGAACTGGCGGCCGAGAAAGAGGCCCTGACCGGCATGATCATGGGCGCCTGACGCGGCGCCCCAACCGCTTGCCATCCCGGCAGAAATCGGCTTTCCCTGCGCGGCAGGCAAGCATAAGGACGCCCGTTCATGCGCATCGGTCTTTATCCCGGCACCTTTGATCCGATCACGCTGGGCCATGTCGACATCATCCAGCGCGCAATGGCCTTGGTGGACCGGCTGGTGATCGGCGTCGCCATAAACCGGGACAAGAAGCCGCTGTTCGACCTCGAGGAGCGGGTCGCGATGGTGCAGGCCGAATGCGACCAGATCGCCAGCCGCACCGGGGGCGAGATCGTCGTCCATCCGTTCGAGAACCTGCTGATCGACTGCGCCCGCGACGTGGGCGCCCAGGTCATCGTGCGCGGCCTTCGGGCGGTCGCGGATTTCGAATACGAGTTCCAGATGGTCGGCATGAACCGCGCCCTCGATGCCAGCATCGAGACGGTCTTCATGATGGCCGATGCCCGCCGCCAGGCCATCGCCTCGAAGCTGGTCAAGGAAATCGCGCGGCTGGGGGGCGACGTGTCCAAGTTCGTGACCCCCCCGATCCAGCAGGCCCTAGCAGACCGCTTTCGCGGATAAGGCTTGCGGCAGGTCGCCGCGCTGATAGCATCTGGACTGAACGCGCTGTCTGGAACCGGAGGGAATCCTTGACCCGATCCGACCTGTCCGCGCGCGACCACCGGAACCTGCCCGACGACATTCCCGATCCACGCCCGATCATCCTGTCCGACTTGTCGCAGGCGCTGACCCTGGGCTGGCGCGACTTCCGCCGCGCGCCTGCCTTCGGCCTGATGTTTTCGGCCTTTTATGTTCTGGGCGGCTGGGTGCTTGCCTCGGTCGCGCTGGCCTCGGGGCAGGAATGGTGGCTGATCCCCTTCATCCTGGGCTTCCCGCTGATTGTGCCCTTCGCGGCCGTTGGTCTGTACGAGGTCAGCCGCAGGATCGAGGCGGGCGAGCCGCTGGACACAGCCCGCATCCTGCGCGTGGTCTTCGATCAGCGCCAGCGGCAGATCCCGTCGATGGCGATGGTGATCCTGCTTTTGTTCATGTTCTGGGTCTTCGTGGCCCATACGGTCTTCGCGCTGTTCATGGGCGTGTCGGCGCTGACCAACATCACCTCCTCGCTTGCGGTGCTGCTGGAGGGCAGGGGGCTGGCGATGCTGGTCCTGGGCACGATCATCGGCGGCGGCTTCGCGGCCGTGCTGTTCTGCTTCACCGTCGTGGGCCTGCCCCTGCTGCTTGATCGAGAGGTCGATTTCATCACCGCCATCATCACGTCCTGCCGTGCCGTGGCGGAAAATCCAGGCGTAATGGCAATCTGGGCGGCGCTGATCGCGATCTGGCTGTTCCTGGCGATCCTGCCTGGCTTTCTGGGCCTGCTTGTGGTGATGCCGGTCCTGGGCCATGCCAGCTGGCATGTTTATCGCCGGGTGATGCCAGGCTGCTAGCCGCGCCCGATGAAAGGCATGTTGGTCGCCAGGACGGTCAGGGACTGGACATTCGCGCCCCTGGGCAGGCTGGCCATGTGAAGGACGGCATCGGCGACCACGCCCACGTCCATCAGCGGTTCCGCGCCCGGCGTGTTGGCGCTGACCTGGGCCAGCAACCCGGTCGCGGCATTGCCGATGTCGATCTGGCCGCAGGCGATGTCAAAGGGACGCCCGTCCAGCGACAGCGATTTCGTCAACCCCGAGACCGCGTTCTTCGAGGTCGTATAGGCAATCGAACCCGGTCTCGGCGCATGGGCGGCGATCGACCCGTTGTTGATGATCCGCCCGCCCTGCGGGTGCTGCGCGCGCATCAGCCGGAACGCCGCGCGGGCACACAGGAACATCCCCGTCACGTTGGTTGCGATCACGTCGCGGAAGGTGGCGGGATCGACTTCGTCCGGCGTGGCGGGATCGGCTCCGCGCCCGGCGTTGTTGAACAGCACGTCCAGCCGACCCCATTCCGCACGGCAGCGGTCGAAGGCCGCGTCCACGGCGGCCTCGTCCGTGACGTCGCAGGGCAGGATCAGGGCAGGTGCGTCCCCGGCGGTGTCCCGCAAGCCGCCTTCCTTGCGGCCCAGCAGCGAGACCCGCCAGCCTTCGGCCAGGAAGCGCCGCGCGGTGGCCCGCCCGATGCCGCTGCCCGCGCCGGTGATGACGACGGATCGCGCCGCGGCCATGTCAGACGACCTTCTGGGTCTGCTGGCCCAGCCCGTCGATGCCCAGGCGCATCACCTGCCCGCGCCGCAGATAGACCGGCGGCTTCTGCCCCATCCCGACGCCCGGCGGGGTGCCGGTGGCGATCACGTCGCCCGGCATCAGCGTCGTGAAGCGGGACGCATAGGACACGATCTCGGCCGGGCCAAAAACCATCGTCGCGGTCGTGCCGTCCTGGAAGCGGTGGCCGTCAACCTCCAGCCACAGGCGCAGGGCGGCGGCGTTCGCGACCTCGTCCGCGGTGACCAGCCAGGGGCCGATGGGGCCAAAACCGTCATAGCCCTTGCCCTTGTCCCAGGTGCCGCCACGCCGCAACTGCCAGTCGCGTTCGCTGATGTCGTTGATGACGCAATAGCCGGCGATGTGATCCGCCGCCCGGTCCAGCGCGATGTCCCGCCCACCGTCGCCGATCACGATGCCCAGTTCAACCTCCCAGTCGGTGGCGGCCGAATCGGGCGGCAGGGCAAGGTCGTCGTCCGGCCCGGCGATGCAGCTGGTCCACTTGGTGAACAGGATCGGCTCGGCCGGGACGTCCATTCCCGCCTCGGCGGCGTGATCGGCGTAATTGAGGCCGACCGCCAGGAACTTGCCGACGCTGCCCACGCAGGCCCCAAGCCGCAGATCCTGCTGCGGCGTCCCCTCGACCAGGGGCAAGGAGGCCGGGTCGATGGCGCGCAGGGCGGCCAGGCCCTTGGTGGTCAGGCAACCGCCATCGATGTCCGACAGATGCCCCGACAGGTCGTGCACCGCTCCCTCGCCGTCCAGGATGCCGGGTCGTTCCTGACCTTTCGCGCCGTATCTTACCAGTTTCATGCGTCCTCCCCTGTTTCGTTCCGTCGAACCTGTCCCGGAACCCTAGCGGAAGTCCAGCCGCCGCATTCTTGCGGATTGGCAGATGCTTTCTGCAGGCCCGCGCGAAAGTCGGGCCGGGGCAGGCATGACAAAACGGCCCGCGCAGGGCGGGCCGGGATGACAAGGGCAGAAGGCTTACTCCGAAGCGGGCGGAGCCAGCTTCTTGGTCGGGCCGTTGGCAATGGGGTCTTCCTGCCGCTGGACCGAACCTTCGAAATGCGCGCCGGATTCGATGGCGATGGTCTTGTGGATGATGTCGCCCTCGACCCGCGCGGATGCGGACAGGCGCACCTTGAGGCCGCGGACCCGGCCGACCACGCGGCCGTTCACCACCACCTCGTCGCCCACGATCTCGCCCCGGATGGTGGCGGTTTCGCCGATCACCAGCTGGTGGGCGCGGATGTCGCCCTCGACCGTGCCCTCGATCTGGATGTCGCCTTCGGTGCGGATATTGCCGACAACCGTCAGGTCCGGCGACAGGATCGACGGCGCATTGCGCCGCGCGGGCGATGCCGCAGGCGCTTCGGGCCGGTCATGATGGGGGGCGGGGGCCACGGCATCGGTCCCCGGGGCCGCGGGCGAGGGGGGCGTATGGGGTTTTTCGGTCACGCGGGTCTTACTGAACATTGCTGGCTGCCTTGATGAAGCTCATCGGGTCAACGGCCCGACCCTTCATGCGCACCTCGTAATGCAGATGCGGCCCGGTCGAGCGTCCGGTATTGCCCATATCACCGATCAGTTCGCCTTGCGACACCCTTTGGCCGGTCTTCACGCGAATCCGGGACAGATGGCCATAGCGGGTTTCCACCCCCAACTCGTGCTGGATCTTGATGAGATTGCCATAGGCCCCCAAACGTCCCGCATAGATCACCACGCCGTCGCCCGTGGCATGGATCGGCGTGCCGACCGGGGCCGCCATATCGATGCCTTCATGCGCGCGCCCCCAGCGGCGGCCGAAGCCCGAGGTATAACGGAACGACTGCTTCACCGGCATGGCCAGCGGCAGCTTCTCCATCGCGATGCGATAGGTGTTCATCTGGTCCAGCGTGACGATGATCTGGTTGGCCTTCGTCTCGCTGTTCGAAAGGGCCGCGTCGCCACGGGTCGAATAGCTCATCGGGGTCAGCGGGCCGCCCTGGCCGGAATAGCCTTCGCGGATGGTTTCCAGCACGTCATCGGGGTTCATGCCGACGGACCGGAACACATCGTCCAGTGGCTCGACCGAGATCGAGACGGCGTTTTCAAGCTGGGTCAGGATCTCGTCGTTGCGGGCCAGGATCTGTTCACGTTCCAGGGCCAGCTCCTCGGCCGTCTGGCGGGCCGCCTCGGCTTCCTGGACGGCGGAGGCACGTTCGTCGGCCGCCTGGCGCAGTTCGCCCGTCACGATATCCAGCGCGGCGGTCACTTCCTCGGCGTGGACATGGGAATGGTCGTCGGTCGCATCGGCCACGGCGCGGGCGCTGTCGCGTTCGTCGATGGCGCTGCGCAAGGTGGACTGCACACTGTCGAGGCCGGCTTCGAGTTCCCGGCGGCGTTCCTCGGCGGCCAGAAGCTGGGTCTGCATCTGCGAGACCTTGTCAAGCGCCAGGGCAAAGCGGTTCTGCGCCGCAAGCGCCTCGGCCGCGCGGGCATCGCGTTCCTGGGACAGTTCTGTCAGGCGCTGCTCGAAGGCCGAGGTGGTCGCAGTGATCTGGTCGCGGGCCGAGGTGCCGGCGCTGAGCGCGTCGATCGCCAGGATCGAGCTTGCAACCAGCGTCCAGCCAAAAGCCAGCGTGATGCCGCTGATGCCGACAAGCTGGGTCAGGGGACGCAGGCGGACGAACCGGCTTTCGTCGTCAGAGCGCAGGTGGAGCCGTTTTTCCGGCAGGATGCGTTCCAGCGAAGCGTTGAGGCGGTTCGTCAAGGTTGGCAAATCATGTCCCCCGTTGGCGCGTCCGAGATGACTCGGGCGATCTGGTTCCGGTTCGCTGCGGGTAAACCGCATGTGTGCCTTCCTGGCAACATCAGGATCGTTTCGGTTCCCTTTATGCGCGGAACCTCGCCCCTTCGGGCAAAAATCCGCCGACTGGCACAAGATGTAGGGGCCGCCCTCAGGATATCTCATAGGGTAGTGGTCCGTTGCGTTCGCCCGGTATGCGCAGCGGCCGGTCGATGGGCGGCACGGACCGCTGGTGGCAGTCGGGGCGGGGGCAGATCCGGCAGGAGATGCCGATGGGCTCGAACGCGCGGGGCTTGGTCAGGTCCAGCCCGTCGGCATAGACGACGCTGCCGGCATGGGACACTTCGCAGCCCAGGCCGATGGCAAAGCGGCGCACCGGCGCGTTGAAGGCGCCCGCGTGCTTGGACACGTCGCGCGACATCAGCAGATAGCGCATCCCGTCCGGAGTCTCGGCCAGCTGGCGCAGGAAGCGGCCGGGCTGTTCAAAGGCCTGGTGGACATTCCACAAGGGGCAGGCGCCGCCGAAGCGGGCGAATTGCAGGCGCGTGGCGGAATGGCGCTTGGTGATCGTGCCCGCCTGATCGACGCGCACGAAGAAGAAGGGAACCCCCTTCGCGCCGGGCCGCTGCAGGGTGGACAGACGGTGCGCCACCTGTTCCAGCGAAGCGTCGAACAGGTGCGCCAGCCGTTCCAGGTCGTGCCGTTCGGCCTGGGCTGCGGCCAGAAAGGCGCGATAGGGCATCAGCGCCGCCCCCGCGAAATAGTTGGCAAGTCCCACCCGCGCCACGTCCCGCGCGGTCTGGCTGCGGAACCGCGCAAGATCCAGCGTAGCGTCCAGCAGGTCCGACTGGCGTTCCAAAGCAACAAGATGCAGCAGCTGAAAAAGCTGCGTCGGCCGTTCGGCGGCGGCATTCACATGGATTTCCGTCCCCACGCGTCGAAAGACCGCATTGGCGGGCAATTCCGCCCGCGTCACGCGGATCCCGCGGGCGGCAAGGGCTGCGACGCCCGCATCCCACGGATCCAGCCGCTGGCCCGCCGGGCAGGCAAAGCGTTCCGCCGCGCGGTCCACGGCGTCGATGTAGTTGTCGCAGTAATGGAAGAAGTCCCGCACCTCCTCCCACGGGGTGGAGAGGGCGTTCTGACCGGACGCCCCGATCGCCTCGTCCAGGGCGGCAAGGCGTTCCTGGCCTTGCCGATGCGCGCGGTAGAGGTCCAGGAAGGCCCGCGCCAGCACCGGCGCGTTGGTGGCGGCAAGGCGCAGGTCGGCCAGGGGCGGAACGGCATCAAACAGCGGATCGGCCAGGGCTTCCTGCATGTCGATCACCATGCGTTCGGCGTCGCCCGCAGCCAGCGTTGTCAGGTCCACCCCGAATTCCTGCGCCAGCCGCAGCAGCACCCCGGCGGAAATCGGGCGGTGGTTGTTTTCCATCTGAGACAGATAGGGCAGGGACACCCCCAGCCGTTCGGCGAAGCGCCGCTGGGTCAGCCCGCTGCGCCCCCGCGTTTCGCGCAACGACGTTCCGGCATAGATCTTCTGCATGGCCATGATGCGTCCCCCCCTTTTGCAAAAGCTGCATTAGCTTTTGCAAAGCGGTCACGACAAGAGCCGCGATGGATGGACCGACGATGGGACGGATCAGGATCATGGCATGATCGTGGCACAAAATCCCTAAGATATCGTTGCGGCTTGCACCCCGCCCCGCCACGCGGTTTGATCGTGTCATGAAGCAGCGCCCCGGAAACCGCGTCCTGACGGGAACCCGCATCCGCGAACGCCGCCTGGCGCTGTCGCGGCGGCAGGCGGACGTGGCGCGCGAGGCCGGGATCTCGGCCGCCTACCTGAACCTGATCGAGCACAACCGCCGTCCGGTGGGCGACCATCTGGTCCTGCGCCTGGCCGCCGCGCTGGACGTGTCGGCGGCCGAACTGGCCGAAGGGCGCGAGGAGGCCCAGATCGCGGCGCTGCGCGAGGCCGCGGCGCGGCTGCCCGACGACGTGACGCCCGAGCTGGACCAGACACCCGAACTGCTGGCCCGATTTCCCGGCTGGGCCTCGGCGCTGATCGCCACGGCGCGACGGGCCGATGCGCATGAACGCCAGCTTGTCACCCTGTCTGACCGGATGCGGCAGGATCCCTATCTGCTGACCACCCTGCACGAGGTGCTGTCGGCGGTGACTTCGGTCCGGTCCACGGCTTCGATCCTGGCGGAAGGGGGCGAAATCCCGCCCGACTGGCGCGCGCGGTTTCACGCGAACCTGGACGGGGACAGCCTGCGCCTGTCCAGCACCGCGCAGGCCCTTGTTGCCTATCTGGACAGTTTCGAGGCGCAGGACGCGATCTTCACCCCGCAGGAGGAGGTCGAGGCCTGGCTTGCAGCGGGCGCCCCGCCCGTCGAGGAGGCGGCCGACCTGGCCTCGGATGCCGCCCGCGCCTTGGCTCGCGCCCACCTGCTGCGGATGGAGGAGGAGCGCCTGGCCCTGCCGGATGCGGCCCTGGCCGAGGCCGCGGTGGAAGAGGCCGACCCCCTGCGCATGGCCGACCGGCTGCGCCAGCCCCTGGACCTGGTGATGCGCCGCCTGGCGCTGCTGAAACCGGCTGGGTTCGAGGCGGCGGGCCTTCTGGTCTGCGACGGATCGGGCGCGCTGACGCTGCGCCGCCCGGCGCCGGGCTTTCCCCTGCCGCGTCCCGGCGACGCCTGCCCGCTTTGGCCGCTGTTCCAATCCCTTGCCGCGCCGCAGACCGCCATCGCAAGGCTGGTCGAGGCGCCGAACGGCCGACGGTTCCGCACCCTGTCGCTGGCCACCCGCCACCAGCCCCTCGGGACCGAGGGGCCGGTGCTGACCCGCGCGCAGATGCTGATCCTCCCCGAGGAGCCGGGCTCGCCCGGCAGCCCCGATCTGCTGATCGGTCCCGCCTGCCGCATCTGCCCGCGCATCGATTGCGCGGCGCGGCGTGAACCCTCGATCCTGCTGGCGGCGTGAATCCTTTGACAGCGCGGGCCCGCCCGGCACATTATCGTGGCACCTGGGGGGACCATCGACCGAATGCTCGACATCCTGATGATCGAGGATGAACCCAACATCGCCGAGGCGGTGCGCTTCATCCTGTCCCGCGAAGGCTGGCAGGTCGCGCTTCATGCCGACGGCGCGGGCGGGATCGAGGCGATCAGGGGCGCCAAGCCGCGCCTGGTCATCCTGGACGTGATGCTGCCGCATCGGTCGGGGACCGAGATCCTGGCGGAACTTCGCGGCGACCAGGATCCCAGCCTGGCGGCGACGCCGGTGCTGATGCTGACGGCGCGCGGGCAGGCCTCGCTGTCGCTGCCGCAGGCGGATGCCGTGCTGGCCAAGCCCTTCGCCAATGACGACTTGCGCGCCATGGTGCGCCGGATGCTGAACTGACCGCCATGCCCGACCGGCCGCTGTTTCTCGAACGCGCCTCGTTCCGCCGCCGGCGGCTTGGCGACGCGGCGCGCGTTCTTCCGATGCTGGCGGCGATCCTGGTCCTGGTCCCGGTCTGGTGGATCCCGGCGCAGGTCAGCTTCGCGGCGGGCGCGGTCTGGCTGTTCGGCCTGTGGGCCGGGTTGATCCTGGCCATCTTCGTGCTGCACCGCGCGCTGCGCCGGGCGGATGCCGCCACCCTGCGCGCGACCCAGGCGATGGCGCGGGACGACGACCATGCCCTTTGAGGCGCTTGTCGCGGGCTGCCTGGCCTATGTCGCGCTGATGTTCGGCGTGGCCTTTGCCGCCGACCGTGCCGCCTCCAGGGGCCGGGTCCGGTGGCTGGACCATCCGGCGGTCTATACGCTGTCGCTGTCCGTCTATTGCTCGGCCTGGACCTTCTACGGAGCGGTCGGCTACGCCACGCGGTCGGGGCTGGAATTCGCCACGATCTATCTGGGGCCGACCATCGTCTTCTGCGGCGCCTGGTGGGGGCTGCGGCGCCTGGTGCGGGTGGCCAGGATGCATCATGTCACCTCGATCGCCGACCTGATTTCCGCCCGCTTCGGCAAGTCGAACCGCCTCGCCGCCCTGATCACGCTGATCGCCGTCATTGCCGCCACGCCCTATGTCGCGCTGCAGCTGCAATCGGTCAGCCTGTCCTTCGAGGTCTTCGCGACCGACAGCCTGACCGACATCCCGCTTGCCGGCGGCGGCGGCACGGCCCTGTGGGTGGCTGCGGGACTTGCGCTGTTCACCATCGTCTTCGGCACCCGCAACCTGGCCGCCGACGAACGCCACCACGGGGTCGTCACGGCCATCGCGCTCGAGGCGGTGGTCAAGCTGATGGCCTTTCTGGCGCTTGGCGTCTTCGTGGTCTGGGGACTGGCCGAGGGCCCTGCCGACATGCTGGACCGGATCGCGCAGGCCGCGGCCGGCCATGATGGCTGGCTGCTGAAGCCCGACCGCTGGACCGCGCTGATCGTCGTGTCTGGCGCCGCGATCATCGCCCTGCCGCGGATGTTCCAGGTGCTGGTGGTCGAGGCCGCGGACGAGGATCGGCTGGCGGTGGCCGGATGGGCCTTTCCGGCATACCTCTTCGCGATGTCGCTGTTCGTGCTGCCCATCGCGGTCATGGGCCAGCAGCTTCTGCCCGCCGACGCCAATCCCGACCTGTATGTCCTGACGCTGCCCGCGCAGTCGGGGCAGAACTGGCTGGCCTTTCTGGTCTTCCTGGGCGGCTTTTCGGCCGCAACCTCGATGGTGGTCGTCTGCACCATCGCGCTTGCGACCATGATCTCGAACCACTGGCTGGTGCCGCTGTGGCTGATCCTGCGCCGCAAGCCCCAGACGGGCGACCCCGAGGATCTGCGCGGCTTCGTCCTGAACGCCCGGCGGCTGGCGATCCTGGCGGTCATGGCGGTGGGCTGGGTCTATTACCGCGCAACGGGCGGGACGGCGGCGCTTGCCTCGATGGGGCTGGTGGCCTTTACCGGCATGGCGCAGGTGCTGCCCGCGATGATCGGCGGGCTGTTGTGGCGCGGGGCGAACCGGCAAGGGGCCTATGCGGGCGTGGGCACGGGCTTTGCCTTGTGGCTGGCGCTGATCTTCCTGCCCTCGGTCGGCATCGGCCAAGATCCCGCGCTGCCGCCAAGCGTGGATCCCCTGGCCTTCGCGATCTGCCTGTCGCTGGCGCTGAACACGCTGGCCTTTATCGTCTTCTCGATCTTCGGGATGCCCGACCCGGTCGAACGCCTGCAGGGCCTGTCCTTCGTCAGCGCCGTGGATCCGGTCCGTCACGGGCGCATGGCCCGCGGCGCCGACCAGGTCGAACCGCTGCTGGTGATGGCCCGCCGCGTCTGGGGGGCCGAGGACGCGCTGCGCTTTTTCCAGTCCGAGGCCGCGGCGCAGGGCAAGTCCGGCTATCTGCCCGACATGACGCCGCGCTTCCTGACGCGGCTGGAACGGCGTCTGGCGGGATCCATCGGCGCGGCCACCGCCCATGCGATGATCGACAGCGTGGCCGGCGGGTCCGAGTTGACCGTGTCCGACCTGATGCAGGTCGCGACCGAGGCGCAGCGTGCCAAGGAGGAAACGCAGCGCCTTGAAAACGCCCGCGCCGAACTGGCCCGCACCGCGACCCAGTTGCGCGAGGCGAATGACAAGCTGACGGCGCTGTCGATCCAGAAGGACGCCTTCCTGGGCCAGATCAGCCACGAATTGCGCACGCCCATGACCTCGGTCCGGGCCTTTTCGGAAATCCTCCGCTCGCCCGATTTGTCGGATGCGGATCGCGACCGCTTCGCGAAGATCATCTATGACGAATCCGGCCGCCTGACGCGCCTGCTGGACGACCTGCTGGATCTTTCGGTCCTGGAAAGCGGGCAGGCGCAGTTGTCGATCACGCCCGCGAACCTGCACGACCTGATTGAACGGGCGCTGTCGGCCGCCTCGGCCACCCAGCCCCAGCGGGTGTTCCGCCTGGACCGGGAACCGCTGGCCGAATACGTGGGTGTCATCACCGACGCCGATCGGCTGCTGCAGGTGCTGATCAACGTCATCAGCAACGCCCGCAAGTATTGCGATGCCGAGCCTCCGGTCCTGTCCATCCGCGTCCGCCGGACCCTGCGCGGCGGGGCGCAGATCGACATCGCGGACAACGGGTCCGGGATCGAGACCGCCCGCCAGGCGCTGATCTTCGAAAAGTTCTCGCGCCTCAACGACCCCGCGCGGGCAGGGGGCGCGGGCCTGGGCCTGGCCATCTGCAAGGAGATCATGGCCAACCTGGGCGGAGAGATCACCTATCTGCCCGGCCAGGGCGGCGCGGCCTTCCGCATCGTCCTGCCCCGCCGGCCGCCGGTCCCGGCGGATGCGGGGCTGAGGCGCGCATAAACCCTTTCTCAACCGCTTTTTGCCAGATTGCGGATCAGGCAAGGACGATTCGGGGCGAACATGGCGCAAACTGGTCAGGCAGGACTGTTAAGGACGCTGCTGCGGGCGCGCGACCGTGACGGGGACAAGCTTGCCCGCCTGCCGCAGCCCCAGCCCTTGTCGCCCGCGCGCGCGGCAGCCAATGCGGTGGGCCGCGCGGCAGAGCGCCTGTATCGCCTGCCCGTCCTGCCGGTCGAGGTCAAGCCGGGCACAGCGACCCTTGCCGAACTGCCCGAAATGCTTCCCGACCAAGGTCTTCTGGTCGTCCTTCAGGGACCGGGCGACCAGGTCGGCATGATGGCCCTGGGGTTCGAGACCGTGACCGCCCTGATCGAGGTGCAGGCCTTGGGCCGCGTCACCGCGCGCCCCAGCGAAAGGCGCAGGCTGACCCGCAGCGATGCGGCGATCTGCGTCGATTTCGTCAACGCGCTGATGGCGGAACTGGGATCCGAGATGGCTGGGCTTGACGGTTTCGGCGGCGTGCAGGGCTATCGCTATGCCACCTACCTGGACGATCCGCGCCCGCTGATCCTGATGCTGGAGGATCGGCCCTATCGCAGCCTGTCCCTTGACCTGCGCATGGGGGGCACGGAAACCCGCGATGGGTCCATCCTGATCGCGCTGCCCCACAAGGCCGAGGCTAGGGCGCCACAGCCCCTGCACCCCCCGGCGGCGCTGCCGCCAGCGGCCACGTCCCAGGATGGTGCGCCGCTTGCACCCCCCGCATCGGCTGCGGACGCGACCCTGGCCGCAGCCATGGCCTCGGCCCCGGTCGACGTCGTGGGGGTTCTTTGCCGCCGCACCATGACGCTGGGCGAGTTGCGCGGGCTGGTGCCGGGCAAGCTGTTGCCGCTGCCCCGCGTCACCCTGGCCGAGGCGCGGTTGGAAACGCGCGACGGCCAGCTTCTGGCGACAGGCAAGCTGGGCGAGTCCGAGGGCTGCCACGCCCTGCGGCTGCACAACCCGGCCCGAGCGACCCCCGCAGGCCGGCTTGACCCGATCATGCCGCCGGTCACGACCACGCCGCCCGACCTGACCCATGCCGACCCCTTCCGCAGCGCTGAACTGGTCCAGCCCGCCGGCCGCGACGCCCTTGCCCGGCAGGCGGCAGGGGCGTGAAATGCTGATTACACTTGAAATCCCGGCGGGGCGGTTCCATTTAACCCCGGTCCCGAATCAGCCGGGGCGATCAGGATGGAGTGGTCATGGCCAAGGAAGAAATGCTCGAATTCCCCGGCGTCGTGAAGGAACTCCTGCCGAATGCGACGTTCAGGGTCGAGCTGGAAAACGGCCATGAGATCATTGCGCATATGGCAGGAAAGATGCGGAAGAACCGCATCCGCGTTCTTGCCGGCGACAAGGTGCAGGTGGAGATGAACACCTACGACCTGTCCAAGGGACGGATCAATTATCGCTTCAAGTGACACGGGTGCCGCGATGACCGCGCCCCGTCCCGACCCCCGAAACGACCATGCGCGCCCGCGGCTGATCCTTGGATCGGCCAGCCCGAGGCGCCTGGATCTTCTGGCGCAGATCGGCATCGTCCCCGACGAGGTCCGCAGCGCCAATATCGACGAAACCCCGCTCAAGGGCGAACTGGCGCGCGACTATGTCCGGCGCATTGCGCTTGCCAAGGCCCAGGCCTTCCACCTGGCGCCGTCCGAAGTGCTGCTTTGTGCCGACACGACGGTGGCCGTCGGACGCCGCATCCTTGGCAAGCCAGGCTCGCGGGCCGAGGCTGCGGATTTCATGCGCCTCATGTCCGGCCGCCGCCATCGCGTTCTGACGGCCGTGGTCCTGCGCGACGGCGACCGCATCCGCGACCGCCTGGTCGAGACCACCGTGCGGATGCGGCCCATTGCGCCCCCCGAACTGGAAGCCTATCTGGACATGAACGACTGGCAGGGCAAGGCGGGCGGCTATGCCATCCAGGGCGCGGCGGCAGCCTTTATCCCCTGGATCCAGGGCTCGTTCTCCTCGGTCGTCGGCCTTCCGTTGTCGGAAACGGCGGCCATGCTTGCGGCCTGCGGTATCACCATGAAGGAACCCCGATCATGAAGGGACGTCAGGTCGTTCTGGGCCAGCTTTTCGGCGTCGAGGCCGCCGCGCTTCTGGAGGACGGCGTCCTGACTGACCTGCTGGTCGACGCGAACGCGCTGTCTCCGCTGGTGCCCGGCGACATCTGCCGGGGCGTCGTCGAACGCCTGATGAAGGGGCAGGGCGGCGTCTTCCTGCGCCTGCCCGAAGGACAGCGGGGCTATCTGCGAGACCGATCCGGCCTGCGCGAGGGGCAGTCGCTGCTGGTGCAGGTGACGGGCGTTGCGGACGAGGGCAAGGCCACGCCCGTGACCGGGCGCATCCTGCTGCGCGGCAGGCACGTGCTGGTCACGCCCGGCGCGCCCGGCATCAACGTGTCCCGCCGCATCCGGGAAGATGAAACCCGTGCCCGGCTGACCGGCCTGGGGCAGGCGGCCTTGCCCCCCGAGGATACCGGCATCATCATCCGCAGCATCGCCGAGATCGCAGAAGACGAGGATATTGCCGGTGAACTGCGCGGCCTTCTGGACCTGTCGGCCCGGATCGCGGGCGAGGTGGCGGGTGGTCCGGAACTGCTGCTCGGCGCCCCGTCACCCCATGAACAGGCCTGGATGGACTGGGCGGATCCCGAACCCGAGGCGGTCGAGGAAGGCCCTGACAGCTTCGAACGCTGCGGCGTCCTCGAGGCGGTGGACGCGCTGTTGTCGCCCGTCGTGCCCCTGCCGGGCGGCGCCCATGCCGCGATCGAGCCCACGCGCGCCCTTCTGGCCATCGACGTGAACACCGGCCAGGACGCCAGTCCCGCCGCCGCGCTGAAGGCCAATATCGCCCTGGCCCGCGACCTGCCGCGCCAGTTGCGCCTGCGCGGGCTTGGCGGGCAGGTGGTGGTGGATTTCGCGCCGGTCCCCAAGCGCGACCGGGCCACGCTTGACCAGGTGCTGCGTGCCGCCTTCAAGGGCGAAAGCGCCGAAACCTCGCTGATCGGCTGGACCACGATGGGCCTTTACGAAATCAACCGCAAGCGCGACCGCATCCCCTTGCATCGCCTGGCGCAGGCGGCCCGCTGATGGCCTGCCCGATCTGCAACAAGCCGGGCGTGCCGGCCTATCGTCCCTTCTGTTCGAAACGCTGCGCGGATGTCGACCTGGCGCGCTGGCTGCGGGGCGATTATGTCATCCCCGGCCTGCCGCAGGACGACCTGTCGTCGGACCAGGCGCCGGAAAGCGAAAAAAACACCGGCGGGGGTCTGGACAGTCGCATCAAGCGTCCGTAAACACCGCGTCACGCCACGCGCCAGACGGCGCGCAAGGTTGCCCGGATAGCTCAGTTGGTAGAGCAGCGGATTGAAAATCCGCGTGTCGGCGGTTCAAATCCGTCTCCGGGCACCATCCATCCTTTCGAAATCCATCTGATCCCGATATCCGGTCTGGCGCAGCGTCCGGTCTTGCACCGGGGCCGTTCGCGGTGCAGATGCTGCGAAACCCGCCGCGGTCTTGCGGCGCTGTGCACGAAGCAGGATCGTTGCGAAAGGAAGGCACATGTCACCAAAGGCAAACCTTGCAGGAGCGGCGCATGTCTGACAGCAATCCCGGCCCGGTCGAGCGGGATTGGTCGGCAGCGATCTCGCCCATCGAGGAGATCATCAACGAGGCCCGCAACGGCCGGATGTTCATCCTGGTGGACCACGAGGACCGCGAGAACGAGGGCGATCTGGTGATCCCCGCGCAGATGGCCACGCCCGAGGCGATCAACTTCATGGCGACCCACGGGCGCGGGCTGATCTGCCTGTCGATGCCCGGCGCACGGATCGACGCCCTGGGGCTGCCGCTGCTCAGCGCCAAGAACTCCAGCCGCCACGAGACCGCCTTCACCATGTCGATCGAGGCGCGCGAGGGCGTGACCACCGGCATCTCGGCCCAGGACCGGGCGCATACGATCGCCGTGGCGATCGACCCGACCAAGGGTCCGTCCGACATCGCCACGCCCGGCCACATCTTTCCGCTGCGCGCGCGCGAAGGCGGCGTCTTGGTCCGCGCGGGCCATACCGAAGCCGCGGTCGATGTCGCGCGGCTGGCGGGGCTGAATCCGTCGGGCGTCATCTGCGAGATCATGAACGACGACGGCACGATGGCGCGCCTGCCCGATCTGGTGGCCTTCGCGCAACGGCACGGGCTGAAGATCGGCACCATCAGCCAGCTGATCGCCTATCGCCGCCGCCACGACAACCTGATCGCGGAACGCGGCCAGATGGCGGTCACGTCCGTCCACGGCGGCGACTGGATGATGCGGGTCTTTGCCGACGACACCTCGGGGGCCGAACATATCGTGTTGACCAAGGGCGACCTGACGCAGCCCGGCCCGGTGATGGTGCGGATGCACGTCCTGGATCCGCTGCACGACGTTCTGGGCATCGGGCGCGAGAACGCAGGCACGCTGGGCCAGGCGATGCGGATGATCGCCGAAGAGGGCAGAGGCGTCGTGGTGCTGTTCCGCGACATCGAGCCGCGCCTGCCGCGCCAGGACGAGGTTTCGTCCCATGTCCTGCGCCAATACGGGCTGGGCGCGCAGATCCTGTCGGTGCTGGGGCTGTCGGATCTGATCCTGCTGACCAATTCGGCGCCGGTCAGGGTGATCGGCCTGGACGCATATGGCCTGTCGATCCATTCGACCCGCCCGATCAAGGAGTGAACCCATGGCCGCCAGCATCGAACACCATCAACTGCCCTTGCCCCGCATCGACGGCAACCTGCGCCTGCTGATCGTCGTCGCGCCCTATTACCGGCAGGTGGCCGACGGACTGGTCGCGGGCGCCCGCGCGGTAGCAGAATCCGCAGGCGCCGAGGTCGATCTGGTCGAGGTTCCCGGCGCGCTTGAGATCCCGACGGCAATTGCGCTAGCGGCCGCGGGCAACCTTTACGACGGCTATGTCGCGTTGGGCTGCGTGGTCCGGGGCGAAACGACCCATTACGACACGGTCTGCAATGACAGTTCCCGCGGGCTGACGCTGCTGGGCCTGCAGGGACATTGCATCGGCAACGGCATCCTGACGGTCGAGAACCTGCCACAGGCCGAGGTTCGGGCCGATCCGCAGGGCCAGAACAAGGGCGGCGGTGCTGCGGCGGCGGCGCTGCACCTGATCGCGCTGAAGCGTCGCTGGCAGGTTTGACCGCCCGCGCCACGTCATGAAAAAGGGGGCCTTCCGGCCCCCTTTCCTTATCCCGCCAGCAGTGCCGCGTTGCCGCCCGCCGCCGTCGTGTCCACGCACAGGTGGCGTTCATGCGCGACATGGCCGAAGTCGGGCAGGCCAGTGATCAGTTGCACGATCTCTCCGTCCCGTGCGGCCAAGCCTTCGGCATAGGCGCGGCCCTGCGCCTCGTCGCCCCACCACAGCACCGCAGCCATGGCCGGCAGGCGCGTCAGGACATCGGGCGCAAGCGTGCCATCCGCGCCAACCGCATCACCGCCAAGCGCCGCAACGGCGGCCATCTGGGCGGCCACGGTGTCTGCACCCGGCCCCATGCACAGCACCGGCGGTCGCGTATGGGCCGTCAGGCGGTTCAACTCGCCAGTCGGGCCAGGCATCAGGCGCTCGTCGATCTTGCGCGAGACATGGGCCTCAAGCTGCGAACGGATGCGGGCTTCGTCGGCCTGGGCCTGCCAGTTTCCGGTGCCGCCGGCAGGTGCCCGGGGCGCGAAGAACCGGGGCACATAGCGCGGGCCGCCGGCCTTGGGGCCGGTCCCCGACAGCCCTTCGCCGCCAAAGGGCTGGCTGCCCACCACCGCGCCGATCTGGTTGCGGTTGACATAGATGTTGCCGACATGGACCGCGTCCGAGATTTCCTGCACACGGCTGTCGATGCGGGTGTGCAGGCCGAAGGTCAGCCCGAAGCCGCGCGCGTTGATGTCGGCCACGACCCGGTCCAGCTTGTCGGCCTTGAAGGTCGCCACATGCAGGACCGGCCCGAAGATTTCGCGTTCCAGGTCGCCGATCCCGCCGACGCGCAGCATGGTGGGCGCGATGAAGGTTCCGCGCGACGGCGCGTGCAGCTTGTGGATGACGCGGGTGCCGTTGCTGGACAGATAGCTTGCAATGTCGTCACGCGCGCGCGTGTCGATCACCGGGCCCACGTCGGTGGACAGGTTCCAGGGATCGCCCACGACGAGTTCGTCCATCGCGCCCTTGATCATCTCGATCAGGTGGGGGGCGATGTCTTCCTGCACGTAAAGGCAGCGCAAGGCGGAACAACGCTGGCCCGCCGACCGGAAGGCGCCGTTCACGATGTCGCGGACCGCCTGTTCGGGCAGGGCGGTCGAATCGACGATCATGGCGTTCAGCCCGCCGGTTTCCGCGATCAGCGGCGTGCCGGGGGCCTGGTGCCCGGCCATCGTCCGCGCGATGGTCTGCGCGGTCGCGGTGGAGCCGGTGAAGACCATGCCGTTGACGCGCGGATCCTGCGACAGGGCGGTGCCCACCACGCTGCCGCGCCCGGTCAGCATCTGCAGGGCGGCAAGCGGCACTCCGGCCTGGTGCATCAGCCTGACGCCCAGGGCCGCGATGATCGGCGTCGCCTCGGCGGGTTTCGCGATCACCGCGTTGCCCGCCATCAGCGCAGCCGCGATCTGGCCGGTGAAGATCGCCAGCGGGAAGTTCCAGGGGCTGATCGCACCGACGATGCCGCGGGGGGCGCCGGGATTCGTCTCGCCCTCGGCCGCGTAATAGCGCAGAAAGTCGACCGCCTCGCGCAGTTCGGCCACGGCGTCGGCCAGCGACTTGCCGGCCTCGCGCGCAAGGATGCCGAAGATCGGGCCGAAGTTCTCCTCGTAGAGGTCGGCCGCGCGGCGCAGGACGGCGGCGCGTTCCGACGCGGGCGCGTCCCAGATACGGGCATCGTCGATGGCGCGGGCGGTGGTTGCGGCATCGGCCATCAGGACCGAGGCCAGGCGTTCGCCCGTGGCGGGGTTCACCACCTCATGCGCCTCGCCCGTGGGCAGGGATACGGTCAGCGGCGCCACGTCGGACAGCGCAACATCCCGCGCCGCGTTGATCCGCGCCAGGGTCTGTTCGTCCGACAGGTCGAACCCAACCGAATTGCGGCGCGAGGAACCGAACAGGTCCGCCGGGGCCAGCAGGGATGCGGGGGCCTTGGCGGTGGCAAGCGCATCAAAGGGATCGCGCGCCACTTCCTCGGGCGTGACGGTCTCATCGACGATCTGGTTCACGAAGCTGCTGTTCGCGCCGTTTTCCAGCAGGCGGCGCACCAGATAGGCCAGAAGGTCGCGATGCGCGCCCACAGGGGCGTAGATGCGGCAGCGGCCGCCCGTCTTGCGCAGCACGATGTCGTGCAGGCGCTCTCCCATGCCGTGCAGTCGCTGGAATTCGAACCGAATGTCGCCGGCCATTTCCAGGATCGCGGCGACGGTATGGGCGTTGTGGGTGGCGAATTGCGGATAGATCCGGTCGGCATAGCCGATAAGCTTGCGGGCATTGGCGATATAGCTGACATCGGTCGCAACCTTGCTGGTGAACAGCGGAAAGCCCGGATGCCCCTCGACCTGGGCGCGCTTGACCTCGCTGTCCCAATAGGCGCCCTTGACCAGGCGCACCATGATGCGGCGGTCCAGCCGGGTCGCGGTCTCATGCAGCCAGTCGATGGTCTGGCTGGCGCGCTTGCCATAGGCCTGCACCACCACGCCGAACCCGTCCCATCCGGCCAGCGAGGGGTCGGACAGCACCGCCTCGATGACCTTCAGCGACAGGACCAGGCGGTCCTGTTCCTCGGCGTCGATGTTCATGCCCATGCCGGCGGCCTTGGCCTGCCGAGCAAGGCGCAGCACGACGGGCACCAGCTCGCGCATGACGCGGCCTTCCTGCGCAACCTCGTATCTCGGATGCAGCGCCGACAGCTTGATCGAGATGCCGGGATTTTCCTCGACCGAGCCCTTGTCGCAAGCCTTGGCGATCGCGGCGATGGCGTCGGCATAGGCGCGGTCATAGCGGGCGGCGTCGGCCCCGGTCATCGCGGCCTCGCCCAGCATGTCATAGCTGTAGGTGAAGCCCTGCGCCTCGCGCGTCTTGGCACGCGACAGGGCGTCGTTGATGGTCTGGCCCAGCACGAACTGGCGGCCCATTTCCTTCATGGCCCGGCCCACGGCGGTGCGGATCACCGGCTCGCCCAGGCGGCGCACCATGCGGCGCAGCGTGCCCGCCTGGTCGTCGTCCAGCACCTTGCCCGTCAACATCAGGGCCCAGGTGGATGCGTTGACCAGCGAGGACGATGCCTCGCCCAGGTGCTTGCCCCAATCGGACGGGGCGATCTTGTCCTCGATCAGGGCGTCGATGGTGATCTTGTCGGGGACGCGCAGCATCGCCTCGGCCAGGCACATCAGGGCGACGCCTTCGCGCGTGGACAGGCCGTATTCCGACAGGAAATGCTCCATCAGGGACGGACGCGCCTCGGCCCGGATGCGGCGGACCAGGTCGGCCGCGCGGGCGGTGATGGCGGCGCGGGCGGCGGGCTGCAGGCCGGCCTGGGCCGTCAGGTGTTCCAGAAGCTGCGCTTCGTCAGCAAACTTGGCCTGGGTGGAAAAGACGCTGGGGCTGACGGAAGACGACATGGCCTGACTCCTTGACTGGTCCGGCGGAGTTATCAGAGAATGTCTAGGCCGTGTGCCTGAAGATGAAGATCGTCCTGGGCAGATCGAACAATTGCGGAAGGATCCTCAGGATGAATGTCAAGCTGGACGCCTATGACCGCAGGATTCTGGCCGAACTGACGCGCAACGCCCGCATCCCGGTGGCCGAGCTGGCCCGAAAGGTCGGCCTGTCCAAGACGCCGATCACCCTGCGCATCAAGCACCTGGAGGAGATCGGCCTTATCACCGGTTATCGCGCGATCCTGTCGCCGCTGAAGCTTGGCCTGACTCATGTCACCTATGTCGAGGTCAGCATGAGCGACACCCGGGAGGCCGCGCTGCAACAGTTCAACGCCGCCGTCCGCGCCATTCCCGAGATCGAGGAATGCTACATGATCGCCGGCGGCTTCGACTATCTGATCAAGGTCCGCTCGCGCGACATGGCCGATTTCCGGCGCATCATGGCGGAGAAGATCTCGGGCCTGCCGCATATCAGCAACACGTCAAGCTATGTGTCCATGGAGGCGGTGGTGGAGCAGACCTTCACCCTGGGCGAATAGACCGCAGGATGGCAGCAGGGCCAGGATGACGTGAAAGTGGCGGAGAGGGTGCCCGCCATATTAGGGTTGCTTCGCAGTCCTTACAGGGACTTTGAAGCCTTATAACACATTATATCATAGAAATTTTTTGACCATGATCTTCCCGTGAGTTGCGGTGAAATCCAATGGGATGCTATAGCTATGGCGGGTATTATAGCGGGTAAGAGATGCCGAAGGCTGCAAGGGAACTGTCCGCGCTTGAAGTCAAGCGCCTGCAACATTCGGGCAAGGGGAAGAATGTCACCTTCGCAGTTGGTGGCGTGTCGGGGCTACTGTTGCAAATTACCCCCTCCGGCGGGCGCACATGGCTGTTGCGCGTCGTCGTCGGAAACAGGCGGCGGGAAATTGGGCTGGGCGGCTATCCCGAGGTGACGCTTGCTGTTGCCCGTGACCGCGCCCGCGAGATCAAGGACCAGATACGGCGCGGCATAGACCCTGTGGAAGAACGGAAGGCGGCGAAGGCGGCGCTGGTCGCGGCCCAGCGCAGGGGGCTATCCTTCGCGGATGCCGTTGAGCGATACCTTGCGGCGAAGCTGGACGCCTTCAAGAACCCCAAGCATCGCCAACAATGGCGCAACACCCTCGAAACCTATGCCATGCCGGAACTGGGAGAAATGCTGGTGCAGGACATTACGGTTCAGGACGTGCTGCGGGTTCTGGAACCGCTCTGGCAAGCAAAGACGGAAACGGCCTCACGACTGCGCGGACGAATAGAGGCGGTGCTGTCATGGTCCACGGTGTCCGGGCACCGCACGGGCGACAATCCGGCGCGCTGGGCGGGCAACCTGAAAGAACTGCTGCCCACGCCATCCAAGGTTGCCAAGGGCGACAATCACCCGGCATTGCAGATAGACGATGCGCCGCGCTGGTTCGCAGCCATACGGGCCAAGCAGGGAATTGGCAGTCGGGCGCTGGAATTCGCGGCGCTGACCGCTGCCCGATCACAAGAGGTGCGCGGCGCGTGCTGGGATGAAATCGACCTTGATGCCGCAATGTGGGTTATTCCGGCGGAACGAATGAAGATGGACCGCGAACACCGGGTGCCCCTGACTGCTGAAGCGGTCTCGCTGCTGAAGGCTCTTCCGCGCTTTTCAGGCAATGCGCTGGTCTTCCCGGCACCGCGGGGCGGTAGAATGTCCGACATGACGTTGAGTGCGGCCATGAAACGGCTGCACGAGGCCGAAACCAAGAAAGACCTGCCCGGGTACATAGACCGGGTAAGCAAGCGTCCTGCGGTTCCCCACGGCTTGCGCAGCACCTTCCGCGACTGGGTTGCCGAACGGACCCACTTCCCCGGCGATATGGCGGAAATGGCCTTGGCGCACCGGCTGGCAAATGCGGTGGAAGCGTCTTACCGGCGCGGAGATATGGTGGAGAAGCGGCGGACCATGATGCAAGCTTGGGCGGATTATCTGACCGGCACAGGAGCCGGAAGCAATGTCATCAGCATCGGAGCGCGGGGCTGATGCAACGGGTTGCAAATCGCTTTCCTCCGGAAGCGTCTTCCTATCAGCGCAAATTCTGCGCCAATTATGCATTTACTTTCGTGCAGGGTCCTGCATTTCGGCCGTGACAATTAAAGGAACAGCGAAAGCGGATTAGACGTCAGTACAGAGGATTGTTACTTATCCGGCTAAACATCTAGCTTCCAGTTTCCAATATGAATTGCAACTTGTTGCAAATTAGTGTGTTGACGATGAATTTAGGGAGTAGTATTTTACGATATTGACCTGATTTGTTTTCGAATATATCTCGCCCTTGGAACCTATCCAATGCGGTGAGTAACTATGAATACCCAGGCCATTTTTCTAAATGCTGCTCAACTTGCTGCCCGTCACGGCGAACACCCTTTAACTCCGTGGAAACGTCTGAGGGCTGATCCCACTTTTCCCAAGCCGTATCGGTTTTCGGCGCGCCGCACAGTCTGGAAAATAGAAGAGATAGTGGAGTGGGAAAACTCGAAGAAACTAACCGAATAAAAACCCCGCCCAAGCGGCAAGCACGGGCGGGGCATAGTCTCTTGACAGGTAAATTGAGACTATCTCTCGCCCTTGATCCATTCAAGGAGCATTTACCATGCCATCGCATAAAAATCCAAGCGACGTGCGACATTATACGGTCCACAACACCAGAGCGGCGCAGGCAAATCAGTTTTCACTTGGGCCGACGCGAGAGCGGGCGGCCCTAGAGGCTCTAATCCGAGGTGGTTCTGCCGGAGCGTCTTTCTACGATGATCCTGCTCCACGCTGGGCAAGTTCGGTCTTCCTGCTGCGGAAAAGAGGCCTAGATATTTTGACCGCCAAGGAGCCACATGGCGGATTATACCAAGGAACCCACGCTCGATATTTCTTGCGGTCGATTGTGGTTCCGGTTCCTGCGTCCGTCACGGAGACGGAATGATGTCGGAGGCCTTTGCTGTTCAGGAAGATGCGAATGGCTATGACCGGTCTTTCCTTCGTCCGAGTGCCTACCCGGCGATACCACTCTTCACCCAACCCTGCGCACGGTGGCTGGGTGCCGGGCCAGAGGTCGATGGGGGCGCCTACACGTTTCAGACTGCCCGCGACATCCTTCCGTGGCTCTGGGGGCAAAAAAAGGCCCTTCTGGCGTGGCAGGGTGCGGCGCGAGCTATCAGACGCCCTGCTAGCTGTTCTTTTCACCCAGTGCAATCCGTTGCAGCGCAATAGGGGTATAAACAATGGGGCGTGACCGCAGGAACGAAATCCGGACAGAGCACTTCACAAAAATGGTTAGAAATCTGATGGCGACGCCCGCTTGGCGTGAATTGTCGCCCGTTGCCCAATCCTTATATCCTTGGCTGAAGCTGGAATGGGGCGGGCCAAGCGCAAACAACAACGGGAAAATCCGGCTTTCTGTGCGTCAGGCGGCTGATTGCATGGGATGCAGCATAAACACGGCGGCAAAAGCATTCCGAGACCTTCAAGGCAAGGGCTTTATCCATGTGCAGGAACCGGCCCGCTTGGGAGTGGGAGGAGAAGCGAAATCACCCTGCTATGAGATTACCGAACTAGCAATGCCAGGGCAGGTTTCAGGCCGGAAGCAATATCTGCAATGGTCGTCTGGAAACGACTTCCCTGTTGTAAAGGCAAACCACCCAGGGCCATGCCGGAAGAGGGAAAAAACAGAACCCCGTCTTAAGGCTGACGACAGCGCTGTCATACATTTTGATATGCATCCCCGGCGCACGTCACAGAAATGAATACGGCTTGTCTTAATAGTTGTGACGATTTGTCAGTTTTTTGGCTCCTTCACGTCACAGCTTTTGCGACATCCTTATCTACCAGTATGGGAGGCAGGAAGAATAGCCCAACTTCCTGACACCAACCGCTCGCCGGTGAGAAGGCGGCTCCGGCCAAACAGATGCCCGAAGCGCATCAGCTATCGAGAGGAAACCTAATCATGAACATCAATGATGACTGGAAACTGTCCCTGCATAAGGAGGAATTGCGAGCGTTGAAAAGTGGACTGATCACGGAACAAGACTTCAGGGCTATGATGTCCGGCAATACCGAGGCTGTTGCCCGCTGGGACAGGATATGCGGTGAGGTAAGCCGTGAGATGGGCAAGGCGCTTACACGCGACCCGATGGAGGGCATAAAGGTGCTCCCCGATTGGCCATATATTGGGACTAGTCCGTCAGGTCCGTCCGAGTGTTTTGCAGGGGGCACGGAGGACAGCCTTGACCCCCGCCCGGATGCCGATAGTCCATCTGAAGCATCCGAATATCCTGTACTCCCCTACGACGATGACGACGATGGCGGCTGCCCCCCTGGCGATACCGCTAGCCCGTATCAAGAACTATCTCTGTCCGCCCAGCGCCTAGAGGATAAACGCCAGCGAGAAGAAGGGTGAAAGGATGCAGCCTCTTTTGATCGCGGTCATCGCGGCCTATTTGATTGCGGGTCGGTTGTGGTGGCTCCGGATAATCGACGGGCTGACAAGACACCGTCTGGAAGGTGGCGCGCTGACCTGCTTGCCGACGATGCGCGCAGCGATGTTTCCCATCCCAACCCGACGGGAACATTCACCCTTCTCTGGCAGCTAACGTTCGGCCTCGGCTGGCTATCGGGTAGGTTAGCACATTCCGCAAACTTGCCGAGAACCTACCCATCCGGGATACTCTATAAGTTCTTGATAACATACAGTTCCTGTGTCTCTCTGATTGCAACGCGTTGCAATACAACATCTCAGTGCGGTTTGCCCCATTCGTACCCGGTAACCTACATCTCATGCCGTAATTTCTGCTGGTAGGTGGCTGACCTACGTTGTCGAGCGTCTTTCTTGCACTGTAGCGGTGCTCACGATTGAAAGAGCCGCGGCTGGTTGGCGCTGCAAGAACCAACAGGCGCGGCAGAGTGCAAAATCTGCACTTCCTCTCTGTACTTCCTTCCATTTAGAGTCGTCTAGAGCTGCCCTATCCAGGGAACGGCTATCCAGACCGCCAGAACCACAAAGAAAGTTGCTTGGCCAGCGCCGCTGACTGCTAAGTGGTGACGTGCTCTCTGAAGAGGCAGACCCGTTACCGAACCACAGTCTACGGTGGTAGTGGTTGGGAGGATGCGCTAGAGCGTCTGATCCAGCACCCAAAGTTCGCGATTTCCAACCCACGGCGTCACATGACAATCGAGCAGAACTACAACATCGCTTTCGTTGCCGCGCTCGCTCTGAAGGAAAAGCAAATTCAGCAGATTTATCGGCCGATCATCGCGGTGCATAAGTGGTTTGCAAGACGTCCTGGAACCCTCTTCCGCGGACTAACTCTCTCAGAGTTCGGCGAGCGCCCCATTGAAGATACCTTTTTCGAAAGCAACGATTTTCCTGGCAGGAAGGTCGCTGATCCCTTTATGGGCGGAGGCACCCCCCTCATCGAAGCCAACCGCGTGGGATGCGACGTACAAGGCTATGACATCAATCCCATGTCAGCGTGGATTGTCCGGGAGGAAATCGAGCATCTCGATATTCCGGCTTATCAAAAAGCTGCTCGTGAACTCCTCTCGGCGCTCGAAGAGGACATTGGAAGTTTCTACAAAACCGACTGCCCTATCTATGGCGATAAAGATGTTCCGGTTAAATACTTCATCTGGGTTAAGGAAGTATCCTGTACGAATTGCAGCGAAGACGTTCCACTCTTTCCTAGCTACCGGATTGCGGAAGACAAACGCCATACGGCTAATGTTTTGGTTTGCTCGAAATGCTACGCTCTCAACGAAGTTGCCTCGGTTTCCGAACCTGGAGCATGTAAATCTTGTGACGCGGAGCTCACTATGGCGGGTCCCGCAAAGCGCAATAGCTGCGCATGTCCATCATGCGGCGTAGCCAATAAGTACCCCCAACCTGAAAATGGTCCGCTTCGCCATCGTTTAGTTGCGCTAGAGTACTATAATCCCTCAAAAAAGAAGGATCATAAGGGTCGCTTCTTCAAGTCTCCCGATAAGAAAGATCACGAGCGTTTTGAAGCGGCCCAAAAATTGTGGGCCGATCATTCTCCGAAACATGTGCCTGAGCAACTCATTCTTCCCGGAGATGAGACGGACAGATTGCACCGGTGGGGTTACACAAAGTATCGGGAGCTCTTTAATGAGCGGCAGCTCTATGGGCTCGATAAAAGTGCTGCCTACATTGCCGCAATCCCCGATAAGCGAATTCGTCATGCATTAGCCACTAATTTCTCTGACTTGCTACGATATCAGAATATGCTTTGTCGATATGATACCATGGCGCTTAAGTCCCTCGACATCTTCTCGATTCATGGTTTTCCTGTTGGGTTAATCCAAGTTGAATCCAATCTTCTTGGCATTGCTAATAGCGGAGGTGCCAACGTGGGATCAGGAGGGTGGAGCAACATCATAGAGAAGTACACGAAGGCCAAGCGCTACTGCGACACGCCTTTCGAAGTTCGGCATGAAGGTAACCGGAAAACGCAGGTACCAATTTCTGGCGAGTGGATTGGTGAGCGTCTTAATGGTCATCGTCGGCGGGATATATCTATTCGCTGCATTAGTTCAACAGAGATTGACATCTCACCGAACAGTCTCGACGCGGTTTTCACAGACCCGCCATATTTTGGGAATGTTCAATACGGTGAGTTGATGGATTTCTGTTACGTCTGGCTGCGCGCACTCCTTGGCAAAGAGGCCGAAGGCTTCGAACGCATGTCATCACGTGACGATGGAGAACTCACCGGAAACCAGACACAAGGTCGCACGCTAATACACTTTACGGAAGGTCTAGCCGCCGTTTATTCTAAGATGGCAACGGCCCTGAAGCCCGGGGCACCGTTGGCATTCACCTATCACCACAATAAGCTTTCAGCATACGAGGCGGTCTCTGTCGCAATCCTGGATGCGGGACTTGTCTGTTCCGCCGCACTACCTTGTCCGGCAGAAATGGGGGGCTCCATTCATATCCACGGTACGAGCTCCTCTATCGTGGATACGGTATTCGTGTGCCGGACAAATGGGACAGTGGCAAGAAGCACACTCTGCGAAAATGCCGATCAACTAGCCTTGCTTATAATCGGTGAGCTCCAACAGCTATCCCAAGCCGGGATGAAGGTCCGCCGAGGCGATATTCGTTGTATTACCTTCGGACACCTGTCGCGTCTTGCCGTTTGGAGTCTTCGTAAAGCTTGGGATGCAACAATGACCACCGATGCTAAACTGCGGCTGGTCGCCGAGAAGCTAATGGCTTTTGGTGATCCCGAAGCAATTGTCGCACAATGTGAGGCAGCAGGATTTACTACTCATTTTCAAGTTTTGCCAGCTGGAGGCGCGAATATGAAGGGCCTAGAGAAAAATGCCATCACCTTTTGAAGTATCATTTGCTGAAATCGAACAGAATATTGAATTATACGTAGATGAAGTTTTCTCTACTCTTCAATCCGATTTTATGACAATGCCTAAAGGGGAAGGGTTTTTAGAGTATCCTATTTTTGAGGATGGATACGAGGCTCTTAAAAAGAACACCAAAGGCTTTTCAATACTGGATACAGAGTCGATCCTTCGGCTCTCCTTTGAGAAGCCAATAGTATTAATTGTCCTTCGGGCGATGCTTGGTTTTACGCCTCCGGAATGGGCTGATGCCGCGACGGCGGAGATCAAGTTAGAAGTTCCGCAGAACGCGGCTCGTGCGATTGATCGAAGAGTGAGGCTCAGACCCGGTGTTCCGCTCAAAACATCAGGTGTCACTGCCGAGCGCGTGCGCGCGCTCGTCATTGCCGCATGTCGTCTGCTTACAACAGGACCCGAACTGGTGGACGGCAAGCTCATTCATCGCCTGAGCAAGGCAGATACTATCTCCGGCTTAGCAAGCATCGCGCCTCTAGCCGACCTAGGAGTACCCTATTCTATGTTGCTTTATGAGCGCTTCCTTGGGCGCCCGTTCGCTGGACATCGAGACTCTGTTAGTGAGCTAGTCGGCGATGTTGTCGAATTGGCAATCGAAGAACTGCTCACAAAACACCATATAAGCTTCCGAAAAACTAAACGTGCCGAACGGATAGCTGGCTTCGAACAAGCTCCTGATTTTATCATCCCGAGTGAATATAATCCCCGCATCGTGATTGAGGCAAAGTTGACCAATGATGATGGGACCGCGCGAGACAAGGTGACGCGCGTTCAACACCTGCGCACGATGAGCCTAAAAGATCGTTCTCTTAAAGAGGGACCGCGTTACGAAGTCATCGCGTGTATCGCAGGACGGGGTTTCAAGCAGCGACGACAGGATATGAAGAAGCTGCTCGAAGCGACACAAGGAAAAATCTTCACTCTGCAAACCATTCCTGAGATGGTGCAATATTCGAGCTTGAAGAACTACGTAACTCGGTAGATTGACGCGCGTTATGGTGTAAGCTTCCAAAGCTTTACCGCCTTGTCTGCCAATTCATTCTGTCTTACTTGGATTGCATCCAACGTCCACTCTTTGACCTCGGAGAGTGACCGGGTGATCTCAATCTGAGACTGAGCATAAATCTTCTTTTTTTCATCGAAGGATGCGTTCGCCGCAGCTACATTCAGGGCACTATCCATGATGGTTAGGTTGCCCAACCGCTTGTACCAGTTAGTAGCGTCCTCCGCTGAGATATTACTCCAGTTCTCGCCTGGATTTTGAGGCAAGATATGCTCTAGATTAACGTCGTCATGGTGCTGGCTAATCCGGTATTCACCCTCTGGATTATCATGGCTGGCAATGGAACGAAGGTAGAAGCGAGCAAGGTAGTTTTTCGCAACGCTGGCATTGGAAAATGCTTCCCGGAAGGTAGCGTCTGTGGGGAGCGTCGCACGAGTAGCCTCATATAACTGGCGTGCTGTCGCGATTTCCTCAGTTGATACTTTTTCTGCTGTCGAGGAGAAGAGATTTTCTAGTGTCCCGCTGCCTCCTGATCCGCCAATTAGGAAGCGAACTGTCCAAGAAACCAGCATGGGCAATGCCCGTCGTATTTCTGCGTCCGTGAATTTTCGCAAAATCGCCAGGATCAGTGGTCTGCTTTGAGTGACACGAAGTTCAGCCAACGCATAAATTGCATCTTGCGTTGCAGAGCCGAGCGCACGCCACTTTGGATTGCCTGGATTTTGAAGCGCTACATAATCTGCCGCTGAGTTGTTAAGTTCTACTGAAAAGTCCACGGCTTGCTGGCGTCCGGTCACACGCTCTTTGATGCGGTCATACAGCTCTCGCTCGCGCGTCAATCCGTACTTCGAGGACCAGACATGCCGAATAAATGTTTTTATTTCCTTTTCGTTGTCTACACTCTCAATTCGGCTGCGCATACTGGTCCAAGCGTCTTGAACCTCGCCAAGTCTCGTCTCGGAAATTCGAAACAAGTAGTTCTTAAGAAGATCTGCAATTGAGAGGTCAATGCCTCGGTCGTTTAAAACTTCGAAGATAGTATAAGCGTTGGCTTTGCTGCTGACATTAACAACAATGACTTTCGCCTTGTTGTCGATGAAGTCCAGCCAATCGTTTAATGCCTCTATTGGTTCATGGGATTGGTCCGTAATTCTTTGTACGAACTCTCCTGCAATTTTCTTCGCGTCTGCAATACGTTTGTGAGCCTCGGTGCTAGGCGCGGTAATGGTATCCTCTATGATAGCTCCCTGAAAGAAGGGGTTATCGCTTTCATTCAGAACTACGTTCGCATGCGTTTCAAGCGTGCGCCGGTCGCGACGAGCTATGTACTCTGCTTGAATGGTTTCCGCGCGCTCTGCATCCCCGCGTGCCCGAAGATAGTTTCTCACCTGAGCGATGAAGATTAGCGTCGAAGCAATACGCTGCTGTCCGTCGATAACATGCACCTTGTCGTTTTCCGCAGGTGTCAAAACGATAGTTCCGAGGAAGTATTCCGGAGAGTTAGCGCGAATTGCGTCGCTGATGTCTCGCAACAAATCTGTAATCTGATCAATTTCCCACGCAAACGAGCGCTGGTAAGCCGGTACCTCGATTTTCCTGTCTGAGATCAGGTGTCCAATTCCATCCAGATGCACATCAATGCGCTCGATTGATCCCAGCATGCCCTCGGCCTCATTTGTTCATTTCGCGCGGTTGGCGATTCTTGGCAGCAATGTATCAGACCCGTCTGCGTGTGGAAGTTCTGGGGAGGAGTGCGTTGCTAACGTTCTCCATCTGATTAGGTGGAGCAGGCTCCGCAACGCTTCTTAGTACGCAGCGACAAAAATCGATGCTTAGTAGCTGAGGCATTCGAGTAAGCTTCGGCACTGACCAATTGGCACTTTTGCTCATCAACGTCAGCAACTGTGGAGTTTTTAGTTCGCCATGCGCCTTCTCCTGTCAAGCCAGTGGGTAGGCTTGCCCCAGTGCTAACCCGAGCACCGGGTCGGTACATGTACATTTTCAACCGTTTACCGGATGGAGGGTGGTATAGCGGGTAAAGCGGAAAAAAGCCGCTTTTTACTAACGAAATCAATGATTATTGGCGGAGAGGGTGGGATTCGAACCCACGGAACCCGTGAAGGCTCAACGGTTTTCGAGACCGCCCCGTTCGACCACTCCGGCACCTCTCCGCGCTTTTGGGGTGGTGAGGCGGGGATTTAGAGGGGTAGGGGTTGAAGCGCAAGTGCTTTCTGTCGAAAAAACACCTGTATCAGGAAAGGATGCCCGATGCTGCGGTTCTTGTGTTTCTGCTTTCTGGTCGCCTTCGCACAACCCGGTCATGCGCAGCCCGCGCCGCCCGCCCCGCAGCACCAGCAGGCGGCACGGATCCTGTGGGAGGTGATGCAGCTTGACCAGCTTGCGCCCACCCTGCGCGACGAGGCCCTGGCCGAGGGTCGCGAGATGGCCGCGACCATGTTTCCGCGCGGCGGGACCGGCCGGTGGCTGGAACAGGTTGCGGCGATCCATACGCCCGCGCGCATCCGCGCCTTGTTCCTGCGCGGGGTTGCCGAGGCGCTGCCCTCGACCGATCCGGCGCATCTTCAGGCAGGGCTTGCCTTCTACCGGACCGGCCTGGGGCGGCAGCTTCTGGCCCTGGAGACCCGCGCCCGCGTCGCCATGCTGGACGACAAGGTCGAGGAGGCCGCGCGCCGGGCCTGGGAACAGGCGCAGCGACAGTCCACACCCCGCGCGGACCGAATCGAGCGCCTGATCCAGGCCGCCGACCTGATCGAGCCGAACGTGGCGGGCGGCCTGAACGCCTCGGTCGCCTTTGCCCGCGGGTTCGAGGCGGGCGGAGGCTTTCCGATGCCCATGGGCGAGGACCAGATGATCGCCGACGCCTGGGCCGAGGAACCGCGGATGCGGGCCGACACGGAAAGCTGGATCGGCGCCTATCTGTTCCTGGCCTATGCGTCCCTCAGCGACGCGCAGCTGGACCTTTACACGATCTTCGCCCAGTCGGACGGGGGCCGGGCCTTGGCGCGCGTGATGTTTGCAGGGTTTGACGGCGTGTTCACGCGGACCTCGCAGGACATGGGCCTGGCCGCCGCCGCGGAACTGAGGGGGCGCCAACTGTGAGCGGCACCGTTCTTCTGGTGGGCGTCCTGGCCCATCCCGACATGCTGCAGGTCCTGGGCCTGGATGGCCGGTCCGAAGTCCTGCCGGGCAGGCTTGCAGGCGGCGCGCGGGCCGGGATCGACAAGGACGGCTGGCCCCGGCTCGAGGGGGGCGGGGGGACCGTTCGCGCGGTCCGGGTCACGCCCAATCCGGCCCTGGATCGATATTCCGCCGTGATGGATCTGAAGCCGCGAAACGGCATCCTGGGCCTGGGCGATGGCAAGACCGAGGGCGAGGCGCAGCCTGCCCTTGCCGCCGGAATCGCACGGCATATCCTGACCGCGCCCCCAGATCGGCCCGCCGGGGATATCGCCAAGCGGCTGACGATGATCGGGGTGATTGCGGCCTCGGAACTGCGGGGGTCGGAAAGCCCTTATTCCGGCAGCCCGCTGGTCGATCGTCGCGCGCCCGAGGATGTCCAGATCCTTGAACAGCACGAAGCCTATGGCGGCTTCTTCTCGGTCCAGGTCTGCAAGCTGCGGCATCGGACCCATGCGGGCGGGATGACCCCGGACCTGCCTCGCGAGGCGCTTGTGTCAGGTGATGCGGTCGTGGTGCTGCCCTGGGATCCGGTCCGCGACCGCGTGCTTCTGATCGAGCAGTTCCGCATGGCCCCAGTGTTCCGCCGCGACCCGCAGCCCTGGCTGCTAGAGGCCGTCGCCGGTCGCGTCGACGCGGGCGAGACGGTCGAGCAGGCAGCCCTGCGCGAGGCGCGCGAGGAAGCGAACCTGCCGCTGACCCGCCTGTTCCCGGCGATCCACCACTATCCCAGCCCCGGTGTGCTGGGCGAATATCTCTATCTTTATGTCGGCATCGCCGATCTGCCCGACGGGATCGAGGGCGTCCACGGCTTGGAAACCGAAGCCGAGGACATTCGCGGTCATGTGATCGGCCGCAGCGACCTGGCCCGGATGGCCATGTCGGGTCAGGTGGCAAACGGCCCCCTGGCCATGCTGTCGCTGTGGCTGGAACTGCGAAAGGACACGATCCGGGCTGCGCTTGGGCAGGTCTGAACAGGGGGGCGGGGTTGTGCCCTGGCGGGGGCCATGTGTAGTTAGCGCGGAACTTGATCCAGACCGGAAGGTTGCTTGACCATGCGAATTTGCCCCGACCTGGCCGACATGATCGGCAACACGCCCCTGATCCGCCTGCGCCAGGCCAGCGAGGCGACGGGCTGCGAAATCCTGGGCAAGGCCGAGTTCATGAACCCCGGCCAGTCGGTCAAGGATCGCGCCGCGCTCTACATCATCAAGGACGCGGTGGCCCGCGGCGCGCTGCGGCCCGGCGGCACGATCGTGGAGGGCACTGCGGGCAATACCGGCATCGGGCTGGCGCTTGTCGGCGCCTCGATGGGCTTCCGCTCGGTCATCGTGATCCCGGAAACCCAGAGCCAGGAGAAAAAGGACATGCTGCGCCTTGCCGGCGCGCATCTGGTCGAGGTTCCGGCGGCCCCCTACAAGAACCCCAACAACTATGTCCGCTATTCCGGCCGCCTGGCTGAGGCGCTGGCCCGAACCGAACCCAATGGCGCGATCTGGGCCAACCAGTTCGACAACACCGCCAACCGCCAGGCCCATGTGGAAACCACCGGCCCCGAGATCTGGGACCAGACCGGCGGCAAGGTCGACGGCTTCATCTGCGCGGTGGGTTCTGGCGGCACGCTGGCGGGCGTGGCCGAGGCCTTGCAGCCCAGGGGCGTGAAGATCGGCCTGGCAGACCCCGAAGGCGCGGCGCTGCATTCCTTTTATACCACGGGCGAGTTCGATGCGCCCGGAAGCTCGATCACCGAAGGCATCGGGCAGGGGCGCATCACCGCGAACCTGGAGGGTTTCACCCCGGACTTCAGCTATCGCATCCCCGACGCCGAGGCGCTGCCGGTGGTCTTCGACCTGCTGGAACACGAGGGCCTTTGCCTGGGCGGCTCATCGGGCGTCAACGTCGCGGGCGCGATCCGCATGGCGCGCGACATGGGGCCGGGCCACAGGATCGTCACGATCCTGTGCGACTATGGCAACCGCTACCAGACCAAGCTGTTCAACCCGGACTTCCTGCGTGCCAAGGGCCTGCCCGTGCCTGGCTGGCTGACCCGCGAAGCGGCCGACATTCCCGAAGTTTACGAAGGCTGACCCCCATGATCCGTGCGTTCCTGGCTGTCGTCCTGACGGTCCTGACCCTCCATGTGTCTCCTGCCTGGGCGCAAGAACCGACGGTTCCCAATTACCAGACCTGGGAACGTGTCGCGACCCAGAGCGAGGAACTGGCCGGCAATGCCGACACGCCGGCTGCGCAACTGAACGACATCCGTGCCCGCGTCGTCGAATGGCGCAGGCAGTTCGAGGATGCGCAGGGGATCAACGCCGACCGCATCGCCACGGTGGAGGGGCAGATCGCCTCCTTGGGTCCGGCGCCGGCCGAAGGGGCCACGGAACCCGAGGACATCGCTGCGCGCCGCGCGGAATTGCAGGCGCAGCTTGCCGAATTGCAGGCCCCCCGCCTTGCCGCAGTCGAGGCTTTCAGCCGGGCCGACGCCTTGATCCGGCGGATCGACCAGGTGTTGAGCGAACGGCAGGTCAGCGAACTGGCAAGGCTTTCTACCTCGCCGGTGCTGCCGGGCAACTGGCTGCTGGCGGCATCGGAGACGACCCGGCTGGTCAACGGGATCTGGGAAAACACCGGCCAGCGGATCAACGAACGCGCCACATGGAACGAGATTCGGCCCCGGTTGCCGCAGGTCGCCGGATATCTGATCGCGGCGCTGCTGCTGCTGACGCTGGGACGGCATTGGGTGGAAACGCTTCCCTCGCGCCTGTCGGCGCGGGCGATGGATTATTCGCGCGCCGTGGTGGCCTTTGTCGTGTCGCTGGCTCAGATCGTGCTGCCGATGATCGGGATCTATCTGCTGATCAGCGCCCTGACGGCGACAGAGATCTTTGGTCCCTGGACGCGGCCTTTCCTGGACGCCTTGCCCGTCGCGGCGGTGATCCTGTTCGGGGCCGCCTGGCTGGCACGGCAGTTGTTTCCCACAAAGTCGGTCGCCTATGACACGCTGAACGTTCCCCCGGAAAAACGCCAGAATGCACGCTGGCTGATCAATTCCCTGGCGCTTGCCCTGGCGGTCCATCATGTCGCCTCGGTCGCCTTCCTGCCGCTGTCGGGCCTGGCCGAGCGGAACGCCCGGCTAGAGCGCGTGCCGCTGGATTTCGCCGAAGGCGCGGCCGTTGTCTGGCATTTCGTGCTGATCGTGATCGCGGGGGCACTGCTGTTCAAGCTGGGCGTGATCCTGCGCCGGTTGAAGCCTTGGCCCGACCAGCCCGGCGCCAGCTATCGCCATCGCGTCCTGTCCTTTGCGGGCACGCTGAGCCGGCCGCTGGCCATCGCGGCGGTGATCGCTGCGGCCATCGGTTACGTCAATATCGGCAACCTGCTGATCTGGCCCTGGATCCAGACCCTTGCCATGCTGGGCCTGCTGATCCTGCTGCAGGACTTCATCGCGGACCTGTTCAACATGCTCAAGCGCGGCCAGGAAGGCGCGCGCGACGGGCTGGCGCCGCTGCTGATCGGTTTTGCCCTGGTCTTGCTGTCGATCCCGATCTTCCTGCTGATCTGGGGTGCGTCGGGCAACGAACTGGCAGAATACTGGAACCGCTTCCGGCAGGGCATCACCCTGGGCGGCGTGCGCCTGTCGCCCGGCGCGGTGCTGATGTTCCTGCTGGTCTTTGCCATCGGCTATTCCATCACCCGCGCGGTGCAGGGGGCGATGCGCACATCCGTCCTGCCGAAGACCAAGCTGGATCCGGGGGGCCAGAACGCCCTTGTGTCCGGCATCGGCTATATCGGCATCATCCTGGCGGCGCTGCTGGCGATCACCTCGGCCGGGATAAACCTGTCGTCCTTTGCCATCGTCGCCGGTGCGCTGTCGGTCGGCATCGGTTTCGGCTTGCAGAACATCGTGTCGAACTTCGTGTCGGGCATCATCCTGCTGATCGAGCGGCCGGTGGGCGTGGGCGACTGGATCGGCGTGGGCACGCAGCAGGGCATCGTCCGGCGGATCTCGGTCCGGTCCACCCAGATCGAGACCTTCGACCGCCAGCAGGTGATCATCCCGAACGGCGACCTGATCACGCAGCAGGTCACGAACTGGACGCGCGGCAGCCTGATGGGGCGCATCACCATCACCGTAAGCGTGGCTTACGGCAGCGATACCCGCCGGGTGTCCCAAATCCTGCGCGAGATCGCCGAGGACCAGCCGACCGTCACCATCGATCCGGCCCCCTTTGTGCTGTTCAGCGGCTTTGGCGCGGACGGCCTTAACTTCAGCATGTATGTCGTCGTGACCGACGTGAACGGCAAGGGCGCCGTCCAGAACGAGATCAACCACCGCATCGTCGAACGCTTTGCCGAGGAAAACATCGAGATCCCCTATGCGCAGCGCGACATCTGGCTGCGCAACCCCGAAGCGTTGAAAGCCTCGGTTCCGGCGCCAAGGCTGCGGTCCACGCCCGAGGAGGGCGACGGGGTTCCAGCGGACCGCAAGGCCGTGGCCGAGGACGAAACAGAAGCGCCTGCTTCGGACAGGCGATAGGCTTTGGCGTGCAGGGGCGGAACGCCGGAGGCTTCTAGCGCCCGACCGGATCCACATCGGCCAGTCCCTCGCGCGACAAAAGGATCGCGACGGGGCGCAGCCAGGGGATGTGCCAGCAGACGATCATCACCGCGACCATGATCGGCACGGCCAGGAAGGCGCCCGCGATGCCCCAGATCGCGCCCCAGAAGGCCAGCGACAGGATGATCCCGAAGCTGGACAGCTGAAGCGTCTGGCCGGTCAGCATCGGGTCCAGGATATTGCCCAGCACGAAGTGGACCAGCAGACAGGCAAAGCCCACGGCGATGGTGGCGGTCGAATCGCCTGTCAGCACGAAGGCCAAGGCCACCGTGATCCCCCAGGCGATGACCGAGCCGATATTGGGGATGAAGTTCAGCACGAAGGTCAGCAGCGCCATCGCCATCGCCAGTTCCAGCCCGGCCACCACATAGATCAGCCAGACACCGGCGGCGGTCAGCGCGCTGACGAATGTCTTGACCACCAGGTATCGGTTCACCCGCCGCATGATCGAGGCCATGATCAGCCGCACGCGCAGCGCCTGGTCGGGATCGCCCGTCAGCCGTTCGACCTTGATCGGCAGCCAGGCGCGTTCCGCGAACATGAAGCCCACGAACAGGATCACCAGCAGGCTACCCGACAAGAGCCCCGAGGCCTGTCCTGCAAGCGAGCGCAGCCATCCGGTGATGTTGAACTCGGTCAAGGCCGCCAGAAGCCGCGTCTGCGCCTCGGGGCCGAAACGCTCGATCAGGGCCGTCAGCGCCACCTGCACGGATTCGGCATAGGTGATGGCGCGGCCCACGACCTCGTTGACCTGGGACATGATCGTGGTGGACAGCCATATCAGCCCCAGCGTGATGCCGATCAGCGCCAGCGTGGTGGCAAGCCAGTTCGGCACCTTCAGCCGGGTCGAGATCGCGTGGATCGCGTCCGAGGTCAGCGAGAACAGGATCACCGCGATCGCAAGGCAAATCAGCACGAAGCGCGCCTGGAACAGCAGGAACAGGACCAGCGAAAAGGCGATGATGCCCAGGAACCCCGTCTGGAGCCTTTGGCGCAGCACATCTTCGCTGGATGGGGTCAAGCTGTCCTCACGTGGAAAAAGGGCCCGGACGATGCCGGGCCCTGGTTCATGCGTCGGGCGCTTCCTCGGTATCGCCCTGTTCGGCGATCCGCGCGACCGAGACCACTTCTTCGCCCGCGGCAGTACTGAAGACCCGGACACCGCCCGCGCTGCGCGACCGGAAGCTGATGCCGTCCACCGGCACCCGGATCGACTGGCCCGTGGAAGTCGCCAGCATGATCTGGTCGTCCATTTCCACCGGGAAGCTGGCGACAAGCGCGCCGCCCCGCATGGCCTTGTCCATGGCCATCACCCCCTGGCCGCCGCGCCCGCGCACCGGATAGTCATGGCTGGAACTGATCTTGCCCGCGCCCCCTGCCGTGATGGTCAGGATCAGATCCTCGGCCGCCGACATTTCGGCATAGCGTTCCTGGGTCACCGCGCCCTCGGCCACGGCTTCCTCGTCCTCGTCGGCCTCGGCCCCGTCGTCCAGGGCGCCTTCGACCGCGCGGCGCATCTTCAGATAGGCGGCGCGTTCGGCTGGATCGGCCTCGAAGTGGCGGATCACGGACATGCTGACCACGCGGTCGCCATCGGCCAGCCTGATGCCCCGGACGCCCGTGGAATCGCGGCCCTTGAAGACGCGCACATCGGTCGTCGGGAAGCGGATAGCCCGGCCAAGCGCGGTGACCAGCATCACGTCGTCATCCACCGTCGCCATGCGAACGCCAACCAGTTCCACGCCATCAGGCAGCTTCATGGCGATCTTGCCGTTGGACCGCACATTGGCGAAATCCGACAAGGCGTTGCGGCGCACGTCCCCATCCGAGGTCGCAAAGACCGCTTGATAGTTCTCCCATTCGGTTTCCGGCGCATCGACCGGCATCAGCGCGGCGATGGACACGCCCGGCTCGATCGGCAGGATGTTGACGATGGCCTTGCCCTTGGCGGTCCGCCCGCCCAGCGGCAGCCGCCAGGTCTTCAGCCGATAGACCATGCCGTCCGTGGTGAAGAACAGCAGTTCGGTATGGGTATTGGCGACGAACAGCGTGGTGACCACGTCGTCTTCCTTGGTCGCCATCCCCGACAGTCCCTTGCCGCCACGACGCTGCGACCGGAACTCGGCCAGGGCCGTGCGCTTGATGTATCCACCCGAGGTGATGGTGACGACCATGTCCTCGCGCTCGATCAGATCCTCGTCCAGCATGTCGCCGGACCATTCGGTGATCTCGGTCCGCCGGGGCACAGCGAACAGTTCGCGCACCTCGCGCAGCTCGTCGCTGATGATGCCCATGATCCTTTCCCGCGACCCCAGGATCGCCAGATAGTCGCGGATCGAATCGGCCAGTTGCTGCAATTCGCTGGTGACTTCCTGGACGCCAAGCTGGGTCAGGCGCTGCAGGCGCAGGTCCAGGATCGCGCGGGCCTGGGTTTCGGACAGGTTATAGGTCCCGTCCTCGTTCACCGGATGCAGCGGATCGTCGATCAGGCGCAGGTATTCCAGGATGTCATGGGCCGGCCAGCGGCGTTCCATCAGCCGCTCGCGCGCCTCCGCCGCGTCAGCCGAGGACCGGATCGTCGCCACGACCTCATCGACATTGCTGACGGCCACGGCCAGGCCGCACAGCACATGGCTGCGTTCGCGGGCCTTGCGCAATTCGTATGCGGTGCGGCGGGCGACCACTTCCTCGCGGAAGGTGATGAAGTGGGTCAGGAAGTCGCGCAGCGTCAGTTGTTCGGGCCTGCCGCCGTTCAGCGCCAGCATGTTGCAGCCGAAGCTGGTCTGCAGCGCGGTAAAGCGGAACAACTGGTTCAGCACCACGTCTGGCGTGGCGTCGCGGCGCAGTTCCACAACGACGCGCACGCCGTGGCGGTCGGATTCGTCCTGAACCGAGGCGATGCCTTCGACCCGCTTTTCCTTGGCCAGTTCCGCGATGCGTTCGATCAGGCTGGACTTGTTGACCTGATAGGGAACCTCGTCGATGACGATGGCCCAACGGTCCTTGCGCAGTTCCTCGATATGCGTCCTGGCGCGGATGATGACGCTGCCCCGGCCTTCCAGATAGGCCTTGCGCGCGCCGGACCGGCCCAGGATCAGCGCCCCGGTGGGAAAGTCGGGGCCGGGAATGATCTCCAGCAGGCGCTCGGTCGGCAGGTCGGGGTTGTCGATCAGTTCAAGGGTGGCGTCGATCACCTCGCCCAGGTTGTGGGGCGGGATGTTGGTCGCCATGCCGACGGCAATGCCGCCCGCGCCGTTGACCAGCATGTTCGGGAAGCGCGCGGGCAGGACGGTGGGTTCGCGGTCCTTGCCGTCGTAGTTGTCCTGGAAATCGACCGTGTCCTTGTCGATGTCCATCAGCAGGAAGTTCGCGGGCTTGTCCATGCGCACCTCGGTGTAACGCATGGCGGCGGGGGGATCGCCGTCCATCGACCCGAAGTTGCCCTGGCCGTCCAGCAGCGGCAGCGACATCGAGAAATCCTGCGCCATCCGCACAAGCGCGTCATAGATCGCCGCGTCGCCATGGGGGTGGTACTTGCCCATCACATCGCCCACGGGCCGCGCCGACTTGCGATAGGCCTTGTCGGGCGTGTTGCCGGATTCGTCCATCGCGTACAGGATGCGGCGATGCACGGGCTTCAGACCGTCGCGCAGGTCGGGGATCGCCCGGCTGACGATGACCGACATGGCATAGTCCAGATACGAGGTCCGCATCTCGGCGCTGATGTCGATCATCGGCCCGTCATGGGGCATCACCTGACGGGTCGGAGCGGTGGTTTCGTCACCCGCCCCGGGCGTCTCGGGCAGGTCGTCTTCGGGGGTGTCGGCCACGGGATTTCCTCAACATCTTGTTGAGTTACATATAGGTGACCCAAGCCCCGGAGGCAATCTTGGGGCCGCGTTTTCAGGCCTGTTTCGCCCGTTTTGCCGCCATTCCCCACATGATCGCCAAGCCTGCCGAAAAGATCGCGTTCCAAGCCGCCATCGACAGGCCCAGGAAGCGCCAGGCGACCTCGTCGCAGCGCACCACGGGGGCGTTCTGCAACCGCGTCATCAGATCCTGGGGGGACATGGTGGCAAGGTTGCCGATGGTCCCGGAACAATGCGACGGGCCTGCCCACAGCTTCCACTCGACGCCGGTGTGATAGATGGCAAGGCCCATCGCAATGCCCGCCGCGATCATGCCCAGGACCGCCAACGCCCGCACCCGGCCCGTCCACCAGACCAGCAACGCCACGGCGATCGCCGCGACATGGGGCCAGCGTTGCAGGATGCACAATTCGCACGGGGCATAGCCGACGGCCTGAAAGCCAAGCGCGGCGATCAGCAGCGCCGCCGACCCGGCCCCGGCCAGCAAGGAAAGTTGTCGTTCGTCCATGATATTCCCCGGTCTGTTCCGGCCTTGTGGATCGGCCCAGCGGGCGCCCGCGTCAAGCGCCTTGCAGTTCCGTCGCAGCGCTGTGATCGTGAAGGCGAAGGCCCCTTTGCGGAACCCGCTGGACGGGCCGGTGTTTTGGTGATGACGGCCCCGCGGCATGGGGCCAAAGGAGGTCTCGGCACATGCGATGGCGTGGACGGCGCGGCAGCAGCAATATCGAGGATCGGCGCGGCATGGGTGCCGGCGGGGCAGGGGGCGTTGGCATCGTCGGGATGCTGGCGATCCTGGCCGTGGGCTATTTCTTCGGCATCGACATCTCGCCGGTGGTGCAGGGCCTGGATCAGGGCCGGCCGCAGGAAAACCGCGCCATCACCCGCGAGGAACAGGAATGGGGCGAATTCGTGTCGGTCACGCTGGCAGACACCGAGGAGGTCTGGGGCCAGGTCCTGCCGCAGCAGGCTGGCATCGACTATGCCGAACCCCGGCTGGTGCTGTTCAGCGGCGTCGTTCAGTCGGCCTGCGGGGGTGCGTCCTCGGCGATGGGCCCGTTCTATTGTCCGAACGACCAGCGGGTTTACCTGGACACCGACTTCTTCGACATGATGGCAAGCCGGATGGGGGCAGGGGGCGATTTCGCCTATGCCTATGTCATCGCGCATGAGGTCGGCCACCATGTCCAGAACCTGACCGGCGTGCTGGGTGAAACACAGCGCCTGCGCAGCCAGTTGAGTGAGCGGCAGGCCAACCAGATCTCGGTCCTGACCGAACTTCAGGCCGATTGCTATGCGGGCATCTGGGCGCGGCAGGCGCAGCAGCGTTTCGGCACCCTGGAGGCTGGTGACCTGGAAGAGGCGATGTCCGCGGCCGAGGCCGTGGGCGACGACGTGATCCAGTCGAATGCGGGCCGGACGCCGGTGCCCGACAGCTTTACCCACGGCAGCGCGGCGCAGCGGCAGGAATGGCTGATGCGCGGCTTCAACTCGGGCGACATGGCCCAATGCGACACATTCAGCGCGGCAGGAAACTAGCCGCAACAGGAGGAAAGACGATGCTGACGACGTTGACGATCCTGACCCTGGCAACCGGTGCGCTGATGCTGCGCCGCCGCCCCCAGCCGAAGCCCGTGCCGGTGCGCCGCCGCCGCTAGCGCGGAAGGCGCGGCGCCCGGCCTTCGTCCAGCGTGGCCCATTCGGGCCAAAGCTGCAGCCATTCAAGCGCCGCGATCGCAAGGCCCGCCGCCACGATCAGCAGCACCAGCCTGACGGTGCGCGCGCTTGGCGGGTTTCGCGCCCATTTCGATGCCCGAAGCAGCCAGATCAGGTTGTTCACGGCAACGCCCTCCTGCTAGATCGGGGCGACTCGATCAGAGAGCGGGTCGCCTTTCAAGACCGAACCTGCGAGACTGCTTTGCCCCATCATCAGGATTCCCGCGACCTTCCCTATAGCGCCCGGCAGATGTACGACCTGGTCGCGGACATCGAAAGCTATCCTCAGTTCCTGCCCTGGAACAGCGCCGCCCGCATCCGGTCCCGCGACGAACGCCCCGACGGATCCGAGGAGATCGCGGCGGATCTGGTCATCAGCTTCAAGGTCTTCCGCGAACGCTTCGGCAGCCGCGTGGTGCTGTGGCCCCAGGAGGAACCGCTGCGGATCGACACCGAATATCTGGACGGCCCGTTCAAGTACATGCGCAGCGGCTGGACCTTCGCCGACCGTCCCGAAGGCGGCTGCCATGTCGAGTTTTTCGTGGATTTCGAGTTCCGCAACGCGATCCTGCAAAGGCTTATCGGCGTCGTCTTCCACGAGGCGATGGTGCGGATCGTGCGGGCCTTCGAGGCCCGCGCAAAGGTGCTTTATGGCGCGGACGCCGGCAAGGTGGGGTAAGACCCTCGCCAACCGGGTGGCATGGCGGGGCGTTACCCCCACCAGACCATGTCAGGTCAGTGCGGCCTTCAGCGCCTCGGCCCGGTCCGTCTTTTCCCAGCTGAAGGCCGTGCCCCGGTTCAGCTGGTAAGGCTGGCGCCCGAAATGCCCGTAGCTGGCGGTGGGGCGATAGATCGGGTGCAGCAGGTCCAGGTCGCGGATGATGGCGAAGGGGCGCAGGTCGAAGACCTCTCGCACCGCTGCCACGATCCTGTCATGCGCGACCGTTTCCGTCCCGAAGGTATTCAGGCTGATCGACGTGGGCTGCGCCTCGCCGATGGCATAGCTGACCTGGATCTCGCAGCGGCTGGCAAGTCCGGCCGCGACGATGTTCTTGGCGACCCAGCGGCCGGCATAGGCGGCCGAGCGGTCCACCTTGGACGGATCTTTGCCCGAGAACGCGCCACCGCCGTGGCGGGCCATGCCGCCATAGCTGTCCACGATGATCTTGCGCCCGGTCAACCCGCAATCGCCGACCGGCCCGCCGATCACGAACTTGCCGGTCGGGTTGATGAAATACTTGGTGTTGTCCGACAACCATTCGGCGGGCAGCACCGGCTTGATGATCTCCTCGATCACGGCCTCGCGCAGGTCGGACAGGGTGATTTCCGGGTTGTGCTGCGTGGACAGCACCACCGCGTCGATCGCCTCGGGGCGGCCATCCGCACCATAGCGCAGCGTCACCTGCGACTTCGCGTCCGGGCGCAGCCACTTCAGGGTGCCGTCGCGGCGGACCTTGGCCTGCCGTTCCACCAGACGATGCGCATAGGTGATGGGGGCCGGCATCAGCACGTCGGTTTCGTCCGAGGCATAGCCGAACATCAGCCCCTGGTCGCCCGCGCCCTGGTCTTCAAGGTTGTCGCGATCGACGCCCTGATTGATCTCGGGCGACTGCTTGCCGATGATGTTGATGACCGAGCAGGTCGCGCCGTCGAAACCGACGTCCGACGAGGTATAGCCGATGTCGTTGATGACACCGCGCACGATGCTTTCCAGGTCGACCCAGGCATTGGTCGAAATCTCGCCCGAGATGATGGCGACGCCGGTCTTGACCATCGTCTCGCAGGCCACGCGAGCGCGCGGATCCTCGGCCAGGATGGCGTCGAGGATCGCGTCGGAAATCTGGTCGGCGATCTTGTCGGGATGGCCCTCGGAAACGGATTCCGAGGTAAACAACGAATATTCCATGACTCAGTACCGGTAATGATCTGACTTGAAAGGACCTTCGGGCGTCACGCCAATATAGTCGGCCTGTTCGCGCGACAGTTCTGTCAGCTTGGCGCCCACCTTGTCCAGATGCAGCCGAGCGACCTTTTCGTCGAGCGCCTTCGGCAGGATATAGACCCCCGGCGCATATTCGTCGCCCTTGGTCCACAGCTCGATCTGGGCAAGCACCTGGTTGGTGAAGCTGGCCGACATCACGAAGGACGGATGGCCCGTGGCATTGCCCAGGTTCAGCAACCGGCCCTGGGACAGCAGGATGATGCGGTTGCCCGAAGGCATCTCGATCATGTCTACCTGGTCCTTGATGTTGGTCCACTTGTGGTTGCGAAGCGCCGCCACCTGAATCTCGTTGTCGAAATGGCCGATATTGCCGACGATCGCCATGTCCTTCATCTCGCGCATATGCTCGATGCGGATGACGTCCTTGTTGCCGGTGGTGGTGACGAAGATGTCGGCGGTGGCGGCCACGTCTTCCAGCAGGACGACCTCGTATCCGTCCATCGCGGCTTGCAGGGCGCAGATCGGGTCCACTTCCGTCACCTTGACGCGCGCGCCCGCGCCGCGCAGGGACGCGGCCGAGCCCTTGCCCACGTCGCCATAGCCGCAGACCACGGCGACCTTGCCGGCCATCATCGTGTCGGTGGCGCGGCGGATGCCGTCGACCAGCGATTCCTTGCAGCCGTATTTGTTGTCGAACTTGGACTTGGTGACGCTGTCGTTCACGTTGATCGCGGGGAAGGGCAGCAGGCCCTTCTTGTGCAGGTCATAAAGGCGATGGACGCCGGTGGTGGTTTCCTCGCTGACGCCTTTGATGGCGTCGCGCTGGCGGGCGAACCAGCCGGGCGTCTCGGCGATCCGGCGGCGGATCTGCGCGAACAGCGCCTCCTCCTCCTCGCTGGTCGGCACGTCGATCAGGCCGGTCTCGCCCGCCTCGACCCGGGCGCCCAGCAGGACATACATCGACGCGTCGCCGCCGTCGTCCAGGATCATGTTCGCCGTGCCCTCGGCGAACTGGAAGATCCTGTCGGTATAGGCCCAGTATTCGGCCAGCGTCTCGCCCTTGATGGCGAAGACCGGCACGCCGGTCGCGGCGATCGCGGCCGCGGCATGATCCTGGGTCGAATAGATGTTGCAGGACGCCCAGCGGACCTCGGCGCCAAGGGCCGTCAGCGTCTCGATCAGCACGGCGGTCTGGATCGTCATGTGCAGGCTGCCTGCGATCCGCGCGCCCGCCAGGGGCTTGGCCGCGCCGTATTCGGCGCGCAGCGCCATCAGGCCGGGCATTTCCGTTTCGGCGATGTCCAGTTCCTTGCGGCCGTAACCGGCCAGCGAGATATCCCTGATGATGTAGTCGGTCACGGCGGTTCGTCTTTCGTCTATTCTTGCAACCCTGCCCGGATAGCCCAAGCGGGCCGGAATCGAAAGGGAAAAGGGATATGCCCTGGCGCCCCTATGTGGCTGCGGCGGAACCCCAGATCCGCCGCAGCCCGGAGGACGGCGGTGCGCCGCACATCCCCCTTTGATGCGACAAGCCTTCGCAAGTCGGGGAAAGACCCTCCCGACGCCAGGTTGTCAAAGGAATCTGAAAATAGGTTTAAGCCGGGGCGCGGCCTTGGCGGGCCGACTGCACAGGCTCGAAAGGCGTTTTACAAAACGCGTGGCGGCCCGACGGCATCAGCCGCCTTTCCGCCGAAGCTTCACCGTCGCGGTCCGGGCGATCCGCTGCACGAAGTCCGACAAGGCCTGTTCGGCGGCTTCCAAGGGCGTGCGGGCGGGCCGCAATGCCTCGACCCGGCCATCGACGACCATCTGGGCAAGGCCATAAACGAAGATGCGCGAGGACATCACCAGCATCGGGATGTCCTCGTCATCGCGAAGACGCCCTGCGTCGCGGGCGCGTTCCAGCATCCGCGTCATCAGGTCGATCACCGAATCGAGGTAGCGCCGCAGTTCCGGCACCCGACCCACGTTCAGACTGGGGTGGCTTGCGATCATCCGGAACTGGATGCGGTGGTCGGCTGCCCAGCGGATATAGGCCTTTCCAAGCGCCAGGAACTGCCCGACCGCATCACCGGGATCGACCTTGACGACCGCCTTGGTGCAGGAATCCATCAGGCGCACCAAGGCTTGTTCGGCCACCGCCAGAAGCAGGCTGTGCTTGTCGGGAAAGATGCGCTGCAGGTCGGACGGGTCGATCCCCAGGCGCGCTGCAACCTGTTCCAGATCCGGATCTCGCCGGTCCAGATCATCCATCATCTGAAGGGTCGCCACCACGGCCTGCCCATGCAGGCCAAGCCCCCTCATGATGTCGTCATGTCTGCTCACGGCACGATCCTGATCAACCACGCTCATGTCAGGGCCGACCCGGGGCGTCATGCGACGGATGTTCCCTGACACGGAACGAACCACGTTCACCAAGGTTCCCCGCCAAGCCACCGATCCGGCTGGACAGGATCCTGGCGGTCCTGCCGGCAGCTATGCCGGAACGGCCGAGGAAACCCGGTGAACAACGACTGAACATAACCACTGACGATCCCGACACGGGGCCCATGAAACAAGGTAACACGCAGCAAGGCTGCTGCGAACTTCGCTAAAACGACAGGTCGCGTCCCGGCCTAGCCTTCCGCGCGGGATTGGCGCTTGCGTTCGTGGGGATCCAGGAAACGCTTGCGCAGGCGGATGTTCTTGGGCGTCACCTCGACCAGCTCGTCGTCGTTGATATAGGCGATGGCTTCTTCCAGCGACATGCGGACCGGGGGCGTCAGGCGCACGGCCTCGTCGGTGCCGGACGCGCGGACGTTGGTCAGCTTCTTGCCCTTGAGCGGATTCACTTCCAGGTCGTTGTCGCGGCTGTGTTCGCCGATGATCATGCCCTGATACAGTTGTTCCTGTGCGCCGATGAACATCTTGCCGCGGTCTTCCAGGTTCCACAGCGCATAGGCGACGGACACGCCGTCCTCCATGCTGATCAGCACGCCCTGGCGGCGGCCCTGGATTTGGCCCTTGTAGGGGGTCCAGCCGTGGAAGATGCGGTTCAGCACGCCGTTGCCGCGCGTGTCCGTCATGAATTCGCCGTGATAGCCGATCAACCCCCGGGACGGCACATGGGCGACGATCCGCGTCTTGCCGTGGCCTGCCGGGCGCATGTCGACCATGTCGCCCTTGCGTTCGCCGGTCAGCTTCTCGATGACGACGCCGGTATAGTCGTCGTCCACGTCGATGATGACTTCCTCGACCGGCTCAAGCCGCTGACCGTCCTCCTCGCGGAAGATCACGCGGGGGCGGCTGATCGACAGCTCGAAGCCCTCGCGGCGCATGTTCTCGATCAGGACGCCCATCTGCAATTCGCCCCGGCCCGAGACGATGAAGGCGTCGCCGCCCGGCGTATCCTCGACCTTGATGGCGACGTTGACCTCGGCCTCGCGCATCAGGCGCTCGCGGATGACGCGGGACTGGACCTTCTTGCCGTCCTGGCCGGCCAGAGGGCTGTCGTTGATGCCGAAGGTCACGCTGATGGTGGGCGGGTCGATCGGCTGGGCGGGCAGGGCGGTATCCACGTCAAGCGCGGCAATGGTGTCGGCCACGGTGGCCTTGGACATGCCGGCCAGGGTGACGATATCGCCGGCCTGCGCCTCGTCGATGGGGGTCTGTGTCAGGCCGCGGAAGGCCAGGACCTTGCTGATGCGGAACTGTTCGATCCGTTCGCCGTCGCGCGACAGCGCCTTGACGGTGTCGCCGGCCTTGGCGCGGCCAGCCTCGACCCGGCCGGTCAGAAGACGGCCCAGGAAGGGATCGGCCGACAGCGTGGTCGCCAGCATCTGGAAGGGCTCGGTCGACCGGGCGATCTGCTTGGGCGGCTGGACGTGGGACAGGATCAGGTCGAACAGCGCCGACATGTCCTTGCGCGGACCGTCCAGCGTTTCGTCCGCCCAACCGCCGATGCCCGAGGCGTAGACATGCGGGAAATCCAGTTGCTCGTCATTCGCGCCCAGGTTGGCGAACAGGTCGAAGACATCGTTCAGCGCGTTGTCGGGTTCGGCTGCGGGCTTGTCCACCTTGTTCAGCACCACGATCGGGCGCAGGCCCAGGGCAAGCGCCTTCGAGGTGACGAACTTGGTCTGCGGCATCGGCCCTTCGGCCGCGTCGACCAGCAGGCAGACGCCGTCGACCATGGACAGGATGCGCTCGACCTCGCCGCCGAAATCGGCGTGGCCGGGGGTGTCCACGATGTTGATCCGCGTGCCCTTCCATTCGACCGAGGTGGCCTTGGCAAGGATGGTGATGCCGCGTTCGCGTTCGATGTCGTTGCTGTCCATCGCACGTTCGGCGACGGCCTGGTTTTCGCGGAAGGACCCGGATTGACGCAACAGCTGGTCGACCAGGGTCGTCTTGCCGTGGTCAACGTGAGCAATGATGGCGATGTTGCGGATATCCATGGGCGACCTTTTCAATTTGCGGTCGCCCTAAACAATCGCGGGCAAAAACACCAGATGAAAACTGGAAAACGGCCGCTGCCTGCCGACGCAACGGAAAACCCCGCCACGTTGGGTGGCGGGGGCGTCCGGGACAGGATGCCGGTCCATCGGCCTTTGCCAATGCCGGCTGCAGGGATGCGTCAGCCGTCCGTGCAAGTCGTCTTAGCGAAGGCCAAGAAAGGACAGGATGAACAGGACGACGACGACCAGGCCGACGATGTAGATGATGGAATTCATGGGTTGTCTCCGCTGATGATTGCGTCCGAGGTTCGGATTTTCCGAACGGCGTCATCGTGATAACGCGAATGTGCAACCGAGGTTCCCGGCCCGCTGCCTGTCAGCCGATCCGGCGCGGCAGCCAGCCCAGGCCTTGCGCCGTCAGCCCGGCGGGATTGTATTCGGCGCTGACCCAGCCCTTGTAGCCGGAATGATCCAGGGCCGCGAAAAAGCCCTGGTGGTCGATCATGCCGCCGCTTGGCTCGTGCCGCCCCGGAACGCTTGCGATCTGGATATGGCGGATGATCGACGCGTGCCTGCGCCAGGTCGCCATCGCGTCGCCGGTGATCAGGTGCGCGTGATAGCTGTCGAACTGCAAGCCCAGGTTCGGCGCGCCGACCTCGGCGATCAGCTCGGCCGCAAGGCCGAAGTCGGCCAAGAAATAGCCGGGCTGGTCCTTGGGGTTCAGCGGCTCGATCGTCAGGCTTACATGGGGCGCGCGGGCCGCAGCCCAGGCCAGGTTGCGGGCAAAGCTGTCCTGTGCCTCTGGCCCCTGGGCATAGCCCGCCATGATGTGGATGTGCCGCGCCCGCAGCGCGCCCGCAAAACGCAGGGCGCGGTCGAAGTCGCTGCGGAAACGGTCCTCTCGTCCCGGCTCGGCGGCGAAACCGCGCGGGCCGCCGGCCCAGTTCGGCGGGGGAGTGTTCATCAGAACGAATTCCAGCCCCGCCGAGATCGCCGCACGCGACAGGTCGCGAGCAGGGATGTCATAGGGGAACAGGATCTCTGCCCCCTCGAAACCCGCATCCGCCGCGGCCGCGAATCGGTCCAGCATCGGCAGTTCGGTGAACAGCATGGTCAGGTTGGCGGCAAACCGGGGCATCAGGGCTCCAACGGGAAGAAGACGCCCTGCGACCGGATTCCCGCGCGTCCGTCCTGTTCGGTGGCGGCGGCGGCAAGGCGGTAGAAGGTCTTGCGGTCGATCAGCGCCTCCATCCCGGCGCGGACATGGACATAGGGGCGCGGTTCGTCAGCCGTTCCTCGCAGGGTGATCGGGTTCTCCGGCCCCGCCGTGACCCTGTCCCCCACATTCGTGGTGAAGGCCACGGCATCGGCCACGATATCCGCATCGACGGCCACGAAGGGTGCGTCGGCAACCCGGATCCCCACCTTCTCGACCGGGGTGACCAGGAAGAAGCGGTCCCCCTCGCGCTTGAGGATGGTAGAGAACAGCCGCACCATCGCGGGCCTGCCGATGGGTGTGCCTTCGTGGAACCAGGTGCCGTCGGCGCGGATCTCCATGTCCAGGTCGCCGCAGAAGGGCGGGTTCCACAGATGCACCGGCGGAAGGCCGCCCTTGGCCACCTTGCTGGCTGCTGCGGCAATGCCCTCGGCGCTCACAGCTTTGTCACCGCGATCTGCCATTCCTTGTAGTCGTCTTTCGGTTATCCCCTTATGGTCTGGTGTAGAGCAGTCAGGGGGCATTGTCATGGCTTCGGATGAAAGTCTGGTGCAGCGGGTCGAACAGCTAGGCCAGACCCTCGGCAATGCCCGTTCCAGCATCGAACAGAAATTCGTGGGCCAGCACCAGGTGGTCGAACAGGTGCTGGCGGCGATCCTGTCGGGCGGCCACGCGCTGCTGGTGGGCCAGCCGGGCTTGGGCAAGACGATGCTGGTCGATACGCTGTCGACGGTCCTGGGCCTGGGCAGCCAGCGGATCCAGTTCACGCCCGACCTGATGCCCGCCGATATCCTGGGGTCCGAGGTTCTGGATGTGCTGCCCGACGGCAGCCGCGCCTTCCGCTTCATCGAAGGCCCGGTCTTCACCCAGCTTCTGATGGCGGACGAGATCAACCGCGCATCCCCCCGCACCCAGTCAGCCCTGCTGCAGGCCATGCAGGAGCGGGAGGTCACGATCAGCGGCCAGCACCGCCCCCTGGGCCGGCCCTTCCACGTGCTTGCCACCCAGAACCCGATCGAGCAGGAAGGCACCTATCCGCTGCCCGAGGCGCAGCTTGACCGCTTCCTGCTGCAGATCGACGTGGACTATCCCGACCGCGACACGGAACGGCAGATCCTTCTGGCCACCACCGGGGTCGAGGATGCGCGCGCCCATGCGGCCTTCGACGCCGAGGGTCTGATCGCCGCGCAGCGCCTGATCCGGCAGATGCCCGTGGGCGAGGGCGTGGTCGAGGCGATCCTGGATCTGGTCCGCTCCTGCCGTCCGGGCGGGGCGGAAACGGCCCCCTTCCTGGGCGACAGCCTGATGTGGGGGCCGGGACCGCGTGCCGCGCAGGCGCTGATGCTGGTGACCCGCGCGCGTGCCGTGCTGAACGGCCGCTTTGCCCCGACGCTGGAAGATGTCGAGGCGATGGCCGCCCCGGTCCTGCGCCACCGCATGGCGCTGTCCTTCTCGGCCCGCGCGCGGGGCGAGACGGTGGACGGCGTGATCGGTCAGTTGCTGGACGACCGGCTCGGGGCGCGCCAGGCCGCATGACCGCGTCGCCCGCCGACCTCCGCGCCAGGGCGCAGACGGCAAGCGGACACCTGCCCGCGCTGATCCTGTCCGCCGAACGCCTGGCCGCGATGATCGCGCCCGGCGCCCACGGGTTGCGTCGGGGCGGTCCGGGCGAGGATTTCTGGCAGTATCGCCCCGCCGGGCCCGGCGATACCGCCCGATCCATCGACTGGCGCCGCTCGGCCAGGTCCGACACCCAATTCGTCCGCGACCGAGAGGCGCAGACCGCGCAGGCGGTGGGCTTGTGGATTTCGGCCGGGCAGGGGATGGGCTATGCGGGGGCCGCCGACCGCCCGACCAAGTCCGACCGCGCGCAGCTTCTGGCCCTGGCCCTGGCAATGGTGCTGTTGCGCGGGGGCGAGAAGGTGGGGCTTCTGGGCCAGCCTGCCCGCGCGGGCCGGGTCCAGGCGGACCGGCTGGCGGAACAGATCGCGACAATGGTGGCCGCGCGGGGCGACGCCGATGCGCCCCCGGTCGATCTGCTGCGCCCCAACCAGCGGCTGGTGATCCTGTCGGATTTCCTGGACGATCCAGCCTGGGTCCAGGGGTTGCTGTCCCGCGCCGCCGGGATTGGCGTGAAGGGCGTGCTGATGCAGGTTCTCGACCCCGACGAGGAGGTATTTCCCTGGTCCGGCGCGGTCCTGTTCCGGTCGCTGTCTGGCGCGATCCGCCATGACAGCCGCGACGCGGGCGGGTTGCGCGAGGCCTATCTGGCCCGCCTGTTCGAACGCCGCGACTGGCTGCGCCGTCAGGCAACCGGCGCGGGCTGGCAGTTCGGCCACCATTGCACCGGCCACCCGCCCGCCACGGCCTTGAGCTGGCTTTATCAGGTGCTTGCCGACTGATGCTGATGCTGGGTCCCATAGGCTTCGCGGCCCCCTGGGTGCTGACCGCGCTGATCGCGCTGCCGATCCTGTGGGTGATCCTGCGCGCCCTGCCGCCCGCGCCGCGCCTTGTGGCCTTTCCGGGCGTGGCGCTGCTGCGCGGCTTGCTGGACCGCGTGCCGGTCGCGCGGCGGACGCCGTGGTGGCTGCTGCTGCTGCGCCTTGCCGCCGTCGCCGCGCTGATCCTGGCCTTTGCCGGGCCAAGCTGGAAGCCGGTCATGGCATCGGGGCAAAGCGGGCCGCTGCTGGTGGTCCTGGATGCGGGTTGGGCTGCCGCGCCCGACTGGCCCGCGCGCCTGACCCGCGCCGAATCCGCCCTGACCCAGGCCGCCGCCGACGGCCGCCCCGCCGCGCTGCTGCTGGCCGACGGGCAGGCGGCGCAGGGCGCGCTGCCCTTTGCCCCCGCCGATACCTTGCTTGCGGGCCTGCGGGCCGCGCAGCCCGCCGCCTGGCCAACTGGCCTGCCCGACGATCCCGCCGCCTTGCTGGCCAATGCGCCCGAGGGCCAGCTTGCGACCCTGTGGATCACCGACGGGCTGGATCACCCGAACCGCGCCGCCTGGCTTGGGGCGCTGTCCCAGCGTGGCCCGGTGACCGTCGTCCCGCCTGCCCGCGCTCTCCGGTCCCTGTCGCTGCACGAGGGCGAAACGCCCTCGCTGACGCTGGCCGCGACCGACGACTTGGCACCCGCCATCCTCGCCATCGGTCCCGACCCGCAGGGCGTCGAACGCGAACTGGCCCGCCTGACGCCCGGAGAGGCCGCGACCGCCGCCGGCGTCACCACCCGCCCCACCGCGATCGACCTGCCGCCCGAACTTCGCAACCGCATCACCCGCTTCCAGATCGAGGGCGAGGCCCATGCGGGCGCGGTCGTGCTGGCGGATGACCGGGTGAAGCGCCGCAAGGTGGGCCTTGTGGGCGAGGCGGATCGCCAGGCCGAGGGCCAGCAGCTTCTGTCCCAGCTTCACTACCTGCGCCGCGCCTTGACGCCCACGACCGATCTGGTCGAGGGTGGGCTGGGCGACGTGCTGAACACCGCGCCCGACGTGATCGTGCTGGCCGACCAGGTTGATCTGGCCGAGGCCGATGACCTTGCCGCCTGGGTGGACGAAGGCGGGCTTCTGATCCGCTTTGCCGGTCCGCGCATGGCCGCCTTCGAGGGTTTGCAGGACGAACCCCTGATCCCCGTGGCCCTGCGCCAGGGCGGGCGCGACATTGGCGGCGCCCTGTCCTGGGGCGATCCGCGCGGCATCGCGCCTTTTGCCGCCGACGGTGTATTCGCGGGCCTGACCGCGCCCGAGGATGTGGCGGTTCGCGCGCAACTGATGGCGCAGCCCGCCCCCGAACTGGCCGAACGCACATTGGCCGCGCTTTCGGACAACACGCCGCTGGTGACCCGTGCCCGGTTGGGGCAGGGGCAGGTCGTGCTGTTCCATGTCACGGCCAATGCAGAATGGTCGAACCTGCCGATCTCGGGCCTGTTCGTCCAGATGCTGGACCGGCTGGTCCAGACCGCCCGCGTTACCCCGGCCCAGGAAGCCGCCGACGACCGCGAACAACCTTTCTGGACGCCGGAAGAGGTTCTGGACGGCTTCGGCCGCGCCTCGCCCGCCGAAGGGATGGCCCCTGTCGCGGCGGCGGATCTGGCGCTTGGCGCGGGCCCGGACCGCCCGGCTGGCATTTATGCCGCAGGCGAACGCAGGGTGGCATTGAATGCCGGCGGGCCGCTGGTCCTGGCCCAATGGCCCGGCGCCGCGGTGGAAGCCGTGGGCACAACCGGCGGGCGCGACCTGAAGGGCGTGCTGCTCGCGTTGGCCGCGCTGATCCTGGCTGTCGATGCGCTTGGCTCGGCCATGCTGGCGCGGGGTGGACGCGTTGCTGCTGCGGGACTGCTGCTGGCGCTGCTGGTCCAGCCCGGCCCGCCCGCCATGGCGCAGGACGTGAACCCGGAACTGGCCCGCGCCGCCAACGAGGTCGCCTTGGCCTATGTGGTCACGGGTGACGACCGCGTCGACGAAGCCTCGCGCGAAGGGCTGCGGGGCCTGTCGATGCTGTTGTCGCAGCGGACCTCGGTCGAGCCGGGCGATCCGGTTGCCATCGACCTGGACCGGGACGAACTCTCGGTGCTGACCTTCCTGTATTGGCCGATCACCGACAGCCAGCCCGCGCCTTCGCCCCAGGCCTATGTGCGGCTGAACCACTTCATGCGTTCGGGCGGGATGATCCTGTTCGACACGCGCGACGGCGACGTGACCGGCGTGGGGGGCCCCGATATGTCGCAGGCGCTGCAAGCCCTTGCGGCGCCGCTGGAGATACCGCCGCTGGCGCCGGTGCCGGACGACCACGTCCTGACCCGCAGCTTTTACCTGATGTCGGATTTTCCGGGCCGCTGGCAAGGCAACCCGGTCTGGCTGGAAGCGCCCCCTGCGGGCGCCGAGGCGGCCGAGGGCGTGCCCTTCCGTCAGCTCAACGACGGCGTCAGCCCGGTCGTGATCGGCGGCAATTCCTGGGCCGAGGCCTGGGCCGTGGATGAGAACGGCTATCCCACCTTTCCCATCGGCGGCGGCTGGGAAGGCGAGATGCAGCGGGAGATGGCCTTCAGGTTCGGCGTGAACCTGATCATGTATGTGCTTACGGGCAACTACAAATCCGACCAGGTCCATGTGCCCGCCCTGCTGGATCGGATGCGGACCGAGGAGACGCTTGGCCCATGACCCAGCTTCGCTTCGACCCGCTGCTGCCCTGGTGGGCAATTGCCGCCCTGGCCGTGCTTGCGCTGCTGGTGGCAGGCTTCGCGCTGTGGCGCGGCCTGCGGGGCTGGGCCTGGCGCGGGCTTGCAGGCCTTGCGGCCGCCCTGGCCCTGGCTGGACCCGCGCTGGAGATCGGCAGCCGGGCCGGGCTGTCGGACATCGTGATCCTGATCGACGACAGGTCGGCCAGCCAGACCCTGCCGGAACGGACCGCACAGGCGGATGCCGCGGTGGACGCCATGACCCGCCAGATCGCCGCGCTGCCCGATACAGAACTGCGCCGCGTGACGGTGAGGGACAACGACGACGGCACGCTGCTTGCGACCGAGATGGCCCGCGCCATCGCCGCCGAACCCGAAACCCGGCTTGCAGGCGTCATCACCGTCACCGATGGCCGCCTGCACGACCCCGCGATGCTGCCCGCATCCGTTCCCGCGCCGGTCCATGTCCTGCTGACCGGCCGCCCCCAGGACTGGGACCGCCGCCTGGTGATCGAGGAGGCGCCTGCCTTCGGCCTGATCGACCAGGAAGTCACCATCCGCCTGCGGATCGAGGATCAGGGCGCCGTCCCGCCCGAGGCGCAGACGGGTTCGGTCAACCTGCGCCTGTCGCTTGACGGTGAGGACGAACAGGTCGTGGCCGTTCCCCTGGGCCAGCCGATCAGCCTGCCGCTGGTGCTGGATCACGCGGGCCAGAATGTCGTGCAGATCGGCTTCGACGCGCCCGAGGGGGGCGAGTTGACCGACAGGAACAACACTGCCGCGATCAGCATCAACGGCGTCCGCGACCGCCTGCGCGTGCTGCTGGTGTCGGGCGAACCCCATGCCGGCGAACGCACCTGGCGCAACCTGCTGAAATCCGACGCGGCGGTCGATCTGATCCACTTCACCATCCTGCGCCCGCCCGACAAGTCGGACGGCGTGCCGGTCAACGAACTGTCGCTGATCGCCTTCCCGACCCAGGAACTGTTCATGGAGCGGATCGGCGATTTCGACCTGATCATCTTCGACCGCTACAGCGTGCGGGGCATCCTGCCGCCGGATTACTACCTCAACATCGCCCAATATGTCGAAGACGGCGGGGCGATCCTGGTATCTGCCGGACCCGAGATGGCCGGGGTGGAAAGCCTTTACCTGTCGCCCTTGGGCCGCATCCTGCCCGCCCGCCCGACTGGCCGCGTCCTGGAAGAACCCTTTCTTCCCCGCCTGACCGAGGACGGGCAGCGCCATCCCGTGACCGCCGCCCTGCCTGGCTCCGAAGGCGACGATCCCAGCTGGGGCCGCTGGCTGCGCATGGCGACGGTCCAGCCCGACCCCGAAGCGCAGGTGGCGATGACCGGCATCGACGACGAGCCGCTGCTGATCCTGGACCGGGTGGGCGAGGGGCGGGTGGCGCTTCTGACCTCGGACCAGGTGTGGCTGTGGGGGCGCGGTTTCGAAGGCGGCGGGCCGCAGCTTGAACTGCTGCGCCGCATCGCCCACTGGTCGATGAAGGAGCCCGAGCTTGAGGAAGAGGCGCTTCTTGCCGACGTCTCGGGTGATCTTGCAGTCCGCTTCACGCGCCGCACCATGGGCGACAGCGCCGGCCCGCTGGTGGTCACCCGCCCCGACGGCCAGACCGAGGAAGTTGCGCTGACCGAGGCCGGGCCGGGCCGTTTCACAGCCGACTGGACCGCGCCTGAACCGGGCCTCTACCGCCTGCAGGACGGCGATCTGCGTCGCGTCCTGGCCCTTGGCCCGGCGGCGCCGCGCGAGTTCGAGCAGACGGTGGCGGACGCGGGGGCACTGCAGCCGCTGGTGGACGCGACAGGCGGCGGCGTGGTGTCGCTGTCGGACGGCATCCCCGACCTGCGCAGCGTGGCGCCGGGCCGAAACGCCCACGGCGCGGCGGCCCTGGGCGACTGGATCGCGATCACCCCGCGCGAGGCGGCCTCGGTCACCGGGCTGGAACGGCGGCCGTTGCTGCCCGGCTGGGCCTGGCTGATCCTGGTCGCAGGGCTGATCCTGACCGGCTGGCTGCGCGAGGGACGGCCCGGCAAGGCCGCGCCCACGGCCCGACCGGCATCCGGCTGAACGCTTGCCAAGGGGCAAGCGCATTGCTAACCGGGAAAAAACGTCCCGAAGGAACGCTCATGGCCGAAGAAACGCGCGCCCCCGCCCCTTACACCGCGGCCGACCTGTCGCTGATCAAGCGCATCATCCCCCACCGCTATCCGTTCCTGTTCATCGACAAGGTGCGCGACATCGTCCCGCATGAAAGCGGCGTGGGCATCAAGATGGTCACCTGCAACGAGCCGCATTTCCAGGGCCATTTCCCGGACGAGCCCGTCATGCCCGGCGTCACCATCGTCGAGGCGATGGCCCAGACATCCGCCGTGATCGTGGGCATCAGCATGAACATCATCGACAAGCCCCTGGCGACCTATTTCATGGGCATCGACAAGTGCAAGTTCCGCCGAATGGTCGTTCCCGGCGACGTGCTTGAGCTGCATTGCAAGGCCCTGCGCGGCGGCGGCAAGATCTGGAAGTTCGAGGGCCGCGCCTTGGTGGACGGCCAGCTTTGCGCCTCGGCCGAGTTCACGGCGATGATGGCGATGAAGACCGATGGCTGACAGCCTGATCCACCCAAGCGCCGTGATCGAGGAAGGCGCCCGGATCGGCGCGGGCGTGCGGATCGGACCCTTCTGCGTGGTGGGTCCAAAGGTGCGGCTGGCCGACGGGGTGGTGCTGAAATCCCATGTCGCCATCGCGGGCGACACGACGATCGGCGCGGAAACGGTGGTCTTCCCCTTCGCCTCGATCGGCGAGGTGCCGCAGGATCTGAAGTTCAGGGGCGAGGATGTGCGGCTGGAAATCGGCGCGCGCAACCGCATCCGCGAATATGTCACCATGAACCCCGGCACGCAGGGCGGGGGCGGGATCACGCGCATCGGCGACGACGGGCTGTTCATGGCGGGCTGCCATGTGGGCCACGACTGCCAGTTGGGCGACCGGGTGATCCTGGTCAACAACGCCTCGCTGGCCGGGCATTGCCATCTGGACGACGACGTGATCGTCGGCGGGCTGTCGGGCGTGCATCAATGGGTGCGCATCGGGCGCGGCGCGATGATCGGCGCGGTGACCATGGTGACGGCGGACGTGATCCCCTATGGCCTGGTGCAGGGGCCGCGCGGTCATCTGGACGGGCTGAACCTTGTGGGACTGAAGCGCCGGGGCGCCAGCCGCGCCGATATCCACGAATTGCGCGAGATGCTGGACAAGTTGGGCGCGGGCAGCTTCCGCGACACGGCCCGTGCGCTGGCCGGGGGCGACGGCGGCACGATGGTCCGCGACGTGCTGGACTTCATCCTGGGTCCGTCTGACCGCAGCTTCCTGACCCCGAAGCCCGCATGAGCCTCCCGGAATGACCCGAACAGCAGTCATCGCGGGCCAAGGCGCCCTGGCCCCTGCCGTCATTGCCGCACTGGACGCGCCGCTGGTCTATGCCCTGGAAGGTTTCGCGCCCGAAGGCGTCGATGCACAGCCCTTCCGCCTGGAACAGCTGGTGCCCTTCCTGGACAGCCTGCTGGACCAGGACGTGTCGCGCGTGGTCTTTGCCGGGGCGATCCGTCGCCCGCGCCTTGACCCGGAACTGTTCGACAACCGCACCGCGCAACTGGTGCCGCGGATCATGATGGCGATGCAGTCGGGCGACGACGGCGCGCTGCGGGCGGTCCTGGACGTGTTCGAGGAGCATGGGCTCCAGATTGCCTCGGTCGCCGAGATCGCGCCGGACCTGATCCCGGGCGAGGGCGTCTTGGTGGGCCAGCCGACCCCCTCCGACCGCCGGGACGCCCAGCGCGCGGCCTTGATCCATGCCACGCTGGGGCCGCTTGACGTGGGGCAGGGGAACGTGGTCGCGCAGGGCCAGTGCCTTGCCATCGAGACGCTGCCCGGCACGCAGGCTATGCTGGCCTTCGCGGGCAGTCATGCCGGGTTGCGGCCCAATCCCCAGGGCGCCCGGGGCGTCTTCTTCAAAGCGCCGAAGCCCGGCCAGGACATGCGCATCGACCTGCCGACCCTTGGCCCCGACAGCGTCACCCAGGCCGCCGAGGCAGGGCTTGCGGGCATTGCCTGGCAGGCGGGCGGGGTGATCCTTCTGGACCGGGCCGAGGCGGTCCGGCGCGCAGAGGCCACAGGATTGTTTTTGTGGGCGATGGAGCCTTCGGGTATCTAGGCAACGAAGAAATCGGCTTCTTCGTCGCGTGAATACCCACAGGACATCAGCAGCGGGGCCAAGCGCATGAAGTTCTTCCTGATCGCAGGCGAGCCTTCGGGCGACCAGTTGGGCGCGGCCCTGATGGCGGGTCTGCGCGAACTGGTGCCGGACGCGCAATTCGTGGGTATCGGCGGCGAGGCGATGACCGCACAGGGCCTGCAAAGCCTGTTCCCCATGCAGGAACTGAGCGTGATGGGCATCTGGGAGGTGCTGCCGAAATATCGCCAGTTGAAGCGCCGCATCGCCGAAACGGCCGCCCGCGTGGCCGCCGAAAGCCCTGCCGCGCTGATCGGCATCGACAGCCCCGATTTCTGCCTGCGCGTGGCCCGCGCGGCGCGGGCACAGCGGCCCGGGTTGCGGGTGGTCCATTACATCGCGCCCTCGGTCTGGGCCTGGCGGCCGGGGCGGGCGCTGAAGATGGCCCAGGTCGTGGATCACGTCCTTGCGATCCTTCCCTTCGAGCCGCCCTTGATGCAGGCCGCGGGGATGACCTGCGATTTCGTGGGCCATCCCATCGCCACCGCTCCTGTCGCGGGACCGGACGAGGCCGCGCTGTTCCGCGCGGGCCACGGCATCGCGCCCGAAAGCCCCGTCGTGCTGTGCCTGCCCGGATCGCGCGGCGGCGAGGTGGGGCGGCTTCTGCACCGGTTCGGGCAGGCGCTCAGCGACCTGCGTCATTACGTTCCCGACATGCGGGTGGTCCTGCCCACCGTCCCGGGGGTTGCCGGTCAGGTAAGGCAGGAGACGGCCAATTGGCCCGTCCGGCCGCTGGTGGTCGAGGATGCCGAGGGGAAGCGCGCGGCCTTCGCAGCGGCGGATCTGGCGCTGGCGGCGTCGGGGACGGTCAGCCTGGATCTGGCGGCGAACCGGGTGCCGATGGTGATCGGCTATGACATGGCGCCGCTCAGCCGGATGCTGGTGGGAATGCTGCTGAAGACGGACACGGTGACGCTGGTGAACCTGGTCAGCGACACGCGCGTGGTGCCCGAGTTCCTGGGCCGCGACTGCCAGCCCGGCCCGATGGCGCAGGCGCTGCTGCGCCTGCTGGACGACCCCGCGGCGCGGCAGGCGCAACTGGACGCGATGGACCTGACCATGGACCGGCTGGGCAAGGGGGGCGAGGCGCCGGGTCTGCGCGCCGCCCGTTCGGTGCTGGGGGCGGTTACAGGACCGCGGTGACGATCACCTCGACCTTGTAGTCCGGCGTTGCCAGCTTCGCCTCGCCCGTTGCGCGGGCAGGGGTGTGGCCCTGGGGCACCCACTGGTCCCAGACCGCGTTCATTTCCGCGAAATCGGCCATGTCTGCCAGCCAGATCTGGGCCGACACGATGCGGGTCTTGTCCGTCCCTGCCTCGGCCAGCAGGCGGTCCACCTGTTCCAGCACCACGCGGGTCTGGTCGGCCACGGATGCGCCGGGCTCGCCCACCTGGCCCGCCAGCCAGACGATGCCGCCCGCGATGACCGCCTGGCTCATGCGCGGGCCGGTCGCGATACGCTTGATGTCGCTCATGTTCATGCTCCTTGGATGAGACGCCAGAAAAAGATCGCGGTCATGCCGAAGCCCACGATGGCAATCAGCAGGCGCAGCTTGTCGCGCGGGATGCGGCGGGCGACGGGCGCGCCGGCATAGCCGCCGACGACCGTGCCCAGGGCCATGACCGCCGCCGGCCCCCAGGCCACCGCGCCGCCCGCCGCGAAGATCGCAAAGGCGATCAGCGACAGCGCGAAGGACAGCCAACATTTCAGCCCGTTCATCTGGTGCAGGTCGGTCATGCCCCACATGGCGAAGACCGCCAGCAGCACGATCCCAAGGCCGCCGTTGAAATAGCCGCCATAGATCGCCACCGGCAGCAGGATCCCAAGGCCGAAGGGCACGACGACCGACCGCCACCGCGACGCCATGCGCCGGACCTCGTCCGCGCGATAGAAGACAAGGGTCGCGCCCAGCAGCAGAAAGGGCACCAGGACGGAAAACGCCTCGTTCGAGCTGACAAGCAGAAGGCCGCTGCCCACCGCGCCGCCGATCATGGTCCAGATCGTCAGCTTGGCGAAGGGCGCGTCCTCGATCCGGCGGATGTCGCTGCGAAAGGCGATGGCCGCCGACAGATAGCCCGGCAGGGCGGCGATGGTGCTGGTGGCATTGGCCACGACCGGCGGGATCCCCACGAAGACCAGGGCCGGGAAGGTGATGAAGGTGCCGCCGCCGGCGACGGCGTTCAGCATCCCGCCGAAGAATGCGGCGGCAAACAACAGCGCGGCTTCCAGCATGGCAGTCCTTCGGATCGGGCGAAGGACGCGGGTCCTTGGCAGGTGGTGGCGCAAGTGGCCGGATTCGGGTCGGCAGCGACGCTAACCCCAGGGGTGCAGAGGCACAAGCCCGACCGCAGTCGCCTGTTTTTCTGGCAGCAATGCCGGTTTTCCGGGCGTCCCGAACCAAGGCATGGAAGCGACACTCTGGTGCCGAGAAATGTCGCAAACGGTGTTGCGCGGTCGCGGATCGCACGGCTAACCTGTGCGGGCGCCCAACAACGAAAACAGAAAGAGGGAGAGCGCCTTTTGCTGGATGACCGCCACGGCGATGCTTTCGTCGCATTCGAGCATGTGCAGAAAAGCTATGACGGCCAGACACTTGTCGTCAAAGACTTGAACCTGTCCATCGGCAAGGGAGAATTCCTGACCATGCTTGGACCGTCGGGGTCCGGCAAGACCACCTGCCTCATGATGCTGGCCGGGTTCGAGACAGCGACTCATGGCGAGATCAGGCTGGCGGGCCGCCCGATCAACCAGGTGCCGCCGCACAAGCGCGGCATCGGCATGGTGTTCCAGAACTATGCCCTTTTTCCGCACATGACGGTGGGCGAGAACCTGTCCTTCCCCCTGGAAGTGCGGGGCATGGCCAAGTCCGAACGCGAAACCCGCATCGCCCGCGCCCTGGACATGGTGCAGATGGGCAAGTTCGCGAACCGCCGGCCCGCGCAGCTTTCGGGCGGCCAGCAGCAGCGGATCGCGCTTGCCCGCGCCCTGGTCTTCGACCCCGAGCTTGTGCTGATGGACGAACCCCTGGGCGCGCTTGACAAGCAGTTGCGCGAACACATGCAGTTCGAGATCAAGCATCTGCACGAACGCCTTGGAATCACGGTGGTCTACGTCACCCACGACCAGGGCGAGGCGCTGACCATGTCGGACCGGGTCGCGGTTTTCAACGACGGCCGCATCCAGCAGCTTGCCGCGCCCGCCGACCTGTATGAACGCCCCGAGAACAGCTTCGTGGCCCAGTTCATCGGCGAGAACAACAAGCTGCCCGGTGTGATCGAGGAATTGTCGGGCGACAAGGCCCTGGTGCGCCTGTCCACGGGCGAGGTGATCGACGCCACGCCGGTGAACGTGACCGCCAGGGGCCAGCAGGTGCTGGTGTCGATCCGCCCCGAACGGGTCGAGTTCAAGCCCGAGATGATGCCCCCGGGTGCCCACATGATCGGCGCCGAGGTTTGCGAGGTCATCTACATGGGCGACATCCTGCGCGCCCGCCTGAAGGTCGCGGGCAGCGGCGACTTCGTGATGAAGATGCGCAACACGATCGGCCAGACCCGGCTGGAGCCCGGCCAGCAGATCAAGGTCGGCTGGCATCCGGCGGATGCCCGTGCCCTCGATCCGGTCTGAAGGCCGTCCCGGCCCACGAATGATGGCGAATGCCGCATGTCCCTGCAGTTGGAGTGATCAATGAAGAAGACGCTTGCCCTGACCACCGCGCTTGGCCTGATCGCCTCGCCCGTGCTGGCCGATGTGAACCTGCTGTCCTGGGGCGGTGCCTATGGCAACAGCCATCTGGAAGCCTATGCCAAGCCCTTCGAGGCCGAGACGGGCATCAAGGTGAACATGGCCGACGCCGACAACCCCGCCACCCCCATCAAGGCCATGGTCGAGGCCGGCAACGTCACGACCGACGTGGCGTCGGTCGAATATGCCGATGCGGTGCGCCTGTGCGATGAAGGCCTGCTCGAGGAAATCGACCCGGCGATCCTGGTCGCCGCCGAGGATGGCACCCCCGCGACCGAGGATTTCATCGAGGGCGCAATCACCGAATGCTTCGTCGCGACCGATGTCTATTCGATGGTCCTGGCTTTCGACGACAGCAAGTTCCCGGAGGCCAAGCCCTCGACCCCCGCGGATTTCTTCGACCTGGAACGGTTCCCCGGCAAGCGCACCATGCGCAAGGGCGCCAAGTTCAACCTGGAACTGGCTCTGATGGCCGACGGCGTCCCGGCGGCCGAGGTCTACGAGGTCCTGGGCACGCCCGAAGGCGTCGACCGCGCATTCGCCAAGCTGGAAACGATCAAGAACGACGTGATCTGGTGGGAAGCGGGCGCGCAGCCGCCGCAACTGCTGGCCGATGGCGAGGTCACGATGGCCTATGCGTTCAACGGCCGGATCTTCAATGCCGCGCAGGCCGAGGGCAAGCCCTTCGAGATCATCTGGGACGGCCAGATCTATGAGATGGAGGGCTGGGTGATCCCGAAAGGGGCCGAGAACCTGGAGGAAGCCAAGCAGTTCGTGGCCTGGACGACCTCGCCCGCGCCGCAGGCCCGCGCGGCCGAGTTCATCAGCTATGGTCCCCCGCGCCGTTCGGCGGCGGCCATGGTCGGCAACATCGAGGGCACGGACCAGCCGATGGGCCCGAACCTGCCCACGACCGAGGCGAACATGACCAACGCGCTTGGGTCGGACCTGGAGTTCTGGGTCGATCGCGACGCCGAACTGAACGAGCGTTTCAACAGCTGGCTGGCAAGCTGAACCGGACGGGACGGGCAGGCGATGCCCGTCCCTTGCCCCTTGGGGGGCCAAGAACATGGGGCAAAGACCCTTCACCAACGGGAGTTCAGGAACGTGAAAACCACTCTGGTCCTATCCACGGCCTTGGCGGGCATGGCCTTCGCGGCAACCGCGCAAGAGGTCAATGTCGTGTCCTGGGGCGGCGCCTACGAGGTCAGCCAGGTCGAGGCCTATAACAAGCCCTTCACCGCGGCGACCGGCATCAAGGCCAACATGATCGCTGCCGACGACCCGGCCACGCCGCTGAAGGCGCAGGTCGAGGCGAACAACATCACCGGCGATGTCTTCGACCTGGCGATGGCCGATGCGATCCGGCTGTGCGACGAAGGCGCGCTGATGGAGTTCGATCCGGCCGATCTGCCCGCCGGCGCCGATGGCACCCCCGCCGCCGAGGATTTCGTCGACGGCTCGCTGGGTGACTGCGCCGTGGGCAACATCGTCTGGGGCACGGTGATCGGTTACGACAAGACCAAGTTCGAAGCCGAGGCGCCCACCACCGTCGCCGATTTCTTCGACACCGAGAAGTTTCCCGGCAAGCGCGGCCTGCCCAAGTCGCCCAAGCGGACGCTGTATCTGGCCCTGATCGCCGATGGCGTTGCCGCCGACGACATCTATGACACCCTAGCCACGCCCGAAGGCGTTGACCGTGCATTCGCCAAGCTGGACACGATCAAGAACGACGTGATCTGGTGGGAAGCCGGCGCCCAGCCGATGCAGTTGCTGGCCGACGGAGAGGTCGTGATGACCACCGTCTACAACGGCCGGATCTTTGACGCGATGGTGGGCGAGGGCAAGCCCTTCGACGTGATCTGGGACGGACAATACCTTGAGATCAACGCCTTTGTCGTTCCCAAGGACGCCCCCAATCCCGAAGCGGCCGTGGAATATGTGAAGTTCGCGACCGGCACCCAACCGCTTGCGGATCAGGCGAAATACATCGCCTATGGCCCGGCGCGCCAATCCTCGGCCCCGCTGGTGGGGATGTATCAGGATGGCACGACCGAAATGGCGCCGCATATGCCCACCGAACCCGAACACCTGACGACCGCCGTCGTGGACGACCCCGAGTTCTGGGCCGACCACGATGCCGAACTGTCCGAGCGTTTCAACAGCTGGCTGGCTGGTTCCTGACCGGGCGGCGCCCTGCGGCGCCGCCTTCACCCAAGGTTTCGAGAGAGCAAAGCATGACAAGACGACTGATTGCAGGAACGGCGCTTGCGCTGATCTTTGGGGTCGCCGCGCAGGCCCAGGACGGCCCGATCAACATCACCACCTATGGCGGTGCTTTCGGGGCCGCCGTGAACGAGGCCTTCGTCAAGCCTTTCACCGCCGAGACGGGCGTTCAGGCCACGATGGTGGACAACGACAACCCGCCCGCGACGCTGAAGGCCCAGGTCGAGGCCGGCAACATCACCAGCGATGTCTTCGATGTCGAGCAGTCGGACGTGCTGCGGCTGTGCGACGAAGGCCTGATCGAGCCGATCGACCCCTCGATCCTGCCCGCCGCCGCCGACGGCACCCCTGCGGAGGACGATTACCTGCCCCAGGCGCTGCATGAATGCGCGACCGCGATCATGGTCTGGTCCACGGTCATCGCCTACAATACCGAAGCCTTCCCGGACGCCGCGCCGACCACCGTCGCGGATTTCTTCGACACCAAGACATTCCCCGGCAAGCGCGGCATCATCAAGCGGCCGAAATACGCGCTTGAGTTCGCCCTGCTGGGCGACGGCGTGCCCGCCGACGAGGTCTACGACGTCCTGTCCACGCCCGAAGGCGTCGACCGTGCATTCGCCAAGCTGGACAGCATCAAGGACCAGGTCGTCTGGTGGGAAGCGGGCGCCCAGGCCCCGCAGCTTCTGGCCGACAAGGAAGTGTCGATGACGCTGGCCTATAACGGCCGGATCTTCGACGCCATCGTCGACGAGGGAAAGCCCTTCGCCTTTGTCTGGGACGGCGCGAACCTTGACATGGATTATTGGGTGGTGCCGATGGGAGCGCCGAACAGGGACGTGGCGATGCAGTTCATCGCCTTTGCCTCGGACCCGGCGCGGCAGGCGGATCTGTCGAAATACATCGCCTATGGCCCGCCACGCGAATCCGCCTCGGCCAGCGTCGGCACCTACAAGGACGGCACCACGGAAATGGCGCCCTATCTGCCAACGACGCCCGAAAACGCCGAGCGTGCCGTGGTCAACGATGCCGGGTTCTGGGCCGACCATGACACCGAGCTGACCGAACGCTTCAACAGCTGGCTGGCCGGCGCCTGACAGCCGACGATCGCCGCCGCCCTTTGCAGGGGCGGCGGCCCAGATACCTTGGGGAATACATGGCGAACGCTCTTGATCCGCACGCGGCCATTGCGACGACGGCCACCGGCCTTACCGATGGCGCGCTGCGGACCGCCGATGGCAGGCCGCTGGTCCGCGCGCTTGCGCGGTCGCAGTCGCTGGCCCGCCGCCGGGCCTTTCTGCTGGTGCTGCCGCTGCTGGCCTTTATCCTGATCACCTTCGTCGTGCCTATCGGGCAGATGCTGCAGCGGTCCTTCTACAACGACGGCTTTTCGGCCCATATGCCGCAACTGTCGCAATGGTTCGCCGACAATCCGCGCGGGGTCGAGCCGGACGACGCGGCCTGGACAGCCCTGGCCACCGACCTGCAAGCCGCCGCCGAGGGGCGCACCATCGGCATCGTCGGCACCCGCATCAACTATGACGTGCCGGGGACGCGGTCGCTGTTCACCTCGACCGGCCGTCAGGTCCGGCGGGGGTTGGAGCCGCCCTATCAAGCCGCGCTGCTGGACATCAACGAGGACTGGGGCAGCCCGCAACTGTGGTCCGCAATGCGCAATGCCGCGACCCCGCTGACCGGCAACTTCTATTTGGCGGCGGTGGACCGCAGCCGCGCCGATGACGGCAGCATCGTCCAGGTCGAGGAGCGCCAGCAGGTCTACGTGATGCTGTTCATGCGCACCTTCTGGCTGTCGCTGGTCATCACGGCCATCACCTTCATTCTGGGCTTTCCCATCGCGCATCTGCTGGCGACCCTGCCGATGCGGAAATCGAACCTGCTGATGATCCTGGTGCTGCTGCCCTTCTGGACTTCGCTTCTGGTCAGGACCACGAGCTGGATGGTGTTGCTGCAACAGCAGGGGGTCATCAACGATGTCCTGGTCTGGCTGGGCGTGATCGGGGGCAGCCAACGGTTGCAGATGATCTATAACCAGACCGGCACGATCATCGCGATGACGCATATCTTGCTGCCCTTCATGATCCTGCCGCTTTATTCGGTGATGCGGACGATCAACCCGTCCTATGTGCGCGCCGCGCGTTCGCTTGGCGCGACAAGCTGGACCGCCTTCCGCCGCGTCTATTTCCCGCAGACGCTGCCCGGCCTGGGGGCGGGGGCGCTTCTGGTGTTCATCCTGGCCGTTGGATACTACATCACGCCGGCGCTTGTGGGCGGATCCTCGGGCCAGCTGATTTCCAACATGATCGCGATGCACATGACCGACACGCTGAACTGGTCGATGGCGGCGGCCCTTGCCGCGCTGCTGCTGGGCGCGGTCCTGCTGCTGTACTGGGTGTATGACCGCATGGTCGGCATCGACAACCTGAAGCTGGGGTGATCCATGGCTGTCCCGACCTATGCAACCCCGCTGGAGCGCATCTGGCATTACGCCTATCTGGTGATCTGCGGGCTGATCTTCTTCTTCCTGATCGCGCCGATCATTGTCATCATCCCGCTGTCGTTCAACGCCGAGCCGTATTTCACCTTTACCGACCGGATGCTGTCCTTCGACCCCGAGGGTTACAGCATGAGGTGGTATCGCAGCCTGCTGACCTTCGGGATGCAGAACCCTGACGCCACCGGCTGGGCCTTCTGGTCGGATGCCTGGCAGAACGCGAACTGGGTGAAGGCCGCTAAGAACTCGATCATCATCGGGGTCTTCTCGACCCTGCTGGCGACGGTGCTGGGGACGCTGGCCGCCTTGGGCCTGTCGCGCCCCGAGATGCCGTTCCGCCGGGCGATCATGGCGATCCTGATCTCGCCCATGATCGTGCCGCTGATCATCACGGCGACGGGGATGTTCTTCTTCTATTCGAACCCTTGCGAGCTTCTGGGCCTGGTGGGCCTGCCCACAAACTGCGGGCGGCTTGCGGGCACCTATCTGGGCGTGATCCTGGCCCATGCGACGCTGGGGATTCCCTTTGTCATCATCACCGTGACCGCGACCCTTGTAGGCTTCGACCAGTCGCTGAACCGGGCGGCGGCGTCGCTGGGGGCCAATCCCCGCACCACCTTTTTCCGCGTGACCATGCCGCTGATCCTGCCGGGCGTGATCTCGGGCGCTCTGTTCGCCTTTGTGACCAGCTTCGACGAGGTGGTGGCCGTGCTGTTCATCGCCGGCCCGGAACAGCAGACCATCCCGCGCCAGATGTGGAACGGCATCCGCGAGCAGATCAGCCCCGCCATCCTGGCCGTGGCGACGCTGCTGGTGATCTTTTCCATCGCGCTGCTGACCACGGTGGAGTTGTTGCGCCGGCGGTCGGAACGGATCCGGGGCGTAACGCCGCGGTGAAGCCTGGGGGCTTCGCGCCCCCAGACCCCCGCGGGGTATTTGGGCAAGGAAGAAGTCCTAGGGCAGGATCGCCAGCCACATCCAGATCGACAGGACCGAGACGGCCGTGCCCACAAGGACGGTGGTGGCGGCGACCCGCTTGGCCGAGCCGTAGAGGTTGGCGAAGAGATAGGCGTTCACCCCCGGCGCCATGGCGGCGGTCATCACCGCCGACCGCAGCCCTGCATCGTCCAGGCCCGTGATGCGGGCCAAGGCATAGGCGATGCCGGGATGGACCAGCAGCGAGCAGGCGCAGCACATGGCGATGGCGCCCATGTCGCCTTCAGGGCGATAGCGATAAAGGACGCCGCCCAGGCCGAATAGCGCGGCGGGCAGGGCGGCACCGGCGATCATGTCCACGGCGGCCCAGAAGCCCTCGGGCATGACAAGGCCGGCCTGTTGCAGCACGTTCATGGTCATGCCGGCCAGGATGCCGATCACCAGCGGCGTCCGCAGCACCCCCGTCATGGCGCGCAGCGCGACGCGGCCGACCGACAGGCCGCTGCCATGGGCGCGCGTGAACTCCATGAAGGTGATGCCGAAGGTATAAAGCAGCGGCGAATGGATCGCGATGATCGCCCAGTTGCCCGACAGCGAGTCGGGGCCATAGGCGCGTTCCATGATCGGGATGCCCAGCAGCAGGCTGTTCGAGAACAGGCAGACAAAGCCGATCGCCACGCAATCCATCGGTGGGCGGTTGAACAGGAACCGCGCCCCGGCCCAGCCGATGAAATAGCTGGAAAAGGCACCGACATAGAAGGGCAGCAGCAGGCCGGGCCGGAACTCGGTCCCCAGGTCAAGCCGCGACATCGAGGCGAACAGAAGCGTGGGTGCAGCGAAGTTCTGGGCGAAGACCATCAGCCCGTCGACCGCGCTTTCTCGGAAGATGCCGCGCCAGGCTGCCACATAGCCGAAGCCCACGATCAGGAAGACCGGGACGATGATGTTGAACAGCGCGCTCATAGCGCAGCGGGGTGGTCGGGCGTGTCCGCCGCGGCCTCGATCACCATGCCGTCGAAGGCGGGCTGGATGTGGTCCGGCGTCGTCGCTGCAACGGTCGCGTAATCCATGTCGATATGCATGTTCGTCAGCACCCCGCGCGGGCAGCCGGATCGGGCGATCCAGTCAAGCGCCTGCGCCAGATGCGCATGGCTGGGATGGGGCTGCGGCCGCAGGGCGTCGCAGATGAAGACCTCGGCCCCGTGGATCAGCGGCCAGGCGGCGTGGGGGATGTCGGACACGTCGGGCAGGTAGACGATCCCGCCGATGCGCAGGCCCAGCGCGGTGATTTCCCCGTGCTGGACGCGGAAGGGGACCAACGTAACGGGGCCGCCCGGGCCGTCGACGCGGATGGGTCCGTCGATCAGGTGATGGTCGCAGATGGGCGTGTAATAGCTGCCGGGCGGGGTCTTGAAGATATAGTCGAAGCGATCCAGCAACTGTTCGGACGTGGGCATGTCGGCCCAGGCCGGGATCAGGCGACCCGCGTTGTAGGCCACCTGCCGCAGGTCATCGATGCCGTGGATATGATCGGCATGGGGGTGCGTATAGACCACTGCGTCCAGCGTCGCCACGTTCGCATCAAGCAGTTGCGGCACCAGGTCGGGTCCAGTGTCGATCAGCACCTGCGTCACCCCGCCGGGGCCGGGGCGTTCCACCAAGAGCGAACAGCGGCGGCGGCGGTTTTTCGGATTGGCAGGATCGCAGGCGCCCCAGCGGTTCCCCAGCCGGGGCACCCCGCCCGAGGATCCGCAGCCCAGGATCGTTGCCCGGATCATGCCGCGGCCTTCGAAAACAACCGGTCGAAATTGGCCGAGGTCTGGGCAGCGAATTGCGCGTAATCCATGCCGAAGATCTCGGCCACCAGGGCGGCGGTCTTGGCGACATAAGCCGGTTCGTTGCGCTTGCCGCGATGCGGGGGCGGGGCGAGGTAGGGGCTGTCGGTCTCGACCAGGATGCGGTCCACGGGAGCCGTGGCGAAGATCGCGCGCAGGTCGGCCGACCGGGGAAAGGCCGCGATCCCCGACATCGACAGGTAGAAGCCCAGATCCAGCGCCGTCTGCGCCAGGGCCGCGCGGGAGGTGAAGCAATGCATCACGCAGGAAAACGGGCCCGCCCGGTGTTCCTCGGCCAGGATGCGGGCCATGTCGTCGTCGGCATCGCGGGAATGGATGATCAGCGGCAGGCCGGTGCGGCGCGCGGCCTCGATGTGAATGCGGAGGCTTTCGGCCTGCAAGGCGGCACTGTCGGCGGTGTAGTGATAGTCGAGGCCCGTTTCGCCGATGCCCACGAACTTCGGATGCGCGGACAGGGCGACAAGCTGGTCAACCGTCGCCATCGGCTCGTCCGCCACGCTCATCGGATGGGTGCCGGCGGCGTAGAAGACTCCGTCATAGCGTTCAGCCAGGGCGCGAACCTGCGGTTCCTGGCGCAGGCGGGTGCAGATCGTGACCATCCGCGTGACGCCGGCCGCGCGGGCGCGGTCGATCAGCGCGTCATGCTCACCCTCGAAGTCGGGGAAATCCAGATGGCAATGGCTATCGACGATCGGCGTGGGGGGTGCCGCTTGGGACATGGATCAACCTTTGGATGGCAGGGCGGATCGCGCGGGCGGCAGATGCGCCAGTTCGATCAGCATATCCATCACCAGGGCGGCAGGGTCAAGGTTGACCGCCCGTCCGGTTCTCGCACGCGCCGACAGGCGCGCCTGCGCATCGGCCCAGGCCCGCGCGGCCTGGTCATCGGGCGACAGGCGGGCCAGCAAAGCGCCCTCGCCCCGGGCGGCCTGCGGCAGGGGCGGCCCCATCAGCCCGGCGCGGGCGGTTCTTGTCAGGAAGCGGTCGAGCACGGTCATGGTCAGGTCGAAGGGATCGCCATCCGCCCCCGCGCGCCCGGCCGCCCCGTCTGCGAAAACCGCCGCGCGCGGCCGGTCCAGCCGGGGCAGGGTGGTCATGAGGTCAACAAGCTGCTGGTAGCGGTCAAGCCCGCTCTGGCCTGCCAGCCGCAGGGCCTCGCCCACCGATCCGTCGGACAGGGCGGCCAGGGCCTCGGCATCCTCGTCGATGCCCAGATGCGCCAGGACATTGCCCATCTGCGCAGGCGTCAGCGGCGACAGGCGCAGGGTGCGGCAGCGGGACCGGATCGTCGGCAGAAGGCCCGCGGGCTGGTGGGCGATCATCAGGATCAGCGCATCGGCGGGGGGTTCCTCCAGCACCTTCAGCAGGGCATTCGCAGCCGCGAGATTCATGTCGTCGGCGGCGTCGATGATGGCAACGCGCCGGCCTCCCTCGGCCGCCGACAGGTGGAAGAAGGACAGAAGCCTGCGGATTTCGTCCACGGTGATCTGCGCGGACAGCCGTCCCGCCTTGTCGTCCCACGGCCTGCGGACCAGATGCAGGCGCGGTTCGGACAGGGCTGCGACGCGCCGCGCCTCGGGCGTGTCGGTGGCGCCGAAGGGGCCAGAGGCGCCCGACAGCATCCAGCGGGCGATGGCCCAGGCCAGCGTCGCCTTGCCCACGCCGCGCGGGCCAGTCAGCAGCCATGCATGGTGCAGGCGGCCGCCCTGGGCGGCCTCCATGAACTCGGCGATGGCATTGTCCTGGCCGATCACGCGGTCGGTGTGGCGCGGATGGGGGGCGCCGGGAACCCGGTCGGGTTCGGGAATGTCCTCTGGCTCAGTCTTCACAGGGCGGCCCGGATGCGGGCGGCGACATCGCTTTCGCTGCCGCTGCCATCGATCAGGCGGACGCGGTTCGGAAACTCCCTGGCCAAGGCGCGGAAGCCTTGGGCCAGCCGCTGCTGGAAATCCAGGCCGAGGCTTTCGAAGCGATCCTCGGCCCCGCCCCGTGCGTTGCCGCGGCCAAGCGCGGTTTCGGGGTCGAGGTCGATGACAAAGGTCAGGTCGGGTTCGACCCCGATCGCCAGGTCATGCATCCGGTCCACGAAGCCGCGCAACTCGCCCCGCGTCGCGCCTTGGTAAACGCGGGTGCTGTCGGCGAAGCGGTCGGTGATGACGGTTTTTCCGGCGTCCAGGGCCGGGCGGATGGTGCGCTCCAGGTGATCACGCCGGGCGGCGGTGAACAGCAGGCATTCGGTTTCCGCCGACCAGCGTTCGCCCGCGCCTTCCACCAGCAGGCGGCGGATCTCCTCGGCGCCGGGGCTGCCGCCCGGCTCGCGGGTCAGCACGACGTCGCGGCCTTCGGCACGCAGGGCTTCGGCCAGCAAGCGGGCCTGCGTGGACTTGCCGCAGCCGTCGACCCCCTCGAAGCTGATGAACATCAAAGGCCGGCGGCCTCGACGGCCTTGTGGCCCAGACGCATGACGGCGCCCTTCATGCGGCCCGTGAAGCCGGCCTCGGGCACGTCCTCGGCCGCCAGCAGCGGCGTCACCGCATCCTGTGTGCCGGGGACCGAGACGACCAGCCGGCCGATCTGATCGCCCTTGGAGATGGGCGCGGGAATGGGGGATTCATAAACCGCCTCGACCTTGACCTGGTCCTGGGAACCGGCGGGGACCAGCACGTTCACGCCGTCCTTCGTCGTCAGGCCGACGCGCGCCTTCGTGCCCAGCCAGACCGGTGCTTCCAGCACGGTGTCGCCCGCGGGCACCAGCGTTTCCATGCTGAACTGGCGGAAGGCCCAGTTGACGATCCGCTCGGACTCCTCGGCCCGCGCGGTTTCGGATTGCAAGCCGCTGATGACAAAGATCACCCGGCGCCCGTCCTGCACGGCCGATCCGACCAGGCCATAGCCCGCTTCCTGCGTATGCCCGGTCTTCAGCCCGTCCGCCCCGATGTCCAGCTTCAGGATCGGGTTGCGGTTGAAGCGGTTCGACGGCACCCGGTCCATGTAGCGGAACTCGGTCAGGGCAAAGTCATCGTAATACTGGGGAAAGTCGTTGATGATGTGCATGGCCAGCATCCCCAGATCCTCGGCCGACATCACATGGCCTTCCGCAGGCCAGCCGGTCGAGTTCTTGAAGACCGAATGCTTCAGGCCCAGCGTCTTTCCCCGTTCGGTCATCTGTCGGGCAAAGGCTTCCTCGGTCCCGGCCAGTCCTTCGGCCAGCACCACGCAGGCGTCGTTTCCGGACAGGACGATGACGCCCTTGATCAACTGCTCCACGGTCGGCGTGTCGCGGGGTTCCACGAACATCTTTGACCCGCCCATCTGCCATGCCTTGGTCGATACCGGCAGCGTGTCGTCCAGCTTCAGGCGGCCGTTCTGCAGCGCCTCGAACACCATGTACAGTGTCATCAGCTTGGACATGGAAGCAGGCGGGATCGGCACATCGGCGTTCTTCGACATCAGCACCGTGCTTGTGTTGACGTCATAAACCCAGGCCGAGGTTGCCGTCGTCTCGAAGGCCTGCGCCGGGGCAGCCAGACAGAAAATGGCGAGAAGCCGCAGCAGGAACGCGCGCATGGAAGATCCTTTGCCTGTTTGGTGTCGATGGTTACAACAAGGCCATGCGTCCCGCAACGCGGGCGGCACATCCTGAGATAGAATTGATGCTCAGTTTCCCGTGGCCTCGCGCCAATGGCGCCGGCACAGCGAGACATAGGTCTCGTTTCCCCCGACCTGGACCTGGGCACCTTGGGTGATGGCGCGGCCCTGCTCGTCGCGGCGGATCACCATCGTGGCCTTCTTGCCGCAATGGCAGATCGTGCGAACCTCGCGCAGGTCGTCGGCCAAGGCCAGCAGCGCGGCCGACCCGGGAAATAGTTCGCCCCGGAAGTCGACGCGCAGGCCATAGCACATCACCGGGATGCGCAGGTCGTCCGCCACGCGGGCCAGTTGCCACACCTGGGCAGATGACAGGAACTGCGCCTCGTCCACGAAGACGCAGGCGCAATCCGCCGCCCGGTCTTGGATCAGCGCGAACATGTCGGTGGCCTCGTCGAAGGTCAGCGCGTCCTCGCCGATGCCGATGCGGCTGGCGATGCGGCCCTGTCCCGCCCGCCGGTCAAGCGCCGCCGTCAGCAGCAGCGTCCCCATCCCCCGTTCGCGATAGTTATAAGACGCCTGCAGAAGCAGCGTGCTCTTGCCCGCGTTCATGGTCGAGTAATGGAAATAGAGCTTGGCCATGCCGCCAGATAGCCGCGCGCCCAAGGCGCATCAAGGTTGCAAAAAAGCCGCAGGGCGCGAACCCTGCGGCTTCTTCGTTGTCAAAATACCCAAAGGGCGACATCGCCCCCGGCGTTACGCCTGCCGGCTTTTCGGCGCACGAGAGGGACGGCGCGCCGGCCGCTTGTTCCCGCCCGCGCCCATCGGCTTGCCCATGCCCGGGCCACGACCGCCCTGCGGACGGGCCGAAGGAACCGGACCAACCGGGGGTTCGCCCCCGATGACCGGGATCGCGGCCTTCATGGCCTTTTCGATGGCGCGCAGTTCGCCGACCTCGGCCGGGGCGCAGAAGGCCACGGCGCGGCCGTCGCGGCCTGCGCGCGCGGTGCGGCCGATCCGGTGGACATAGTTTTCCGGCACGTTCGGCAGGTCATAGTTATAGACATGCGCGACCTCGGGGATATCCAGGCCACGGGCGGCGACGTCGGTCGCCACCAGCACCTGCGTCTGCCCCTTGCGGAAGGCGTCCAGCGCCCGTTCCCGCTGGCCCTGCGACTTGTTGCCGTGGATCGCGGCAACCGCGAAGCCCCACTTCTCCAGCAGCTTGGCCAGCTTTTCCGATCCATGCTTGGTGCGGCCAAAGACCATCGCCAGCTCGCCCGGATGCTTGGACAGGTATTCCGCCAGCAGCGTCGCCTTGTCGCCCTGCGTCACGAAATGCACGCCCTGCTCGATCTTCTTGGCCGCCTGGCCGGGAGGGTTGACGGCGACCCGGACCGGATCGGTCAGATAAGTGTCGGCCAGTTCCTCCATCAGCTTGGGCATGGTGGCGGAAAACAGCAGCGTCTGGCGGTCCTTCGGCAGCATCCGCGCGATCTTGCGCAGCGTGTGGATGAAGCCGATGTCCAGCATCTGGTCGGCCTCGTCCAGCACCAGATAGGTGGTGGCCTCCAGGCTGATCGCGCGCCGCTCGATCAGGTCCATCAGGCGCCCCGGCGTGGCGATCAGCACATCGACGCCGCGCGACAGCCGTTCCGTCTGCACGTTGATGGACGCGCCGCCCACGACGCGGAAGCTGCGGATCGGCGTGCCTTCGGCATAGGCGTCGATATTGGTGGCGATCTGCGTCGCCAGTTCGCGGGTTGGGGCCAGGATCAGCGCGCGGCAGGTCTTGGGATCGGGCTTCTTGCCGAAGTTGATCAGCCGGGTCAGCATCGGCAGGCCGAAGGCCGCCGTCTTGCCGGTGCCGGTCTGGGCCAGACCCAGCACGTCGCGGCCCTTGACGACCGCCGGAATGGCCTCGTCCTGGATCGGCGTGGGCTTCGTCAGCCCCATCGCGGCCACGTTGGCGTTGATGCGGTGGTCGATGCCCATGTCGGCAAAGGGACCGGTGGGCAGCGGATCACGGGCAGGCGCCCTGCGGCCTTCGTTCGCGTCGAAATTGGGCAGGTTGCGCGGCCGGGGTTTCTGGCCGCGGGACGGGCGGCGGCTATTGGTCGGTTCCATAAAAAAACTCTCGTGCCCCGTCCCCCGTATCGGACGCAAGGCAATGGCCGCGACGATACGCGGCGTTCAGCAGGGATGCAGGCGCGATACGAGGATGCCCGCAAGCCTCCCCGCGTGAATGGGAAACTGGAATGATTGCCGGACCCTGGGCGAAAAACGCGGCTGCTCACGCGGCAGCAGGCATCGGCTGGACCCACATGGGGCGGTTTGACGTGAAAGTCAAGTCGCACCGGCAGGCCTGCATCTTGTTAACGATGTTTAACAATGGCTGTGGCAAGGCTTTCCCGCCAATGGCAAGATGTGCAGACAAAGCGGCTTTGATTTTGTTCCAGTTTACGTTTTTCAGGAGTGCGGGCCATGGCTACCGTCAAGGCGTATTACGGGATCGACAGCCAGATGCTCGATCTCAACTTCTATTCGCGCCATTTTTTTGAAGATTTCTTCTATGAAGACATCGACATTTGGTATGAAGGCCGGACGTATCAAGACATCTATTCGATCAACGGCTGGGACTGGCCAACCGACCTGCTTCTTTCAGTCATGGGAAGCGGCTTTGGCTTCAACCCTTGGGGCGCGGTGGTTCGCGGAACCGTGACTGCAATAACGGAAGAAATCTATGACGGTGACATGATCTGGATTGCCCAGGATGTGTCCGTCTCTGCGGCAAGGCTCTATGGTGCCGGGCTGACACCCGGAGACGCGGACGACCGGGCTGTGCTCGCCTCGATGATGGCCGGGAACGACACCGTCAACCTCAGCGCCTTTGACGACCGGTTCGAGGGATGGGCGGGCCATGACCGGATGTTCGGGCATGGCGGCAATGACACGCTGATCGGCGGGACGGGCAATGACGTGCTGGACGGAGCGTCCGGCATCGACAGGCTTGTGGCCGGCGACGGGCAGGACTGGTTGCGGGGCGGCACGGGCAAGGACCGGCTGGAAGGCGGCGGCGGGGCAGACACGCTGGAAGGCGGCGCGGGCCAGGACCGGATGCTGGCCGGTCTGGACACCGCGCGGGATGTCTTCGTTTTCCGCGGCACGGGCGACAGCGTTCGCGGGTCGCAGCGCGACACGATCCTGCAGTTCCGGGCGGGTCAGGACGACATCGACCTGTCTGGCGTCGACGCCCATTCTGGACGGGGCGGAAACCAGGCCTTTGCCTTTGCCGGCACCAAGGCCGCCGCGCATTCACTCTGGTATGTCAAGCATGCCGATGGCGTTCTGGTCCAAGGCGACGTGAACGGCAACAAGACCGCCGATTTCGAAATCTGGGTGGATGACGCGACGCGCCTTGGCGCGAGCGACTTCATCCTCTAGGCACGGTCGGCCGTGTCCAGCCAGATCGTCACCGGCCCGTCATTCGTCAGCCTTACCTTCATGTCCGCGCCGAAGCTGCCGGTCTGGACCGGGATCCCCTGTGCGGCAAGGCTGTCTGCGAAATGTTCGTAAAGCCGCCGCCCATCCTCGGGCGCTGCGGCTGACGAAAAGCCGGGGCGGTTGCCGGTGCGGGTGTCGGCCGCCAGGGTGAACTGGCTGACCACTAGGGCGCCGCCGCCCATGTCCAGCAGCGACCGGTTCATCCGGTCCTGGTCGTCGCGGAAGATGCGCAGCTTGGCCACCCTCGCGGCCAGCTTGTCGGCCGCGGCCTCGTCGTCGCCCGTCATCGCGCAGACCAGCACCAGAAGCCCCGGCCCGGTGCGGCCGATCACCGCGCCCTCGACCTCGACCGAGGCTTCGGTGACCCGTTGGACAAGCGCGCGCATCAGCCCAGCATGATCCCGGCAATCACCGCCATCAGCCCGATCATCGATGCGCCAAGGGCGGCCATGTTCACCGCCACGACCCTGCGCATCCGTTCGCGCAGCGCCGCGTCGTCCAGCCCGGCGCTGCGGGCGCGGGCCACCGTCGCGATGCACCAGATCAGCGCCGCGACCCCCGCCAGGGTCAGCGCGGCGCCCCCCCAGATCAGCCAGTTGAAAACCGTCATCGGACCATCCTTGCCAATGTTTCGGCCCGTGGCCTAGCGGCGATTGCGCGTTGCGGCAAGACCGCCTAACAGATGCCGCAAAGGACGGGCAGGATCAAACGGAAGGAAGACCCCGATGAAGGACGACCAGGCCTACAGCGTCGCCGCAGACGAGTTGCGCCAGTTCATCGAGCAGTTCGAACAGCTCGAGGCCGAGAAGAAGGACATCGCCGAGCGTCAGAAGGAAGTCATGACCGAGGCCAAGGCGCGGGGCTATGACACCAAGGTGATGAAGAAGATCGTCGCCCTGCGCAAGCGCGACCGCGACGACATCGCCGAGGAGGAGGCGATCCTGGAAATGTACAAGCAGGCGCTTGGCATGGGCTGAGGCCCTTATTCCTTTGACTTCCCGTGTCTGATCCCCTATGGACGCCCCTTCGGCTTCGCATTTCCGGGGCGGCGGACCAAGGGAGATGTCTGTCGCAAGGATCGCGGTGCCTTCACGGGTGTCCGCACCCCCCATTCTGGCGATGACATGACAGACAAGACGATAGCCGCGCCCCTGGCCGCGGCTCTGGCGGCCAAGGGCTATGCCAGCCTTACCTCGGTTCAGCAGGCGGTTCTGGAAAGCGACGCGGAAGGCCGCGACATGCTGGTTTCGGCCCAGACCGGGTCCGGCAAGACCGTGGCCTTCGGCCTGGCCATCGCGCCGCAGCTTCTGGACGGCGACATCCTGCCCGACACGGATGTGCCGCTGGGCCTGGCCATCGCGCCGACGCGCGAACTGGCGCTGCAGGTCGCGGCCGAACTGACCTGGCTCTATGCCCAGGCCGGCGCCCGCATCGCCACCTGCGTGGGCGGCATGGATTACCGCAGCGAACGCCGTGCCCTGGAACGCGGCGCCCATATCGTCGTGGGCACCCCCGGCCGCCTTCGCGACCATATCGAACGCGGGTCGCTGGACCTGTCCGGCCTGCGCGTGGCCGTCCTGGACGAGGCGGACGAGATGCTGGACCTCGGCTTCCGCGAGGATCTGGAATTCATCCTGCAATCCGCGCCCGAAGACCGCCGGACGCTGATGTTCTCGGCCACCGTGCCCCCCGCGATCGAACAGCTTGCCGGCACCTTCCAGCGTGACGCCAAGCGCATCATGGCGCAGGGCGAATCGCGCCAGCACGGCGACATCGAATACCGCGCCTTCAACGTCGCCGCCCGCGACCGCGAACCCGCGATCTTCAACATCCTGCGCCTGCACGAGGCGCGCACCGCGATCATCTTCTGCAAGACCCGCGCCAACGTGAACCACCTTCTGGCCCGCATGGGCAACCGGGGCTTCAAGGCCGTGGCGCTGTCGGGCGAGTTGAGCCAGCAGGAGCGCACCCATGCGCTGCAGGCGCTGCGCGACGGCCGGGCACAGGTCTGCGTGGCGACCGACGTGGCGGCGCGCGGCATCGACCTGCCGGGGCTGGAACTGGTGATCCATGCCGACCTGCCCACCAATTCGGAAACGCTGCTGCACCGCTCGGGCCGGACGGGACGGGCAGGGGCCAAGGGCGTCTCGGCCCTGATCGTGATGCCCTCCGAGATCCGCAAGGCGCAGATGCTTCTGAAGCGCGCCCGGGTCGAGGCCGAATGGGGTCCCGCGCCTTCGGCCGACGAGGTTCGCGTCCAAGACGACACCCGGATGCTGGACCACCCGGCCCTGCGCGACGGGTCCGAGGACGACGGGGACATGGCCCGCACCCTGTTGGACCGGTTCGGCCCGGACCGGCTGGCCCAGGCCTTCATCCGCATGTGGCGCGAAGGCCGCCCCGCACCCGAGGAGCTGACGGTCCTGACCGATCGCGCCCCTGCTGCCGCCCGTGAACGCCCGCCTTTCGGCGAGGCGGTGTGGTTCTCGCTTTCGGTGGGCCATAGCGGCCGGGCCGAGGCCCGCTGGCTGCTGCCCAAGATCTGCGACGGCGGCGGCATCAACCGCGACGCGATCGGCGCGATCCGCGTCCGTGAGCACGAGACCTTCGTCCAGATCGCCGTGGCCCAGGCCGGCAATTTCGGCAAGGCGATGGAGCTTGAGCCTGACCTGATGATGCGCCGGCTTGAAGGCGAGCCGAACCTGGACCGGCCCGCACCGCGCGCAACCGATACTCGTCCCGCCCGTCGCAAGCCCGAGGGGGATTGGCAAAAGCCCGCCCGCACGGACGATGCGGAAACGGCCGTCGCCAAGCCCCGCAAGGCCCGCTGGACCCCCGAGGATCGCGCGGCCAAGGGCGCCAAGCCCAGCCGTCCCGCCTTCGACAAGCCCGGCGGGTCGCGTTCCGGTGCGCCAAAGCCTGCGGGCGCCCGCGACCGCGGCGCCAAGTTCGCCGCGCCCCGAAAAGGCGGAAAGCCGCGCAAGGGCGATTACTGAAGCTTTGAAGGCGCCCTGACCGGGCGCCTTTTTCGCAAGCGGCCGTCGTATTCACGATTAATGTTGACCTTGGGTCAAACTAGTTCCACGCTGAACCCGTGTTTCCCGTTGTGGTGGAGTATGTGATGATTAAACGTGTTTCCCCCCCCGGCAAGGATCCTGACGCGGTTCCTCGCAATCCCCAGCCTGCGCATGTCCTGCAGAAGAAGGATTTCGTGGACCGGGTCGTCGCGGCAAGCGGCGCCAAGAAGGCCGACGCCCGCCCCATCATCGAGGCGACGCTGGCGCAACTGGGAAAGGCCTTGTCCGCAGGCGAAACCCTGGCCGTGCCGCCCCTGGGCCGCGCGCGGGTCAACCTTGAACGCGACCAGCGTGGCGGAGAAATCATCACCCTGCGCCTGCGCCGCCGCCCTTCCAGCATCCAGCATTCCGCCGACTGAATCCCGTCGATTCGCCCTTGCGATCCGTTTTTCCCCCTGCTAGATGCTGCGCCCACGGGTGATTAGCTCAGCGGTAGAGCGCTTCGTTCACATCGAAGATGTCAGCGGTTCAAATCCGTTATCACCCACCATTTCCCCTTCCGTTGCGTCGGCCAGATGTTGAACACTCCTGTCACAGACGCCGCCACCTTGTCCGTCGCCCCGATGATGGACTGGACCGACCGGCATTGCCGCGTCTTCCACCGCCTGATGACGCGCCGCGCGCTGCTTTACACCGAAATGGTGACCGCCCCCGCGATCATCCACGGCGACCGTCCCCGGCTGCTAGACTATGATGCCGCCGATCATCCCGTCGCCCTGCAGCTGGGCGGATCCGATCCCGCGGAACTGGAAGCCGCGACCCGGATCGCCGCCGATTGGGGCTATGACGAGATCAACCTGAATGTCGGCTGTCCCAGCGACCGCGTGCAGTCGGGCTGTTTCGGCGCCGTGCTGATGAAGACCCCGGATCTTGTGGCCGAATGCGTGGGGCGCATGATCGCAGCCAGCCCGGTCGAGGTCACCGTCAAATGCCGCATCGGCGTCGATGACCAGGTGCCCGAGCAGGTCTTGCCTGACTTCCTGGACAGGATGCGCGCCGCCGGCATCCGCCGCGTGACGATCCATGCCCGCAAGGCCTGGCTTCAGGGCCTCAGCCCTAGGGAAAACCGCGACATCCCGCCTCTGGACTATCCGCTGGTCCACCGGATGAAGCAGGACTTCCCCGACCTGCACCTGTCGATCAACGGCGGCATTGCGGACATGGACGCGGTGCGCGACCACCTGCAGGTCATGGACGGGGTCATGATCGGGCGCGCGGCCTATCACCAGCCCTGGGACATCCTGGGCGGCGCCGACCGCCTCTGGGGCGACCGACCGCCCTTCGAGGCGCCTGACCAGGTGGCGCAGGCCATGCGCCCCTATATCCTGTCCCACCTTGCCGCAGGTGGACGGCTGCATCAGATCACGCGCCACATGCTGGGCCTGTTCCACGGAATGCCCGGCGCGCGCGGATGGAAACGCACCCTGTCCGAAGGCGCGTCCAAAGGCGGGATCGAGGTTTATGACGCCGCCCTGTGCCAGGTCACGCAACTGGCGGCGTGAGACTTCTTCTTCATCCAAATATTCTGGGGTGAGGCCCGCAGGAGCCGAGGGGCGAAGCCCCTTACTCCGCCGCCCTTTCGGCCGTCTTGGCCTGATCCCACAGCCTGTCCATCTCGGCCAGGTCGCTGTCCTCCGGGCGGCGGCCTTCGGCGGCTAGCGCGGCCTCGATGGCGCGGAAGCGGCGGGTGAACTTGCTGTTGGCGCGGCGCAATGCCTGTTCCGGGTCGATCTCAAGATGCCGCGCCAGGTTCGCCATGACGAACAGCAGGTCGCCGAACTCTTCCTCAAGCGCGTCGGGTCCAAGGCTGTCGCGGGCCTCGACCAGTTCGGCAGTTTCCTCGGCGATCTTGTCCAGCACCTGGGCAGGGCCGGGCCAGTCGAACCCCACGCGGGCCGCGCGGTTCTGCAACTTGATTGCGCGGGTCAGGGCCGGCAGGCCCAGGGCCACGCCGTCCAGCGTGCCGCGCTCGGCCTTGCCGGCGCGCTCGACGGCCTTGATGGCTTCCCAGTCCTTGACCTGCTGGGCGGCGGACTTGTCGCGGGATTCGTCGCCGAAGACATGGGGATGGCGGAAGACCAGCTTGTCGGAGATCGCCGCCGCGCAATCGGCGAAATCGAACATGCCCTTTTCATCCGCCATCTGCGCGTGGAACACCACCTGCAGCAGCAGGTCGCCCAACTCGCCCGGAAGCTCGTCCCAGGCCTGCCGCTCGATAGCGTCGGCGACCTCGTGGGCTTCCTCGATCGTATAGGGTGCGATCGATGCGAAATCCTGCTCGATGTCCCAGGGGCAGCCCGTCTGGGGGTTGCGCAACTGGGCCATGATATCGACCAGTCGGGCGATCTCGGACTTGGGATCGCGGCGGATCGGTTCGGTCATTGCGATTTCCCTTCGCTTCTGTCCTGATGGGCCATTGCCACAGCCAAGGTGCTTAGTCCACATGCCTGTCCTGAACCGCATCGCCGAATTTTCGGATGACATGACCCAATGGCGGCGGCATCTGCACCAGCATCCCGAACTGGGCTTCGACTGCTTCGGCACCGCCGCCTTCGTGGCGGAACGCCTGCGCGACTTCGGCGTGGACGAAATCCACGACGGCATCGGCAATTCCGGCATCGTCGGCATCATAGAGGGGCAGGGGCCGGGCCCCACCATCGGCCTGCGCGCCGACATGGACGCCCTGCCGATGGACGAGGCGACGGGCCTGGATTACGCATCCACCGTGCCGGGCCGGATGCACGCCTGCGGCCATGACGGCCATACCACGATGCTGCTGGGCGCCGCGCGATACCTTGCGGAAACGCGCAATTTCACAGGTCGCGTCGCGCTGATCTTCCAGCCGGCCGAGGAAAACGGCGGCGGGGGCGAGGCGATGGTCCAGGACGGCATGATGGACCGCTTTGGCATCACCCGCGTCTTTGCCATGCACAACAGCCCCGGCCTGCCCGTGGGCATGATGAACACCACACCCGGCCCGATCATGGCCGCCGTCGATACATTCGAGATCCATGTCCAGGGCCGTGGCGGGCACGGGGCGATGCCGCACCTGACCGCCGATCCCATCGTCGCGGCCGTGGCCGTGGTGAACGCGATCCAGACGATCTCCAGCCGCAACCATTATGCGCTGGACGACCTGGCACTGTCGGTCACGCAGATCCACACCGGCAGCGCCGACAATATCGTGCCTGACACGGCCTATATCTGCGGCACCGTGCGCACCTTCGCCCCCCATGTCCGCGAGATGGTCCGCCGCCGGATGGCGCAGATCTGCGACGGGCAGGCGGCCGCCTATGACGTCTCGATCCGCCTGGCCTATATCGAGGGCTATCCCGCCACAATCAACGACCCCGACCAGACCGCCTTCGCGGTGCAGGTCGCGCAGGAGATCGTGGGCCATGACAACATCTCGGGCGATGCAGGGCGCGAGATGGGGGCCGAGGATTTCAGCTACATGCTGAACGAACGGCCCGGCTGCTATCTGTTCATCGGGCAGGGCGACACGGCCAGCGTCCACCACCCGGCCTATGATTTCAACGATGCGATCTCGCCCATCGGGGCCAGCTTCCTGGCCCGGCTGGTCGAACGCGCGCAGCCCGTGGCGCGGTGACGTTCACGATCCTGTTCTAGACCCGAAGCCGTCCCGGCCTTTCTTGCCAAGCCGGGGCGGCGGCGATAGGTTGCGCGCCAATTCGGGCGGGGTCAGACCGCCGTGTCAGCCGAAAAGGGATAATCCATGTTCGTCACACCCGCCTATGCCCAGGCCGCCGCAGGCGGTGCAGGCCCTACTGCAGCCTTTGCGCAGTTCATCCCGCTGATCCTGATCTTCGCGATCATGTATTTCCTGATGATCCGCCCGCAGCAGAAGCGGATGAAGCAGCACCGCGAGATGGTCTCGGCGCTGAAGAAAGGCGATCACGTCGTCACCTCGGGCGGGATCATCGGCAAGGTGTCTTCGGTCCGCGACGACGAGCTGGAGGTCGAGATCGCGACCGGCGTCAAGGTCCGCGTGATCCGTTCGACCGTTTCGCAGGTTCTGAACAAGTCCGAGCCTGTCGCGGCAAACGCCTGACGCCACCAGAACAACAACAATCAAGGGCTTCGGCAAGATGCTTCAGATCGACCGTTGGAAACGCATCCTGATCGTCGGGCTTTGCGTCCTGGGCATAGGCTTTGCCGTGCCCAACCTGTTCTACCAGCGGGTCGAAAGCCATAACGACGCCGTGGCCGAGATCGAGCGCACCGGTGTCGAGACGCCCGAACTGGCCGCCGCGCGCGATGGCTGGCCGTCGTGGCTGCCTTCGTCGGTCGTGGCGCTTGGCCTTGACCTGCGGGGCGGGGCGCATCTGCTGGGCGAGGTCCGCGTGGCCGAGGTCTACAAGGCCCGCATGGACGCCCTGTGGCCCGAACTGCGCCGTGCGCTTGCCGACGAACGCGCCACGCTTGGCGCGATCCGCCGCCTGCCTTCGCCCGAAGGCACCCTGAAGATCGAGGTCGAGAACGCCGACCAGATCGCCCGCGCGACGGAAATCGTGCGCGGCTTTTCGACGCCCGTGACGACGCTGACCGGCGCGGGCCAGCAAAGCCTGGCGATCCAGCAGCAGGGCAACACCATCACCATCCAGTTGTCGGACGCCGAAAAGGCCGTGACCGACGACCGCACCGTCCAGCAAAGCGTCGAGATCATCCGCCGCCGCGTCGATGAGGTCGGAACCCGCGAACCGACCATCGTCCGCCAGGGCGCCGACCGCATCCTGATCCAGGTGCCGGGCATCGGCTCGGCCGAGGAATTGAAGGCGCTGATCGGCACCACCGCCAAGCTGACCTTCAATTCCGTTGTCGGCACCGGCACCAATCCCGATGCGCGGCCGGGCGTGGGGCAGGTGGTCCTGCCATCGGCCGACCAGGACGGCATTTACTACACGCTGGAAGAAAGCCCCGTCGTCACCGGCGAGGAACTGACCAATGCCGTGCCGGGAACGGATCCGAACGGCCAGCCTGCGGTCGATTTCAGCTTCAACCCGACCGGCGCGCGCAAGTTCGGCGCCTATACGGCCGCCAATATCGGCCAGCCCTTCGCGATCGTCCTGGACAACCAGGTGATCTCGGCGCCCGTGATCCGCTCGGCCATTCCCGGCGGAACGGGGCAGATCTCGGGCTCGATGGGCTTCGAGGAAGCGAACCGGCTGGCCGTGCTGCTGCGCGCAGGCGCGCTGCCGGCGCAACTGGATTTCCTGGAAGAACGCACCATCGGCCCCGAACTGGGGCAGGACAGCATCGACGCGGGGCGCCTGTCGTCCGTGATCGCGACGGCTGCGGTCGTGGCCTACATGATCGCCAGCTATGGATTGTTCGGGGCCTTCGCGTCGATTTCCGTGATCCTGAACGTGATCCTGATCCTGTCGATCATGTCGATCATGGGGGCCACCTTGACCCTGCCTGGCATCGCCGGGATCGTGCTGACCGTGGGCACGGCGGTGGACGCCAACGTCATCATCTATGAACGCATCCGCGAGGAATTGCGGGCAGGCAAGCGCGTCGCCAAGGCCATCAGCGACGGCTTCGACGAGGCGATGAGCGCGATCATCGACGCCAACGTCACATCCTTCATCGCGGCGGCGGTGATGTTCTTCCTGGGCTCGGGCCCGGTCAAGGGCTTTGCCGTCACGCTGACCATCGGGCTTGTCACCTCGGTCTTCACCGCGATCTTCCTGACACGGCTGATGATCGTGTGGTGGCTGGAATGGCGCAAGCCCAAAGAACTGATCCTGTAAGGGGACCGATATGGCATTCCGTCTGAAACTTGTCCCCGACAATACCCGGATCGACTTCTTCCGCTGGCAGTTCCTGACCTTCGGGGCGTCGATGGCGGCGATGGTGGCGTCTGTTGTCCTGATCTTCACGATGGGGCTTAACTTCGGCATCGACTTCAAGGGCGGCACCACCATCCGCACCGAAAGCCCCACCGCCTTCGAGGTGGGTGATTACCGGGATGCCCTGAACGACCTGGGCTTCAGCGACCTTGCCATCACCGAGGTCTTCGACCCCAGCTTCGGTGCCGATCGCCACGTGGCCATGATCCGCATCGGCACCACGGACGAAACCGGATCGGTCAGCCCGGACGAGTTGAACCGGATCGAGGCTGCGCTGCACGAGGTCGATCCGCAGATCACCTTCGCATCCGTGGAATCTGTCGGGCCGAAGGTGTCCGGCGAATTGATCAAGACCGCCTTCTATGCGGTGGGCGCGGCCTGCCTGGGCATCATGGCCTATATCTGGCTGCGCTTCGAATGGCAGTTCTCGATCGGGGCCGTGGTGTCGCTGATCCATGACGTGCTGCTGACGGTAGGGCTGTTTTCTCTGTTCCAGCTGAAGTTCGACCTGACGACCATCGCGGCGCTGCTGACGACGCTGGGCTTTTCCTGCAACGACACGGTCGTCGTCTTTGACCGGCTGCGGGAAAACCTGATGAAATACAAGACGCGACCGCTGATCGAGCTGATGAACCTGACCACGAACGAGACCCTGTCGCGGACCATCATGACGGCGGTGACGACCGGGATTGCCCTGACGGCGATGCTGATCTTCGGCGGCGACGTGATCCGGGACTTCGTGATCGCGATGCTGTTCGGGGTGGTCGTCGGCTGCTATTCCACGATCTATGTCGCAAAGAACATCGTGCTGTGGCTGGGCGTGAAGCGGGACTGGTCCAAGAAGGATCCGAAGCTGGCCGCCTCGCCCTTTGAAAATGCGGAACGTCCCTGATGAAGCTGACCCCCAGCGATTTCGGCGGGGCCCTTGCGGTCGAGGGCTATGGCCCCGGCTTCTTCCGCATCGGCAGGACGGTGATGCAGGGCGCGGTTCTGGTCACCGCAGGCGAAGCGGATGCCTGGGGCGGCCTTGACGACCGCGCGGCGCTGCTGGCCCTGGGGGGACGGATCGATGTCCTGTTCCTGGGCATGGGCGCGGATGTTGCCCATGCCCCGGCCGATCTGGTGGCGGCCCTGCGCGAGATCGGGATCGCCGTTGAATCCATGTCCTCGCCCACGGCCGCGCGCAGCTACAACGTGACGGTCGCGGAAGGGCGGCGGGTCGCCTGCGCCCTGCTGCCGCTGTGAGCCTGCTCTCCGTCCAAGGCCTGTGCGTTGCGCGCGGCGGGCTGCGGACGGTCGAAGGGGTAAGCTTCACCCTGGACGCGGGCCAGGCGCTGATCCTGCGCGGCCCGAACGGCATCGGCAAGACGACGCTGCTGCGCACGGTCGCCGGGCTGCAGCCCCCGGTCGCGGGCCGGATCAAGATGGATGACGACGCGGTTGCCTATGCAGCCCATGCCGACGGGCTGAAGGGCGCGCTGAGCGTGGCCGAGAACCTGGCCTTCTGGGCGCAGGTCTTCGGCGGCGGCGATGTCGCGGGCGCGATGGCGGCAATGGGTCTCGCGTCCCTGTCGGACCGGCCTGCGGCGGCGCTGTCGGCGGGCCAGAAGCGTCGGCTGGGCCTGGCGCGGCTGCTGGTCGCGCGGCGTCCGCTGTGGGTGCTGGACGAACCGACCGTGTCGCTGGATGCGGCCTCGGTCGGGCGGTTTGCCGACATGGTGCGCGGGCATCTGGCGCAAGGCGGCGCGGCGCTGATCGCCACCCATATCGACCTGGGGCTGGATGCGCGGGTGCTGGATCTGACGCCCTTCCGGGCCAAACCGTCCCCTGATGCCCAGCCCGCGGGCTTCAACGAAGCCTTCGCATGATCGCCCTGCTGCGGCGCGACCTGACCCTTGCCGTCCGCGCGGGCGGCGGCTTTGGCCTGGGCGTGGCCTTCTTCCTGATCCTTTGCGCGCTTGTCCCCTTTGGCGTCGGCCCCGACACTACCGCGCTGCAACCCATCGCGCCCGGCATCCTGTGGCTGGGCGCGCTGCTGGCCTGCCTGTTGTCGCTGGACCGCATCTTTGCCCTGGATCACGAGGATGGCAGCCTGGACCTGCTGGCGACATCGCCGCTGCCGCTGGAAGGGGCGGTGGCGGTCAAGGCGTTGGCCCACTGGATCACCACAGGCCTGCCGCTGATCCTGGCCGCCCCCTTGTTCGGCATCCTGCTGCACCTGCCCGGCCAGGCGATCCCGCCGTTGCTGGTTTCGCTGCTGCTGGGGACGCCCGCGCTGTCGATGCTGGGCGCCTTCGGGGCGGCCATTACTGTGGGCCTGCGGCGCGGAGGGCTTTTGTTGTCGCTGCTGGTGCTGCCGCTTTACATCCCCACCCTGATCTTCGGGACCGAGATGATCCGGCGCGGGCAGGAAGGCGGCGCGACCGCGACTCCGCTGCTGTTCCTGGCCGGGATCACGGCGGGCACGCTTGCCGTGATACCTTTTGCCGCAGCCGCCGCGCTGCGGGTCAATCTGCGGTGAAGCGGCTTGAGCGGCAAGCCCGCGGACGCTAGGGAACAGTCATGTCGATCTGGGAATATGCCAACCCCGTCAAGTTCATGCGCACATCCGGCGCGATCCTGCCATGGGTGGTGGCAGGCGCGGCGGTCTGCACCGTCACGGGGCTGGTCTGGGGCTTCCTGACGCCCGATGATTTCCGGCAGGGATCGACCGTCAAGATCGTCTTCCTGCACGTCCCTGCCGCCATGATGGCGATCAACATCTGGGTGATGATGTTGGTGGCATCGCTGATCTGGCTGATCCGCCGCCACCATGTCAGCGCGCTTGCCGCCAAGGCCGCCGCCCCCATCGGCGCGGTGATGACGCTGATCGGCCTGATCACCGGCGCGGTCTGGGGCCAGCCGATGTGGGGCACCTGGTGGGAATGGGATCCGCGCCTGACCAGCTTCCTGATCCTGTTCCTGTTCTATATCGGCTATATCGCCCTGTGGTCCGCGATCGAGGATCCCGACAGCGCCGCCGACCTGACCGCGGTCCTGTGCCTTGTCGGATCGGTCTTTGCGCTTCTGTCGCGCTATGCCGTCTTCTTCTGGAACCAGGGCCTGCACCAGGGCGCCAGCCTTTCCGTCCAGTCGGGCGAGCGGATGAGCGCGGTTTACCGATACCCGCTGTATCTGACGATGCTGGGCTTCGGCCTGTTGTTCCTGTCGCTGCTGTTGATCCGCACCCGCACCGAAATCCGCAGGCGGCGGCTGGCCGCGCTGCAAGCAAGGGAAATGCGCGCATGATCGAGCTTGGAAAGTATGCGGGCGCCGTGATCGGCGCCTATGGCCTGTCGCTGGCCCTGCTGGGCGGGTTGATCTGGCAGACGCTGGCCGCCAATGCCCGCGCCCGCCATGCCTTGGAAAGGCAGGAAAGCCGTGGCTAGGATTTCTCCGCTTGTCGTGTTGCCACCCGTGGTCTTTGCCGCCCTGGCGGGGATGTTCCTGTGGGGAATGAACCGCGACGATCCGACGGCGCTTCCCTCGGCCATGGTTGGCCGCGAGGCGCCGGCAGTCCCGCAGACGACGCTGCCCGGGAAGACCCAACTGACGGACGAGATGCTACGCCAGCCGGGGGTGAAGCTGGTGAACTTCTGGGCAAGCTGGTGCCCGCCCTGCCGGGCCGAGCATCCGACGCTGACGGAACTTGCAGCGCAGATGCCGGTCTATGGCGTCGATCTGCGTGACACCGATGCCAATGCCTTGGCCTTCCTGACCGAGGATGGCGATCCCTTCGCGGCCATTGCGACCGATCCCAAGGGCCGGACCGCGATCGACTGGGGCGTCACGGCCCCGCCCGAGACCTTCATCATCGATGGCGAGGGCCGGATCCTTTATCGCTTTGCAGGCCCGCTGGTGAGAGAGGATTACACCAACCGCTTCCTGCCCCAGCTTGAAAAGGCGCTGCAGGCCGAGGAGTGATCCCCCGGCGTCACGGCCCGTCGTTCAGATAGGGCGTCGATTCGCCCTTTGCGGCCTTGTCTGATTTGGCGGACTTGGCCCTGGGCGCGGCGGGTTTGCGGGGTTTCTTGGCAGCCTTGGGTGCCATCGCCTCGGCCACGTCCGGCATGGCCTGGTTCGTTGCCTGGGCGTTGTCGCCCGCCTGCATTCCGTCGCCTGACATGTCTCCGCTGCCCAACTGGTCGCGAAGTTCCTGTTCGGCCTGGTTCCAGTGATCCGAATCGCGGCCTTCGGGGCGGCCTTCGCTTTCCCAGATCTCGTGGGCGCGTTGCCTGATGCGTTCCTGATGGTCCTGATCCATTTACATCCTCCTTTGTTGGATTACGCCGCTTGCGGGCCGTTGCGCAGGAAGGCCATGACCGTTTGCCAGCCGACGGCAACGGTTCCGCTGACCGCGCTGTCCTGCGCGACCTCGTCGGCCGAGGTGTCGATGCGCAGGGTCCACTCCCCCTCGGGCAGGGCAAACTCTGCATCATCGCCCGCGTTGACAAGCACCAGCAGTTCCGTCCCGTCGGGCGAGATCTGGTGCAAGGCGAAGCAGCGCAGTTCCGCGTCCTGCCAATCGCCTTCTTCCATCGCTCCGCCGCGCGGGTGCAGCCAATGGAAAACCGGCTGCCGGTCCTGGGCGTCGTCCGGCGCGGCGCCAAAGCGCGATTGCGACAGCGGCACCTCGTGGCGGAAGGCCGCAAGGGCCTGGACCGCGTTCAGCACCTCGTCGCGGGCCTTGTTCCATTCAAGCCAGCTGATTGCGTTGTCCTGGCAATAGGCGTTGTTGTTGCCGTCCTGGGTGTTGCCGAAGTCGTCGCCCGCAAGGATCATGGGGACACCATGGCTCAGCATCACGGTCGCCAGCATGGCGCGGACCCGGCGGATGCGGGCGGCGATGATGCCCTCGTCCTCGGTGGCGCCCTCGGCCCCCATGTTGTCGGACAGGTTGTGGTCGTGGCCGTCGCGGTTGTCCTCGCCATTGGCGTCGTTGTGCTTGTCGTTGAAGCTGACGGTGTCCCACAAGGTGAAGCCGTCATGGGCCGCGACGAAGTTCACGCTCGAGGTCGCTGGCCGGTGGCTGTGGTTGAACTGCACCGGTGATCCCGACAGGCGTTCCGCCATCGCTGGCAGCAGGCCCGGATCGCGGCGCCAGAAGGCGCGGGTGTCGTCGCGGAACTTGTCGTTCCATTCGCGGAAGGGCCAGCGATATCCGCCCACCTGATAGCCGCCCTCGCCGATGTCCCAGGGTTCGGCGATCAGCTTGACGCCCGACAGCACCGGATCCTGCCGGATGGCATTGAAGAACGACCCGTCACGTTCGAAGCCCTGGGATTCCCGGCCGAGCGTCGAGGCCAGGTCGAAGCGGAAGCCGTCGACATGCATCGCCTCGACCCAGTAGCGCAGGGAATCCATGACCATCCGCAGCACCATGGGATGGGCGACGTTCAGGGTATTGCCGGTGCCGGTGGTATCAAAGGCGTGCCGGGGGTTGTCCGGCGACAGCAGGTAATAGGATGCATTGTCGATGCCCCGGAAGGACAGGGTCTGGCCCAGTTCGTTGCCCTCGGCCGTGTGGTTGAAGACCACATCCAGGATCACCTCGATCCCAGCCTTGTGCAGCTTGCGGATGGCCTCCTTCACTTCCCGGATCTGGCCCGACTTGAGGTAGGGCGCATGGGGCGCGAAAAAGGACAGGGTCGAATAACCCCAATAGTTCGACAGGCCCTTTTCAACCAGGTAGCGATCGTTGGCAAAGGCGTGGATCGGCAGCAGTTCCAGGGTCGTGACGCCGATGCGCTGCAGATGTTCGATCACCGCGTCGCTGCCCAGGGCCCGGAAGGTGCCGCGGTCGGCTTCGGGCACGTCCGGGTGAAGCTGGGTGAGGCCCTTCACATGGGCCTCGTAGATCATGCTGTTCTGCCAGGGCGTGCGGATCGCGCGGTCCGTATCCCAGTCGAACTTCGCATCGACCACCACGGCCTTGGGCATGAAGGGCGCGCTGTCGCGGGTATCGAAGCTGAGGTCGTCCTCGCCGATCGTGTAGCCGTGCAGGGCGTCGTCCCACTGGATCTGGCCCCGCAATTCGCGGGCGTAAGGATCCAGCAGAAGCTTGTTCGGATTGAAGCGGTGGCCCTGTTCCGGCTCATAGGGGCCGTGCACGCGATAGCCATAAACCTGGCCCGGCTCGATCCCTGGCAGATAGCCGAACCAGATGCCGCCCTCCATGTCGGGCAGCTCAAGCCGGTGAAGCTCTTTCTGGCCGGTTTCGTCGAACAGGCACAACTCGACCTTTGTGGCATGGTCGGAAAACAGGGCGAAGTTCGTGCCTTCGCCCAGAAATTCGGCGCCGAGGATATCGGGGCGGGTGACGGAAAGATCGAAGGCCGGAGCGTCTTTGATGTCGCGCATATTCGATTGCACCTCAGGCGACATCGCGGGACTGCAGCACGGGCCGGGCCGCAACGTGCAGCGACACGGGCACGCGCACGGCCTCTCGCCGGTCAAGCATGGCCTGGGTGATCAGCACGGTGCCCCTGTCGCGGCGGAACCACAGGTCGTCTTCGTCCGGATCCTCGCCCACGACCAGCCCGGCCGGCACCTTTGTTCCCGGCGCCACCAGGCAGCGCGTCAGCCGGGCCGAGGCCGGGACAAGTGCGCCGGGCATCGCCACGCTGCCGCGGCCCAGATACCATTCCGACAGCGTGGAGGCGCGGGGCAGGCGGGCCGGCTGCTGGCCCACGAAGTCCAGGTGCGACAGCCGCAGCGACTCCAGTGTGCCGACATCGCGCCAGTAGGTGTGGCCCGACGGACCCGCCGGTAGGCGATAGGACATGGCCAGCCCCTGCGCCACGGCGGCGGGAATGACCTCGTGCCCGAAGTCCAGCGAGGCGATGTCGCGGCCGAACAGCGCATCGCGCAGCCAGTCGGCCTCGAAGACATAGATGCCCATCGACACCATCGCGTGGTCGGGATCGCCCGGAATGGCCGGCGGATGGGCGGGCTTTTCCAGGAAGGAAAGAATGCGGCCGCTTGTGTCGGTCTGCATGACGCCAAAGCCGCTGGCGGCAGTGACGGGCACCACATCGACGGCCACGGTGACTGCCGCGCCCGAGGCCTTGTGGGCCGCGATAAGCGGGGCATAGTCCATGTCATAGATATGGTCCGCCGCCACGACCAAGACCTGATCCGACCCCCAGCCCTCGACCTGCGCCCAGTTGTGGCGCACCGCATCGGCGGTTCCAAGATAGGTGTCGCGCCCGTCCTTCAGGATCATCGCGCCCGATGCGAAATGCCCATCCCAGCGTGCCGGCAGGTGGTCGTGCAGGGTGGCGGGGGCGAATTGCGTGGCGACCACAAGCCGGTCGAGACCCGACCTGACGATGTTGGCCATCGCGAAATCGACGATCCGGTTGCGACCCGCGAAATGCACGGCGGGCTTGCTTTCGGCGGCGGTCAGTTCATGCAGGCGGGTGCCCTTGCCGCCCGCCAGCAGGATGGTGGCAACATTCAGGTCCGAACGGGTTTTCGAGACAAGATGGGACTGCAAAGCTGACACCGGCGCTATCCTTTGGTTGGAAATCAAGCAGCCCAATGGGCGACTCGCCTTCCAAACTGAAACAACGCGTGATTGTTCCAGTGGATATCATTTGTTAACCCGATCAGCGGCTGTTCCGGGTCCGGACGCTGACCATGCTGCCGTCGGAAAAGGCACGGGCCAAGAAGGCATCCGGCACATGCGCCCCCCCAGGGGCAAACTCGACCGTCATGGTCCGGTCATGTTGGCTGCGGATCAGGCGCAGGGCGGCGCCATCATCCTCGACCTGTACCTGCGCGTCTGCACCTTCCAGAAAATCTGCCTGGTCTCGCCGCAGCGCCAGCAGTTGCCGCGTCCAGTGCAGCTTGGCATCGGGATCATCGCCCTGCGCTGCAAGGGCGTCCCAGTCCACGGGCAGACGGTTGTCAGGGTCGGTCAGCGCCAGCAGCCCGTTTTCGTCGCCGCGATAAATGTCGGGAAAGCCCGGCATCAGCATCTGGATGGCCAGCTGGGCAAAGGACAGGGCCTGCCCCCGGTGGATCAGCGCCTGAAGGGCCGGGGGATTCCTGGCCTGCCATTCCTGCATCAGGTCGCGGGCGAAGGTCTTGGCCGCGTTCTCGGCGGCCTCGTCGGGATTGGTCCAGAAGCTGGTCAGCTTGGCCTCTCGCATCGCCTTTTCGATGTGCTGGCTGACCCGGTACGTGGCGTTTTCGGCCTGACCGTCCCAGACCGCCAGGGCCGCCTGCACGACATACCATTGCCACCGAGGCTCCAGGTCTTGGGCGGAAGGCAAGGCAGCCGCGTCCTGAAACAAGGCGTGAAAATCGTCGGGCAGGTGGCTGATCGCGACCAGACGCATCCGGGAATCGCCCGACCGCTTGGTGTCGTGGGTCGAGACCAGCGTCATGTCCGCCGCACGGCGCGCGGCCAGGAATGCATTGGCGTGATCGGCACTCACGGCGGGTTCGTCGGGTTCTGCGCCCACCTCGTTCGCGGGCAGATAGCGGGTCCAGCGGAACCCTGCGGTATCTTCCTGGGCCTTGGCCAGAAGCGCGCCGGAAACCTGCTGGAAGCGCCGCACAAAGGCGCGGGCCGCATCGCTTTCGGGATTGGCCATCAGGTCGGCCAGCAGATCAAGGACGGCGCGGTCACGCAGCCCCTGTGCCGCATCCTCGGCAATGGCGTGCAGAAGCTTCTGGTCCTCAGGGCTGGCGCTGTCGGTGACATAGGTGCGATAGCGGGGGGTCGCCACCAGCAGGGCGGTGACGGCCTCGCGCAGCGATTCTGGGCCTGGCTCGGCCAGGGCAGAGCCTTGGGCCGCAAGCGCGGCCAGGTCGCCAAGCTGGCGGCGTTCGGCGGCCAGTTCATTGTCCAGGACATCCAGCTTGGCCTGACGCAGTTCCTCGCGGAACTCGGTCGAGATGCCGGTGGCCTCGCGCCAGAAACCGTCCAGCCTGTCGATCCCCGACGCATCGGTCAGAAGCTGGGCGATCAGCCGCGCCGCCTCGTATCCGGTGGTCCCGACGGTGGGCCATTCCGGCGGCAGGGTTTCATCCCCAACGAGGATCTTTTCCACCCAGACAGGCGTGTCGGGCAGCGCCTCGTTCAGCCACCGAAGGTAGGTGGCGGGATCGGCCAGCCCGTCGATATGGTCCACGCGCAGGCCCTGGACCTGCCCTTGGCGAACAAGATCGAAGATCAGGCTGTGGGTGTCTTCAAAGACGGCCCGGTCCTCGACCCGCATGCCGATCAGGCTTGTGACGTTGAAGAACCGCCGGTGGGTGATGCCGTCCCGTTCAAGCGCGTAATGCACCAGCCTCCAGTGCTGGTTGTCGTGCAGGGCGCGCAGGTCGCTGGTGACGGGGCTGTCCTCGGCCAGGGGAATGGCGACGTCCCCGAAATGCCACATCCCGTCGGCCACGCGGAAGGCGCCGTCGGACAGCATCTTCTCGAACGGTTCGGGCAGGAAGGGCAGGACCAGCGGACCGGCGGCCCAGTCGATGTCGAAGTGCCGGGCATAGCGGCTGGCCTGGCCCTGCTTCAGTACATCCAGCAGCCAGGGGTTTTCCAGGGTGAAGGCCGTGTGGTTCGGCACGATGTCCAGGATGATCCCAAGCCCCCGGTCGCGGGCGGCCGCGGCCAGCCGGTCGAACCCGTCCGGGCCGCCAAGCGCGGGGTCGATCCGGGTGGGATCGGTGATGTCGTAGCCGTGGGTCGAACCCGTGGTCGCCAGAAAGATCGGCGACAGGTAGAGATGCGAGACGCCCAGGTCCGACAGATAAGGCAGCAACTGCGTCACCCGTTCGAAATCGACGCCGTCGCGCATCTGGATCCGGTAGGTGGCGGTGGGGATGTTGGTCATGAGAGCCTTGCGCTGACAGAGATGGCAAAGGGGTCTTGGCCGATGCGGCCAAGCGAGAAGCCGGCACCGCCCAGGGGCTGAAGCCCCCCGTCGGCCTGGCCCAGGGACAGGCGCAGGTCCAGCGTGCCGGCGTTGAAGAACCACGTCGCATGGGCCGAGGCCGCGCCGTGGCGCGCGACATGGGCAGGCCGGCTGCGGCCGCTTTTCAGCAGCGGCACGACGGCGTCGCGGCGGAAGGCCAGGGCATGGGCGGTCAGGTCCAGCCATTCGGCGGCATTGGCGCCCGCGCTCCAATCCAGCTTGGAGCGGGCGAAGGTATCGGGGGACAGCGGATCGGGCACCTTCGATCCAAGGCTGGCGATGCCCGCGAACTCGGCCGCGCGGCCTTCGCGAACGGCCTTGGCCAGATCGCCTTCGAAATCGGCAAAGAACAGGAAGGGCGTGGTCGCACCCCGTTCCTCGCCCATGAAGATCATGGGCACATAGGGGGCCGTCAGCAGCAGCGCATAGGCCACCTTGACCCCCTGCGGGTCGGCAAGCGACAGCAGCCTTTCGCCAAGGGCGCGGTTGCCCACCTGGTCATGGGTCTGGGTCGAGTTGACGAAGCCCGTTGGCGGCAGATCGCCGCAAGGTTCGCCGCGCGGTTCGTCGCGGCCGGGGCGGGGCTGGCCTTCCTCGATATGGCCGCGTTCAAGCGCCAGGCACAGGTCGCCAAAGGGATCATGCGCAAAGCTGGCGTAATAGCTGTCGGATTCGCCGGTCAACTGGACATGGACGGCGTGGTGGAAGTCGTCGTTCCAGCTTGCATCATAGCCGTTCTCGCGCAGGAAGCGTTCGTTGCGCTCGTCCTCGACGATCAGGTGGATGGCGCGGCTTTTGTCCACGGCCCGGATGCGCCCCGCAAAGGTCGTCATGAAGTCTTTCGCGCCCGGCCCGCTGATCTGGTGGACCGCGTCCAGCCGCAGCCCGTCCATGCGGTATTCGCCGATCCAGTATTCGGCACATTGGATCCAGTATTCCCGAACGGCAGGCTGGGAAAAGTCGATGGCGGCACCCCAGGGGGTGTGGCGGGCCTCGTCGAAGAAGGGCGGTGCGGCGTGGTGCAGATAGGCGCCTTCGGGGCCGAAATGGTTCATCACCAAATCCAGGATCACCATGATCCCTAGCGAATGGGCCTGGTCGACGAAGCGCCGCAGGTCGTCGGGCGTGCCATAGGTCGGGTGCAGGGCATAGGGCAGCACGCCGTCATAGCCCCAGCCCCGATCCCCCTGCCATTGTCCCAGGGGCATCAGTTCCACCGCCGTGACGCCCAAGTCGGCCAGGTCCGCCAGCTTTTCGGCAGCGGCCCCCAGCGTCCCTTGCGGCGTGAAGGTGCCCAGGTGCATTTCATAGATCACGGCCTCGGACCAGTCGCGGCCCCTCCAGCCCGCCTGCGGGCGATCATCGGCAGGCGCCACCACGACCGAGGGCGCGTGGACATCGCCCGACTGCAACCGGCTGGCCGGGTCGGGGATTTCCTGCCCGTCCACGCGCAGCAGGTAGGTGTCGCCGGGCCGGGCCGGGGCGGTCGCCGTCCAGAAGCCGTCGGCATTGCGCGTCATCGGCTGCGCCTGTCCGTTCAGGATCAGGGCCACCTCTGACGCCTTGGGCGCCCAGGTGCCCAGTGTCCAGCCCTCGTCGGACCAGCGTCCGCCCCAGTCATGCACCATATTCTGTGTCCTCACATCATCGGCTTGCCGCCGGTGACGGCGATGGTGGTGCCCGAAACATAGCTGGACATCGGTTCGGCCAGCATCACATAGGCCGAGGCCAGTTCAACCGGCTGCGCGGGCCGGCCGATCGGATAGTTCGCGCCGAAGTTCGACACCTTCTCGGCATCCATGCTGGCGGGGATCAGCGGCGTCCAGACCGGGCCGGGGGCCACGGCATTGGCACGGATCCCGCGTTCGGCCAGCATCTGCGCCAGGCCCATGGTAAAGTTCTGGATCGCGCCCTTGGTGGTGGCATAGGCCAGCAGGTTGGGGCTGGGATTGTCCGAATTGATCGAGGCCGTGTTGATGATCGAGCTGCCCGGTCCCATATGCGGCACCGCCGCCTTGGTCAGATAGAACATCGCGTCGATATTGGTGGCGAAGGTATAGCGCCATTCCTCGTCCGGGACGTCCTCGATCTTGTCGAAGGTCAGCTGGTGGGCGGCGTTGTTGACCAGGATGTCGATCTTTCCGAACGTCTGCGCGGTCTCGGCGATGATCCTGCGGCAATGTTCGGGATCCGAAAGATCGCCCGGAAAGGTCAGGCATTCCCGCCCCGCATCGCGGACCAGTTGCGCGGTGGACTGGGCGTCGTCGGTTTCGTCCAGATAGGACAGCGCCACATCCGCGCCTTCGCGGGCAAAGGCGATGGCCACGGCCCGGCCGATGCCGCTGTCGCCGCCGGTGATGATCGCTTTCATCCCCTCCAGCCGGCCCGCGCCGCGCCAGCTTTCCTCGCCATGGTCGGGCTTGGGGTCCATCTTCTGAAAGCTGCCGGGCAGTTCCTGCTGCTGTTTCGGAAACGGGGGCTTGGGATAATCACGCATCTTGCGGCCTCGCGGTCTGAAGGGTGGTCGGTATTGCGGAGAACCCGCCCTTCCTGAACCGCCGGAACGCCATAGGGTTTCCGCCTTGCTGTTTATCAGCCGATGAAAGGGGCACGGCCGGCGCGGAACAACTGCCGCCGCGGCTTCGTTTGATCCCGAACCAAGACGGAGCAATGACATGCGCAACAGCGACATTCTGATAGCGGCGGGCGGCTTTCTGCTGGTGGGCGGGCTGGTCGCCCGGGCCTGCAGCACGACGGGCGGGTCCGGCGGCCGTTATGTCCGGTCCGCCGGACGGCGCGAGATGTCCGCACCCCCGCGCGACTGGGATCGCGTGGACGAAACCGCGGACGAATCCTTTCCCGCAAGTGATCCCCCCGGAAACTACTGAGGCAACCATGGCCGAGGATGCCGAACTGATCGCCTACCGAAAGCTGGTCGCGGCCTTGCCCGACCTGCTGTCCCCCGAGGCCCGCCAGCCGATCTGCGACTGGCTGATCGAAAGGCAGGTCATGCGCGACGGGCAGGAAGACCCCGGCGCCGTGATCGTCGAGGGTTTGGAAACCGAGCTTGCCATTGCCGAGACCTTCAGGAAGATCGTCGACAGCCTGGAATGCCGCCCGCGCTAGGACAGGGCGGCGATCAGGGCTTCTGTCTCGACCATCTCGATCTGCTGGCCGAAGCGCTTGGCATACATTTCCATCGCGGCATCATGGGTGTCGTCCGTCGAAGAGCAGACGGCATCCGATACTACGATGACGCGGTAGCCCAGATCGACGGCGCCCATGATGGCCGCCAGCAGGCAGACATCGGTCTCGCCGCCGGTCATCACGACCGTGTCGATCCGATCCTGTTGCAGCATCCCGTGCAGGCGACCGTCCATCCAGGGCGAATAGACGGGCTTGTCGAAAAGCCGCGCCGGCGGCAGGTGGATCTCGAGTTCGGGCAGAAGGCGCAGCAGGTCCGGCTCAAGGGTCCGGCGCAGCATCTGCGGCCATTTCTGGTAATACCGCCGCCATGCCCCCGGCGCATCCTCCAGGGTTTCGGGGGTGATGAAGCGCGTGAAGATCGTGCGGTCGGGGATCCTTTCGACCAGATCGCAGATGTTCGGCAGCACGCGCCGCAGCCAGTCCACTTCCCAGTCCGACCCCTTGTCGAAAAGGCGCTGCATGTCGATGCAAAGGTGGATGGTCCGTTCGCCGGGCGGGCCATAGGCCAGGCCTTCGCTGACCTTGGTGGCATCTTGCATGTTCATCCGGCTCTCCTTGCTTTCGGTCCGGGTCGGAAAACCGCGCGAGTGGGCGGAAGTTTCCGAAGCAGCGCCTGGGCAAACATTTGTTCGTTCAGGCCCTTGGCCGGCCGGGCGGAATGGGTGGCATGTCGCCGGGCAATCATGTTCCGCCTTTGTTTCCGGTCCAGCTTTCGGTAAACCCAAGGAAGGGCGGCGACAGGACGGGACGCGGATGGAAGGCGCGGATCAGGTGGGGGAAGACGCGCAACGGGTGATCCGCAAGATCATCCATGTGGACATGGATGCCTTCTATGCTTCGGTCGAACAGCGCGACAATCCCGACCTTCGCGGCAAGCCGGTGGCCGTCGGCGGTTCAGCCGCGCGGGGCGTCGTCGCCGCCGCCAGCTATGAGGCCCGGGTCTTCGGCGTCCGGTCCGCCATGCCGTCCGTGACTGCGAAACGGCGCTGCCCCGACCTGATCTTCGTCAAGCCGCGCTTCGAGGTGTATCGCGCCGTATCCCAGCAGATCCGGGAAGTCTTTGCCGAACATACCGACCTGATCGAGCCGCTGTCGCTGGACGAGGCTTATCTGGACGTGACGCAGAACAAGCAAGGCATCCCCATCGCCACGGATATCGCGCTGATGATCCGCGACAGGATCCGGCAGGTGACGGGGCTGAACGCATCGGCCGGGATCTCCTACAACAAGTTCCTGGCAAAGCTGGCCAGCGACCTGAACAAGCCGAACGGGCAGGCGGTCATCACGCCCGCCCGTGGCCCGTCCTTCGTGGCCGAGCTTGCGGTCGGCAAGTTCCACGGCATCGGCCCCGCCACCGCGGCCAAGATGCAGCGTCTGGGCATCGCTACCGGCGCCGACCTGCGCGACAAGCCGGTCGAGTTCCTGCGCCAGCATTTCGGCAAGTCGGGCGACTGGTATTTCCGCATCGCCCGCGGCATCGACCATCGCCCGGTCGAGCCCCACCGCATCCGAAAGTCCGTGGGGGCCGAGGATACGTTCGACTGCGACATCTTCGATCTCGACGCCGCCTGCCGCGAGATCGTGCCCCTGGCCCAGAAGGTGTGGCGTGCCTGCGAGGGGAAAGGGCTGACCGGCCGAACCGTGACGCTGAAGGTGAAATACGCCGACTTCCAGCAGATCACCCGCAGCCGGACGCTGGCCGGCCCCGTCGGGGGCGCCGAGGATTTGCGCGCCATCGCGGTCGGCCTGATGCAGCCGCTGTTCCCGGTCGAGAAAGGCGTGCGCCTGCTGGGTGTCACCCTGTCGTCGCTCGAGTCGGTGGACGAGGCGCAGGAACTACAGCTTCCGCTGGGGCTTCCTGGCCTTTGATCGTGCTCAGTCCAGAAGGGACACGATCCGGCGCAGCGCAAGGCGATAGCCTTCGGTCCCGCAGCCCGCGATCACCCCGTCGGCGCGCAGGCTGACATAGGAATGATGGCGAAAGCCCTCGCGCTTGTGGACGTTCGAGATATGGACCTCGATCACCGGGCCGTCAAAGGCGTTCAGCGCGTCCAGGATCGCGACCGAGGTATGGGTATAGGCGGCTGGGTTGATGACGATGCCCGCGCCATCCTCTCGTGCCTGGTGGATCCAGTCGATGATCTGGCCTTCCGTGTTCGATTGCAGGAACCGCGTTTCCACACCCAGTTCGGCTGCCAGCGCCGCGCAGTCGCCTTCGACATCGTCCAGTGTTTCGGACCCGTAGATATCGGGCTGGCGCTTGCCCAGCAGGTTCAGGTTCGGACCGTTCAGGATATAGACGAGCTTCGGCATGAAGAGACCTTACGACTAGAAATGCGCGGCGACAGACCCGCCCGCCGAGAATTGCTTGAAGGGGCGCCCGCAGCAGCGACGAAGGCCTGTCGCGTTACCAGGCGCGTTGTCGCCTGAGGGCGACCATGTGCCGGGCATTGGCGGCGCCGTTGGAATTGAAGCATGATCCTTCCCCCTTCCGGCTGCCCCGCCCGTGTTAAAACCTATTCCTGCGCCATAGTGAAGCTGAAGCGCATCCCGCGAAGGGAAGCGGCATTTCCAGACATTGGGTTATCGCGGGGCACAGGTGGGCGCGGCCTTGCCTTGTCGCGTAACAGGGCAAGGCGGAAAGCTTGGCTGCCCTATCCGACGGTCTGATGATCTGCCGAGAACCAATTGACGTGCCGTGGAAACTTTTGGTCACGTCGGCGATTGGCAAAGGCATGAGGGCGTGCTTCCCTTGTCGGGAAAGGTGGTGGCATGGCGTCGCTGATGATCATCCTGCAACTGGCCGGTGCCGTGGCCTTGCTGCTGTTCGGCCTGAACCTGGTGCGCGACGGCGTGACCGAAGGGTTCGGCATCCGGCTGCGCATGGCCCTGGGCATCGGCACCCGCACGGGGCCGGGAGCCTTCCTGGCCGGACTTGCCGCCACCCTGGGCCTGCAATCCTCGACCGCCACCGCCTTGCTGACCGCCTCCTTCGTGGACCGGGGCATGATCCGGGCGCGAATGGCGCAGATCGTCCTGCTGGGGGCCAATGTCGGCACCGCGCTGACGGCGTGGATCGTGTCGGCCGGGGTCGCGGCGGTGACGCCGGGGCTGCTTCTGGCGGGCTATGCCCTGTCCAAGCAGCGCAAGCCGGTTTGGACGGGAACGGGGCGGGCGCTGATCGGTGTCGGGCTGATGCTGCTGTCGCTGTCCCTGCTTGACCATGCCGCGATGCCCCTGCGCACGTCGCCCTTGCTGGCCGCATTCCTGCCCATGCTGGACCAGGCCTGGCCCGTGGCGCTGCTGATGTCCGCGGCCCTGGCATTCGCCTGTTCGTCCTCGCTGGCGGCGGTGCTGCTGGTCCTGTCGCTGGGCTTGCCGGCGGGGCTGACGGTGGTGCTGGTTCTGGGCGCGAACCTGGGCGGGGCCGTGGTGCCCGTCATGCTGACAGCAGGCCTTGGCGCGAACGCGCGCCGCGTCGCCGTGGGCAATCTTGTGATCCGGGCGCTCGGCTGCCTTGCCGCGCTGCCTTTCGCCGGCCAGATCGGCGGCCTGCTGCAGCAGGCGCCCTTGCCCTGGACCGGCCTTGCAGTCGAGGCGCATCTGGCCTTCAACCTGGCTGTCGCGCTTGCGATCTGGCCTTTTGCGGGAATGATCGCCCGCATCCTCGAACGCTTCGTCGCCACCGAGGAAGACCAGGCCGAACCTGCGCCCCGCTGGCTGGACGAAGCGGCGTTGCAGACGCCGATCCTGGCCCTCACCGGCGCATCCCGCGAAGTCCTGGCCATCGGCGACGCGGTCGAACGGATGCTGGCGCAGACCCGGCTGGCCTTCCAGCAAAGCGACCCTGCCCCCCTGGCCGAGGTTGCGGAACTGGAGCAGCGGGTGGACCGCCGCCAGCAAGAGGTGAAGACCTATCTGTCGCGCCTTGGCAGCCAGGCGACCGAGGATGAACGCCGCCGCGCGATCACCATCCTGGATTACGTCATCAACCTGGAACATGTGGGCGACATCATCGACAAGGGGCTATCCCCGGAGGTCCGCAAGAAGATCGGCCTGGGCCTGCGCTTTTCCGAACCGGGCTTCGCCGAACTGGACCGGATGTTCGTGATGACCCAGGAAAACCTGCGCATGGCGCAGACGGTCTTCATGACCCGCGACCTGGACATGGCCAGGCGGTTGATGGAGCTGAAGGTCGACATTCGCAATCTGGAACGGCAGTCCGCGCAGCGCCACCTGTTCCGCCTGCGCGAGGGGCTGGCGGCCAGCCGCGACACGTCGTCCCTGCACCTGGACATCCTGCGCGACCTCAAGCGGATCAACGCCCATGTCGCCTCGGTCGCCCATCCCATCCTGGACGAGGACGGGCTGCTGTTCGAAAGCCGCCTGCGTGGCAGGTAGGGCCTGGGGTTAATAAATGTCAACTCGGTCCCGACAATGGGGAACGGTCGCGGCGCGGGACGGTTGTGAAGGCAACGCCCGGCCGGCCAAACTTGGCCCAAGGCGGTTAAACCCGAGGAGTTTTCCATGGCTGAACAAACACTTGACACGCTGTTCCACGAAACCCTGAAGGACATCTACTATGCCGAGCGCAAGATCACGACGGCGCTGCGCAAGATGGCCCGTGCTGCCCAGCACGAGGAACTGAAGGCCGCGTTCGAGATGCATGAACAGGAAACCCAGGGCCAGATCGAGCGTCTGACCCAGGTCTTCGAACTGATCGGCAAGCGCCCGCGCGGCAAGACCTGCGACGCCATCGAGGGCATCATTGCCGAGGGCGAAGAGATCATGGACGAGTTCAAGGGCAGCCCGGCGCTTGACGCGGGTCTGCTGGCGGCGGCCCAGGCGGTCGAGCATTACGAGATCAGCCGCTATGGCACGCTGAAGGCCTGGGCGCAGGTTCTGGGCATGACGGAGGCGGTCGCCCTGCTGGATGAAACGCTGAACGAAGAAAGCGCCACGGACGAAAAGCTTACCGGCCTGGCGGATTCGGTCATCAACGCGGCCGCGACCGAAAAAGCGGCCTGATCTTTCCTGCAAGTACCTGTCATGGCGGCCCGGGAATCCGGGCCGCATTTTCTATTCCGCGGCAGGGTCGTGGCCGGATCTGCCGTTTTCCGCCCAGCTTGCCGCCGCCTTACATGATCGCGGGTTTGTGAACGAACGCAGGACAGCCGGATCGGTTGTCTTTCAACCTGATCGGCGGGGACGATCAACCACGGGGGGAGCAATGCCCGACGATCCGAGAACCGATATGCTGCCTCTGGTCGAGGAACAGCTATCCGTAACCAAGCAGAGGGTGCTGACCGGACGGGTCCGGATCGCCACCCAGACAGAAACCATCGACCATCTGCTTCCCGCAGAACTGACCCGAGAAGAGGTCGAGGTGGTCCGGGTGCCGGTCGATCGCCGCCTCGACAGCGTGCCCGACATGACCACCGAAGGCGACCTGACCATCATCCCCGTGGTCGAGGAAAGGTTGGTCGTGTCGCGCGAACTTTATCTTCGCGAGGAAATCCACGTTCGCCGCATCACCCGGCGGGACAGCGTCGAAATACCGGCCCAGACCCGCCGCCAATCCGTCCAGGTCGAGCGTTTCCCCGAGACCCTTGACCCCAACCAAACCAGCAGCAAGGACGATCAAGATGACCTATGACAACGAAGTCGGCGCCAGCAGCGCACAGCAACTGGGCACCACCGGCAATGCGTCGCTGTCGGCGATGTTCGACAGCCACGACGATGCGCAGCGCGCGGTCGATCGGCTGGTGCAGGCCGGGATCCCGATGGCGCATATCCGCATGGTATCGGGCGGCTCGGACACGCCTTCAGCGACCCGCACGGACGAGGACAAGGGTTTCTGGGACAGCCTTGGCGATTTCTTCTTCCCGGACGAGGATCGCTATACCTATGCCGAGGGCCTGTCCCGCGGCGGCTATCTGGTCACGGTGACGGGCCTGGGTGCCGCGCATCACGACATCGCCCTGGATATCCTGGACGACGAAGGCAGCGTCGATCTGGACGAACGCGCGGAAACCTGGCGTTCCGAGGGCTGGAACGGCTACGAGTCCAGCAGCTATGCGGCCGCGGGCGGCAGCGCTTCCATGACCGGGGGGTCGTCGACCGCGGCGCGGACCGGCAACCTCGACACGCAGATGGAATACGGCGCTGAAACTGGCCGTCTGGACCAACGCTCGGACGACGAGACCATTCCCGTGGTCGAGGAACGCATCCACATCGGCAAGCGCGACAACAGCCACGGCCGGGTCCGCGTTCGCGCCTATACCGTCGAGGAACCCGTCAGCGAAAGCGTCGACCTGCGCGAGGACCGCGTCGAGATCGAACGCCGTCCGGTGGACCGCGCCGTGACCGGCGCCGAGGCTGCCTTCCAGGACCGCACGCTGGAAGCCGAGGAATATCGCGAGGAAGCGGTGGTCCAGAAGGAAGCCCGCGTGGTCGAGGAAATCGGCCTGCGCAAGACCAGCGAGACGCATCGGGAAACCGTGTCGGACACCGTGCGCCGGACCGAGGTCGAGATCGACGACGAGCGCGACACCCTGGACGCGGCGCATCGCAACCGGGACGACCGGACGCTCTGACGCAATCGAGATTGGAAAGGGAAACGGCGCCCCCTGGGGCGCCGTTTTCATGCCGGCTGCCGCAGGCGCGCCTGCCGCAGCGCGGCCAAGTCCGCGCTGCCCGTGCAAAAGCAGGCCGTCCGCAACTGTCGCAGCACGATGTCCAACTGGCCCAGCAACGCCTCCGGCCCGTCGATGGCCGAGGCAAGCACCGCCCCCGCCAGCGACACCACATCGGCCCCCAACCGGATCGCGCGGGCGGCGTCCAGCCCATCGACGATGCCGCCCGATCCGATGATCGTGGCATCGGGCGCGGCCTGTCTTGCGCCCCGTATGGCCTGGGCGGTGGGGATGCCCCAGCCCGCGAAACAGGCAGCGACACGGGCCGCGGCGGGGTCGGGGGCGCGCGCGGCCTCGACCTTGGCCCAGTCGGTGCCGCCGGACCCGGCCACGTCGAAGACGCCCACCCCTTCGGCCGCAAGCCTTGCGACGACGGGGCCAGACAGTCCTGCGCCCACTTCTTTCACGACAACGGGCACGGGCAGGTCGCGCGCCAAGGCGCCGATCTTGGCGGCAAGGCCGCGCCAGTCGCGGTCGCCTTCGGGCTGCACGGCCTCTTGCAGGGGGTTCAGGTGCAAGATCAGCGCCGATGCGCCAATCGCCTCGACGGCGCGCATCGCCTCGTCCCGGCCAAAGCCGCGGTTCAGTTGCGCGGCGCCGAAATTGGCCAGGATCGGGATGTCGGGGGCCAGGCGGCGCAGGCTGCCGTCAAGGCCCGCGGCCTCGCCCCCCTCGATCACGACGCGCTGCGATCCGACGGCCAGGGGCAGGCGCAACTGCTGGCAGACCTGGGCCAAGGTGCGGTTGATCGCCCCGGCCCGCCGCGGCCCGCCGGTCATCGATCCGATCATCACGGGGGCGTCAATTCGGCAGCCAAGAAATCTGGTGGACAAATCCACCTCGTGCCACGAAACTTCGGGCAGGGCGACATGTTCGAACAGGACTGCCTCGAGCCCGGTCGTTACGGTTGCGCCTGCCTTTCCGGCAAGCACGACATCCAGATGTTGTTCTTTCCGCGAGGTGAGTGTGAGACCAGAGTCATTGTCTTTCCAAAGCGACGGATCGGGGTGGGTCATGCCTGTCAGCCCTTGTCATTTCGCACTGTGCCTGCTTGCACAACGCCCGTTCTGAAGGACAGTCTCATGCACCAGCAGGCAATAGACAAGGCGAAGGCCGCGCCCACACATTTCGACATGCAGGAGAGCTTTGTCCGCCAGCTTGACGCGCGCATCACCCATCACCTGTCCCAGCTTTCCCCCGCGCCCGCCCGCCTGATCGACGCCGCAAGCGACGCGATGGGCAGCGGCAAGCGGCTGCGGCCCTATCTGCTGCACCTGGTGGCGGGCGATGTTGCAGACCGCGACGCGGTCTTGGACATGGCCGTGGCCCTGGAAATGGTGCACACGGCATCCCTGATCGTGGACGACCTGCCGTCGATGGACAATGCCATGCTGCGGCGCGGAAGGCCCACGACCCATGCCCGCTTTGGCGAGGCGACGGCGATCCTGACCGCGATCGGGCTGCTGAACCATGCGATCTCGATCGCCAATGGCGTGGCTGGGCTGGCCGACGGGCAGCGTGGCGCGCTTGTGTCGATCCTGTCGGGGGTGATGGGATGGCAGGGACTGGTCGCGGGGCAGGAACTGGACCTGCACGGCTTCTCCGACAGGGACGGCGTCGACGACGGCCCGCTGGACCGCATCACCCGGATCAATGCGCTGAAGACGGGCGCCCTGCTATGCGCCGCGGTCGAGGCGGGGGCGATCCTCGGCGGACGCCCCGATGCCGAACGCAGCCTGCTGCGCCGCTTCGGCGAGGACCTGGGCCAGGCCTTCCAGATCGCCGACGACCTGATCGACATGCTGTCCGACAGCGCCGCCACCGGCAAGGACTGCCGCAAGGACGTTGGCAAGGAAACCTATCTGGCAGTCTATGGCGCAGAGGAGGCGCTGCGCCGGTGCCGCGGGCTGCTGGCCTCGGCCGATGCGGCGCTTGTGGGCGCGGGCCTGTCGCCCGAGCCGTTCCGCTGCATGATCGACGCGATCTTCACTCCGATGCTGGACCGCGTGCCGCAGGCGCAGGCGGCCAGTGCCGCGAGGTAGTTGCCCCCGCAGGGCGCGGGCCAGAACCCGCGCCTAGGGGCGGATGTAAAGCCCGTCGCGGCTGACCGGGTCTGTCCGGCGGCGCGGGGCCAGAACGGTTGACCCGACCGCCTTGGCCGCCAGCCGCAGCTTTTCGCCCTTGGTCGTGGACAGCCGCCCGTTCCAGGCATCCGGTCCCTGCGCCCGCAGCTTGACGCCGATCTGGCGATAGATGTTGCGGGCGGCAGCGATGGCCAGGGCCGGGCGGCGGGGCAGGGCGGCAATGCCCACGTCCGCGCTGCGATAATAGATCTCGGCATCGTCCAGCAGGCGCAGCGCGACGCGGTGCAAGGCAGGGCGTTGGGACAGGTCGTCGGGGTCCACAGCCTCGATCCCCTCGGCCCGCAGCAGATCGCGCGGCAGATAGGTTCGCCCGATCCGCGCGTCATCGATGACGTCCCGAGCGATGTTGGTCAACTGGAAGGCAAGGCCCAGGTCGCTGGCGCGATCCAGGACAGCCTCGTCCCGGACGCCCATGATCCGCGCCATCATCACGCCGACGACCCCCGCCACGCGATAGCAGTATTCCAGCAGGTCGCCCATCCCGTGATAAACCTGTCCGTTCACGTCCATCGCGAAGCCGTCCAGCAGTTCATCGACATGGCGGTGCGGGATGTCGCGGGCTGCGACGACGCGGGCGAGCCCGGCATAGACCGGAGCGGCCGCATCGCCCCGCAGCGCCCGATGCGTCAGGTCGCGCAGTTCCGTCAGCCGGGCCGCAGGATCGCCCTGGGCCGTGGCCGCGAAGCCCGCCTCCTGCCCGTCGATCACGTCGTCGGCGTGGCGGCACCAGGCGTAAAGCATCACGCAATCCTCGTGCATCCCGGCGGGCAGGAACTTGGACGCCATGGCGAAGCTTTTCGACCCCACGGCGATGGATTGCCGCGCCTGGTCCAGGGTCGCGTCGCTCATGCCCGTTCCCCGATCATCAGCGACGCCGTGGCCTCGGCCGATCCGACGACGCCGGGAATGCCGGCGCCGGGATGGGTGCCCGCGCCGACGATATACATGTTCTCCAGCCGCTCGTCGCGGTTGTGGGGGCGGAACCAGGCGCTTTGGGTCAGGATCGGCTCGATGGAAAAGGCCGATCCCAGATGCGCGTTCAGTTCCGTCTTGAAGTCCTGCGGCGTGAAGTGGCGCACCGTCACAAGGTCGCGGCGCAAGTTAGGGATATAGCGTTCTTCCAGATAATCCAGGATGCGGTCGCGATAGGCCTCGGCCGCCTTGTCCCAATCCATGTCAACAGTGCCCAGATGCGGCACCGGGGCCAGGACGTAATAGGCGCTGCACCCTTCCGGGGCGAGGCCGGGATCCGTCACCGACGGCGCGTGCAGGTAAAGCGAGAAGTCATCGGCCAGTTGCTTGCCCCCGAAGATCTCTCCGATCAACTCGCGATAGCGGGGGCCGAACAGGACCATGTGGTGGCGCAACTCGGGGCGCAGGCCGCGCAGCCCGAAATAGATCACGAACAGCGACATGGAATGGCGCTTGCGGGCCAGCTTGTCGCCCTTGGGGTCGCGCAGAAGGTTGCGATAGGTGTGGACCACGTCGGCATTGCTGGCGACCATGTCGAAGGGATGGCGCTGGCCGCGCGCATGGACGGCGGTGGCGCGGTTGCCCTCGGTCTCGATCCGGTTCACGGGGCTGTCCAGGTGGAGGGTGCCGCCCAGGTCCTGGAACAGTTGCACCATGCCCGCGACAAGGGCGCCGGTGCCGCCCTTGGCGAACCAGACGCCGCCTTGGCGTTCAAGCGCGTGAATCAGCGCATAGATGGACGAGGTCGTGAACGGGTTGCCGCCCACCAGCAGCGTGTGGAAGCTGAAGGCCTGGCGCAGGTGTTCGTCCTTGATGTGGCGCGCCACCATCGAATGCACGGACCGCCAGGCCTGAAGGCGGGCCAGCTGCGGCGCGGCGCGGATCATGTCCGAGAAATGCAGGAAGGGCACGGTGCCCAGCTTTTCATAGCCCTCGCGATAGACGTCGCGGGAATAGGCCAGGAAGCGGCGATACCCCTCGACATCGGGCGGGTTGATTGCGTGGATCTGGCGTTCGATCGAGGGCTGGTCGTCGGCATAGTCGAAGACTGTCCCGTCTTCCCAGCACAGGCGATAGAAGGGTTCCACCGGCAGCAGGGTCACGTGTTCGGAAATGTCGCGGCCGGACAGCCGCCACAGCTTCTTCAGGCAGTCCGGATCGGTGATGACCGTCGGCCCAGCATCGAAGGTAAAGCCCGCGTCGTGATAGACATAGGCCCGCCCGCCGGGTTTGTCGCGCTTTTCGAAGACCGTGGTCGCGATGCCCGCGCTTTGCAGGCGGATGGCAAGCGCAAGGCCGCCCAGGCCCGCGCCAATGACGGCGGCCGTCTTGCCGGGAGAGTGTTTCATGCAGGCTTCACCTTGAAGGTTTCGGGCAGGCAGCGCAGCGCGCGCCCGACCGGGACGGGCGGTCGGCCCGTCAGGATGCGGGCCTTGTCGGCCCATGTGCTTTGCCCGGCATAGAACCGCTCGATCAGCGGCTCGGGCAGGCGATAAAAGCGTTCCATCACGTGGCGCCGTTCGTCGGGGGCGGCAGCCTCGAACAGCATCCGCGACAGCAGGCGATAGAAGCCCTGCGCCTTGGCGTCGGCCAGCGAATCGCCGCGCAGCGCCCCGGCCAGGACCTGTGCACCCTGGCGCCAGTGCCGGGCGATCAGGTCGGCGCTGCGGACCGCGTGCGGCAGGCTGTATCCCGTCAGCGCGTGAAAGCGCATCGCGCGCAGCCCGATGGTCGGAAGGTCGGCGGGGATGCCCCGCCAGAAGGCGTCCGCGTCAAAGCGCAGGGCAATGGGAAGGACGCCGTTCTCCTCGCGCTCGACAGTGGCGATGCGCCAGCCTTGGGCCGCCGCATATTCGGCGATCCCCGCGCGTTGATCGGCGGACGAAAGACTGGCGCCGTCGGAGTAGTAGGTGGCCTCGACCAGCAGGCGGCGGTCGTCAAAGGGCAGCAGGTAGAAGAAGCGATAGCCGTCCATCTGCGGGACGGTCGCGTCCATGATGACCGGGCGCGTCAGCCCGTGGGGCGCTTCCAGCAGGATCTCCTGGCCCAGGAACTTCTGGAAACGCACCTCGATGGACGGATGGGGCGAAAAGCCGCGCGCGTCGACGGCAAGATCGCCCTCGATCCGCTGCCCATCGGCCAGCGTCACGCCCCCTGCGTCGACCGATGCGACCCGCCCGGTGATCCGCGTCACCCCCGCCACGCCGGACAAGGCCGCGCCCAGGCTGTCCGCATCAATCGAGGCATAGCCCGACCGAAGCTGGCGGCCATAACCCGGAAAGCGCACGTCCTGCCCGTCCCACTGGCAGCGCAGGGCCGGTTGCAGCCAGGCACGCTGCGCCGAATCAACATCGCCCGAATGGAAGGACCAGGTGTGGCCGGCCAGGGGTTCGGGACGCTGGTCGATCAGCACCACATCCGCCGCGCCCGCCAGCCGCAACGCCGCCAGCGAGCCTGCAAGTCCCGCCCCCGCGACCACGATCCGGCCCGTCTGATTCGTCCTAACCTTTTGTATCTTGTGGCCCCTTGTCTTGGCGGGCTGCGTCTTTACCTTGGAGGAGATGACAGATGAAAACCGCCCGGCCCCGCTGATTTCGGACGAACGATCCGCCAGTCTGACGCTGGATGCAAGCAAATTGCCGCGGCCTTACGGCAGGGGGCGACAAGCCGTCGCACTGATCGTGCTGGCGCTGCTGGGCAAGCTGGTGATGCTGCTGATCCTCGGGCGGCCGCTGAACTGCGATTGCGGGCAGATCTGGGCCATGCCGGACCAGGCGGGCCTGAATTCGCAGACGGTGCTGGACCCCTACAGCCTGTTGCACCTGGTCTTTGGCGCGGTGCTGGCCAAGCTGGTTTTCTGGAAGCGGCCCGACTGGCCGCTGTGGACCATCATGGCGGCGGTCGTCGTCAGCGGCACTGTCTGGGAAATGGCCGAGAACCTGCCCGTCACCATCGACATGTTCGGCTATTCCTCGGGCGATCCGCTGGCCTATCACGGCGACAGCATCGTCAATTCCTTCAGCGACACGGCCGCCGCGGTTTTCGGAGCGGCCTTGGCGCTGCCCCTTGCGGGCTGGGTCGTCGCGGCCATCGCCGTCGCGGTCGAGCTGCTGTTGTCCCTGTGGGTGGGCGACGGCTATGTCATCGGGCTCTGGCGCGTGCTGACGTCCTGATCATCGCCTCGACCCGGTCGATCGCGCCTGCCGCCCCCTGCCATCCCGGGGCTTGGGCCGCGAACTGGGCTGCCGCTTGCCTGAAGGCGGGATCGGACAGCAGGTCGCGCACCGCTTGCGCGATCCGCCCTGTGCCGCGCTGCCAGGGCTGCAGCCGCAGCCCTGCGCCGCAGCGTTCGATGCGCGCGGCCACCCCCGGCTGGTCATGCGTCAGCGGAATGGCCAGCATCGGCACCCCCGCGGCAAGGCATTCCAGCGTCGTGTTCAGCCCCGCATGGGTCACGCACAGATCCGCGCGTTCAAGCACCGCCTGCTGGGGCACGAAGGATCGCACCCAGTCGGCGGGAATGGCGCGGGCCTGATCCTCGGTCAGCGATCCCGCGTGCGACACCAGGACCTGCGCCCCCGCCTGCCGACAGGCCCGCGCGATGCGCGCAAGCAGCCGCGCGCGATGCCCCTGCAACGTCCCCAGCGAGGCATAGACAAAGGGCCGCTGCGGATCGGGACGGATGTCGTCGGGGAAATCCTGTGCCACCTGCCCCTTGCGGAAGGGACCGACAGCCGCGATGTGGCCGCCGTTCGCCGGGCGCGGATAATCGAACCCCGGCGCCATCTGCGACAGCGCCAGGTCAGGCGACAGGCAGTCCTGCAGCCGCCCAAGATCGCCCAAGGTCCAAGCCTGCGCCCAGCGGCGGATCACCCGCGTCTGCGGCGTCATCAGCAGGTCGGCCACCCGTTCGCCCCCCAGATTGCGGCGCAGGCCACCGGCGGTGGGATCATGAGGCCAGCCCAGGAAGGGCAAGGGGATGCCGGGTTCAGGATCCATCGGCACCGCGCAGGCGACCGAAACCAGCGGCACGCCCGCCGCCCGCGCCAGAAGGCCCGAGGCAGGCTCCATCTGGTCGCCCAGCACCACGTCAGGGGCCAGGTCGCGGATCACCGACAGGCCGTCGCGGCACAGCCGGTCGGTGCGGCGGGCGCCCGCCAGGATCTCGGGCAGCAGGCGGCGGGGCTGGGGGCGGGCAGCGGGGCCGGGCAGGGTGACCTGGGCCGCGCCGCCCTGCAGAACGATGCCCGGTTCGGTCACGAAGATCGCCTCGTGCCCGCGTCGCGTCAGTTCCTGGGCCAGCGCCTCGAAGGCGCGCAGGTGGCTGTGAAGGGGCGGGGTGATCAGGACGGCGCGCATGGGATCCATCGGTTGGGGCAGGGCAGTCGTGCCACAATCGCCAGCCCGTTGCACGGGGTTCGCGCGGCCCGCTGCTTGTGCTATCGCAAGCGCTGTCGCAGGGGGCGTCGCAGGGGGCAGGGCGATGGGCATCGGACTGATCATCTTCGATTGCGACGGCGTTATCGCCGACAGCGAGGTCCTGTCGGCATCCGTGCTGATCGACCAGTTGGCGGCCCTGGGCATTGCCGTGACGCCCGCAGACGTGCGCCGCGACTTCCTGGGCCGCAGCTTTCCCACCGTCGCGCAGACGATTCGCCAGGCGCATGGCCGCCCCTTGCCCGACAGCTTCGAGGCAGATTACCGCGCGCGCCTGCTGGACCGCTTTACCACGGAACTGCTTCCGACGCCCGGGGTCCGGGCGATCCTGGACGGCCTGCGGATTCCGGCCTGCATCGCCACATCCTCTAGCCCGCAGCGGGTCGCGCATACGCTGGAGGTCCTGGGCCTGGCCGGACGGTTCGCAGGCCGCGTCTTCACCGCCAGTCAGGTCAGCCGCGGCAAGCCCGCGCCCGACCTGTTCCTGTTTGCCGCCCAACGCATGGGCGCGGCGCCGGAAGGGACACTTGTGGTCGAGGACAGCGCCCCCGGCATTGCCGCAGGTCTTGCCGCCGGAATGGCGGTCCTGCATTACGCTGGCGGCGCCCATCTGCGCGGGGCCGAGCCGATGGCCTTGCCGCCGGGCCTGCGGTCCTTTGACAATTGGGACGAATTCTCCCAACTGTTGGCAAGCCTACAGGAAGGAGCGTCGACCCCGTGAACGCCGGCAGATTCAGCCCCGAGGCGGTGCGCCTGGACGATGCGGCGCGGGCCGGCTGGCTTTATTATGTCGCAGGCAACACCCAGGACGAGATCGCGCGCAAGCTGGGCGTCAGCCGCCAATCCGCGCAGCGCTTGGTCGCGATGGCGGTCAGCGAGAAGCTGATCAAGGTGCGCGTCGATCATCCCATCGCGCGCTGCATGGATCTGGCCGAGGCCTTGGCGGATCGTTTCGGGCTGGCATCCTGCGAGGTCGTGCCATCGGACCCCGATGCCCCCGACCTGCTGACCGGCATTGCGATCGCCGCCGCGGTGGAACTGGAACGGGTGCTGAAATCGCCCGAACGGCGGGTTGTCAGCCTGGGCACGGGCCGGGCGCTGAAAGCCACGGTGGAACAACTGCCGCGCATGGCCTGCCCGCAGCACGTGGTGGTGTCCCGGCTGGGAAACATGATGCAGGACGGCTCGGCCTCGCCCTATAACGCCACGATCAGCCTGGCCGAACGGATCGGGGCGCCGCATTACCCCTATCCCCTGCCGGTGCTGGCGCGCGATCCGGCCGAACTGGCGGCGATGCGCGGCCAGGATGCCGTGCGCAACACCATCCGCCTGTCCAAGCAGGCCGATCTGTCGCTGGTCGGCATCGGCCAGATGGACCGCAGCGCCCCCCTGTTCGTGGACGGTTTCGTCAGCAGGGCCGAGATGGACGAACTGGCCGCCCTGGGCGCGGTGGGTGAGATCACCAGTTGGGTTTACGACCGCGGCGGTCAGGTCATCGACTGCGCCTTCAACGCCCGCGTCGCCTCGGCCCCGCTGCCGCGCGCCTCGCAGCGCCCGGTGATTGCCGTTGCGACAGGTGAGGCAAAGGTGCCCGCCATCAGGGCGGCGCTTGTGGGCCGGCTGGTGAACGGGCTTGTCACCTCCGAGGCGACAGCAGAACGGCTGCTGGCCGACTGATCCCGGGACATCTTGTCTTTGATCCCCCGCCATCAGGCGGCGGTTTCGCATCAGGCGGCGGTTTCGCCATGCAATTTTGGCGATTGACAGAATCTACGGCCTTTGTGAATATTTGCCCGTCGGTTTGGCAAATGCCCAAACGACCTGGGGAGGATAGCATGACCATCACTTTCCGCGCCTTGATGGGCGCGACGGCCTTGTGCGCATCTGCCGGCATCGCGGCAGCGCAGGACAATGTCACCCTCACGATCGCGACCGTGAACAACGGCGACATGATCCGGATGCAGGGCCTGACCAACGAATTCACCGCCGCCAATCCGGGCATCAACGTCGAGTGGGTCACGCTCGAGGAAAACATCCTGCGCGAACGCGTGACGACCGACATCGCCACCCAAGGTGGCCAATACGACATCCTGACGATAGGCACCTACGAGGTTCCGATCTGGGCCAAGCAGAACTGGCTGGTGCCGCTGGACCTGGGCGCGGACTACGATGCCGACGACCTGATCCCGGCGGTCCGCGACGCGCTGTCGGCCGACGGCCAGCTTTACGCCGCGCCCTTCTACGCCGAATCCGCGATGGTGATGTATCGCACCGACCTGGCCGAAGCCGCGGGCGTGACGATCCCCGAGGAACCGACCTGGACCGACATCATGAATGCCGCCCAGGCGATGACGGACAAGTCGGCCGAGCAATACGGCATCTGCCTGCGCGGAAAGCCCGGCTGGGGAGAGAACATGGCCTTCCTGACCGCGATGGCCAACAGCTATGGCGCACGCTGGTTCGACACCGACTGGCAGCCCCAGTTCGACAGCGAGGAGTGGAAGGCCACGCTGACCGACTACCTGACGATGATGAACGAATACGGCCCCCCCGGAGCGTCGTCCAACGGCTTCAACGAGAACCTGTCGCTGTTCCAGCAGGGCAAGTGCGGCATCTGGATCGACGCCACCGTCGCCGCCAGCTTCGTGACCGACCCCGAGGATTCGACCGTGGCAGATAGCGTGGGCTTTGCCCAGTTCCCCAACAAGGAAGGCGTGGACAACCACGGCAACTGGCTTTGGGCCTGGAGCCTGGCCATCCCGGCATCCTCGGACGCGCAGGACGCGGCCAAGACCTTTATCGCCTGGGCGACCTCGAAGGGTTATACCGAGCTGGTGGCCGAAAAAGAGGGCTGGCGCGCCGCGCCTCCGGGCACGCGGACCTCGCTTTACGAGAATGCCGACTATCAGGCCGAGGCGCCCTTTGCCGCCATGACGCTGACGGCGATCAATGCGGCGGACACGCAAAAGGCATCCGTGCAGGACATCCCCTACACGGGCGGCCAGTTCGTCGCGATCCCCGAGTTCCAGGGCATCGGCACGGCGGTCGGCCAGCAGTTCTCGGCGGCGCTTGCCGGGCAGATGTCGGCTGAAGACGCCCTTGCAGCCGCCCAGGCCAATACCACGCGCGAGATGACCCGCGCCGGTTACATCAAGTAACGAGTTCCACCGTCACCTGTCAGGCACCGTCCGGCCCTCCTCCGGGCGGTGCCCCTTCGGGGCGCACATGCCCGGCCGACAAGGGAGCTTTCCGCCATGGCCACACGCCAGACCCAAGGGCTTGCCCGGCTGATGCGGGCGCCCGCGATCATCCTTCTGCTGATCTGGATGATCGTGCCGCTGTGCATGACGCTGTATTATTCCTTCCTGAACTACAACCTGCTGAACCCCGGCATGACCAGTTGGACGGGGTGGTTCAATTACCAGTATTTCTACACCGATCCCGCCTTCGTCGAGGCGATCTGGAACACGCTGGTGCTGGTGCTGGGGGTGCTGTTCATCACGGTCGTCGGCGGCATCGCCATCGCCTTGCTGATCGACAAGCCGATCTGGGGACAGGGGATCGTTCGGATCCTGGTCATCAGCCCCTTCTTCGTGATGCCGCCGGTCGCCGCGCTGATCTGGAAGAACATGATCATGCACCCCTCATACGGCGTGCTGGCGGACGTGGCGCAATTCTTTGGCGCCAGCCCGGTGGACTGGTTCGCGCAGTATCCGCTGTTCTCGATCACCCTGATCGTGGCCTGGCAATGGCTGCCCTTCGCCACGCTGATCCTGCTGACATCCCTGCAATCGCTGGACACCGAACAGATGGAAGCGGCCGAGATGGACGGCGCGCCTGCCTATGCGCGGTTCCTTTATCTGGTGCTGCCGCACATGGCCCGGGCGATCACCGTGGTGATCCTGATCCAGACCATCTTCCTGCTGGGCATCTATGCGGAAATCCTGGTCACGACCAATGGCGGTCCCGGCTTTGCGTCCACCAACCTGACCTTCCTGATCTATCGCGCGGCCCGGCTGAACTTCGACATCGGCGGCGCGGCGGCGGGGGGCATCATCGCCGTGATCCTGGCCAACCTGATCGCCATCTTCCTGATGCGCGCCGTCGGCAAGAACCTGGACTGAGGGGGCAAACATGGCACGCGCAACATCCCGCAACGCCCGCATCGGCTGGACCGTCGCCGCCTGGTTCGTGGCGCTGCTGATCTTCTTTCCGATCCTCTACACGATCATCACCAGCCTGAAGACAGAACAGGAAGCCATCGCAGGCTTCGACCTGATCCCGTCCTTCACGCTGGAAAGCTTCCAGACGGTGCAAAGCCAGAACAACTACTGGCGGCCCTTCACCAATTCGGTGATCCTGGCGGTGGGGTCCACGCTTCTGGCGCTGATCGTGGCGATCCCGGCGGCCTGGGCCATGGCCTTCTCGCCCACGAAGCGGACCAAGGACATCCTGATGTGGATGCTGTCCACCAAGATGATGCCCGCCGTGGCCGTGCTGGTGCCGATCTACCTGATCTTCCTGCGCACGGGGCTGATGGACACGCGGATCGGGCTGACGGTCCTGCTGATGCTGATCAACCTGCCGATCGTGGTCTGGATGCTGTACACCTATTTCCGCGAAATCCCCGGAGAGATCCTGGAAGCCGCGCGGATGGACGGCGCCAGCCTGCGCGACGAGATCCTGTATGTGCTGACGCCCATGGCGATCCCGGGCATCGCCTCGACGCTGCTTCTGAACATCATCCTGGCCTGGAACGAGGCCTTCTGGACCATCCAGTTGACCACCACCAATGCCGCGCCGTTGTCGGCCTTCATCGCCAGCTTCTCCAGCCCGCAGGGGCTGTTCTGGGCGAAGCTGTCGGCGGCATCCGTCATGGCGATCGCGCCGATCCTGGTCCTGGGCTGGTTCAGCCAGAAACAACTGGTCCGGGGCCTGACCTTCGGCGCCGTGAAATAAGGGGAACATTCATGGGACAGATAACCCTGCAGGGCGTGGCCAAGCGGTTCGGCGAGGTCGAGGTGATCCCGCCCCTGGACCTGACCATCGACGACGGCGAATTCGTGGTCTTCGTGGGTCCCTCGGGCTGTGGCAAGTCGACGCTGCTGCGCCTGATCGCGGGGCTGGAGGATGTGAGCGATGGGCGCATCCTGATCGACGGGGCGGATGCGACAGAAGCATCCCCGGCCAAGCGCGGGTTGGCGATGGTGTTCCAGTCCTATGCGCTTTACCCGCATATGTCGGTCAGGAAGAACATCGCCTTTCCGATGAAGATGGCGGGCGTGCCCAAGGCCGAACAGGACCGCCGGATCGAGGCGGCGGCAAAGGCGCTGAACCTGACCAACTACCTCGACCGCCGCCCCGGCCAGCTTTCGGGCGGCCAGCGCCAGCGTGTGGCCATCGGCCGGGCCATCGTGCGCGAACCGGCCGCCTTCCTGTTCGACGAGCCGCTGTCGAACCTGGACGCCGCGCTGCGGGTGGGAATGCGGCTTGAGATCAGCGAACTGCATAACCGGCTGAAGACCACGATGATCTATGTCACCCACGACCAGGTCGAGGCCATGACCATGGCCGACAAGATCGTGGTGCTGCAGGCGGGCCGGATCGAGCAGGTCGGGTCGCCGCTGGATCTGTATCACAGCCCCCGCAATGTCTTCGTGGCAGGCTTCATCGGCAGTCCGCGCATGAACCTGTTCGGGGGCGCGGCAGCGGCCGAATACGGCGCCCAGACCATCGGCGTGCGGCCCGAACATATCCGCATCTCGGCCACCGAGGGCAAATGGAAGGGGCGCGTCGGCGTCAGCGAACACCTGGGATCGGACAGCTTCTTCTATGTCGAGGACACCGGCCTGGCCGAAACCATCACCGTCCGGTCCACCGGCGAAGTCGATCTTCACCACGGCGACACCGTCTGGCTGACCCCGGACGAGGGGAAAATCCATCGCTTCGACAAGAACGGAGACCGCATCTGATGCGACGGTTGGACGGCAAGCGCGCGCTGATCACCGGCGCCGCGCGCGGCATCGGGCTGGAATTTGCCCGCGCCTATCTGGCAGAGGGTGCCCGCGTTGCGATCTGCGACATCAACATCGACGCGGCGCGGAAGGCGGCAGACGGCATGGGCGAAGGCGCCATCGCGTTGCGCCTGGACGTCACCGACCAGGCCAGCATCGACGCCTGCGTGGCCGAGGTCGAAGGCGCATTCGGCGGCATTGACATCCTGGTGAACAACGCTGCCCTGTTCACCGCGGCCCCCATTGTGGAAATCACCCGCGCCGATTACGACCGCATCTTCGCGGTCAACGTCTCGGGCCCGCTGTTCATGATGCAGGCCGTGGCGCGCGGCATGATCGCGCGCGGAAAGGGCGGCAAGATCATCAACATGGCGTCCCAGGCGGGGCGGCGGGGCGAAGCCTTGGTGGCAGTCTATTGCGCCAGCAAGGCCGCCGTCATCAGCCTGACGCAATCGGCGGGACTGAACCTGATCGAACACGGCATCAACGTGAACGCCATCGCGCCCGGCGTGGTGGACGGGGAACACTGGGACGGCGTGGACGCCTTCTTCGCGAAATACGAGAACAAGGCCCCCGGCCAGAAAAAACGCGAAGTGGGTGCGGCCGTCCCCTTTGGCCGCATGGGCACCGCCGCCGACCTGACCGGCATGGCGATCTTTCTCGCCTCGCGTGATGCCGACTACATCGTCGCCCAGACCTACAACGTCGATGGCGGCAACTGGATGAGCTGAGGCTTGTCCCCCAGAAGAAAGGTTCCGGCCATGGCCGTTTCACTGAACGCATCCGCCCTTGATCACCTGCCGGACGCAGTGGGCCGCCCCGGCTATGACCGCGCCGCGCTGCGCCCCGGGATCGTCCATGTCGGCGTCGGAAACTTTCACCGCGCGCATATGGCCTGGTATCTGGACCAGCTTTTCGAGGCGGGCGAGGGCCATGACTGGGCGCTGATCGGCGCAGGCGTGCGGCAGGGCGATGCCGCGATGCGCGACCGGCTGGCCGCGCAGGACTGGCTGACCACGGTTGTCGAACTGGACCCGGACGGGCTGAATGCCCGCGTGATCGGGTCGATGGTCGATTTCGTGCCGGTCGATCCGCAGGCGGTGATCGCGGCGATGGCCGATCGGTCGATCCGCATCGTGTCGCTGACCATCACCGAGGGCGGCTATTACGTCGATGCCAAGACCAATGGCTTTGACGCCGCGCATCCCGACATCGCACATGACGCGGCCCATCCGGACGCGCCGCGCACGGTCTTCGGCATGATCCTGGCGGCGCTGCGGCAGCGGCGGGACGGGGGGCTTGAGCCCTTCACCGTGCTGTCCTGCGACAACCTTCCGGAAAACGGCCATGTCTGCGCCCGGACCGTCGCGGAACTGGCGCAACTGTCGGACCCGTCGCTGGCCGACTGGGTCCGGCGCAAGGTGGCCTTTCCGAACTCGATGGTCGATTGCATCACGCCCGCCACATCCGACCGCGAACGCACGCTTGTCCGCGACCGCTTCGGCATCATCGACGCCGCCCCCGTCGTCTGCGAGCCGTTCCGCCAATGGGTGCTCGAGGATCACTTTCCCCAGGGCCGCCCGCCGCTGGAAAAGGTCGGGGCTGAATTTGTCAGCGATGTCAGCCGCCACGAGCTGATGAAGCTGCGGATCCTCAACGGCGGGCACGCGGCCATTGCCTATCCGTCCGCGCTGCTGGGGCACCATTTCGTCCATGACGCCATGGCCGACCCGCAGGTCGCGGACTGGCTGCGTGGGTTGGAGATGCGAGAGATCATCCCGACGCTGCAGCCCATCCCCGGCGTCAGCTATGACGACTACCTTGACCTGATCGTCAGCCGCTTTGCCAACCCCGAGGTGGGGGACACGATCCCGCGCCTGTGCCTGGACGGGTCGAACCGGCAGCCCAAGTTCATCCTGCCGACCCTGGCCGACGCGCTGAAGGACGACCGCGACATCGAGGGCTTGGCGCAAGAGGTGGCCTTCTGGTGCCGCTATTGCGAACGGACGGACGAGGCCGGCCATGCGATCGCCCCCAATGACGACAACAGCGATGCCCTGCGCGACTATGCCCTCGCGTCGCGCCGCGACCCGCTGGCCTTCCTGGCGAATGAAGCCGTCTTCGGGCCCCTGGCCGCAAACCCGCGCTTTCGGCAGGCCTTCGCCCGCAGGCTGAAGATCGTGCAGGACCAGGGCGTGCGCGCGGCTATCCGGGACTACCTGGCCGCCGCATGAGAAACGGCCCCGCGAGGGGCCGGTCCTTCGTCAGGGGCGCAGCGTCTGGATGGTGACGTATCCCAGGGCCGGCCCGATCCATTGGCGCGACACGGCGATCTGCCCGCCCTGGACCATGTAGCTGTTCTGGAAGGTGGTGCCGTGGCCTTCGCAGTTCTCCACAGTCACGCCGGGGGCGGGGCCTGCACCGACGGTGCAGGTGAACTGCAACGGCCGTTCGATCCCGTCGCCCGCGAAATAGCGCATGATCCGCGTGCCGGTGCCAGCGGCGCCGGCGCGGATCAGCCCCTCGGTCGCGGGCTCGGCCACGGACAGGTCGTTGCCCAGGCCACGCGTGCCCACCAGCATCCCGCCGCGCAGGATAAGCGCCTCCTCGGCCGGCGTCATGTAGGTGCGCATGGCGCCGTTCTGTCCCGTCATCGCCATGACCTGCGTGCGGCCCAGGCTTTCGAACCCCGCCTGGATCAGCGGGCCCGGGTTGACGCGCAGCGCCTCGGCCGCGGCGTCCTGCGCCGATTTCGGCGGGGCGGCGGGCTGGTCGGGGGCGCGGCGGTCGGCCATGACCTGCCCGGCCGTCTGCGACAGGACGCCAAAGACACCCGTGTCCTGGTCATTGCCGCAGGCTGCCAGCGTGCCCAGCAGCGACGCCGCCAGCGTGATCTTCAACGCGCCGTTCATCGCCAGAACCTCCCCCAGCCTTCATAGAGTTTGACGGAATGGCTGTCCCTGACGCGGTCGTACAGGCGCCCGTTCACGTTCAACTGCGCGCCGCCGTCGCGCGACAGCGACCGAAGCGTGGTCTGCACCCGTTCCCGCGACGGCTGGCCCGAGGCCCAGCCCAGCGGGATCGACAGGGTCACGCCCTTGTCGAAGCTGCCCTCGCCGAACTCCTCGGCCGAGAGATCCGTCTTGGTCGCATAGGCCCCGATCCGCCAGCCGTTCGCGAATTCGCGGGTCAGCGTCAGCGTCGCGCCCTTGTCGCCCGCCAGGTACTTGCCCACGTCCAGTTGCGCGGTAAAGCCCTGCGTGAATTCGTAATAGGCCGAGACATGGCCCATTGTGACCTCGTAGTCGCGGAAGTCGAACAACTGGTCGAAGTCGCGCTTGCGGACCCGGTTCACCTCGGCGCCGAAGGCCAGCGGGGAATTTGCGGGCTTCCACAGAACCTCGGTCGAGACGCCGCCATAGGCGCGTTCCAGCAGGCCGGCGGTCACGCGGGTATAGACGGTCGGCGTGGGCTTGGCATACCAGGCCAGCGTCAGTTCCGGGATCACCGGGCTTTTGTTGCCCGTGTACATCCGCGTGTCCGAACGCACCCGCGGCACGCCTTCGGGTGTCGTCTCAAGCTCGGGGTTGTTCAGGTATTCATCGACACCGTAGAAGCTGCCGTCGTTGCGGCCCTTGCCCGGGCCACGCTGATAGATGTCGCCAAAGGCCCGCTGGCGCAGGGCGCCGGTCAGGATCAGGCCGGGCATGATCTCGTAGCTTGCGCGCGCTTCGGCGCCGACCTCGTGGGTCAGGCCATCCTCGGCGCTGAAGATCCCCAGGTCCAGATAAGGCTTGATGGCCCAACGAAAGCGGGGATAGACGCCTTCGCTGCGCACCAGACCCGGTGCACCCGCCGGGGCATCGGACAGGGCCGAGGCGGCGGCGATCTGCCCGGCCTCGGTATTCTCCAGCCGCTCGATGTCGGACCGCCGCACGGTGACGGAGGACGTCGGCACCCCGTCCGCGGTCGAGGTGATGACGAAGGTCTCGACCGAGGGGGGCAGGGCGCGGGTCATCAGGCGCGCGGTGCGCCCGATCGCCTCGGCCTGGTTGATGTAACGCTGGTTGCGCAGGCGGACCTCGGCCCGGTTGGGGCCCAGAGCCATGCTTTCCAGGATCTGCCCTTCCTTGGCCATCGCATCGCCAAGCGCGGTCTGGATCGCGGGCTGCGCCGTCGGATCCTGCGACCAGACACCCGACCATCCGTCGGGATCGGCCTGGGGCGCGGGGCGCGGCCGGACCGGGGCGGGCGCCTTTTCCAGCCCTGACGGATAGGGCGCCTGGCGCGGGTTCAGCGCGACCGAGAACTGTGCGCCGAAGGTTTCTCCGCCGATGGAATAAAGGCCGACCTGGTAGCTGTCGCCAAAGCTGTAATAGGCGCCCAGGTTCAGGCCGTTGCCGGGCTCGTTGCCCTGCTGGGCCACCTGGCCGTCGCTGTATCTGGTGACATAGTCGTTGTTGGAATATTCGGCCACCAGGCTGAGGCGGTCGTTGACCTGCCAGCTGACCGATGCAAAGGGTCGCGCGCCGCCGCGGAACCAGTCATCGACATTCGGCGTGCCGCCTTCGTCGCCTGAATCGATCGTGCGCGACTTGCCCGCCAGAACGCCCCAGCCCAGGCCCGCCGAGACGCGGATGGCCGGGGTGACCGACTTGGTCGCGACGATGTATTCGCCCGAATAGACGCCAGTGCCCAGGAAGTCCTGCAAGCCCACCGCGACGGCAGGGCGCCAGCCCTGCTCGTCCAGAAACTGATAGCGCAGGTCCAGCGACCGGTCAGAGATATACCCGTTCCTGCGCCCGTCGTTGATCCCCTCGACCCGCGAATAGCGCAAGACCGTGGTCAGTCCCGGCAGCGCCTGGAACAGGACGCTGGACCGCCGCCCGTAGTCCGACCAGGAAACCGTCGCCCCCAGCGTGCCGTCTGGCAGCGTTTCGGCCGTGGGCGTGTCGATGCCGCCGGGCAGGCCATAGGTGGACATGGTGCGGCCGTACATCGGCTCGGCGATGGCGGTTGTGCTGACCGATCCCAGCACCATGGCGGCGGGCAGGGTCGTCGCCAGCAGGCGTCTCAGGATGGGGGATCGGCGCATCGGCTTGTCCTCGTTCAACATGGACCGGATCATAAGGGCAAACCGCCCTGCTGGCATCCCGTCGGCGCATCATGGCGGGCCAGATGCGTCATGGATGCCGCAGGACGGTCAGGCCGTCATTCCGCGGGCGGGGTGGCAGCCGGTTCGCCGGCGGGCGCTTCCGGGGTCGCGGCAGGGGCAGCGGGCAGGCGCGGCGCGATGGTCGCGGCCGGTGCCGGGTCTGCGGGCGCTGCATCCGCCTCGGGGGCGGGGGGCAGGTTTGCCGTGCCCTCGGACGCCGGAGCGGTGGCCGCGGGTGCCGCCGGGGTCGCCGCCGCAGGCGCCGCCGCAGGCGCAGGCGCAGGCGCAGGCGCAGGCGCAGGCGCGGCCGGCGCCGGGGTGGCTGCGGGCGTTTGCGCGGGGGTCGCTGCCGGCGTTTCTGCCGGTTCGGCCTCGGTCGCGGCTGGCGTGGCCTCAGGGGCCGGCGCAGGGCGTGCGGCGGCGGGACGGCTGGCGACCGGGGCTGTGCGCGGCGCTGCAGGGGCCGGGGCGCGGGTCGCGGCGACGGCCTGGGCCACCTCGGCCGCGGCGGGGCCCGCGCAACCGGCCTCGGTCCGGCCCGACACGGTCAGGCGCGCGGTGAAGGGGAACCTGTCGCCCGACATGCTGTCCTGGCAGGCGGCGGCGCGGATGTTCAGCACGAAGGGACGGCCGGAATGCACGCCCACATATTCGACGCCCTGCGCGAAATTCAGGCGGTTCACGCGGATCGGGCGGCCGTTCTGGTTGTCAGGGGTCTTGTAGATCGCGGTGCTGCCGGCGACGTCGACAGCCCAGAAAGGCTCGTTGCCGCGCGCGCTGAAGGCCGCGGTGTTGTAGGTGGCTGCCTCGGCCGTGGACACGGGCCGCGCCTCGGCCCCGGTTTCGATCGGCTGCTCCAGCGGCGACACGCCCGGAGGACCCTGGTGGCCCTGAACCTCGGGCTCGGCGCCGCCGATGGTGGGAAGATTGACGCCCTCGCAGGCGGCAAGCGGCAGGGTCATCAGCGCGATGAGTGCAAGACGCGGTGTCATCGGTCAGCCTTCTTTGGGATCACTGTCACGCCAGCGTTAGCAACCGCCGGGCGCGCGCACAAGCAGACAAGGCCCGGCTGCGGCGACAGCCCGCCGCCCGGCCCGATCAACAATTCGGCACGTTGACCGCTAGCCCCCCCAGCGATGTTTCCTTGTACTTGTCCGACATGTCGCGGCCGGTCTGGCGCATCGTCTCGATCGCGGCGTCCAGGGGCACGAAATGGGTTCCATCGCCGCGGAGCGACAGGCTGGCCGCGCTGACGGCCTTGATCGCGCCCAGGCCGTTGCGCTCGATGCAGGGCACCTGAACCAAGCCGCGGACCGGGTCGCAGGTCATGCCCAGGTGATGTTCCAAAGCGATTTCCGCCGCGTTTTCCACCTGTTCGGGCGTCCCGCCCAGCACGGCGGCCAGCCCCGCAGCCGCCATCGCGGATGCGCTGCCGACTTCGGCCTGGCACCCGGCCTCGGCGCCCGAGATGGAGGCATTGTGCTTGACCAGGCCGCCGATGGCCGCAGCGGTCAGCAGGAACTCGGGGATGTCCCTTTCCGACGCGCCGGGAACGTGGTCCAGCCAATAGCGGATCACGGCGGGCACTGTTCCCGCCGCGCCGTTGGTCGGCGCGGTGACGACCTGACCGCCTGCCGCGTTTTCCTCGTTCACGGCCATGGCATAGGTGGACATCCAGTCGTTGATGACATGGGGCGCGGTCAGGTTCATGCCGCGTTCGGCCAGCAGCTTTTCGTGGATGGCCTTGGCGCGGCGCTTGACCGACAGCCCGCCGGGCAGGATGCCGTCGGTGGTCAGCCCCCGGTCCATGCAGTCGCGCATCACCTGCCAGATCCGCATCAGCCCCTGGCGGATCTCGGCGTCCGAGCGATAGACGCGTTCGTTGTCGTGCTTCATCCGGGCGATGGACTTGCCGGATGACCGGGCCATCTCCAGCATCTCGGCTGCGCTTGCAAAGGGATAGGGCACGGCGGGCGCATTGTCGCTGCGCTTGTCGTTGCCCTTGTTTGCCAATTCCCCATCCGTCAGCACGAAGCCGCCGCCGATGGAATAATAGATGCGGTGGAAGATCACGTCGCCCTGCGCGTCGGTGGCCGACAGGGTCATGCCGTTGGCATGGCCGGGCAGGGCATTGTCATAGTCGAAGCGCAGGTCGCGGTCGGGGTCGAAGGCCAGGTCGCCCAAGCCTTCCGGCGACAGCAGCTTGCTGTCGCGGTTGCGGGCAAGCGCGGCTTCCGCAGCCTCCATGTCCAGTGTCGCGGGGACAAAGCCCGCCAAGCCCAGGATGGTCGCGCGGTCGGTCGCATGGCCCTTGCCGGTAAAGGCAAGGCTGCCGTGCAGGCTGGCACGCAGCCCATGCACCCGGAAGGGCTGCTGGCGCAATTCGTCCAGGAACCGCGCCCCCGCGACCATGGGCCCCATCGTATGGGACGACGACGGGCCGACGCCCACCTTGAACAGGTCGAAAACCGACAGGAACATGCGTCCCCCTTGCATTTTGACCCTCATCTAAGCATCTGACCGGCTGAAGACCATTCCGATTGCGACAGTTGGGCAGGATGTTAGCGACATCGGTGCCGCTCAGGCTATGCTTACGGGATGGGCATGATGCCCGCAAATTAGGCATTCCGGCAGATGGTCGAAAAAGCGGCACCGGGTGTCCGTGACGCGATCTTGCGGGCCGCGGCAGGCAGGGCGAAGGAACGGGATATGCAACTGGGCGACCCTATCATTCTTGGCGACACGCGGCTTGGCCCGCCGGTGTTTCTTGCACCGATGGCGGGAATCACCGATCTGCCGTTTCGCCGCGCCGTTGCGCGATACGGCGCGGGCCTGATGGTCAGCGAGATGGTCGCCTCGACCGAGATGGTGACGCCCCGCCCGTCCACCCGCGCCGCCGTCCGCGCCAAGGCCCTGACCGAGGGCGCGCTGCCCGTCAGCGTGCAGATCGCGGGGCGCGAGGCCGGCGCGATGGCCGAAACCGCCCGCATCGTCGAAGGGATGGGCGCGCGGATCATCGACATCAACATGGGCTGCCCGGCCAAGAAGGTCACGGGCGGGCTGTCCGGCGCGGCGCTGATGCGCGACCTCGACCATGCGCTGACGCTGGTGGATGCGGTCGTGGGTGCCGTGTCCGTGCCGGTCACGCTGAAGATGCGGCTGGGCTGGGACGAGGATTGCCTGAACGCGCCGGACCTGGCGCGGCGTGCCAGTGATGCGGGGGTCCGGATGCTGACCGTGCATGGCCGGACACGCGCGCAGTTCTACAAGGGGCAGGCTGACTGGAGCCGCATCCGCGCGGTGGCGAACCTGCCGGGCCGCCCGCCGCTGGTCGCCAATGGCGATGTGGTGGACGCGGCCTCGGCCCGTGCGGCGCTTGCGGCGTCGGGCGCGGATGCGGTGATGGTGGGGCGGGGCGCGCAGGGCGCGCCCTGGCGGCTGGCGCAGATCGCGCACGACCTGGTGGGCAGCCCCGCGCCCGACCTGCCGCGCGGGGATGCCCTGGCCGATGCGGTGGCGGAACATTACGAGGATATCCTGGACTTCTATGGCACCGACCTGGGCCTGCGCGTGGCGCGCAAGCACCTGGGCTGGTATGCGGACGCGAACGGCGCGCCCTTGCGCGACCAGATGCTGCGCGCCGACAGCCCGGCGGCGACGCTGGCGCTGATCCGGCAGGCCTTCGGCGATGCTCGGGTGGCTGCATGACGCGCCCAGGCCCGGCTGGCTTCGACCAGGTGCAGCCGGGGCCGGGCTGGGACACGCTGCCCTTGCCGGCCCTTGTGCTGGACGACCAGGGCCGGGTCGCCGCGATGAACGACGCGGCCGAGGTTTGGCTGAACATGTCGCGCAACTCGACCCTGGGGCGCCAGCTTGACGGGGACGAGATGCGGACCCGGCTGCGCATCCAGCCCCCGCTGACGCCGCTGATCCGCCGCGTGCTGCGCGGGGACGAGGCGCTGTATCAGCCCAATGTCTGCTTCGAGATCGGCGACCGCGCCGGCGGCCACCAGGACCGCCACGCCGCGGTCCATGCCGGCCCGGCCGAGGCGATCGGCGGCGCGGTCTCGCTGCTGCTGGTCCCGCAGGACGAAGGCGCGCTGCAATCGCAAAGCCGCGCGGTCCGCACCGCTGCCCGCAGCGCCATCGGCATGGCCGAGATGCTGGCGCACGAGATCAAGAACCCCCTGGCGGGCATTCGCGGCGCGGCGCAGCTGATCGGCATGAATGCATCCCGCGAGGATCGCGAGATGGCCGAAATGATTGTCAGCGAATCCCGGCGCATCGTGTCGCTGCTGGAACAGGTGGAACGCTTCGGCGACACCTCGGCCCCGAACCTGCGGGCGATCAACGTCCATGACGTGCTGGAAAAGGTGCGTCGCTCGGCCGCCGTGGGTTTTGCCCAGAAGATCGCGATCGCGGCGGAATACGACCCCTCGCTGCCCGATGCGCTTGCGGATGCGGACCAGTTGACCCAGGTCTGCCTGAACCTGGTCCGCAATGCCGCGCAGGCGCTGAAGGATACCGCGCGCCCGGTGATCCGGCTGCGCAGCTTTTATGACCATACCCTGCGCCTGCCGCCCGACGACACCGACCCGACCGGCCGTCCGCTGCCCCTGCAGATCGAGATCGAGGACAACGGCCCCGGACTGCCCCCCGCCATCGCCGACCAGGTGTTCGAGCCATTCGTGTCGGGGCGCGAGAACGGCACCGGGCTGGGGCTGGCGCTTGTCAGCAAGATCATCACCGACCACGGCGCGCTGATCCGCGTGGATTCGCGCCCCGGCCGCACCGTTTTTCGCATTTCATTGCCCAAGGCATAAGGACCCGCGCCATGGACGGAACCGTTCTGATCGCCGACGACGACCGCACCATCCGGACGGTGCTGACACAGGCGCTGACCCGCGCCGGCTGCCGGGTCCATGCCACGGGCAGCCTGGCGCAACTGTCGAAATGGGTCGAGGAAGGCCGGGGCGATCTGGTCATCACCGACGTGATGATGCCCGACGGCAACGGTATCGACCGGATCCCCGCCATCCGCGAGGTGCGGCCCGACCTGCCGGTGATCGTGATCTCGGCCCAGAACACCATCGTCACCGCGATCCGCGCGACCGAGGCAGATGCCTTCGAATACCTGCCCAAGCCCTTCGACCTGCCCGACCTGATGTCCAAGGCCAACCAGGCACTGTCGCGCCGGCCCCGCAAGTCGGACCCTATCCCGGAAGCCCTGGCCCCGCGCCCGGCCGCCGATCCGGCCATGCCGCTGATCGGCCACGCCCCCGCGATGCAGGCGCTGTTCCGCATGGTCGCGCGCATCCTCAACGCCGACCTTCCCGTGCTGATCGCGGGCGAGCCGGGCGTGGGCAAGACCACCATCGCGCGCTCCTTCCACGACCTGTCGGACCGGCGCGACCAGGGGCTTGCGATCCTGACCTCGGCCGACGCGACCGAGGAGGCGATCACCCGCGCCGCCGACAAGGCCCGCAGCGGCACGATCATCATCGAAAACCCGGCAGGCTTCGATCCCGCCGCCCAGGCCCGACTGATCGGGCTGATCGAATCGCTGGAAAGCGGCCCGGACCGGGCAATGGCCCCGCGCATCGTGGCGACCACCGGTCCCGATCCCCAGGCCGACGTGGCGGCGGGGCGGCTGCGGTCGGACCTGTATTACCGGCTGGCCGGCGTGACGGTCACGGTGCCGCCGCTGCGCGCGCGCGTGGACGACATCCTGCCCCTGGCCAATCACCTGTTGGCCCGCGCGGCGACGCAGGGCCTGCCCGACCGGACGCTGGGCGACGACGCGGCCAGCCTTTTGCGGGCGCACGCCTTTCCCGGCAACGTCCGCGAGCTTGAGAACATGATGCGCCGCCTGGCCCTGATCGCCAGCGGATCGGCCATCACCGCGCCCGAGATGCGCGAGGCGCTGAGCCAGCAGGGCAGCGCCCGTGTGACCCCCGTGGCCGTCGCCATGCCGGTCGCGCCCGTCCAGACGGACAGCCCTGCGCCCGGTTTTTCCCTGGGCAGCGGCAACGGCCCCTTGTCGGATTCGGTCGAGGCGCATCTGCAACGCTATTTCGACCTGCATGGCGACAGCCTGCCTCCGCCGGGCCTTTACGACCGCATCCTGCGAGAGATCGAGCGGCCCCTGCTGCAGGTGGCCCTGGACGCTACAGGGGGCAACCAGCTGAGATGCGCCGACCTGTTGGGAATAAACCGCAATACCCTGCGCAAGAAGCTGACCGAGCTGAATATCGAGGTGACACGGCGCCGCAAACTGATGTAAAACCGCCACAGGGGGCGGCGCCAGCGTATCGGCGCTGCAACAGGAAGCCGCGTCAGACGGCAGGCGGGGGCAATGGCAGGTGCCGCTTCAGGGTTGAGCTGGGAAAGGCTCGCTAAGGTCGGACTGCCGCGTCATTGGCGCGGCGCCATGGCCGCTGGCGTTCTGTTGGTGGGCGTCCTGCTGGCCATCGCGACGACGACCGTCCTTGGGCCGCTGGCGCAGGGCGCCGAAAGCCGGATGCTGCGGCTGATCCTGCTGCTGGATCTGGCCTATCTGATCCTGCTGATCGGAATCATCGTGCTGCGCATGGCCCGGCTGATCACGGCACGCCGAAAGACCGCTGCCGGGTCCCGGCTTCATGCGCGTCTGGTGCTGGTCTTTGCCGGTCTGGCCCTTGTGCCCACGGTGCTTGTGGCGCTGTTCGCGGGCTTCCTGGTCAATATCGGGCTGGAAGGCTGGTTCTCGGGGCGGGTGCAGCAGGTCGTGACCACGTCCCAGGCCGCCGCCGAGGCTTATCAGGAAGAACATCGCAGCGACCTGACCGAGGATGCCCTGGCCCTTGCCAGCGTCCTGACCCAGGCGGGCCGCGCCAACCCCCTGATCGAGGACGGCGAGTTGCGCCTGCTGCTGGGGCAGGGACAGGCGCTGATCCAGCGGGGCCTGCGCGAAGCCTATATCATCAACGGGAACGGAGAGATCCGCGCCAGGGGCGAACGGTCCTACCTGTTCTGGTACGAGGCCCCCTCCAGCGGCGATCTGGACCGCGCCCAGGCCGAAGGCGTGGTGCTGATCCAGGATTGGCAGAACAACGAGTTCCGCGCTCTTGTGGCCCTGCCGCCGCTGGCCGACCGCTATCTTTACGTCACGCGCGACGTGGACGGCGACCTTCTGGGGCTGGTGGACGATACGCGCGCGACCGTCGGCAGCTATCGCCAGCTTGAACAAACCCGCAGCCAGGTGCTGTTCGAGTTTTCGCTGGTCTATCTGGCCTTCGCGCTGCTGCTGGTCGCGGCCGCCGTGCTGCTGGGGCTGTGGTTCGCCTCGCGCCTGTCGCGGCCCATCGGGCTTCTGGCGCAGGCCAGCGAGCAGGTGGGCCACGGCAATCTGGATGTGCAGGTGCCCGAACCCGACACGGGGGACGAGATCCAGACCCTGGGCCAGTCCTTCAACCGCATGACCCGCCAGTTGAAGGCGCAGCGCGAGGAATTGGTCGACAGCTACCGCGTCAGCGACGAACAGCGGCGCCTGTTCGACAATGTCCTGTCATCAGTCACGTCTGGCGTCATCGGCCTGGACGCGGCGGGGGAAATAGATTTCGTCAACCGATCCGCCAGCCGCCTGCTGGGGCTGGACCCCAAGCGCGACATCGACGCGCTGCTGTTCGAGGCGGTGCCGGAATTCGCGCCGCTGTTCGACCGGCTGTCAGCCTCGGTCGCGGAAACCGTGCAGGACGAGGTGCGGCTGATGCGCGAGGGTCGCGTCGAAAGCCTGCTGGTGCGCATGGCGGTCCGGCGCGGCACCGACGGCGACCTGGAAGGCTATGTGGTGGCCTTCGACGACGTGACCGAGCTTGTCACCGCGCAGCGCATGGCCGCCTGGGGCGACGTCGCCCGCCGTGTCGCGCACGAGATCAAGAACCCACTGACACCAATCCAGCTGTCCGCCGAACGCCTGCGCCGCAAGTTCGGCAAGCTGGCCACGCCCGAGGACAAGGCCTCCTTGGACCAGTATACCGACGTGATCATCCGCCAGACCGGCGACCTGCGCCGCATCGTGGACGAATTCAGCCGCTTTGCCCGGATGCCCGAACCCGACCGGGCCGAAACCGACCTTGCCGCCCTGCTGCGAGAGGTTGCGCTGTTGCAGCAGGACGCGCTGAAGGGCGCCCTTGTGGCCGACATCCCCGACGGTCCGGTGATCGTCGACTGCGACGCCGGGATGCTGCGGCAGGCCTTCACGAACCTGGTGAAGAACGCGGGCGAAGCCGTTGACGAACGTGCCGAAAATCCGCCCCCCGGGTGGCAACCCAGGGTCGCCGTGACGCTGCGGGCGGATCATGACGCGGTCACGATCCAGATCGCCGACAACGGTCCCGGCCTGCCCGCCGACCGGTCGCGCCTGTTCGAGCCCTACGTGACCATGAAGGCCAGCGGCACGGGCCTGGGCCTGCCCATCGTCAAGAAGATCGTCGAGGAGCATGGCGGCAGCCTGTCCCTGTCGGACGGCCCCGGCGGGCAGGGCGCCCTGGCCGAGATCCGCCTGCCGCGGGAACGCCATCCCGTGCGCGGCGCGCAACGCAAGACCAAAACAAAAGAAGATGAGGCAGCACCGATATGAGCGATATCCTGATCGTTGACGACGAACGCGATATCCGCGAACTGGTCGCGGATATCCTGAAGGACGAGGGGTTCGAGACGCGCCTTGCCGCGAACTCGGACGAGGCGCTGGCGGCGTTGAACGAACGCCCGCCTTCGCTGATGGTCCTGGACATCTGGCTGAAGGACAGCCGCATGGACGGGATCGACATCCTCAAGCAGGTCAAGCGCAACAACCCCGATGTGCCGGTCATCATCATCTCGGGCCATGGCAACATCGAGATCGCGGTCGCGGCGATCAAGCAGGGCGCCTATGACTTCATCGAGAAGCCGTTCAACATCGACCAGCTGATGGTGGTGGTGAACCGCGCCATGGAAACCAGCCGCCTGCGCCGCGAGAACAGCACCCTGCGGCGGGGATCCGATCGCGCGACCGAGATGCTGGGCCATTCGGTCGCCTTCAAGCGGCTGCGCGACAACCTGGACAAGGTGGCGAAATCCAACGGCCGCGTGATGCTGGCGGGCGAACCGGGGACCGGCAAGGAGATGGCCGCCCGCTATATCCATGCCCATAGCCCCCGCGCATCGGCGCCCTTCGTCACCGTCCCCTGCGCCACCATCGAGCCCGAGCGGATGGAGGAAGTCCTGTTCGGCCGCGAAACGCCCGAACGCGGGATCGAGCCGGGGCTTCTGGAACAGGCCCATGGCGGGGTGATCTACTTCGACGAGGTGGGCGACATGCCGATGGGCACCCAGCCCAAGATCCTGCGCGTGCTGACCGAACAGCAGTTCGTGCGGGCAGGGGGCGCGGACCGGGTGCGGGTGGATTTGCGGGTCATCTCCTCGACCAACCGCGACCTGCCGGCAGAAATCGCGGCCGGCCGGTTCCGGCAAGAGCTTTACGACCGGCTGAACGTGGTGCCGGTGGCGGTGCCCTCGCTGATCGAACGGCGCGACGACATCGTCCTGCTGGGCCGCCATTTCATCGACCAGTTTCACCGGACCCAGGGCCTGCACCCGCGCGAACTGCCCGAGGAAACGATTGCCGCGCTGCAATCCATGCGGTGGCCCGGCAACATCCGCCAGCTGCGCAACGTCATCGAGCGGGTGCTGATCCTTGCCGAAAGCAGTGGCCCGATCCAGCCGGCCGAGCTTGAGCCGCAGGGGGCCACACCCGACAACAGCGACGCCCTGTCCCTGGGACCGCAGATCACGGCCATGGCCCTGCGCGAAGCGCGCGAGATGTTCGAACGCGAATACCTGGTGGCCCAGATCAACCGCTTCGGCGGCAATATCAGCCGCACCGCGCAATTCGTGGGGATGGAGCGCAGCGCCCTGCATCGCAAGCTGAAATCCTTGGGCGTGGTCGGCGGGATGCGGGCCGAGGACGAGTTCCTGATGGGCAAGTGACCACCGCGGCCCCGGCCCATCGCGGGCGGTTGCGCGATGCGTCCCGTCGTCATAGGCAGGGCGTGACGCGCAATCTGCGGGCAGCAGGGGAACGGGCATGAAGATCATCATCTGCGGCGCGGGCCAGGTCGGCTGGCAGATCGCCCGGCACCTGTCGGGCGAACGCAACGATGTCACCGTCATCGACAACAATGCCGAACTGATCCGCCGCGCGACCGACGCCCTGGACGTGCAGGGCGTCACGGGCTTTGCCAGCCACCCCGACGTGCTGGACCAAGCGGGCGCGCGCGATGCCGACCTGATCATCGCCGCCACCCATTCGGACGAGGTGAACATGGTCACCTGCCAGGTGGCCCATTCGATCTTCCAGGTGCCGCGCAAGATCGCCCGGCTGCGCAGCAACGCCTATCTGGATGCCATCTATTCCGATCTCTACACCACGTCGCACCTGCCCATCGACGTGGTCATCAGCCCCGAACGAGAGGTCGCGAATGCCGCCCTGCAACGGCTGTCCGCGCCGTCCACCTTTGACGTCGAAACCTTCATGGGCGGCAAGGTGCAGCTTCTGGGCATCGTGCTGGAGGAGGACTGCCCGGCGCTGAACACGCCCCTGCGGCAGTTGAGCGAACTGTTCTCGACCCTGCGCGCCATCGTCGTGGGCGTGCGCCGCCAGGGGCGGCTTTTCGCGCCGGAACCGGGCGACCAGTTGTTCGCGCATGACCAGATCTATGTCTTCAGCCACCGCGAGGATGTGGGCCGCACGCTGGAAATCTTCGGCAAGCCGCCCTTGAAGCAGGAACGCATCGCCATCATCGGCGCGGGCAACGTGGGCCTTGCCGTGGCACAGGCACTTGAAGCCCGCCCCGACCGCATCCGCGCCAAGCTGATCGAACGCGACCGCAGCCGCGCCGAGTTCGCGGCCGACCGTCTTGAACGCACCATCGTGCTGAACGGCGACGGCTTGTCCGCCGAACTGCTGGAGGAAGCGGCGGTGCCTAGTGCCGACGCGGTCCTGGCCGTGACGGACGACGACAAGACGAACATCCTGGCATCCGTGCGCGCCAAGCAGGCCGGGGCCAAGCTGGCCATCGCGCTGATCAACGACCCGACGATGGTGCCCCTGATGGAGGTGCTGGACATCGACGCCTATATCAACCCGCGCGCCACCACCGTGTCCACGATCCTCCGCCATATCCGCCACGGTCGGGTGCGCGACATCTATTCCATCGGCGACGCCGAGGCCGAGGTGATCGAGGCGCAGGCGCTGTCCACCTCGCCCATCTCGGGACGGACGATCCGCGACATCGAGTTTCCGGAAGGTGTGCTGATTGGCGCCGTGCAGAAGGGTGACCGGATCGTGAAGCCCGTCCCCGACACGCGGATCGAGGAAGGCGACGTGATCCTGATGTTCGCCCTTACCAAGGACGTGCCAGAGGTCGAGCGGCTTCTGCAGGTCTCGATCGACTTCTTCTGACGCGCGATGACCGGCCTTCTGCGCCTGCCGCTGTTCGTTCTTGTCGCCGCCCTGACCGGGCTGTCGATGATGGTTCCCGCGGCCTATGCCTCGGTCACCAACAATGACGAACTGGCGCGGATCTTCCTGTATTCGGGCCTTCTGGTGCTGGTTGTGGCGGGGCTGATCGGCCTTGCCACGGCGGCCAACCCGCGCCAGGCCCGGCCGCGCGACGCGCTGCTGACCATGCTGGCCGTCTATGCCGGAATGCCCCTGGTCATGGCGCTGCCCTTTGCCGAGGCCATGCCCGACACCGGCCTGTTCCATGCCTGGTGGGAAATGACCTCGGCCCTGACGACGACCGGGGCCTCGCTCTACTCGGCCGATCTGCTGCCGATGCCCCTGCATCTGTGGCGGGCGATGGCGGGCTGGATGGGCGGGCTGTTCATCCTGGTCGCCGCGACCGCGATCCTGGCGCCCCTGCATATCGGCGGGTTCGAGATCATGGCCCAGCCCTATGGACGGCGGGAATATCACGAACGGCTGCCCCGCTCGGCCGATCCGCTGGACCGCAACCCGCATCTGTCCGGCCCGGCCTTCCGGACCGTCCTGACCCATCCGCATTACCGGCTGATGCGGTCGGCGTTGGCCGTTTTTCCCGTCTATGCGGGGCTCACGCTTGCCCTGTGGCTGATCCTGCTTCTGCTGGGGGATCCGGCGCTGATCGCGCTGTGCCGGTCGATGGGCACGCTGTCCACCAGTGGCATTTCTCCGGTCCTTGGCCCCGTCGGCGGCAGTTCGGGGCTGCCGGGGGAAATGGCCGTGTTCCTGTTCCTGATCCCGGCGCTGTCCCGCCGCTTCTGGCCCGGCGGGGGCGAGTTGCGGGCCAGCGACCGCCTGGCCGACGACCCCGAGCTGAAGATGGCCTGCGCCTTCGTCTCGCTGGTCGCGCTGTCCCTGTTCACGCGCCATTTCCTGGGCGCGATCGATGCGACGCAGGCACCCGCCGGAACGTCCGAGATGGTGTATGACCTGGAAAGCGGGCTTGCGGCCTTCTGGGGCGGGCTGTTCAACGGCCTCAGCTATCTGACGACAACCGGCTGGACCTCGATCGACTGGCAGGGCGCACGGGCCTGGTCGGGCCTGACCTCGCCCGGCCTGATCCTGGCGGGGCTGGCGATGATGGGGGGCGGGGTCGCCACCACGGCGGGCGGGGTCAAGCTGCTGCGCGTCTATGCGCTGGCCCGCCACGGCCAGCGGGAGATGGAGCGGATCGTGCATCCCAATTCCGTCGCGGGCGGCGGCCAGATCGCCCGGCGCCTGCGCCGCGAGGGGGCTTACCTGGCCTTCATCTTCTTCATGCTGTTCGCGACATCCATTGCCGTCGTGGTGGCGCTTGTGTCGATCCAGCGGATCGAGATCGAGACAGCCACGATCCTGTCGATTGCCGCGCTGACCAACACCGGCCCCCTGGCCGCGGCCATCCCGCTGACGCCTGCATTCGAAGGCACGGCGGGCATCGCCTCGGCGCCCTGGGAAGGGTGGTCGGGGTTGCCCGTCTTCACCAAGGCGGTGCTGGCGGGGGCGATGATCGTGGGGCGGATGGAAACGCTGGCTGTTCTGGCGCTGTTCTCGCCCCAGTTCTGGCGCCGTTAGGCCGTAACGGTTTCGTGTCCGACCTGCTTGCAAGCGGTCGGTCAACGGCTTAGATGTAAAAACCACAGGGACAGTTCGAAAACGGAAATAAGAATGGCTGGCGACAAGCAGAACCTGCAGGACGCGTTTCTCAACCATGTCCGCAAGGCGAAGGTGCCCGTCACGATCTTCCTGATCAACGGTGTCAAGTTGCAGGGCGTCATTACCTGGTTCGACAATTTCTGCGTTCTTCTTCGCCGCGACGGCCAGTCCCAACTGGTTTACAAGCACGCCATCAGCACGATCATGCCGGGTCAGCCCATTTCGCTGTACGAAGGCGAGGATTGATTGGCAGAACTCACGGAAACCGAAGCAAGACCCACCCGCGCCTATGTGATCCATCCGGATCTGGCCAGCCGCACCCAGCGGCGCGAGCCCGAACATGCCCTGGCCGAGGCGGTGGCCCTGGCCCATGCGCTGCCGGGGATCGAGATCGTGGGCGACGAGGTTGCGCGCCTGCGCAAGCCTGATGCGGGTCGCCTGTTCGGCAAGGGCAAGCTGGCCGAGATCGGCGAGCGCCTGACCGAGGGAGAGGTCGATCTGGTGCTGGTGGACGGCCCTGTCAGCCCCGTGCAGCAGCGCAACCTGGAAAAGGATTGGGGCGTCAAGCTTCTGGACCGGACGGGGTTGATCCTGGAAATCTTCGCCGACCGCGCCCGGACCCGCGAAGGCGTGCTTCAGGTGGAACTGGCCGCGCTGTCCTATCAGCGCACGCGGTTGGTGCGCGCCTGGACCCACCTGGAACGGCAGCGGGGCGGGCTTGGCTTCGTGGGCGGTCCGGGGGAAACGCAGATCGAGGCTGACCGCCGCGCCATCGACGAACAGATGACGCGCCTGCGCCGCCAGCTTGAACGTGTGGTCAAGACCCGCACCCTGCACCGCGCCGCCCGCGCCAAGGTGCCCTATCCCATCGTCGCGCTTGTGGGCTACACGAACGCCGGGAAATCGACGTTGTTCAACCGCCTGACCGGGGCCGAGGTTCTGGCCAAGGACATGCTGTTCGCCACGCTGGACCCGACGATGCGGGCGATCCGCCTGCCGGGTGCCAAGGGTGCTGCGGGCGGTGGACAGGGACGCAAGATCATCCTGTCGGACACCGTCGGCTTCATCAGCGACCTGCCCACCGAACTGGTCGCAGCCTTCCGCGCCACATTGGAGGAGGTGCTTGAGGCAGACCTGATCCTGCATGTCCGCGACATCAGCCACCCCGAGACCGAGGAACAGGCCGCCGACGTGGCCGAGATCCTGGAAAGCCTGGGCGTGGACGAGGATGTCGCCCTGATCGAGGTCTGGAACAAGATCGACGCGCTGTCCGCCGACACCCGCGCCGCCCTGCGCCGCACCGATGCGCGCACAGAAGGCATCCAGGCCGTCAGCGCCCTGTCGGGAGAGGGGCTGGACGACCTGATCGCCGCCATCGACGCGCATCTCTCCGAAGCCCTGGACGAGCCGAAGACATCTGCCACGGTGACGCTGCCCTTCTCGGACGGGCGGCGCCGGGCCTGGCTGCACGAGGCGGGCGTGGTCGAGCGCGAGGAGTCGGGCGAGAATGGCGTGACGCTGCATCTTCTGTGGACTGACCGGCAGAAGGCGGGTTTCGCAGCGCTGAACGCCCCGGACGAGGACGAAGAGGCGTAGGGTGCGTGCTTGCACGCACCGTTGTTGAGGCCGGTTCCGGTGCGTGCAAGCACGCACCCAACGGACGCAAAGCAGGTTTCAGGCTGCCCAATCCACCGGTTGCCGCCCTTGCTGTTCCAGCCATTCATTGATCCGTGAAAATGGCTTGCTGCCAAAGAACCCCCGCCGCGCCGACAGCGGCGAGGGATGCGCCGTCGCGATCACCAGATCCTCGGCGCGCGGCAATCCTGCCACCGCCTTCTGCGCATGCGCCCCCCACAGCAGGAAGGCCAGTGGTCCGTGCTTCTGTGCATCAGTCACGGCATCGCGTGCCAGCCGGTCCCAGCCCCAGGAAGCGTGCCGCCCTGCATCCCCCGGCGGCACCGACAGGGATGTATTCAGCAGCAGCACACCCTGATGCGCCCAACCCGACAGATCGCCCGTAGCCGGGGCCGCGCCGATGTCGTCGCGCAGTTCCGTGAAGATGTTCTTCAGCGACCGGGGCAGGGCCACCTCGGGCGCGACCGAAAAGGCCAGGCCATTCGCATGGCCCGGCGTCGGATAGGGATCCTGGCCCAGGATCACGACCCGCACCCGTTCCGGCGGCGTCGCCTCGAGCGCGGCAAAGACCAGAGCGGGGCCGGGCAGCCAGTCGTCCAGGCCTTTCAGCCGGTCGCGGATCGCGGGCCAGTCCTGCCGGAAGAAGGGCAGGTGGTCCCAGGCCTTGGGCGGCTTCATGCCTCGGGCGCCCCGGTGACCTGCGCCAGGCGGGTCAGGCGGTCCATGGCCGCGCCGCTGTCGACGGATTCTGCGGCCATGACGGCCCCCTCGCGCAGGTCGCCCGCCTTTCCGGCGATTAGCAGCGCGGCCGCCGCGTTCAGCAGCACCGCGTCGCGATAGGCGCCGCGTTCCCCGCTCAGCAGCGCGCGAAAGGCCGCGGCGTTTTCATGCGGCTCGCCGCCGATGATCGCCTCGAAGGGGTGGCGGGGCAGGCCCGCATCCTCGGGGGTCACGGTGAACTCGGTGATCTCGCCATCCTTCAGCGCGGCGACATGGGTTTCGCCGGCGATGCTGATCTCGTCGGTGCCATCGGCGCCGTGGACCAGCCAGGCAGCCTCGCTGCCCAAGTCGCGCAGGACCTCGGCCATGGGGCGGATCCAGTCGGCGCTGAAGGCGCCCGTCAGCTGCCGCCGGACCGATGCGGGATTCGTCAACGGTCCCAGCAGGTTGAAGACGGTTCTTGTGCCCAGTTCCGCGCGTGGCGGGCCGACATGGCGCATGGCCGGATGGTGCATCGTCGCCATCATGAAGCAGATGCCCGCCCGGGCCACCGCCTCCTGCGCCACGGCAGGCCCGCCCAGCACATTGATCCCCATCGCGGTCAGCGCATCCGCCGCGCCCGATTTCGACGACAGGTTGCGGTTGCCGTGCTTTGCGACCGGCACGCCCGCGCCCGCCACCACAAAGGCCGTCGCGGTCGAGATGTTCAGCGTGCCCTTGCCGTCCCCGCCGGTGCCCACAATGTCGATCGCGCCTGCCGGGGCGGTGATGCGGTGCATCCGCTGGCGCATGGCGCGGGCGGCGGCGGCGATCTCGTCCACCGTCTCGCCGCGCACGCGCAGGGCCATCAGCAGCCCGCCGATCTGGGCAGGGGTCGCCGCGCCGTCGAAGAGCGCGGAAAAGGCGGCCTCGGCCTCGGTTCCGGTCAGGGGGCGGGTGGCAGCGATCCCGATCAGCGGGCGGATGTCGGTCCCGCTCATGCCGCGGCTTTCCGGGGGGTGCAGCGGGCAAGGAAGGTGCGGATCATCTCGTGCCCGTATTCGGACGCGATGGATTCGGGGTGAAACTGCACCCCTTCGACCGGCAGGGCTTCGTGGATCAGGCCCATGATCGTGCCGTCGTCCGAGGTGGCGGTGACGCGCAGGCAGTTGGGCAGGCTTTCGGGCTGGACCGTCAGCGAATGATAACGCGTCGCGGTCAGGGGCGAGGGCAGGTCTGCGAAGACGCCGGTGCCGTCATGGGTGATCGCGTCGGTTTTGCCATGCATGATCCGGTTGGCGCGCACGACCTTTCCCCCGAAGGCCTCGCCAATGGCCTGGTGGCCCAGGCAGACGCCGAACAGCGGAACGGCCCGGTCGGCGGCGGCGCGGATCAGGTCAAGGCAGATGCCCGCCTGCGCCGGATCGCAGGGCCCGGGCGAGATCACGATGCCTTCGGGCGCCATTGCCAAGGCTTCCTCGACCGTCAGGGCATCGTTGCGGCGCACGACGACCTCGGCCCCGGCCTCGGCCAGATAATGCACGAGGTTCCAGGTGAAGCTGTCATAGTTGTCGATCAGAAGGATCATGGTATGCGCCCTGATATGGTGGCGGTTTCCCCGCCCGGATGGGTCCGCTATAGATGGGGCAAAGCGCGCCGGGGGGTCAAGACCGGCACGGGCAAGAAGGGACAGATGGCACGCGGTTTCTGGACGGGTTTTCTGCATGGCGGGCTGGTCGGCGTCACCGCCCTTGCGGCCCTGTTGCTGGCCGTGCCCCTGCCGCAGCCGGATGCCGAGGCAGGGGCGCAGCCCGCGCAGGCCACTGTTCTGCCAGTCGCCCCCGACACCCCCGCGACTGCCGAGGTCCCAGAGGACAGCCCTGTGCCGCAGTCCGGTGAAGCAGAGGAAGCGGTTGCGGCGCCCCCGCCCGCCGGGACACCGCAAGCCGATGTGCCGGTGGCCGACCCCCCGCCCGCCGATGCCCCTGTCGCCGGTGCGGTCGATCTGCCCGTGGGGTCCGAGTTCGGGCGCGGCGGCGATCTTGCGCCCAGCCTGCCCGCGTCGCTTGCCTCGGATCGCCCGGCCGTGGCCGAGGCGCCTGCGGTCATGGCCCCCACCTCGGAACCCGCGCCGGTGGCGATCACCATGCCCGATCCGCGCCCGCAGCCAGCCGGCGATCAGGACGGCCCGGTCCAAGGGGCCCCGATCGCGGGCGAGGATGCGCCGCAGCTTGACCGTCCCGCGACGCTGGCCCGCCCCGGCCTTCCCCTGCTGCCGGGTCGCGCCGCCGCGGAAGGCCCGGACGCCGTGCCGTTGATGCCGCTGGATCTGCCCGGCACCCCTTCCGCGCCGGGCCTGCCCGCGCCGGTGCTGGATCTTTCGCTGCCCCCCGACCTGTCGGATTTGCAAGGACTGTCGCGTGACTGAAGGCCTGACCCTGAACCCCGCCCTTGCGGCGACCTTTGCGCCCCCGGTGATGGAGGCGCGCCGCTGGCTGGCGGGCGTGACCTTTCCGGCGGATCGCCCGCTGATCAATGTCAGCCAGGCCGCCCCGGTCGAGCCTCCTCCCGTCGCCCTGCGCCGGGCAATGGCCGATGCGGCGATGGACCGGCCGGAAGCGCATCTTTATGGCCCGGTGCTGGGCAATCCCGACCTTCGCGCGGCAGTGGCGGCCGAGTTTTCCCGCAGCTATGGCGGAACAGTCGATCCGGGGCAGGTGGCCATCACCCAGGGCTGCAACCAGGCCTTCTGCGCAACGATCACGACGCTGGCGCGGGCCGGGGATCAGGTCATCCTGCCCACGCCCTGGTATTTCAACCACAAGATGTGGCTGGACATGCAAGGCATCGCGGCGGTGCCCTTGCCCTGCGGCGAGGGGCTGCTGCCCGATCCGGACCGTGCGGCCGCCCTGATCGGCCCCCGGACGCGGGCGATCGTGCTGGTGACGCCCAACAACCCCTCGGGCGCGGAATACCCAGCCGGCCTTGTGGGCCGCTTCTTCGACCTGGCGCAGGAACGCGGCATCGCGCTGATCCTGGACGAAACCTATCGCGATTTCGACAGCCGGGCAGGGGCGCCGCACGACCTGCTGGCGCGGCCCGACTGGGACCGCACGGTGATCCAGCTTTACAGCTTCTCCAAGGCCTATCGGCTGACCGGGCATCGGGTGGGGGCGCTGATCGCCTCGACCGCGCGGATGGCGCAGGTCGAGAAGTTCCTGGACACCGTGGCGATCTGCCCGTCCCAGCTGGGCCAGATCGGCGCGCTGTGGGGAATGGGCAATTTGCGCGACTGGCTGGCAGGCGAACGGGCCGAGGTGCTGGCCCGGCGCGACGCGACGGTGGCGGCGCTGTCGGGCCTGCCGGGCTGGCGGGTGAAAAGCGCGGGCGCCTATTTCGCCTGGGTGCAGCATCCGCTGGCCGAATCCTCGGCCAGCCTGGCGCGGCGGATGGTTGCGGATATCGGCGTGCTGGCGCTGCCCGGCACCATGTTCATGCCGCCTGACGATCCCGACGGCGCGCGCCACCTGCGCATCGCCTTTGCCAATGTCGACGCCCCACGGATCGCTCAACTGGCCGAGAGGCTGGCAGCGCTTTCGGGTTGACAGGCTTGTGGCAAGGCCGCGCGCGTCCTAAAGACAAGGCCGACACGAGAAGGGGAAGCACCGGGCCATGAAGAACCTGCGGACACATGGAAAATCGACGATCGTCTGGGTGCTGATGGGCCTGATGGTCCTGGGCCTGGGCGGCTTCGGCGTGACCAGCTTTTCGGGCGGCTCGACCTCGATCGGGTCGGTGGGCGACACGACGATCACCGCCGACGACTATGCCCGCGCGCTTCGCAACCAGATGAACGCCTATCAGCAGCAGACCGGCCAGCCGATGAGCATGGCGCAGGCCCAGGCGATGGGCCTGCCGCAGGCCGTGCAGTCGCAGTTGGTGACCGCCGCCGCGCTTGAGGAACAGGCCCGCCGCATCGGCGTGGCCGTCGGCGACGAGAAGGTGCGCCAGACCATCCTGGAGGCGCCTGCCTTCCGCGGCCCGACCGGCAGCTTCGACCGCGCCGCCTATGCCGAGGTGCTGCGCCGCGAGAACCTGTCCGAGGCCGAGTTCGAGCGCGAGGTCCGCACCGACGAAGCCCGCCTTCTGATCCAGCGGGCCGTGGCGGGCGGCGTCAGCGCCCCCGAAGCGGCTGTCGAGACCACGGCGAAGTGGATCCTTGAACGCCGCGACGTGTCCTGGCGCGAACTGACTGCCGACATGCTGCCCGCGCCCGTTGCCGAACCGGACGAGGAGACGCTGAAGGCCTGGCACAGCGCCAATGCCGACCGCTTCACCGCGCCGGAATTGCGCAAGATCACCTATGTCTGGCTGACCCCGGAAATCCTGGCCCCCGAGGTTCAACTGGACGAGGCCGCCCTGCGCGCCGCCTATGACGCCAACATCGACGAATACCAGCGGCCCGAGCGTCGCCTGGTCAGCCGCCTCGTCTTCCCCTCTGCCGAGGAAGCCGAGGCCGCGAAGGCGCAGATCGACGCCGGGACCGCGCCCTTTGAATCCTTTGTCATCCAGCGCGGGCTTCAGCCCGAGGACGCCGAACTGGGCGAGGTCGCCCAGGCCGACCTGGGCGCGGCGGGCGAGGCCGTGTTCGGGCTTGAACAGCCGGGCGTCGTCGGCCCCCTGCAGACCGATCTTGGACCCGCGCTCTTCTCGGTCCACGCCATTCTGGATCCTGTGAACATCCCCTTCGAGGAAGCCCAGCAGGATCTGCGGGCCGAAGCCGCCCTGGACCGTGCGGCCCGCACCATCGAGGACCGCATGGCCGAATACGAGGATCTGCTGGCAGGCGGGGCCACGCTGGAACAGGTGGCCGAGGAAACCGAGTTGCAGCTTGGCACCATCGAATGGTCCGCAGGCGCCACGCCCGAGGAAGGCAGCATCGCCGGCTACCAAGCGTTCCGCGACCGCGCAGCCGAGGCCACGGAAGCCGATTTTCCGGAACTGGCCAGCCTGGATGACGGCGGCGTCTTCGCCCTGCGGCTGGACGAGATCGTGCCCCCGACGCTGCGCCCCTTCGAGGAGGTCCGCGACGAAGTCGAGGCCGATTGGCGCCGTGCCGAAACGCATCGCCAGCTTCTGGCCCTTGCCGCCGAACAGCGCCTCACCACCGAGGCCGCCGAGGGCCAGCCCGCGCCGGAATGGACCGAGGTGAAGGATATCACCCGCGACGGCTGGATCGAGAATGCCCCGGCGGACGCTGTCGCCCGCGCCTTCGCCATGGCCGAACCCGGCGAGATCGAGATCGTGGATGCCGATAACAGGGTGATCCTGCTGCGCCTTGACTCGGTGGATCAGGCCGACCTGGCAGGCGAGGATGCGCAGCGCATCACCGACGCGGTGGGCGACCGGCTGGAGCAGTCGCTGCAGTCCGACCTCTTCGACTATTACGCCCGCGCCGTGCAGCGCGAGGCGGGGATCAGCCTGGACCAGTCCGCGATCAACGCCATCAACGCACAGGTCCAGTGATGGAACTGACACCCGACTTTGCCGCCTTCGAGGCGGCGTGGAACGCAGGTCAGAACCAGCTTGTCACCATCCGGCTGGCCGCGGACCTGGACACGCCGGTCAGCCTGATGCTGAAGCTGGCCGAGGCGGCGCCCATGTCCTTTATGCTGGAATCGGTCACGGGCGGCGAGGTGCGGGGCCGGTACTCCATCGTCGGCATGAAGCCCGACCTGATCTGGGACTGCCGCAACGGCAAGGCCCGCATCAATCGCCATGCGCGCTTTTCGGACGACTTCCAGCCCGACGACCGGCCTGCGCTTGACAGCCTGCGGGCGCTGATTGCCGAAAGCCGGATCGAGACCATGCCCGATGGCGTGCCCCCGGTCGCGGCGGGCCTGTTCGGATACCTGGGCTATGACATGATCCGGCTGGTCGAACACCTGCCGGACGTGAACCCCGACCCGCTGGACCTGCCCGACGCGATGCTGATGCGGCCCTCGGTCGTGGCGGTGCTGGACGGCGTGAAGGGAGAGGTGACGCTGTGCGCCCCCGCCTGGCACGACGGATCGGACAATGCCCGCGCAGCCTATGCACAGGCTGCGGAACGCGTGATGGACGCGCTGCGGTCGCTGGACCGCCAGCCGTCCGAACCGCGCGCCCTGGGTCACGACGCCCGGATCGGAGAGCCGGTTTCGAACTTCTCCAAGCCCGATTATCTGGCGGCGGTGGAGAAGGCCAAGGACTACATCCGCGCGGGCGACATCTTCCAGGTGGTCCCCAGTCAACGCTGGCGGATGGATTTCCCGCTGCCGCCGCTTGCGCTTTACCGCAGCCTGCGCCGGACCAATCCGTCGCCCTTCATGTTCTTCCTGAACCTGGGCGGCTTCCAGATCGTCGGTGCCAGCCCCGAGATCCTGGTGCGCCTGCGCGACGGAGAAGTGACGATCCGCCCCATCGCCGGCACCCGCCCGCGCGGCGCGGACGAGGCCGAGGATCGCGCGCTCGAGGCCGATCTGCTGGGCGACCAGAAGGAGCTGGCCGAACACCTGATGCTGCTGGACCTGGGCCGGAACGACGTGGGCCGGGTGGCGAAGCCCGGCACGGTGAAGCCCACGGAACAGTTCGTCATCGAACGATACAGCCATGTCATGCATATCGTGTCGAACGTGGTGGGCGAGTTGCGCGAGGACGAGGATGCGCTGTCCGCGCTGCTGGCAGGCCTGCCTGCGGGCACCGTGTCCGGCGCCCCAAAGGTCCGCGCGATGGAGATCATCGACGAACTGGAGCCGGAAAAGCGCGGCGTCTATGGCGGTGCGGTCGGATATTTCGCCGCCAATGGCGAGATGGACATGTGCATCGCGCTGCGCACGGGCGTGCTGAAGGACGGTGGGCTGTATATCCAGGCGGGGGGCGGGGTGGTCTATGACAGCGACCCGGAATCAGAGTTCACCGAAACCGTGAACAAAAGCCGCGCCCTTCAGCGCGCGGCCGAAGGTGCGGCCCGCTTCGTGCGCGGCAACTGACCCAAGATGAAACGGCCCCCGAAAGGGGGCCGATCATGTCGTGGTGCGACAGGGGGATCAGTTGGTCGCCGGGGCGGTGCCTTCGGTGGCGGCCCCATCGGCCGGCATCGTGCCATCGGCAGGCATTGCCGCGCCATCGGCGGGTGCGGCGCTTGGCGCCATCGGCTCGGTCGCGGTGGTCCCGGTCATCGCCGGGTCGGTCGTGGTGGCCGCAGCGTCCGGCGTGGTGGTCATCGTGGTGCTGTCGGTGGCCATGCCGCCGCCAGCCGCATCACCGCCGGCCGCATCGGGGGCCGCTTCCTGGTCACGGAACACATATTCCGGTGCAGCCTCGGCCTCTTCCTGGGTCAGGTCGCTGGTGATCTGCTGGGCGTCATAGTTGATCGTCAGCTGGTCCCACGGAACCGCGATCTGCTTTTCGCCGATGCCCAGGAAACCGCCGACGCCGATCACGGCCGCCTTCACGGTCCCGGCGTCACCGTCGATGATCACGTCGTTGATCTCGCCGATCGAGTTGCCGTCGGGCGATGTGACGGTCGCGTCGGTGATCCAGTCGATCCGCAATTCGTTCGCGGCCTGCTCTTGCTCGACCTTGCCGCTGGCGGCGACCTCGGCTTCGGCGGCACCCTCGGCCGCCGCCTCGGCATCGGCTTCCATCGGCGCGTCGGCCGCAGGCGCGGTTTCGGTGCCCATCGTGGTCGTGGTGTCGGTCGCAGGATCGGCGGGGGCAGGCGTGGTCGCTGCGTCCTGCGCGAAGGCCTGACCCATGATCAACGGCATGACGACGGCGGTGCTCAACATCAACTTGCGCATGTCTTTCCTCCTGATATGCCGCGCATAACTTGCGATGCGCGATTGAGGAAATAATGCCCGATTGGCCCGCTGGTTCCGGCGGCAGGCCTAAAATCGGCCTCTGCGGCCCTAGTCCTCGCCGCGATAGGGCTGGACGTATTGCAGCGCCATGTCCCAGGGAAAGAAGATCCAGGTGTCCTGGCTGACCTCGGTGACATAGGTCTGGACCATCGGCTTGCCCTTGGGCTTGGCATAGACGGTGCCGAAGTGGGCCTTCGGATACATCTCGCGGATCAGTTCCAGCGTCCGGCCGGAATCGACCAGGTCGTCGATCACCAGGATACCCTCTCCGTCGCCCATCAGGGCAGGGTCCGGCCTGTTCAGAACCTCGAGCTGGCCCTGGCCCGCCTCGGCGCCGACGCCCTTGTAGGACCGGATCGAGATCGAATCGATGGTACGGATGTCCAATTCGCGCGCCACGATCATCGCGGGGACCAGCCCGCCCCGCGTCACTGCCACGACGGCACGCCAGTCCGACCCGTCCAACCGCCATGCAAGCGCGCGGGCGTCGCGGTGCAATTGATCCCAGCTGACGTGGAACCCTTTCTCGTGGGGCAGGCGGTCGATCATGGCAGTCCCTCTTTCAGTGGCGCAGGATCAGCGACAGGCCCAGAAGGCCGATCGCCAGGCCCGCCGCGCGGTCGATCCAGAATTTTGCGACATAATACCTACGCCGCAGCCAAGGCAAAGCCATCAGCGACGCAAGGGCGGTATAAAATGCCAGTTCGACGGAAACTGCCGTAGCGTAAATCACCAGCTTGTCGCCCGCCGTCATCAGCACGGGAAAGATCGACAGCAGCACCGCCGAATAGAACAAGGCGGGTTTGGGATTGGACAGGTTCAGGATCATCCCGGCCAGAAAGCCCATCCCGCGGCTGCTCTCGGCCGGGTCGGGTAGGGGGTCGGGGGCGTGTTTCCAGATCTTCCAGGCGATCCAGACCAGATAGGCGCCCCCCAGGATCTTCAGCGCCACATAAGTCCAGGGCATTGCGCGGAAGATGACGGTCAGTCCCAGCAGCGCGAAGATGCACCAGATCGACGCGCCGACAGCCAGCCCCCATCCATAGGGCAGGGCGCGCCTGCGTCCCAGGGCGAAGGCGCTTTGGCTGACGGCGATGACGCCCGGTCCGGGCGACAGGATCGCCAGGGACAGGGTGCCGACGAACAGGGCAATCTGATCGGCCGTGATCGTCATGGCGGGGCGATCAGTCCTTCTTCACCGTCGCGATGTCAGGCGCGTCCACGGCCTTCATGCCCACGACGTGATAGCCTGCATCGACGTGATGCGTCTCGCCCGTGACGCCTGCGCCAAGATGGGACAGCAGATACAGGGCCGAATTGCCCACATCCTCGGTCGTGACGTTGCGGCGCAGGGGCGAGTTCAACTCGTTCCACTTCATGATATAGCGGAAATCGCCGATGCCGCTGGCGGCCAGGGTCTTGATCGGGCCGGCGCTTATCGCATTGACGCGGATCCGGTCCTTGCCCAGATCCTCGGCCAGATAGCGCACGCTGGCTTCAAGCGCGGCCTTGGCCACGCCCATCACGTTGTAATGGGGCATCACCCGTTCCGCGCCGTAATAGGTCAGAGTCAGCAGGCTGCCGCCGTTCGGCATCATCGCCGAAGCGTGCCGCGCCACCGCCGTGAACGAATAGACCGAGATGTCCATTGTCATCAGGAAATTGTCGCGCGTCGTGTCGGCATAGCGGCCGCGCAGCTGGTCCTTGTCTGAAAAGCCGATGGCATGAACCACGAAATCCAGAGTGCCCCATTCCTGTTGAAGCGATTGAAACAGTTTCTCGATGGATGCCTCGTCGCTGACATCGCAGGGTAGGACCAGCGACGAGCCAAGCTGCGCGGCCAGCGGATCGACCCGCTTCTTCAGCGCCTCGCCCTGATACGAGAAGGCAAGTTCGGCACCTTCGTTTGCCACGGCGCGGGCGATGCCCCAGGCGATCGACTTGTCGTTCGCCAAACCCATGATGAGGCCGCGCTTGCCAGCCATCAATCCCTGCTTCTGCTCGCTTGACATGTGCTGCCTCTCGCGCTTTCAACCCTTTGTAAAAGGTGCTTAGGCCAAAGGGTTGCTAGCATCAAGCGCAAGGAAAGCACCATGGTTGATCGAGACGGATTGTTTGCGGGCGACGACCCGTTCGACATCGCGCGACGCTGGCTGTCCGAGGCGGAACGGACCGAGCCGAACGATCCCAACGCGATCGCCCTTGCAACGGTGGACGAGGATGGCCTGCCCGACGCGCGCATGGTTCTTCTCAAGGAGATCGAGGGGCAGGGGGCCGGCGGCGGCTTCGTCTTCTACACCAATTACGACAGCGCGAAGGGCCGGCAGATCGCGGCCACGGGCAAGGCGGCCTTCGTGATGCACTGGAAGTCCCTGCGCCGCCAGATCCGCGTGCGCGGCGATGTCACGCGGGTCGAGGGACCGCAGGCCGACGCCTATTACAACAGCCGGGCCCTGCAAAGCCGGATCGGGGCTTGGGCCTCGCAGCAGTCCCGCCCGCTGGAAAGCCGCGCCGCGCTGCTGGCCGAAGCTGCCCGCCAAGGCCTGCGCCACGGCACAAACCCGCCAAGGCCGCCCTTCTGGGGTGGGTTCAGAATCACCCCAAGGCAGATCGAGTTCTGGGCTGACGGCGCTTTCCGGTTGCATGACCGCTTTCGCTGGGACAAAGAGGCCTCTGGTGCGTGGATTGTACAGCGGCTGTCACCCTAGGGCTTGACGAACGGGCCTTGGTGGCTGACCATGAATGATAGGCGCGGGTTTCGCGCTTGTCTTCCGTGAACGACCGCCGCTTGCAGGCACAAATTGAACGGTTGGTTTGGTTGAATTCGGGGCAGGACAAGACGCGCTGAGCGCATGTGGTGGAAAGATGACGGATGAGAAGGGACTGAAGCTGGTATCTGGCCTGGTCAAGTGGTTTGACCCGACCAAGGGCTATGGCTTCATCCTGAACGAGGAAGGCGGCGCGGACATTTTGCTGCACGCCAACGTGCTCAGGAATTTCGGACGCAGTTCGGTCGCCGACCAGTCGCGCGTGACGGTCTGGATGCAGCCGACCCAGCGTGGGCTGCAGGCAACCGAGGTGGTGTCGATCGAACCGCCCATTTCGGACGGCTCGGCGCCCATCGCGGATCTGGACAACGGCGTGATCGAGCATCTCGAGGCGCTGCCCCTGCGTCCCGCCCGCGTGAAGTGGTTCGACAAGGCCAAGGGCTTTGGCTTCGCCAACATCTTCGGCCATCCCGACGATGTCTTCCTGCATGTCGAGGTGCTGCGGCATTCCGGCTTTGCCGACCTCTCCATCGGCGAGGCGATCGGCATCCGCGTCGTCGAAGGCCCGCGCGGCCTCATGGCGGCCCAGGTGACCAGCTGGGATCGCGGCACCGAACAGGGGGGCAGCAGCCTGGCGGCAGACCACCTTGGAGACCAGGTGCAGGACATCAAGGACTTCATGGCGCATGTGGCCGAATAAGGTCGCGCCAGCGGCCTTTCTCCTGTCCGTCCTGGCGGCGTTTCCCGGTGCCGCCGATGTCGCCTGCGCCCCCGACCGGGCGACTTTCCAGACCGATGGCGGCCCCGTCTCGTTCCAGGTCGAACTGGCCGATGACGAGGCCGAACGCGCCCAGGGACTGATGTTCCGCAAGTCCCTGCCACGGGGCGACGGGATGCTGTTCATCTATGACGAACCCCGCGCCGTCAGCTTCTGGATGCGCAACACCTTCATCCCGCTGGACCTGATCTTCATGGACGAAGCCGGGGTGATCCGCCACATCCACCGCAACGCCGTCCCTCTGGACGAGACTCCGATTTCAGGCGCGGCTGTCGGAGATCCATCACCCGAACGCCGGATGATCCTTGAGATCGCGGGGGGCGAGGCCGGCCATTTCGGGCTGGCCGTCGGTCAGGCCATGGCGCATCCCGCGCTGGATCAGGATTTGGCCGAACTGCCCTGCCGCTAGGGCTTTCCACCGGCGACGCGATCCGCTAAACGGATCGCGTCGGGGCGTAGCGCAGCCTGGTAGCGCGACGGTTTTGGGTACCGTAGGCCGGAAGTTCGAATCTTCTCGCCCCGACCACCGCCTTCATTCCGCCGCCTTCACCGCCATCGGGTTGTTCGGATGCGTGGTCCAGTTGGCATAGGTGCCGCGGCGGATGCCGGTGCGCAGGTCCATCTCTCCCACCGCCAGTTCGCGCATGTCGATGCAGTTCTCGACCGGGCAGACGTCCAGGCACAGGTTGCACGCGACGCATTCCTCCTCGATCACCTCGAAGACGCGGCCGGGCTTCATGGCGATGGCCTGGTGGCTGGTATCCTCGCAGGCGGCATAGCAGCGGCCGCACTTGATGCACAGGTCCTGGTCGATCCGGGCTTTGGTGACATAGTTCAGGTTCAACTGGTTCCAGTCGGTGACGTTCGGCACCGCCCGCCCGATCAGATCCGACATCGCCATGTCATGGCTGTCCAGATAGTCGCGCAGGCCCGAGATCATCTCCTGCACCACCTTGAAGCCATAGGTCATGGCCGCGGTGCAGACTTGCACCGTGCCCGCGCCAAGGGCCATGAATTCGGCCGCGTCGCGCCAGGTCGTCACCCCGCCGATGCCGCTGATGGGCAAGCCGTATGTGGCGGGGTTGCGCGCGATCTCGGCCACCATGTTCAGGGCGATGGGCTTGACGGCGGGCCCGCAGTAACCGCCATGCGCGCCCTTGCCGTCGATGGTGGGTTCGGGGGCGAACAGGTCCAGATCGACACTTGTGATGCTGTTGATGGTGTTGATCAGGCTGACGGCATCGGCGCCGCCGCGCATCGCGGCCTCGGCCGGTTTGCGGACATCGGTGATGTTGGGCGTCAGCTTCACGATGCAGGGCATGCGCGAGTATTGCTTGACCCACCGCGTCACCATCTCGATGTATTCGGGCACCTGGCCCACGGCGCTGCCCATGCCGCGTTCGGACATCCCGTGCGGGCAGCCGAAGTTCAGTTCCACGCCGTCGGCCCCGGTATCCTCGATCCGGGCCAGGATGTCGCGCCAGGATTGCTCGTCGCAGGGCACCATCAGCGAAATCACCAGGGCGCGGTCGGGATAGTCGCGCTTGACCGACTTGATCTCTCGCAGGTTCACCTCCAGCGGGCGGTCGGTGATCAGTTCGATGTTGTTGATCCCCAGGACCCGGCGGTCAGGACCGTGGATCACGCCATACCGGGGACCGTTCACGTTGACGACGGGCGGGCCTTCGGCACCCAGGGTCTTCCACACCACGCCGCCCCAGCCGGCCTGGAAGGCGCGGCGGACGTTGTATTCCTTGTCGGTGGGCGGGGCAGAGGCCAGCCAGAACGGGTTGGGCGACTTGATTCCGATAAAATTGCTGCGCAGGTCGGCCATGATGGATCTCCTCAGCCGGGAATCTCGACCGGGCGTCCGGTCAGGTGGGCGTCGATGTCTTCGGCGGCGTCGCGGCCCTGGGCCACGGCGGTGACGGTCAGGTCGTCGCCGCCTGCCGCGCAGTCGCCGCCGGCCCAGACGCCGGGGATGCTGGTGCGGCCGGGGCCTGCGACGCCTATCTTGCCGCCGTCCAGTGCCAGGTCCTGCGGCACGCCGTCCAGCCGTTGGCCAATGGCGCGGAACAACTGGTCGGCCTTCAGGCGGAAGCGCTCGTCGGTCAGGTGCAGCCCGCCATCGGGATCGACGGCGGTATAGGCAAACTCGACCTCGACCACCGAGCCGTTGCCGTGGACCTTGACCGGCGCGGCGTTGCAGATGATGCGGACGCCGCTGGCGGTGGCGTGGTCCTGTTCATGGCGGCTGGCGCCCATCTGCGACTGGTCGCGGCGATAGACGATGGTGACGTTTTCCGCCCCCAGCAGACGGGCCTGCACGGCGGCGTCCACCGCCGTCATGCCGCCGCCGATCACCACCACGTCGCGGCCGATGGGCAGGGTGGTCAGGTCGGCTGCCTGGCGCAGGTCGCGGATGAAGCTGACCGCGTCCAGAACGTTGCGGCGTTCCTCGCCCTCGGCCCGCAGGGCGTTCACTCCGCCCAGGCCCATGCCCAGGAAGACCGCGTCATACTCTGCCCGCAGCATCTCCAGCGTGATTTCCTGCCCCAGACGCTGGTCGTGGCGCAGTTCGATCCCGCCGATGCCCAGGATCCAGTCCACCTCGGCCTGGGCAAAGCCGCCGACGGCCTTGTAGCTGGCGATGCCGTATTCGTTCAGCCCGCCAGGCTTGGGCCGCGCCTCGAAGATCGTGACGTCATGGCCCTTGGCGGCAAGTCTGTGCGCGCAAGCAAGGCCGGCGGGACCCGCGCCGACAACCGCGATGCGCTTGCCCGTGGGGGCTGCGCGGCGGAAGGGATGGCCTTCCTGCGCCATCAGCCCGTCGGTCGCGTATCGCTGCAACGCGCCGATCTCGACCGGGTCGCCCTCGGCATCCATGCGCACGCAGGCGCCTTCGCACAGGTTTTCCGTAGGGCAGACCCGGGCGCACATGCCGCCCAGGATATTGGCGTGAAAGATCGTCATCGCCGCCGCGTCGGGCGTGCCCGTCGCGATCTGGCGGATGAACAGCGGGATGTCGATGCTGGTCGGGCAGGCGGTGATGCAGGGCGCATCGTGGCAGAAGTAGCAGCGGTCGGCCGCGACGCGCGCCTCGTGCCGGGTCAGGGGCGGCGCGACATCGGCGAAGTTGGCCGCCAGTTCATGCGGGGTGAGGCGACCGGGAACAACTCCGGCCACCAGCCTGGCTTGGGACATTTGCGTCTCCTGGCTCTCTCCTGTTGGTAAGAATCAGGCTGGCACAGGTCCGTTTTTTTATCAAATGGTAAAAGTTGGGACGCAGGCCTTTGCGGAACTTTCAGGCAGGCAGGTCCAGGATCGCGGCAAGACCGCCCAAGGCAGACCGTTCCAGCCGCAATTCGCCCCCATGCAGGGCGGCAAGATCGGCGACGATGGCAAGCCCCAGCCCCGACCCCGAGGCTCCGTGTTCGTCCAGGCGCCCGCCCCGGATCAGCGCGCGGGGGGCGTCGGTTTCGGCCATGCCCGGGCCGTCATCCTCGATGCGGATGATCAGGCGGTCGGTCTGGGTCACGCGGATCGCCAGCCTGCTGTGGCCCCATTTGACGGCATTGTCGGACAGGTTGCCGATCATCTCCTCAAGATCCTGCCGCTCGCCCGCGAAGCCTGCGTCGGGTGGGCAGTCGATGCTGGCCTCCATGCCCTTATCCCGCAAGGGCCATCGCAGCACCATCAGGATGTCGTCGATGACCGGGCGCACCAGCGTCCGCTGGCCCAGCACGCGGGGTCCGGCGGATCGTGCGCGGCGCAGGTGCCAGCCGATCAGCCGGTCCATGCGGGTGATCAGGGTCTGGCCGTGATGGTGGGGGGGCAATTCGTTCGCCAGCGCCGCCAGGGGCGTCTTCAGCGAATGGGCAAGGTTGCCAAGATGCTGGCGGGATCGGGCCAGAAGATCGGCGTTCTGGTCAAGGGCTGCGTTGATCTCGGCCGTCAGGGGGCGCAGTTCGCTGACATCGGGCCGGGCCAGGCGGTCCCTGGTTCCCGCCCGCACCCGGGCCAGATCGCGGCACAGCCGGTCGAGGCTGCCAAGGCCCGCCGTCACCTGCACCACGCTGGCCCCCGCAAGCACGATCCCCAGCACCGCCAGGGCAAGGCCCAGCGGGCGGCTGATCTGGCGCAGGCTGTCGTCGATCTGGCCACGCGGCGCGGTGACGGTGACCGCAACCCGCGAATCGCTGTCGGGCAGGGTGGCCTGACGGCGCAACACGCGCAGGGCCGCACCGTCCGCGCCCACCCCGCGCCCGCCCGTGATATTGCCGACCGGCCCCTGCAGCGACCCGTCCAGCAGCGATGCCGACCGGGCAATCACGCTGTCACCCGCCTCGACCTGCCAATACCATCCGCTGAAGGGCAGGCCGAAACGAGGATCCGTCGGGGCGTCGTCCAGTTCGATCCGGCCGCCATCATCGGTCTCGACCGAGGCGATCAGCCCGTCCGCGATCGCCGCCGCCTCGGCATCGAAGCGGTCCGTTACGAAATCTTCCAGCAGAGACGAGATGAACAGAAAGGCCGCCAGCAGGGCAGCGCCCAGCCAGACTGCCGCCAGCAGCAGCAGCCGCCCGCGAATCGAGCCGGTCATCCCGCTGCCCGCAGCAGGTAACCCTCGCCCCGGCGGGTCTCGATCACGCCCTCTCCAACCTTCCGGCGCAGCCGGCCGATCACCACCTCGATTGACTTGAAGTCGCGGTCGGTGTCGGTGTCATAGAGGTGGTCCGACAGTTCCGTGCGGCTGACGATCCGGTTCTGGTGATGGATCAGATATGCCAGAATGCGCTGCTCGAACGCGGTCAGCTTCAGCGCCAGGCCGTCGCGGGTGATGACGCCAAGCTGGCTGTCCAGGGACAGGACGCCTGCGCGGATCACGGGGCGCGCATGGCCGGCGGCGCGGCGGATGAGGGTCTGGCAGCGCAACACCACCTCGTCCAGGCGGAAAGGCTTGACGGCATAGTCGTCGGCACCCGCGCGGAAGCCCGCCACCTTGTCGGTCCAGTCGCCGCGCGCGGTCAGGATCAGGACGGGCGTCGTCACCCCCGTATCGCGCCAGCGGGTCAGAACCTCGATCCCCGCCATGCCCGGCAGGCCCAGGTCCAGGATCACCACGTCATAGGATTCCGTCGAACCCAGGAACTCGCCCTGCCTGCCATCCGCCGCGCAGTCGCTGACAAAGCCTGCATCCTGCATGGCGGCGGCCAGTTGAGCGGACAGGACGGGATCATCCTCGACAATCAGGGCGCGCATGGTGTCCTTCCTACTGCTGCGCCGCCTGGCGGGCGGCAAGCTGGCCCCGGCCGGACACCGACAGGAACCGTCCCGTGCGCGCGTCTATGCGGATGTCCAGAAGGTTCTGCTGCGGGGTCATCAGCCGGAACTGATAAACCAGTTCGGCCCCCAGATCCCGTTCATGCGGATGGGGCGCGCGGGTGTCGGCCGCCAGCAGCCGCCCGGCATAGCGGTCCGACACGGCCGCCGCGACCTCGTGCAGGGGCAGGGGGCGGAATTGCTCGATCATCTCGGGCGCGACATCCTGGGCCTGCGCGGGGGCGCAGGTCAGGCAGGCAAGGGCAAGGGCGCGAAGCAGGATCATGGCAGCAGCATAGCGGGCGAAAGCCAAATGGAAACCAAACGGACCATTGGCCATTCGTTCGGTGTGGTTTCGATAGAACGTGATTCGTCGGGGCGGGTTGCCGCCCGGGAAATAGAAAGGAACGATTATGGCCATTTGCAGATTTTCAACTTCGGCCGCCGTGCTGGCGCTTGTTGCGGGCATCGGCACAGGCGCGCTGGCCCAGACCGCCGCGCCGGCCGAACTGCCCGCGCCGATCGCGGGGCTGAACCTGAACAACCTCGAGATCGAGACCAAGCGCGACGGAATGCGCGAGATCGAGGGCCGCACCGCAGATGGCGTCGACATCGAGGCGAAGGTGGACATGGCCGGCAATCTGGTCGAGGTCGAGGCCGATGACGGCGTCCTGCCGCAAGGCCTGATCGACGCCCTGGTGCCCGCGGCCGTGAAAGGAAACCAGGTCATGTCGCTGTTCGGATCGATCACCGAGGTCAAGCAGCGCCCCGAGCATCTGGAGGTCAAGGGCCGCCAGCCCACCGGCGCCGAGATCGAGGTCAAGTTCGACCGCCAGAACGCCCTGATCGGCGTCGAGGTCGATGACGCCGCCGTGCCCGCCGACCTTGTCAACGCGCTGCTGCCCCAGGCCGTGCGTAACAACGAGGTGATCGGCCAGTTCGACCGCATCGACGAGATCGAGAACCGCAATGGCCGCGTCAAGGTCGAGGGCGAGGATGCCAATGGCCGTGACATGCGCGCCGAGTTCGACGCCGATGGACGCGTTCTGCGCTTCGGCAGCGAGGACGGCCCGCGTGGCGACCGCCGTGGCCCGCCTCATCGCGACCACGGTCACAGGGACCATGCCGGACGCGCCGACGGTCCGGTCGAGCGACCGATGGGTGGCCCGCGGGCCCAGGGCCCAGCGGGCGACGCGCGCGGGCCGGCGCCCGTCCCGGCCGATTTCGACGCAGTCGCGCTTAATCAGCGCCTGACGCAGGCCGGCTACGGCAATTTCGGCTTCCTGCGCGCCGACGGACCCCGCCTGATGCTGGAAGCCACCAATCCCCAGGGCGAGGCGGTGACGCTTGAGTTCGACCCCCAGGGAGAGGTGGTTCGCGAGACCGCCCGGTAACTGCATGGCAACGGGCCGGGAAGGGGCGGGCGACCGCCCCTTTTCCCTCAGGCGATATAGCGGTCCCTGCGGTGGTTGAGCGCGATGGTCAGGTTCAGGATCAACGCGCCGAGGAAGCTCCACCCCACGGTTGCGGGATCGCGCAGGGCCAGGGCGACCGCGAACAGCACCGCGTCAAAGGCCAGTTGCACCCAGCCCGCACGGAAACCGGTTGCGTCCTGGACATAAAGGCCGACGATCCCGATGCCGCCCAGCGATGCGCCGTGACGGAACAGCGCGATCATCCCGGCCCCCGTCAGGCAGCCGGCGAGGACTGCACCCACGGCGGGATGGATCTGGCCGAAATGCAGATGGGCCGGCAGGACCACCGCCAGCGCCGAGACGAGGGCCACGGCCATGAAGCTTTTGGCGACAAAGGTCGGGCCGAAGCGCTTCCATCCCAGCCAGTAGAAGGGCAGGTTCACGGCAAAGAACACCGGTCCGAAGGACCAGCCGGTGGCATAGGATATAAGGATCGCCAGCCCCGCCGTCTGCCCCGTGACAAAGCCCAGATGCGTCAGCAGCACCACGCTGACGGCCGCCATGAAGCTGCCGAAGGCGATGCCTTGCGTGTCGTCGAGGGTGCTGTGTCTGGCGGTCGGCGTGCTCATCCGTGGTGCTATCGCCTGCGGGACGCTGTGCCGCAAGGGGTGACGAAGAAGGGGGGCAGTCTGCCCCCCATCCCGTTCCGGGATTCCCCCGAAGGATATTTCGGCACAGAAGATTGATCAGTCGAAGGCGCGGTCTGTGATGATGTGGTTGAACGCACCTTCCGGCGCCTTCGAGATCACCGGATCGGAACCCCCGGCCATCAGCGTGTCCACGGTGCGCTGATAATCAGCCTCGTCCAGGGTGCCGTCGCTGCCTGCGGTCAGCTTGCCGATCTCGGTGACCATGCGGACCTGATGGTCCAGGGTCTGGGCGCCGGTCTCGTCGTTGTCCAGAACGATCTGGGCAGCTTCCTCGGGATTTTCCTCGGCGTATTTCCAGCCCTTCATGCTGGCGCGAACGAATTTCACCAGGTCGGTGACCTTGGCGTCGTCTTCCAACGTGCTTTCCAGGACATAGAGGCCATCCTCCAGCGTGGCGACGCCCTGGTCCTCGTATTTGAAGGTCACCAGATCCTCGGGCGCGATGCCGGCGTCCAGGACCTGGCCGTATTCGTTATAGGTCATGGTGCTGATGCAGGCGGCCTGCTTTTGCAGCAGCGGATCGACGTTGAAGCCCTGCTTCAGGACCGTCACGCCATCCGGGCCGCCTTCGGTCGACAGGCCAAGCTGGCTCATCCAGGACAGGAAGGGATATTCGTTGCCAGAAAACCAGACGCCCAGGGTCTTGCCCTTGAAGTCGGTCTTGGGATCGGTGATGCCGCTTTCCTTGAGGCAGGTCAGCATCATCCCGGACGCCTTGAAGGGCTGGGCGATATTGACCAGCGGCAGGCCCTTTTCGCGGGCGGCAAGGGCGGCAGGCATCCATTCGACGATCACATCCGCGCCGCCCCCTGCAAGCACCTGGGTCGGCGCGATATCCGGACCGCCGGGCAGGATGGTGACGTCCAGGCCCTCCTCTTCATAGAAGCCCTTGTCCTTGGCGACGTAGTAGCCCGCGAACTGCGCCTGCGTGACCCATTTCAATTGCAGGGTCAGTTCCTGCGCGCCCGCGCCGCCCGCCGCCAGGGCAAGTCCGGCGCCCAGCATCAATGTCTTCATCTTCCCTCTCCTGTGTTGGGGTCTTCAACCCCGTTGAGGACGCTGCGACGGGTGCCAGAACGTCACCTTCTTTTCGATCAGCGCCACGATGCCATAGAACAGCGATCCCGCGATGGCCGCCACAAGGATTTCCGCCCAGACCAGCGGCAGATCCAGCCGCCCCACTGCGGTCGAGATGCGAAAGCCCATGCCCTTGGTCGGACTGCCGAAGAACTCGGCCACGATGGCGCCGATCAAGGCCAGGGTGGTGGTAATCTTCAGCCCGTTGAACAGGAAGGGCATGGCGGCGGGCAGGCGCAGCTTCCACAGGCTGGCCCCGTAGGGCGCGGCCCAAGTCGCCATCAGGTCACGCTGCATCGGTTCGGTCGCCGCAAGGCCCGCCACCATGTTCACCAGGATCGGGAAGAACACCATCACCACGACCACGGCGGCCTTCGACTGCCAGTCGAAGCCGAACCACATCACCAGGATCGGCGCGATGCCGACGATGGGCAGGGCGGCGACGAAATTGCCGATGGGCAGCAGCCCGCGTTGCAGGAAGGGGCTGCGGTCGATGGCGATGGCGGTCGCGATGGCGGCACCTGCGCCGATTAGCCAGCCGGTCAGCGCCCCTTTCACGATGGTCTGCACGAAATCGCTCCAGAGGATCGCGGTGTTCGCGGCGAAGCTGGCGCCGATCTGGCTGGGCGCGGGCAGGATCACGGGCGGGACGGCATAGATGCGGACCGCCATTTCCCACAGGATCAGGATCGTGGCGCCGAAGATCAGCGCCACCGCCAGCCGGGTCGCGCGGCTGTCGAAGCGCGACAGCCAGGTGTTGAGGCCGATTGCCCCAATCCAGACCGCGATGACGGGCAGCGCGCTCATCGTGCAAGCCCCATGCGCCGCAGGGTCAGCCGTTCCAGCGCGCCGATCAGCATGACCAGCACGGCGGCCAGGATCGCCGCGGCGAACAGCGCAGCCCAGATCTGCACCGTCTGCCCGTAATAGCTGCCCGAGAGCAGCCGCGCCCCCAGACCCGAGGTCGCGCCGGCAGGAAGCTCTCCGACGATCGTGCCGACGAGGGCTGCGGCAATGGCGACCTTGAGGCTGGCGAACAGGTAGGGCAGCGAGCTGGGCAGCCGCAGGCGCCAGAACTGCTGGACGCGCGATGCGTTCCAACTATGCATCAGGTCAAGCTGCATCGCGTCGGGCGTGCGCAAACCCTTGACCATGCCGACTAGCACCGGAAAGAAGGACAGCCAGGCTGCGATCATTGCCTTGGGCAGAAGCCCGGTCACGCCCATGCTGGCAAAGACCACGATCACCATTGGTGCGATGGCCAGGATCGGCACCGTCTGGCTGGCGACGGCCCAGGGCATCACCGACTGGTCCATCGCGCGGTTGTGGACGATGCCTACCGCCAGCAGGACCCCCGCCGCCGTGCCGATGGCAAAGCCCGCCAGCGTCGCCGACAGCGTGACCCAGCCATGCCAGACCAGGCTGCGCTTCGAGGTGATCTTCTGGCCTGCAATGCCTTCCCACAAGCCTGCCGCTACCTGATGTGGCGCAGGCAGGACCGGACGTTCCAGGGTCAGCGTCTGGCGGATCAGGTCGCCTGTGGTCAGCACCGTGTCGGCCCGCACCGCCTGGTCCCGGACCCATGTGGCGTTCATCCAGATGGCGGCCAGATACCAAATCGCGATGATCGCCAGCAGCACCGTCAGGATGGGCAAGGCGCGCCCAAGCCCGCGGCCCAGGACAGTGGACCCCGGCGAGGCTGTGGCCTCAGTCATAGCTGTGCCCCTCGCGCAGGCCATCGCGGACCTGTTGCGCCAAGGCGATGAACTCGGGCGTGTCGCGGATCTCCAGCGGGCGGTCGCGGGGCAGGGGGCTGTCGATCACCCGCGTGATCCGCCCCGGACGCGGCGACATGACCACGATTTTTGTGGAGAGATACACCGCCTCGGGGATGGAATGGGTGACGAAGCCGATGGTCTTGCCGGTCTTCTTCCACAGGTCCAGCAGCGCCTCGTTCAGGCGGTCGCGCACGATCTCGTCCAGGGCGCCGAAAGGCTCGTCCATCAGCAGGATGTCGGCGTCGAAGGCCAGGGCGCGGGCGATCGAGGCGCGCTGCTGCATCCCGCCCGACAGCTGCCAGGGATACTTGCCGCCGAAGCCCGCCAGGTCCACCAGGTCCAGCACGCGGGCGATCCGTTGTAGTCGGTCCGCCCTTGCAAAGCCCATGATCTCCAGCGGCAGGCTGATGTTTCCGGCGATGGTCCGCCAGGGATAGAGCCCCGGCGCCTGGAAGACATAGCCATAGGCCCGCTGCCGCCGCGCCTGATCCGGCGTCATGTCCGCCACCTCCAGCTTGCCTGCGGTCGGCGTCTCAAGCGCGGCGATGGCGCGCAGGAAGGTCGTCTTGCCGCAGCCCGACGGGCCGATGAAGCTGACGAAATCGCCCCGCTCAATGGTCAGGCTGACGTCCTTCAGCGCATGGACCGGCCCGTCGGCGGTCTGGAAGGTCAGGGAAACGTCGCGGGCCTGGATGACGGTCAAGTCACACCCCGCTTGCCGGGATGCCCGACCGTTCCACCGGGCGCGGGGCGGTCAGTTCCTTCCAGGCCGACAGCGCGCGGTTCACGGTGCCGCGCGGCTCTCGGGGCACGAACTCGCCATGGCCTTCGCGGCTGGTCAGCGTGCCGCTGTCCACCGCCACATGCCCGCGCGTCAGGACATAACGCGGCAGGCCCTTCACGCGCTGCCCCTCGAAGACGTTATAGTCGATGGCCGACTGCTGGCTGTCCGCCGCGATGGTCTTCTCGGCCTCGGGGTCCCAGACTACCAGGTCGGCGTCGCTGCCGACCAGGACCGCGCCCTTGCGGGGATACATCCCCAGGATCTTGGCGATGTTAGTCGAGGTGACGGCCACGAACTCGTTCGGCGTCAGGCGGCCCGTGCCGACCCCATGGGTCCACAGCATCGGCATCCGATCCTCAAGCCCCCCTGTGCCGTTCGGTATCTTGGTGAAGTCGCCGATGCCGGTCCGCTTCTGCGCCGTGGTGAAGGCGCAATGATCCGTCGCCACGACCGACAGAGACCCCGATTGCAGCCCCGCCCACAGGCTGTCCTGGTGCAGCTTGTTGCGGAAGGGCGGCGACATGACGCGACGCGCCGCATGATCCCAGTCCGCGTTGAAATATTCGCCTTCGTCCAGCGTCAGGTGCTGGATCAGCGGCTCGCCCCAGACGCGCTTGCCCTGGGCGCGGGCGCGGCGGATTGCCTCATGGCTGTCCTCGCAGGACACGTGGACCACATACAGCGGCACGCCCGCCATGTCGGCCACCATGATGGCGCGGTTGGTGGCCTCGCCTTCGACCTGCGGGGGGCGGGAATAGGCGTGGGCCTCGGGGCCGGTATTGCCCTCGGCAAGCAGCCTGGCCGAAAGCTCGGCCACCACGTCGCCGTTCTCGGCATGAACCATCGCGATGCCGCCCAGATCGCCGACCCGGCGGAAACTGGCGAACAACTCGTCGTCGTTCACCATCAGCGCGCCCTTGTAGGCCATGAAATGCTTGAAGCTGGTGATGCCGCGATCCACCACCGCCTGCATCTCGTCAAACACCTGCTGGTCCCACCAGGTCACCGCCATGTGGAAGCTGTAATCGCAATGCGCGCGGCCCGACTTGTTGTCCCACATCTGCAGCGCGTCCAGCAGCCCCTGGCCGGGCGAGGGCAGGGCGAAATCCACCACCATCGTCGTTCCGCCCGCCAGCGCCGCCCGCGTGCCGCTGTCGAAGTCATCGGCGGAATAGGTGCCCATGAAGGGCATCTCGAGATGCGTATGCGGGTCGATCCCGCCGGGCATGACATAGCAACCGGTGGCATCCAACACCTTGTCACCCGTCAGCCCTTGGCCGATGGCCGCGATCCGGCCCCCCTCGACCAGCACATCGGCCTTGTAGCTGAGATCAGCCGTGACGACCGTTCCCCCGCGAATAACCGTGCTCATCGACTGGCTCCTTCTTCTTCACGAAAATATCCTGCGGGGGTCCGGGGGCGCAAAGCCCCTGGCTTCGTCTGCGTCAGCGGACAACCTCTGCCGCATCCAGCACCGCGTGCAGCAGCACATCCGCCCCGGCGCTTGCCCATTCCGGCGTGATCTCCTCGGCCTCGTTATGGGACAGCCCGTCCACGCAGGGGCACATGATCATCACCGTGGGCGCCACCTTCGCGATCCAGCACGCGTCGTGGCCCGCGCCCGAGACGATGTTCATGTGGCTGTAGCCCAGCCGTTCGGCGGCATCGCGGACCTTGCCGACAAGGGCCGGATCGAAGGTCACCGGGTCGAAGTGACCGACCGGCTCGATCTCGATCCCCAGGCCCAGTTGGGCGGCGATCTGCGGTGCCTCCTCTTCCAGCCGGGCGCGCATCGCGTTCAGCTTGTCGAGGTCGGGCGAGCGGAAATCGACGGTGAAGACCGCGCGGCCGGGAATCACGTTGCGGCTGTTGGGCCAGACATTGGCCTGTCCCACGGCGCCCACGGCATCGGGCTGGTGGTCCATCGCGATGCGATGCACGGCCTCGATGATGCGCGCCATGCCAAGGCCCGCGTTCACTCGCATTGACATCGGCGTCGATCCGGTATGGGCATCCTTGCCGGTCAACGTGACTTGCAGCCACCACAGGCCCTGGCCATGCGTCACCACGCCGATCTGCTTGCCCTCAGCCTCCAGGATCGGGCCCTGTTCGATATGGTATTCGAACATCGCATGGATGCGGCGTTCCCCCGGAACCTCGTCCCCCCGCCAGCCGATGCGGTCCAGTTCGTCGCCGAACAGCTTGCCCTCGGCGTCGGTGCGGCTGTTGGCGTAATCCTCGGTCAACACGCCCGCAAAGACGCCGGACGCCAGCATGGCGGGGGCAAAGCGGGCACCTTCCTCGTTCGTCCAGTTGGTCACCACGATGGGGCGGCGCGTCATGATGCCCATGTCGCGGATGGACCGGATCACCTCCAGCCCCGCCAGCACGCCCAGCACGCCGTCGAACCTGCCGCCCGTCGGCTGGGTGTCCAGATGGCTGCCGATATAGACCGGATCAAGCTCCGGCTCGGCCCCTTCGTGGCGCATGAACATGTTGCCCATGCGGTCGAGGCCCATGGTCATGCCCGCATCCTCGCACCACCGGCGGAACAGGGCGCGGCCCTCGGCGTCGGCATCCGTCAGGGTCTGGCGGTTGTTGCCGCCGGCGATGCCCGGCCCGACAAGGGCCATTTGCATCAGGCTGTCCCACAGCCTTTCGCCGTCGATCTTCATGTTGGCAGCCGGAACCAGCCCGCTGGCGTCGGTCATCTGTCGTCCTTCCTGTCGGGCCGCCCCGTTCTGGCGCGAGGTCGGCTTGATGGGTCTGGCCCTGTGGGAAAAGGCCTAAAACCCTTCCATTATTGACCAAATGGTCAGGATCACGCTACCACGGGGCATGGTTCAGTCAAGCGTTCAGACGCCTGTTCGCGGAACCGCCGGGGCGCTGCCCGAAATTGCACCATCGGACCGAGGCTGGAATGGCAGATCACACCGAACCGCCCTTGTCCCGCATCCAGCAGAAGAACCGCGAGCTGATCCTGAAGGGCGCGCTGACGGTCTTTTCGGCCAATGGCTTCCGGGGCGCCACCATCGACCAGATCGCCGAGGCAGCTGGACTGTCGAAGCCCAACGTCCTTTACTACTTCGCCTCCAAGGACGAGATCCACCGGACGCTGCTGACGACCCTTCTGGACATGTGGCTTGCGCCGATGTTGCGCATCAACCCGCGGGGCGAGCCCCTGGCCGAGGTGCTGGCCTATGTCCAGGCCAAGCTGGAGATGTCGCGCCGCTTTCCGCGCGAAAGCAGGCTTTTCGCCCACGAGATCCTGCAAGGCGCGCCCCACCTGACCGAGATCCTGGGCGGCGGCTTGCGCGAGGTGGTGGACGGGGCGGCGGCCATCCTGCAGGGCTGGATGGACGAAGGCCGCCTGGCCCCGGTCGAGCCGCGCCACCTGATCTTTTCCATCTGGGCGCTGACCCAGCATTATGCCGATTTCGACGTACAGGTTCGGGCTGTCCTTGGGCCAAGCCATGACCCCCTTGCCGAGGCGGGGCCTTTCCTGGACAACCTTTACCGCAAGATGCTGAGCGTCTAGCAGGGTTCGGTCAGCATCCCCGCCGCCGACTGGATCAGGGCAAGGTTCTCGCGTGCGGCGGCGATGAAATCCTCGACCTCGCCGCTGGCCCAGTCCTTGGTTGCGGCATTCGTCGCGGCGACGATGGCGGCGGCCAGGATCTCGATCTGCGCGGGCTTCGTGTCGGGACAGCGGCGGCGCAGCAATTCGCGCATCTGCGCCCGCCGCGACAGGATGGTCGAGTTGCGCAACGCGCCCAGCTTGGGGTCCTGCGTGGACAGGTGCAGGATGTGCCCCAACAGCTCGCGTTCGTCCAGGAACCGGGCCAGATGGGCGGTGATCAGACGGTCCAGATCCTCGATCAGAGTGCCGCGGCCGGTCACGAATTCCTCGGCCGCGTCGGCCGGATAATCGGGGGCGGGCCCCATCATCGCGGCTTCCTTGTAGGGGTAATAGTTGAAGAAGGTGCGCGTGCTGATCCCCGCTTCCTTGGCGATCGCCTCGGTCGTGACATTGGGCAGGCCATCGCGGACCGCCAGCTGGATTGCCGTCGCCTGGATCTTCTTCGCGGTCCGGTAACGGCGCGTCATCTGCGGCATCTTGCGCTTTCTGATTGTCGTTTATTGTCACGAAAGGGTGTCAGCAATCATGCGTCGCCGTCAAGGCGCATTGCCCATCCGCCTGATTCGAAACAGTGGCCCATGAAAAAACGCCGCGCGCCAGGGCGAGCGACGTTGCAGGCAAGCGGTCTGAAAGCGGCGCAGGGCGCGTCAGGCGCCCCAGGTGCGGATCGGCCCGCAATCCATGTGGACGAAGTTCGACCGGGAATACTTGCCGACGCCGCCTGCACGGCAGGACATCGCGGCATTGTACATCTGGCCCACCGAGCGCGACTTCAGCCGCAGGTCTGCCGCCTTGCCCACCATGTGCAGCGAGTTGCGCGCTACCCCGCCGGAACTGCGGCGCAGCATCGCGTTTGTGCGCGGCGAGCGATAGCCCGACAGCATCATGTAGGGTTCATTGGTCTGCAGCAGCCGGTGCGAGGCAGCGGCCACGTCAACCGTGCGCGGGTCGATCCCGATCGCCTCGCCCGAGCGCCAGTCGCGCATGAAGATGTTGATCTCGTTCAGGGCTTCGCGGATGTACTTGCCATCCACCCAATAGACCGTGTCCAGGCTTTCGCCGGTGCGGCCCGAATACATGCGGATGCGGCGCATGTCGCCCGCGCCGCGCAACAGTCCGAAGGCGTTGCCCATTACGGGTGCTGCCGCCACGGTTGTAGCCGCGAACACACCCAGGATGCCGCGACGTGAAAGAAGGTCGAATGTCATGTCAGATCGCCTGTCCCGCTTCGTCTTTTTTCCGCCGCATCCCGTGCGACGCCACCGAGGTTATCCCCGGTTGCCTAACAATATGTCAAAAGGCCGTGCGGTCGGGAAAGAGATTCCTGCCGCCCAGCCCAGTATCGGCGGAAATTAGGCGAAATTCTGCCGATACTTAGTCGCTGTGGCCGATCGGTCTCGTGGCTGTGGCGCGGCTGCAACCATCCGGCCCAGGTGCCCGTTTCCCTGCCTGCAATTGCTGGTGCCGGACCCGGCAAACTGGCAGAATCCGGCGCAGACGTTGGAAGGAACTGGAATGCGCGGCTGGACAGTCATCGCGGCTATTACGTTGATCTTGGGCGGACAATCGGCGGTTGCGCAGCCTCGGCTTGGACTGGCCCCGGCCTTGGGTGTTGCCGTGGCACCACGGCTGGATTTCAGCCCCGAGGAGTTGGCCCTGGCAGAAGCCGCAGCCGGCCTGCCCGAGCTTGCAGCCTATTACGGGGCGAACGGCTTGCGGCCGATCTTCACCGGCGAGAATGCCGTGAAATTGCGCAGCGCCTTGGTCGACGCCACGGCCACCGCGCCCCAGCACGGCATTCCCGCAAGCCGCTATGCCCTGGATACGCGACCCGCCGATGCCGCGGATGCGAGGTCCGAGGTCGCGCAGGCGCGTGTCCTTGTCCGGTACATGCGCGACATGACGGGCGGGATGATTCGTCCCGGTTCCGTCGACCCCCTGATCAAGCGAGAGGTGAAGCGCCCGCCCATCGACCGGCTGATCCGGGACTTTGTTCAATCCCCCGACCCGCGCCAGTTCCTGCTGGACCTGCAACCGCGCCATCCGGCCTATCTTGCCTTGCAACGGGCCCTGACCGGCGGCCAGGCCCTGGCCATCCCCGCCGATCTGCCCCGCGCCCCCGAGGCGCTGTGGCGGCCGGGCGCCCGCGGTGCGGGCGTTGTCCCCATCCGCGCGCGGCTGGAGGCTGCGGGCTTTGCCGCGCCGGCCGGCGATCCGCAGGTCTACGACGCCGCCTTGGCCGATGCGGTGGCGCGCTACCAGGCGGCGGTGGGCCTTCCCTCGGACGGGGTGGCGGGGCCCAAGACAATCGCGCATCTGAACGGCGATGTGCCGCAGGACGGGCGCAATCGCGCGATCGTCGTGGCGCTTGAACGGATGCGGTGGATGGGGTCCGAGGATCTGGACAGCCGTCACGTCTGGGTGAACATCCCCGAGTACACCGCCCGCATCATGGAGAACGGGGCCGAGACCTTCCGCACCCGCACCGTTGTCGGCAGCACCGACCACGATCGCCAGACGCCCGAATTCTCGGACCAGATGGAACATGTGGTGGTGAACCCGCGGTGGAACGTGCCCCGGTCGATCACGGTCAAGGAATACCTGCCCAAGCTGCAGGCCAACCGCAACGCCGTGTCCCACCTGGACGTGGTGGACGGCAACGGCCGGGTGGTCGCCCGCGACCGGATCGACTTCGGGCGCTACACGGCAGCGAACTTCCCCTATCGGATGCGGCAGAAACCCAGTGACGACAATGCCTTGGGGCTGGTGAAGTTCATCTTCCCGAACCCCTGGAACATCTATCTGCACGACACGCCGACGAAGCACCTGTTCCAGCGGGCGTCGCGCGCCTATTCCCACGGCTGCATCCGCATCGGCGATCCGTTCGATCTGGCCCATGCGCTGCTGTCCCGGCAGACCCCTGATCCGCAGGCCATGTTCCAGCGCGCCCTGTCCCGCGAGGACGAGGTCTGGCTGAAGCTGACGCCGGCGGTTCCGGTTCACCTGGTCTATTTCACGGCCTTTCCCGATGCCGATGGCACCATCCGCCGGTTCGAGGATGTCTATGGCCGCGACGCGCCCTTGTATGACGCGATCCAGAAGGCCGGGCTGGATTCATAGGCTCGAAAAGTCTAAGCCCCTCTCCGACAAGGGGGCGATCATGGCTATCACCATCGGACAATTGGCGCAGGCGCTCGAGGCGAAGGCCTGGGGGGATCTGGACCTGCCCGTCACGGGCGCGTCCGAACCCCAGGCCACCGGCCCGGTCGGTCCCGAGGGCGGGGTCATCGCCATGGCCATGGCGCCGAAATATGCGGATGCGCTGAAGCCCGGCAGCATCGCGATCCTGGCCGAGGGCATGGACCCCGAGGCCTATGGCTTGAAGGCCGCGATCTTCGCGCCGCGCCCGCGCCTGCTGATGGCGGGCCTGACGCGCGCCTTCGATCCGGGTCCCGACATCGCCCCCGGCATCCATCCGACAGCGGTCATCGATCTCTCGGCGCAGATCGGGGAGGGTGCCGCGATCGGGCCTTTCGTGGTGATCGGCGCGGATGTGCGGATCGGCCGCGGCGCCCGGATCGGCCCACATGTTTCGATCGGTCGCGGATCGCGCTTGGGGAACGACGTGCTGTTGAACGCGGGCGTGCGGATCGCGCATGGCGTGACCGCGGGCGACCGGCTGGTCGTGCAGTCGAACGCGGTCATCGGCGGCGACGGCTTTTCCTTCGTTACTCCCGAGGAATCGGGGATCGAGGAGATCCGCCGCACCCTGGGCACGCGCGCGGGGATCAAGCAGCAGCACTGGACCCGCATTCATTCCCTGGGCGGGGTCGAGATCGGCGATGACGTGGAAATCGGCGCCAATGCCACCATCGACCGCGGCACGATCCGCGCAACCCGCGTCGGCAACGGCACCAAGATCGACAACCTTGTGATGCTGGGCCACAACGTCACCGTGGGCGACGATTGCCTGCTGTGTTCGCAGGTGGGCGTCGCGGGGTCGGCGCGGATCGGCAACCGCGTCGTTCTGGCCGGCAAGGTCGGCGTGAACGACAATATCGACGTGGGCGACGACGTGATCGCGGGCGGGGCAAGCAAGATCTTCACCCGCGTTCCGGCGGGCCGCGTGGTCCTGGGCAACCCGGCGGTCAAGATGGAAACCCAGATGGAAATCCAGAAGGCCGTCCGCCGCCTGCCGCGCCATGCCGAGCAACTGGCGCGGCTTCAGGAAACCGTTACACGATTGTTGGACAAGGGCTAAGGCAGGAGGCTTCATGACCGACCAGATCAGGAACCGCATCCGGGCCATCATCGCCGAACAGGCCATGCTGGAACCCGACCAGATCACCGACCATTCCACCCCGCAGGACCTGGGCATCGACAGCCTTGGCCTGGTCGAATCGATCTTCGCCATCGAGGAGGAATTCGACATCTCGATCCCGTTCAACGCCAATGAACCGGACAAGTCCGACTTCGACATCTCGAACATGGGCACGATCATGGCCGCGGTCGAACGGCTGGTGGCGCAGAAGGCCGCATGAGTCCGAAGAAGACGGGAAAGAAGGCGGACGTCCCCGCCGCAGTGTCGCGCCCCAGTCCCACCCGACCGGACGGGCTGCGGCGGGTCGTCATCACCGGGGCAGGCACCATCAACGCCCTGGGCCATGACGTGCCCACGACCCTTGCCGCCTTTCGCGAGGGCCGCTGCGGGATCGGCCCGCTGGAGTTCCGCGATGTCGAGCGGCTGTCGATCCAGATCGGCGCGCAGGTCCATCCATGGCAGGCCGAAGATTACTTCAACCGCCAGCAAATCCTGCTTTACGACAAGTTCACCCAGTTCGCGCTGCTGGCCGCCAAGCAGGCCGTCGCGCAGGCGGGGCTGGATTTCCAGGGCGCGCTTGGCCTGCGGTCGGGGGTCGTGCTGGGCACGGCGGGTGGCGGGCTGAACACCTGGGACGAGAATTACCGCACCGTCTACGAGGAAGGGAAGAACCGCGTTCATCCCTTCGTCGTGCCGAAGCTGATGAACAATGCCGCCGCCAGCCATGTCAGCATGGAGTTTGGGCTGCGCGGCCCTGCCTTCACGGTTGCCACCGCCTGCGCCAGTTCCAACCACGCGATGGGCCTGGCCTTCCAGATGATCCGGTCGGGCGGCGCGCAGGTCATGCTGACCGGCGGGTCCGAGGCGATGCTGTGCTTTGGCGGCGTCAAGGCCTGGGAAGGCTTGCGCGTCATGTCCAAGGACGCCTGCCGCCCGTTCTCGGCCAACCGCAACGGCATGGTCCAGGGCGAGGGCGCGGGCGTCTTCGTCTTCGAGGATTACGAACACGCCCATGCCCGCGGTGCCGACATCCTGGCCGAGGTGGTGGGCTTTGCCATGTCCTCGGACGCGCAGGACATCGTCATGCCCTCGGCCCAGGGGGCCGAACGCGCGATCACCGCGACCTTGCAGGATGCCGGCCTGAACCCCGAGGACGTGGGCTATATCAACGCCCACGGCACCGGCACGGCGGCCAACGACAAGACCGAATGCGCCGCCGTTGCCCATGCCTTCGGGCACCACGCCGACCGGCTGATGATGTCGTCGACCAAGGCGATGCACGGCCACATCATCGGCGGCACCGGCGCGGTGGAACTGCTTGCCTGCATCATGGCGCTGCGCGACGGGGTGATCGCGCCGACGATCGGCTATCAGGAAGCGGATCCGGAATGCGCCCTGGACGTGGTGCCGAACGAGGCACGCGATGCGCGGGTCGATGCAGTGCTGTCCAATGCCTTCGCCTTTGGCGGGCTGAACGCCGTGATCGCGCTGCGGCGCGTGTGACGCATGGAAAAACCGCGCCCGAAGGGGGCGCGGTTCATGATCGTGGTCGAAGGATCAGTTCGCCGGCGCCTCGGCAGGGGCCTCTGCAGCCGGTGCATCGGCGGGCGCCTCCGCTGCTGGCGCGGGTTCCGCGGCATAGGCGGTCAGGGCGTCAAAGGCGGCGGTGAAGCCCGCCAGCGACAGCGTCAGGCGCACGGGGTTTTCGCGGTCGCCGCCAAAGGGCAGCAGCGTCACGGTCGCGTTTGCGCCGCGCTTCAGCCCGTCCAGTTCCGCCTGAGTGAAGCCCATGCGGGATACGCAGCCCACCGGCGCGCAGAAGTTGAAGGGATAGCCGCGCGGCTCGGCGGTTCCCACGGCGAAACCCAGGCCCTGCACCAGGTCGGTTTCCAGCGGCGCCACCAGCGTCGCCCCCGCGGCGATCTCCTCGCTGTTGCGCAGCGGGATCAGCGTCATCTCGGCCACCGAATTGCCTTCGCTGTCCTCGAGCAGCTGGTACAGCTCGCACGGATCCTTGCCCTGGTCGGCCCTGAGGCAGCGGGTGGTCCAGTCCTGATGGGTTTCCTTGACGTAATACTGCCCGACCTGCGGTTCGCCATTGGCGGCAGGGGCTGCGCCAGCGGCAGGGGCTGCGCCAGCGGCAGGCGCAGCGCCAGCGGCTGCACCCTCGGCGGGGGCGGCAGGCGCGCCGGCGGGCGCCCCATCCGCTGCCGGGGCCGCCGGAGTTTCGGCGGCGGGTGCTTCCGCTGCCGGTGCTGCTGCCGGTGCCTCAGCCGGTGCTTCGGTCGCGGGGGGCGTGCTGTCCTGCGCGAAGGCCGGGACCGCGATAAGGGCAAGCGCCGCCAGAAGGGCCTGCGAGGGTTTGATTGGCATGGTTGTTTCGTCCCTTTGCTCAATGCGTTGAGCGGGCGTAGCATGTCCGATTTCGTTTGTCAGGCCGCATCGGAAAGGCTGCGTTCACCATGGCTTGACCCCGGATGCGACAGGCGGGCTTCTGCCTGTCGCAGGGTTGAAACGCCTGTGTCACACGGGGGGCGGGAATTTCAAAGGGTCGTGGAACGAACCACGACCCCGACGCCGAACGGCGAACCTCTCCCTGCCGGACTGGCCGGTCATCATTGATCCGCACGCTAGTTGCGGCCCCGTGATCCGTCAACTGTCCAGAGGGATAGGCTTGTCACAAAAAAGAACCGCGCCCGAAGGCGCGGCAGTTTCAACAGGGAGGAAGGTTCGCGCATCGACGACCATGATGCCGAACAAATCCCATACTGGCATGAAGGACTTAACATTGTATTGTTGGTGCGGACGCCGCAACGGGTCGGCGCGCAACAGGGGCAGGGGGCGGCATGGCGGGCGTTGTGGACAACGGGGCGAACACGATCTTCCTGGGCGGCGGCGGTCCCGCCTATGGCAGCCCGCAATCGCTGCTTCTGAAATACGCCAACCGGCACGGCCTGATCGCCGGTGCCACCGGAACCGGCAAGACGGTCACCTTGCAGACCCTGGCGGAAAGCCTGTCGCTGGCCGGGGTGCCGGTCTTCCTGGCCGATGTGAAGGGCGATCTTGCGGGCCTGTCGCAGCCGGGCGGGGCCGAGGGGCCGCTGCACAAGCCGTTCTCCGAGCGGGCAGGGCAGATCGGCCTTTCGCTGGACTACCAGGCCTTCCCGGTCACCTTCTGGGACGTCTGGGGCCAGAAGGGCCATCCGGTCCGCACGACCCCGGCCGAGATGGGGCCGCTGTTGCTGTCGCGGCTGCTGGACCTGACAGATGCGCAGGAAGGGGTGATGAACATCGCCTTCCGGGTCGCGGACGAAGAAGGCCTTGCCCTGCTGGATCTGAAGGATCTGCAGGCGATGCTGGTCTGGGTGGGCCAGAATGCGGCCGATCTGTCGCTGCGCTACGGAAATGTCAGCGCGGCCAGCGTGGGCGCGATCCAGCGGGCGCTGCTGGTGCTGGAAAACCAGGGCGGCGACAGCCTGTTCGGCGAACCGGCGTTGGAACTGTCGGACATCATCCGGCAAGACGCTTCGGGCAGGGGGATGATCAACATCCTGGCGGCCGACAAGCTGATGCAATCGCCCCGGCTCTACGCGACCTTTCTTCTGTGGCTGCTGTCCGAACTGTTCGAGCAACTGCCCGAGGTGGGCGACCCCGACCGCCCGCGCGTCGCCTTCTTCTTCGACGAGGCGCATCTGCTGTTCGACGGCGCGCCAAAGGCATTGGTCGAGAAGGTGGAACAGGTCGCGCGGCTGATCCGGTCCAAGGGGGTCAGCCTCTGGTTCATCAGCCAGAACCCGGCCGACATTCCCGAAGGCGTCCTGGGCCAGCTTGGCAACCGCATCCAGCACGCGCTGCGCGCCTTCACTGCCAAGGACCAGAAGGCGCTGCGGATGGCGGCCGACAACTATCGCGCCAATCCCGATTTCGACACTGCCGAGGCGATCCAGCATGTCGGCACGGGCGAGGCCGTGACCTCGCTTCTGGAAGCCAAGGGCGTGCCGGGCATGGTGCAGCGCACGCTGATCCGCCCGCCCTTCAGCCTCATCGGACCCGCAAGCGATGCCGAGCGCGCGCAGGTGATGAACGCGTCACCCATGGCGCTGAAATATGGCCGCAGCATGGACCGCGAGTCGGCCCATGAACTGCTGTCCCGCCGTGCAGAAGAGGCGGCGAAGGCGAAGGCGACGGCCAGGGCCAAGGACACCGACGACCTGTTCGACATGACGCGCGACGAATACCGCAACGCCCGCCGATACCAGCCGCGGGACGAGGCGCGGCCCGAGCGCGGCCGGTCATCCCGCAGCGACACGATGGTCGAGGCTTTCGGCAAAAGCCTCGCCCGGCAGCTTGGCACGAAATCCGGCCAGGCGATCGTCAGGGGTGTGCTGGGCTCGCTGTTCCGGGGGCGCTGATCGCCAGTCCCACCTGCGCCAGCATCGCGGCGCCGATGCGCGCCCCCGCCCGCACGGGAACGGGGGCGTTCGCGACCGCCGCCCGCATCTCGGCCAGGATGGCGATCATCAGCAGGACATGGCGGTGCATGTCGTAATCGGCAGCCCGTTGCAGCCGAGCATCATTCTGCAAGGCTTCCTCGGCGCGCAGGCGGGGCAGGGCGGCGCCCGGCGCGGGCGTATGGTCAAGCCGCAACAGGCGCCTGAGGTCGCGGTCCCGGCGCCAGCCCGACTGACCTTCGCGCGCGGCGCGGATCAGGATGCGGGGACGGCGCAGCGATTCCGTGGCGGACCGGGGGCGGAAGGCGATCACATTCGGCATGTAGCTCATTTTGAACTGTCCCATTCAAGTTGGTGAGACCAGCTTCACACAACCTTAACGGGTGTTGCCGTTGCGTTTATCGCAGCGTTCGCTGAGGCAACGTATCTTTAGGATTTGTTAGGGAATGTTGCGGCTAGCTGCTGGTGTCAGCCGCTCATTAACCACGTTTAACGCAACCCAAGGTAGTTCAGTTCCGCCCCCCTGCTGCCTAGGATGACAAGGGACAAGACATGACGCTTTTGACCGGTGATTTCGCCATCGATCCTCTTGCTGCGGAGCACCGTTCGCCGACCGGGACCGCCAGCCTGCCCGCCAGCGAGCTTCCCGATGACGCCCGCCTTTACCTTCGCCATGTCGAGGAAGGCCAGTCGATCCGCGCCCTTGCGCGGTCCGAGGGATGTCACGCCTCGACCATCCTGCGCCGCATCCGCCGGTTCGAGGCGCGGCGCGACGACCCCCTTGTCGATGGCGCCCTGACCGAGGCTGCGGAACGGCCGCGCCAGTTGGACGACCGCCAGGTCCTGCGGATCCTGCGGCGGCTTGCCGAACCGGGGGCGGTGCTGGTCACTGCCGACGGGATGGACAAGGCCATCGTCAGCCGCGACGACATCAGGACCGCCGTCCTGGACCGATGGACAGCCGAGGTGATGGCGCTGAAGGGCTGGGTCGTGCCCTCTGCCGCGCCGGGGCGGATGCAGCGTTATGCCATTGCGCCTGCGGGCCGCGACGCGCTGCGGGCGATGCTGCAATCGCCCCGCCAGCGCAAGGCCGTGCCGGGACCGGCCGACTTCACCGAAGCCAGTCCCGTTGCCCCCGACACAGCCCCCGACACTGCGCCCGGCATGGCCGAGGCAGCCGCCGGTTTCGATCACGCCGACCGCCACCGCGTCTGGGAAAAGCGCGTGATTCAGGACCCCGAGGACGGCCGCCGCCGCCGGACCAGGGTGAACATTGCGGAAAGCCCCCTGCTGCTGCTGGCGCGCAGGCGGGACGGCGCGGGCAAGCCCTTTCTTTCCTCCGGCATGGTGGCCGCGGGCGAACGCCTGCGCGAGGATTTCGAACTGGCGCAGATGGGACCGCGCGTGACGCAGAACTGGACAGGCTTCATGACGTCGGGAATCGATGTCAGCCGCAGCGGCGGCGGATATCGTGGAGGGTCCGAATCCGCGCGTGATCGGGTGGCGATGGCGCTGCGCGACCTGGGGCCGGGAATGGGCGACATCGTCCTGCGCGTCTGCTGCTTCCTGGAAGGGATCGAATTGACCGAGCGTCGCCTGGGCTGGTCGGCCCGGTCGGGCAAGATCGTGCTGCGCCTGGCCCTGATGCGGCTGGAACGGCATTATCAGGAAACCTATGGCAGCGGGTCGCGGCTGATCGGCTGAGGGGCAGAATGCAAGAAGGGGCGCCGCCTGGGCGCCCCTGTCCGCAACAACCAACTGGTTAATACGGTTAACAAATCACTGGTTACCCGGATAACAGGGGGACTCGTTAAAAGGGTCACAAGCAAAGTCGTGGATCCCTTGGCAGAACCCTGCTATTCGGCCGCGATCGACTGATCGGCCTTTTCTGCCCGAGCCGCCCGGATGCCTGCGCCATAGGCCGGGCTGATCCGGTCGAAATGAACCAGCACGCGGTCCAGCACATCCTCGTCCGCGCCTTCCATCGCCGCGGCGATGTTCTTGTAAAGCCGCGCCCGTTCCTCGTCGTTCAGGACGCGGTCATGCAGCGCGCGGGGCTGTTCGTAATCGTCGATCAGCTGGCGATGCGGCTGGCGCGCGGCCACGCCCTGCAGGCGCAGCGGGGGTTCGGCAAAGGACGGATCCTCGGTCGCGCCGCCGCGGCTGTTGGGTTCGTAATAGGCATCCGTGCTGCCGGTCACCTGACCGAAGAAGTTCATCTGCCCGTCCTTGTGATAATGATGGACGGGGCATTTCGGTGCGTTTACCGGCAGATGTTCGTAATGTGTGCCAAGGCGATAGCGATGCGCGTCGGCATAGCTGAAGACCCGGGCCTGCAGCATCTTGTCGGGGCTGTAGCCGATGCCGCGCACCTTGTTCGACGGGCTGAAGGCCGCCTGTTCGATCTGCGCGAAATAGTTGTCGGCATTGCGGTTCAGCTCGAACTGGCCGACCTCGATCAGCGGATAATCCCCATGCGGCCAGACCTTGGTCAGGTCGAAAGGATCGTAAGGGGTCTTTTCCGCATCCAGTTCCGGCATGATCTGGACATACATCGTCCAGCGGGGGAACTCGCCCCGCTCGATCTTGCCGAACAGCGCCTCTTGATAGCCCTCACGGGTGTGGCCGATGATCTCGGCGGCCTCGCCGTTGGTGTAGAAGCGGTGGCCCTGCTGGGTCTTGAAGTGGAACTTGACCCAGAAACGCTCGCCGTACTTGTTCCAGAAGGAATAGGTGTGGCTGCCGAAACCGTCCATGAAGGTCGGGTCCTGCGGCAGGCCGCGATCCGACATCAGGATCGTCACCTGGTGCAGCGCTTCAGGAACCTGGCCCCAGAAATCCCACATCGCGGTCGGGCTGCGCAGGTTGGTGCGCGGATGGCGCTTCTGCGTATGGATGAAGTCAGGGAACTTCAGTGGATCGCGGACGAAGAAGACGGGGGTGTTGTTGCCCACCAGATCCCAGTTGCCCTCGTCGGTATAGAACTTCAGCGCGAAGCCCCGCACGTCGCGTTCGTGGTCGGCCGCGCCCATCTCACCCGCAACGGTCGAGAATCGCGCCAGCATCGGCGTGGTCTTGCCCACCTGTCCGAAGATCGAGGCGCAGCTGTATTGCGTGATGTCATGGGTCACGGTGAAGCTGCCGAAGGCGCCCCAGCCCTTGGCGTGGACCACGCGTTCCGGGATTCGCTCGCGGTTCTGATGGGCCAGCTTTTCCAGAAGCTGATAGTCCTGCATCAGCACCGGACCGCGATCGCCCGCAGTCTCGGTATGCTGGTTCGAGGCGATGGGCGCGCCTGCCGTCGTGGTCATGCGCGGGCGGGTGGGATCCTGAGTCATCTGGCAGTCCTTCACTTAGCTTTTGTTGTATCTGACACCGGAACTGGATAAACGGAAATTGGATATTCAGATCGCGGCGATAAGGATTCCTGATGAACATAACCCTTCGCCAGTTGCGCTATTTCCTGGCCTTGGCGCGGGAAGGCCATTTCACCCGCGCCGCCGAGGCCGCGCATGTCACCCAGCCTGCCTTGTCGATGCAGATCCGCGCGCTCGAGATCGAGGTGGGCAGCCCCCTTGTGGAACGGACGCCCCAAGGCGTTGTCCTGACCCCGCAAGGCCGCGCCATGGAAGCCCATGCCCGGCAGGTCATGACCTCGATGGCGGGGCTGGAGCAGGCGATGCGGCAGCCGGGGCAGGGGGGGCGGCTGATGCTGGGGATGATTCCCACAGTCGCGCCTTATCTGCTGCCCGAGGCCTTGCCGATCCTGCGGGCACGCGATCTCAGCCGCGACCTGCACCTGCGAGAGGCGCAGACCGACCGGCTGATCGACGAACTGTCCCAGGGGCGGCTGGACGCGGCAGTCGTCGCCACCCCGCCGGATACCGACGGGCTGGTAGCAGAGCTGCTGTTCAGGGATCATTTCCTGCTGGCCGGAAGCAGGGACCGCATCGCGGGCCTTGGCACGGCCCGGCCCGAACCGCGCGACCTCGATCCCGGCCACCTGCTTTTGCTGGATGAGGGTCATTGCCTGGGGGACCAGGCGCTCGAGGTCTGCGGCCTGGGCCGCCGCACCGCCCGGCTTGACCTGGGCGCGGCCTCGTTGTCGACGCTGTGCAGGCTGGCCGCGCAGGGCATGGGGCTGACCTTCCTGCCGCAGCTTGCCGCAAGGCAGGAATGCGCGGCAGCGCCCGGCTTGTCCGTGGTCGAGTTTCCCGACCCGCAGCCGTGCCGCGACATCCTGCTGTTGCGGCGCGCCACGACCCCGGCCGGCGGCTGGTTCGACGAACTGGCCGAATCGATGCGGACGGCGGGGCGCGCCCTCATGCCCGCCTCGCCGGCTTTTCCCCATCCTCCCGCGGCTTGACAGGTGTCGCGGCATTGCGGCAGGTGCGGCGACAAAGGGGGACGGCGCGGAACCCAAGGTGCCGCAGCCGCCTTGCTAGGCAACGCCATCACATCAGGAAGAAAACTTCATGCAGGACATTCTGGCCCTTATGCAGCAACCCGAGGCCTGGGTCGCGCTTGGCACCCTTGTCGTGATGGAGGTCGTGCTTGGCATCGACAACCTTCTGTTCATCTCGATCCTGTCGAACAAGCTGCCCGAGGATCAGCGCGAACGCGCCCGCAAGATCGGCATCGGCCTGGCGCTGATCATGCGGCTTGGCCTTCTGGCGACGATTGCCTGGATCGTGCAGTTGACCCAGCCCGTATTCGCCGTCTGGGGCAACGAGTTTTCCTGGAAGGACATCATCCTGATCGTCGGCGGCCTGTTCCTGGTCTGGAAGGCCACGAAGGAAATTCACCACCACGTCGATCCCGTCGATCACGAGGACACGATGATCGGCAAGGCCGGCATCACCTTCGGCAGCGCGATCGCGCAGATCCTGATGCTGGACCTGGTCTTCTCGATCGACAGCATCATCACGGCGGTCGGCATGACCCCCCATGTCGAGATCATGGTGGTCGCCGTGGTGACGGCCGTCACCGTGATGCTTCTTGCCGCCAACCCGCTGGCCGAGTTCATCGGCAAGAACCCCACGATCGTGATGCTTGCGCTGTCCTTCCTGCTGCTGATCGGCACCACGCTGATCGCGGAAGGCTTTGGCGTCCATGTCCCGAAGGGCTATATCTATGCCGCCATGGCCTTCTCGGCCATTGTCGAGGGGCTGAACATGTGGGCCCGCAACGCCCGCGTCCGCGAAAAGGCCAGTCCCCGCTAGGGGCTGGCCATCGTCCTTGGGGATCATGTCAGGAAAGGCTGGTACCCGAGGTCGGACTCGAACCGACATGCCTTGCGGCGGCGGATTTTGAATCCGTTTCAGCACGTTTCTAATGTCGCCCCATGAGCGCCAGTAAGCACTAAGGCGCTTGTAAATAAAGCGTTCTTGCTTCTAAGTATCCGCCACCAGCACGCGCGATTTCTCCGCACCGTGCTTACTAATTGCTTACATGGCGGGCGCGATGGCAGAGAACAGAACGAAGCTGACGAGGGCCAGCGTGGCTGCGATCGAGGCGGATGCCGCCAGACAGGTTCTGGTCTGGGATACGGAAATCCGGGGCTTTGGCCTGCGTGTCTCACCTGGGGGCGCCAAGGCCTATGTGATGCAGCGCAGGGTAGGGGCCACGTCCCGGCGCGTGACGATCGGCCGGGCGGACGACATGAGCGCAGAAGCTGCGCGCAAGAAGGCCACAGTGCTGGCGGCAGAGTTTGCCGAAGGCGTTGACCCGGTGGCAGCCAAAAAGGAACGCGCCAGACGCGCCACGACCCTGCGCCAGGCGATGGAAGCCTATATCGCCGCACCGAAGAAGAAGGGTGTGGGCAAGGGCGCAGAGAAGAAGGCACGCACCCAGCGCGATATCCGCGTCGTCATCGAGCGTAAGTTCGGGGATTGGCTGGACCGGCCCGTCACCGACTTCACCGAAAGCATGGTGAAGGAGCGGCACGCCGCGCTAGCCAAGGAAAGCCCCGCCCAAGCCAATCTGGCGTTCCGGTATTTCCGAGCGGCCATCAATCACCTGATCGCCGATGCCGACGAAGGCGAAGCGCCGATCATCAAGACGAACCCAGTCACCCGCCTGAACCGGACGAACCAATGGGCGGACGTGCGGCCGGCCAAGGGCCGCATTCCTGATCGGTCCATTCCCGATTGGGTGGAGGCAGTAAAGACCGGGCTGGACGATCTGGCGCTCGGGTCGGAGATGCGCGACGCGCTGCTGTTCCTGCTGCTGACAGGGGCCCGCGCAGGCGAACTGTTCGGATCGGCCAAGGACGGCTATCCGGCCCTGCGCTGGGCGTCTGTCGACCTGCGGCACGACAAGGTGACGTTTCCCGACACAAAGAACCGGCTGGACCATGAACTGCCCTTGCCGGCGCAGCTGAAGGCCCTGCTGCAGGATCGCAAGAAGCGCGCCGGTCCCGAGTTCGTCTTCAGTGATGCCAAAGGCCGGATGCCAGCCGATCTACGGCCCGCGTTCCGGCGCCTGGAGGCGCGTACGGGCATCAGCATTACCGCCCACGACCTACGCCGGACCTTTGCCAGCGTGGCCAGCAAGCTGGATATTTCGACCTACAAGGTCAAACGCCTGACGAACCACATCAGCGGCAATGACGTAACGGCCGATTATGTCGAAGTAGAGTTCGACGATCTGCGCGACGCGATGCAAAAGATCGAGAACCATATGCTGCGAGCCGCAGCGCAGAATGCCGGAGCCCTATCCGAAAGCACCTGATAGGGCGGCGCTAAACTGACATACAAAAACTCGGATATATCCAATCTTCTGCATGTCTTAGCACTGCTTTATGGCCTAATAGAATGACATACAACAGCACATTCAATGACTTATGGTTAAATACTATAGACAAGACAGCTTACAACGGGTATATATGACGCAGTGGGGGACAAGAAATTGTCTTTCGCCCTGAATGATGAACAGGCTTACAGGATGAACAGGATTTAACTGCTCGAAAGAGCGGCATGGGCCGAAATACCCCATCAAAAGGAAACGTTACGGCGCCCTGCGCCATCCAAGATGGAGAAAGAAAATGCCCAAAGCCTGTTCACCAAAGCTGGATGCTGTTGCGACCAATCCAGTATCTCTGATCGAAGAGAGCATTGCCGTTCCGCGATTGCTTGCGACGGACGCAGCAGCGACAATTCTTGGCGTGTCGCCTAAATGGCTGGAACGCGACCGATGGGTTGAGCGCCGTATTCCATTCGTCAAAGTAGGGCGGATGGTGCGTTATCGCGCAAGCGATATTGCCGCCTATATCAATGCGAACATCCAAGGCGCCGCCTAACGAAAACCGCCACTCCGGGCCAGGAGCGGCGGCGCATTCGTTCGGCGGGTCTGCTGATAATATGGCGCTACTCGCTCTTGCCTGCAAGTCTTGAGGCAAGGATGACTTACGAAAACGCAAAGCCAAGCCGGCAGGCGCGGAAGGCGCAAGCCCGCCACCTAGCGAAAGGCTTCATCGCCAATATGAAAGCACGCCAAAATGATGGCGAATGGTCGAACATAAATTCGCCCAAAGCGATTAAGATTGTCGAGCGGGGCATGATAAAGCTGATCCTCAATAGTGGCCGACCTTTTGCCATGCAGATATCGCACGGTGAAGCGGCGGCATTCTTTGGGGGCGAAGTGGACCTTACGGGCCAATATGCAATGGCCTTCGCCGTCGACAGCAATGGGCACCCCTACAACACATTTCCTGTCTGCTGTCTCCCTCGCGCGGATTACATTGGACCATCGCCTACGGCAGGTGAACTCGCGGCAGAAGCTGAACGGGCTGCCTATCTAAAACTGTTCGATGAGCAGCTTGGGCTGCATCCCCACGTCCCGCGGCATGTGGCTGATGCCGATGCTGACAGGCGGCGCCCATGAAAGGCGCGGAACAACAGGGGCGCTTGCCTGCCGCTCTGGAGGCGGTTCAGAAAGGATGGCACGTCTTTCCGGCGCTGGTCGGTCAGAAAAAGAGCCACAAGAAGGCAGAATATAGCGGCGGGCGGCTTTGGGGTGCGACCAAAGACCCCGAAGAGGTCGTTGCCGATTGGGCGCGGTGGCCGGACGCCAATATCGGGCTGCCAACCGGGACAATCAACGGGTTCTTCGTCGTCGATCTCGATACGGCAGACGGGCATGGCGTAGATGGCATGGGCAGCTTCGCCATGATGGCCGATGCGTTCGGACTACCGGAGACCGTGACGGCGGAAACTCCGTCAGGTGGCCGGCATCTTTATTTCAGATGCCCTAGGGACGAACGGATATTCAACAGCCAAGGCGCTGTGCTGCCAGGCGTGGACGTGCGCGGCGATGGTGGCTTCGTTGTTGCCCCGCCCAGCATCAAGCCGGGCGCCCTGCGGCCATACCGCTGGATCAACTCGCCGTCTGACTTTCCGATCGCCGATTGCCCCGACTGGCTGCTGCAGGCGTGCCGCCAGGCGTCAGCAAAGGCATTGCGCCCGACAAGCACCGTTACGGCCGCGCCTGCCTTTGGCTCGCAGCCCGGCGCGTCAGGGAAGACAGGCCTAGACTATGAGGTCCAGATTAGAGGAATGGCTGAAGACGGCTTGAAGCATGGCAACGTACGAGACGTCGCGGCTACCATGGCCGCACAAGGATGCACGCCGCAGTTTGTGGAAGGCTTTATCCGCGCCCATTGTCCGGTCTGGGACGAGAACGTCGAGAAGAGCATCCAGAGCGCCTTCGAAAAGTTCGCCCAGGAACAGGCGGAACAGCACTTCGCGGGCGATCCTGTCGACCTATGGGGCCGCTTCGACCCGCCGGCACTGCCCAAGGGCCAGCTGCCAGGCTTGATCGAAGACTTCGCGCTGATCCAGGGCGAACAGATGGGGGCCGACCCGGCGGGGCTTGCCGTGGCCGCGCTGGTGACATGCGCAGCCGCTATTCCCGACCGGATCAAGGCAAAGGTGAAGCAGCATGATGACGGATGGTTCGAGGCGCCGCGCCTATGGGCCGCGCTTGTCGGCAGTCCTTCGGCCAAGAAGTCTCCGATCCTGAACGCCGCGGTGGAGCCCCTGCGCCAGATAGACACGCGGCAGTTTGGGGAATGGCGCAACGCCATGAAACTCTGGGACGCTCTGTCCAAGGAAGAACAGCGCAAGACGCCAAAGCCCCGCCCGGTGCGGCTGCGGATCGAAGACGCCACGGTCGAGGCCACGCAGGCCGCGCTTGAGAATTCGCCCGACGGCGCGCTGATGCTGCAGGACGAGTTGTCCGGCTTCTTCGGCGCAATGGATAAATACAGCGGCGGCAAGGGCGCTGCGGCCGATCGGGCGTTCTGGCTGCGATCGTTTAACGGCGGACGCCCTTCTGTTTGTCAAGCGGCAATGCGAGTGCGGTTGATGTCCTGCTGTCGGCGCATGATGATACCGAAGACCTCG